>NZ_JAURUN010000005.1:0-384819 GCF_030803945.1 Paenibacillus intestini | reverse complement strand
TGCTGGCAACTAAATATAAGGGTTGCGCTCGTTGCGGGACTTAACCCAACATCTCACGACACGAGCTGACGACAACCATGCACCACCTGTCTCAACTTTCCCCGAAGGGCACCTAACGCATCTCTGCCTCGTTAGTTGGATGTCAAGACCTGGTAAGGTTCTTCGCGTTGCTTCGAATTAAACCACATACTCCACTGCTTGTGCGGGTCCCCGTCAATTCCTTTGAGTTTCAGTCTTGCGACCGTACTCCCCAGGCGGAGTGCTTAATGTGTTAACTTCGGCACCAAGGGTATCGAAACCCCTAACACCTAGCACTCATCGTTTACGGCGTGGACTACCAGGGTATCTAATCCTGTTTGCTCCCCACGCTTTCGCGCCTCAGCGTCAGTTACAGCCCAGAGAGTCGCCTTCGCCACTGGTGTTCCTCCACATCTCTACGCATTTCACCGCTACACGTGGAATTCCACTCTCCTCTTCTGCACTCAAGTCACGCAGTTTCCAGTGCGATCCGGGGTTGAGCCCCGGGATTAAACACCAGACTTACATGACCGCCTGCGCGCGCTTTACGCCCAATAATTCCGGACAACGCTTGCCCCCTACGTATTACCGCGGCTGCTGGCACGTAGTTAGCCGGGGCTTTCTTCTCAGGTACCGTCACCTTGAGAGCAGTTACTCTCCCAAGCGTTCTTCCCTGGCAACAGAGCTTTACGATCCGAAAACCTTCATCACTCACGCGGCATTGCTCCGTCAGGCTTTCGCCCATTGCGGAAGATTCCCTACTGCTGCCTCCCGTAGGAGTCTGGGCCGTGTCTCAGTCCCAGTGTGGCCGATCACCCTCTCAGGTCGGCTACGCATCGTCGCCTTGGTGAGCCGTTACCTCACCAACTAGCTAATGCGCCGCAGGCCCATCCCCAAGTGACAGATTGCTCCGTCTTTCCAGTTCTCTTCAGGCGAAGAAAACAAGTATTCGGTATTAGCTACCGTTTCCGGTAGTTGTCCCAAGCTTGAGGGCAGGTTGCCTACGTGTTACTCACCCGTCCGCCGCTAACCATCAGAGAAGCAAGCTTCTCTTCAAGTCCGCTCGACTTGCATGTATTAGGCATGCCGCCAGCGTTCGTCCTGAGCCAGGATCAAACTCTCCAATAAAGTTATTGAAAAGAGCGATAAGCTCATTTTGAATCTGACGAGATTAAAAATCTCATTTGTGTTCCAGTTTTCATACAGCCATATGGCATGTACCAAAAACCTTCACGTCATTCTGCAAGCAGAATGTTTACTCACTCGTTGTTCAGTTTTCAAAGATCAAACACATTCAGTCACCGTCACTCATTCGCTTCAGTAACTTTTATATCATATCATTTCCGAACCAACTTTGCAAGCACTTTTTTTAAGTTTCTTTCGAAGCTTGTTTTTATTGGCTTGCCGCACCGTCTTAACTGTGTTTTCTTGGCCGGAATTAGAATATACCATGTAGAGAATTTTAATGCAAGTGTTTTTTCTAATTTCTTTTATTACTTAACACTAAACTATAGTTGGACTCATTTGATAACGAATATACTCATAAACGTTAATCTTTTAACTACCATATTAAAAAAAGACCCTCTCGTTATGAGAAGGTCTTCACATTACAAATCCAACTATGCTTCTAACCTAATACTTCTTGAATATATAACTGTCTTTGTTGCATCAAATTAATAATCGATCCTTCTACAGATACCATTGGCCGAGTAGGATGATCTCGATCTGAGAAAATAATTTCCCCAATCTGGTTATTACTCAGTTTCACTCGTATTCCGTTATGAATCTGGGTGGAGCGTTGCACAAACATATTCACAACAGAAGGTTCCAGTTTACCAAACGCCTCACTTTGAATTTGTTCTAGAACCAGATATGGAGATTGAGCCTTACGATAAATCTTCTCTAGGGTCATTGCATGGAAAATATCTGCGATAGCTACGATTTTGGCATAGATATGAATCTGTGTCCCGGTAAGTTGCAAGGGATAACCCGATCCATCCACTTTTTCGTGATGCTGCAGTGCTGCAAGTCTTGCACCTTCATTGATGGCCTTAGCCTGTTTAAGAATCTGATAACCATACTTGGTGTGTTGCCTGATCTCCTCTTGCTCCTCCGCTGTCAGAGAAGAAGGTTTATGGAGAATCTGCGGATCAACCTTGTTATTACCGATATCATGGAACAATCCAGCAAAGGCAACCTGCATCCAGTCCTTGGAGGGGAGATCGATCCACTGAGCCAGTTGATAGGATGTGATCGCGCTTAGCACAGCATGGTGATATACATAATCATGCTCTTTCATATTGCGTGGACTGAAGGTAAGCACATTATATTGTTTGAGATGTATGAACAAAGCCTCTAGCTGTGTCCGTAACTCATAAACGGGCAATTCAGCAGCTAATGAGGAGAGAAACGCGTTTTTAGTCAACGTAACCATTTTCTCGTATTCATCCTGAAGTGTAATAACTGGGGCTGAAACTATTGTACTTGTCCGTTCCCCATTCTTCTCTGCGACGGCTGTTCCTAATGCTCCGCTGGGTCCAGTTACTCCTTTTGAACCTCCACTGCTAGTTCCTGTCCTCTCTTGTTCGATGTCCACCTGATGAATCAAAAACGCCCTGAGGACTTCCATATCTTTAGGTAAAATAATTTTACCCTTTTGAAGCAACACATTGCCACGTGACGTCTGCACATCACTTCCCAATTTTAGTCCTGGTTTGACTTCTGACAGGGTAATTAATCCCATACCGATTCCCCTCACTCATCGTTCTTCTTAAGATGATGACAATACAAGACCATAGTCCCGGTTTCTCATGTTATTTCCCATTATATTACTCAGAAAACAGGCTGTACATCCTAGATTTTTAAGCTTCCATTATTTCTTCTGTACATATCAAAAAGGCCCCCATAAAGGGAGCCCTTCGTATCCTGTTTCAAGTTTCTTAACGATTCAATAAAACAAGATACCTATGTTATTCTTCCGAACCTGAATCATCATCTTGAACATCAGCTTCTGCTTCAGACGCCATGCCTTCTTCCAGATTTAACTCTGTATCAGAGGACGCCCCAGATTCTGTTGCTTCATCGTTTTCTTCATCTGGTTCTTCTTCATTTTTATCAATTCGGCTTACGGTAGCTACAGCGTCTTCCTCACGAATATGGATTAGCTTCACACCCTGAGTATAGCGACCCATGGTTGAGATGCCATCCATGCTCATCCGAATTAGTGTACCACTGGATGTGATAATCATCAGATCCTCTTCTGTTTTAACCATTTTGAGGCTGACAACAGCACCGTTCTTCTCGGTAACATTGATCGTCTTGATTCCTTTACCACCACGAGTTTGCATCCGGTAATCACTAACTGGGGTCCGTTTACCGTACCCTTTGGCTGTGACAATCAAAACATCCAGATCAGCATCTACGACGTCCATACCGATAACCGCATCTTGATCGTCAAGCGTGATACCCTTAACCCCGGTAGCACTACGTCCCATAGAACGTACATTACCCTCCGAGAAACGAATAGACATTCCATGAGCTGTACCCATGATAATCTCTTGTTGCCCATCCGTCAGCTTCACATCAATCAGGCTGTCATCATCACGCAAGGAGATCCCGATAAGTCCGCCTTTGCGAATGTTCGTGTAATCTTCAAGCGGCGTTTTCTTCACTACACCCTGACGTGTTGCAAAGAATAGATACTTATCGCTCTCGAATTCCTGTACTGGAATAACCGCATTGACAGACTCCCCTTGCTCAATCTGAATCAGGTTGATAATTGGTGTCCCACGCGCTGTACGTCCAAGCTCTGGAATCTCATAAGCTTTCAGGCGATATACTTTACCTTTATCCGTGAAGAACATCAGGTAATTGTGAGAGTTGGTAACAAAAAGATGCTCGACAAAGTCGGTATCCTTTGTATCCATCCCTACAACACCGCGTCCTCCGCGTTTTTGGCTACGGTAGGTAGATACAGGCAGACGTTTAACGTAACCTGTGTGGGTAATCGTGATGATTACTTCTTCACGTGGAATCAGATCCTCATCCAGAATACTTTCTTCTCCAACCGTGATCTCGGTACGGCGATCGTCACCAAAACGCTCACGAATTTCCTGAAGCTCTGTACTGATAATCTCAAGTACAAGATGTTCATTAGCCAAAATTTCGCGATACTCGCGGATTTTGACCATCAATTCGTTGTACTCGTTCTCGATCCGTTCACGTTCCAAACCTGTCAGACGTTGCAAACGCATATCCAGAATAGCTTGCGCCTGGTCATGGCTGAGTGAGAAACGCTCAATCAAACCTTCTCTAGCGGCATCTGTATTGCTTGATGAACGAATCAACGTAATGATCTCGTCGATGTGATCCAATGCAATACGCAAACCTTCCAGAATGTGAGCACGAGCTTCGGCTTTTCTCAATTCGAATTGTGTACGGCGACGAATAACCTCAATCTGGTGCTGCAAATAGTGATATAACACTTCACGCAGATTCAGAATCTTTGGTTCTTTATTGACGATCGCAAGCATGTTAATACCGAATGTGGACTGCATCGAAGTGTGCTTGTACAAATTGTTCAGCACAACACCAGGATTGACGTCCCTGCGAAGCTCAATCACAACCCGCATACCATTACGGTCAGATTCATCACGCAGATCGGTTATGCCATCGATCTTTTTGTCACGTACCAGTTCAGCAATTTTCTCTACGAGTCTTGCTTTGTTCACCTGGTACGGAAGCTCTGTAACGACGATACGAGCTTTGTTATTGTTCTCTTCGATATTGGTTCTGGCACGCATCGTTACCGATCCGCGTCCAGTCTGGTAAGCCTGACGAATACCTGAACGTCCCAGAATATAACCAGATGTAGGGAAGTCTGGACCTTGGATATAATCCATCAGTTCCATGGACGTAATGTCTGGATTTTTAATCATGGCCTGTACGCCGTCAATAACCTCTCCCAGATTATGAGGAGGAATGTTGGTAGCCATACCTACGGCGATCCCGCCAACTCCATTGACAAGCAAGTTAGGAAAACGAGCAGGGAGAACAATAGGTTCATTTTCTTCGCCATCATAGTTTGGTTGGAAGTCAATGGTGTCCTTGTTGATATCTCTGAGCATTTCCATCGCAATCTTGGACAAACGTGCCTCGGTATAACGCATCGCTGCAGCCATATCACCATCGACTGATCCGAAGTTACCGTGTCCATCGACATGCATGTAACGCAGGGAGAAGTCCTGTGCCATCCGTACCATCGTCTCGTAAACGGCAGAGTCACCGTGCGGGTGATACTTACCGATAACTTCGCCGACGATTCTGGCTGATTTTTTATGTGGTTTATCAGGTGTCATGCCAAGCTCCGACATTGCATACAGAATGCGCCGGTGAACCGGCTTCAATCCATCACGCACATCTGGCAGGGCACGGCTCACTATGATGCTCATCGCATAATCCATAAACGATTCACGCATCTCGACGCCAATATCCCGATCTTTAATCTGCGAGTTCATTTCTTCCGCCATGCTGGACCTCCTTCTTGTCCTTCAACAAACGTTCCAAATCAATCATTTCCAGAAAATTAATATATGTGAAAAGCCTAACAAGGCTAAAACCGCGCAAGAACGCTACTCTTTATTATATTACTTTCACAAAAGTTACACAATTAAACGTCCGCTGGGCAATAGCCTTTCTTCCAGGAACTTGAGCGTGTCTGGGGGTTCGCCCTGCCTTCCTCTGCAATTGCACATACAATGCTAGAAAAGCGGCATATGTACTGTCCAATCAAGGCTAGATCCGTTCCCACGTGGCCATCAAACTGCAATTTTATCGGCTGACAGCACAAAACGCCATATTCCTCTATTATACCACTGAAATCATCTCTTGTCCTTTGATTTTCTGCATAATGTCCCTCAGCACAACGGATCAAAACAAGAAAGGACTGATGCACATGAGCATCCAGCGTGTCTCCAGCAAATGGACTAAAACAGCAATTTTGCAACGCAGTCGTCATGTCAATGAATATATACCGGTGACCCGAAAATATAGCTCGCAAACACTAGAACGAATGACCGAGTTATTCCCAGCCAATTTTATTAAGCCCGACAGGGGAACTTACGGTAATGGGGTGATGAGGGTAAGGACAGTTCACACCACAATCACAGTCCCTCGTTCTGCAGACTCAACTGCCGAATCCATAAACGATGAAGTATCTGACGAATCCACCTCACCCGAATCAGTAGAATCAGAGCCTACTCCTCCGACCATGTCCAATCTTACGACCTATCATCTGCAACATGGAACTGAAGAGCGAGTCTTTCATTCGCTCACAGAACTTGAGAACGCATTGAACGAACGTATTCAGAAACGTGACTATATCATTCAACAGGGTATTCCACTAATGACACATGAGGGATTACCTTTTGACCTGCGCGTATTAACCCAGAAGAATCCACAGCACAGCTGGGAAACGACAGGTATTCTCGGACGGGTTGCTGCGCCAGGAAAAATCATTACCAATATCCACGGAGGCGGCCGTCTGGCCACCTTTGAAGAACTTGTACTCCCGCAACTCAAAAGGGAAGGATATCAAAAGCTTAAGCATGAATTGCACCGCCTCGGTATCCATACTGCTGTCCAATTGCAAAGCTCTTTTCCCAGACTCAAAGAAATTGGAATTGATATCGCTTTGGATGATCATGGGCGTCCCTGGATTCTGGAGGTCAACACACTGCCCGGCATCTATGCATTTGGTCTGCTTCCCGATAAAGAGGCTTACCGCAAAATCAAACGTTATGCCATTGCTTACGGACGCTTACCCTCCAAAAAAGGCAAAGCGAAAAAAACAACCTCTAAGGCTTCCAAAGCCCAGGCTTCCGCAATCAAACGACGGACTGCCAGGTAAATAAGCGCATATCACTCATAATATAAAAAAAGGCGCCCTCACAGGCGCCTCTTCGCAACTCGTTAAATATCGAGGTTTTTCACGTATTTTGCATTCTCCTGGATGAAGTCACGACGAGGTTCGACGTTATCCCCCATCAAGGTGTCAAACATGGCATCCGCGAGCATCGCATCGCTGATCGATACTTGCAACATTGTCCGGCTCTCCGGGTCCATCGTGGTTTCCCACAATTGTCCCGCATTCATCTCGCCAAGACCTTTGTACCGCTGGATGTTGAACTTGACGTTCTCACCCAATGAAGCAATAATCTCGTCACGCTCTTTCTCGGAGCCTGCATAACGAATGACTTTGTTACGCTCAATCTTGAACAGTGGTGGCTGTGCAATATATACATAACCCGCCTCAATGATTTTGCGCATATACCGATACAAGAATGTCAGCAACAGTGTACGGATATGGGCACCATCGACATCGGCATCGGTCATCAGAATGATTTTGTGATAACGTGCTTTGGAGATGTCAAAATCGTCGCCGATCCCTGTTCCCATCGCAGTGATGATCGCACGAATCTCGGCATTACCCAGGATACGGTCAAGACGTGCCTTTTCCACGTTCAGGATCTTACCACGAAGCGGCAAAATAGCCTGGAAGTGACGGTCACGACCCTGTTTGGCTGAACCGCCGGCAGAGTCACCCTCGACGATGTACAATTCACTGATGGACGCATCTTTGGATGAACAGTCCGCCAGCTTACCCGGCAGGGAGCTGACTTCAAGCGCGCCTTTACGGCGTGTCAGTTCACGAGCTTTACGAGCCGCTTCACGGGCACGCGCAGCCTGCAATCCTTTTTCCAAAATACGACGGGATACGGAAGGATTCTCTTCCAAGAACTCCTGCAGCTTCTCTGCAAACAAAGACTCCACAATACCACGTACTTCACTGTTTCCGAGCTTTGTTTTTGTTTGTCCTTCGAATTGCGGTTCCGGAATTTTGACCGAAATAATGGCCGTCAGACCTTCACGCACATCGTCACCAGACAGATTGCCGGTACTATCCTTGATTACACCAGCCTTACGGGCATAGTCATTAATAATCCGGGTGAGTGCACTCTTAAAGCCTGACTCGTGCGTTCCGCCCTCATGGGTGTTGATGTTATTCGCAAAAGAATAAATATTCTCGGTGTAATTGTCATTGTATTGCAGTGCAACCTCCACCTGAATGTTATCCCGTGAACCTTCAACATAGATCGGATTCTCATGCAACACTTCACGCTTTTGATTCAAGAAGGATACATACTCAATGATCCCGCCTTCGTACATGAAGGAGTTAGTTACACCTGTACGCTCATCTGTCAGAGTCAGACCGATTCCTTTGTTCAGGAACGCCAGCTCACGGACACGTGTAAGCAATGTTTCGTAATCATATACCAAAGTTTCTGTAAAAATCTCCGGATCGGGATGGAACGTCACAGTTGTTCCCGTCTCGTCGGTTGTGCCGATCACTTTGAGATCATATTGCGGAGCACCGCGGCGGTATTCCTGTTGATGGATATGACCATCCCGTTTTACAGTGACGACTACTTTTTCAGAAAGTGCGTTAACAACGGATACACCTACACCGTGCAAACCACCGGATACCTTGTACCCGCCTCCACCGAATTTACCCCCTGCATGAAGAACAGTCATAACGACTTCCAGAGCTGGACGTTTCATTTTGGCATGTTCGCCAACTGGAATACCCCGTCCATTATCCACAACGGTTACACTGTTGTCTTCATGGATGTTGATCTCGATATGATCACAGTAACCCGCCAGCGCTTCATCGATACTGTTGTCCACTACTTCCCAGACCAGATGATGCAAACCTTTGGCACTGGTGGAACCGATGTACATCCCCGGACGTTTACGTACGGCTTCCAGTCCTTCAAGGACCTGAATTTCATTCGCATCATATGACGGTTGATTCATAGACATGCCTTTCACCTACTTCTATAGATTCAATATCTTGAATATGCGTTAACTTAAGAATATTAGCAGACAAAGAAATTCTCTCTTGAATATCCGCTATAAATCAGGAAAATGGTGCGCACGCTTCTTGAGCGTTGCGGAGGAAATCGGTGAGTAATACACAATGTTTTTCGTCACCACGATAGACTTTGCTTCCTCTTCGCCGATATGTTCGACCGTTTTTTCCTGTTCGGCATGTGTAACATACTGCTTGGATATTTTTGAGGATTTCTCGATCGATATATCAAAAATAGCAACCAACTCAGAAGAACGGATGATTTTTTCACCGCCCAGATGAATGTACATAAGCCCTCACCCCTTAGCGTTCCACCTGTCCGGCATGAACGTGATAGATACTAGCGTCTTTAAGCTTGTCAACGTTCAGGCTCTCGATTCCCGTAGCGGTAATAAAAGTCTGTACCTTGCTTTGGAATGTTTCGATCAGCTGGGTCTGACGAAAAGGATCAAGTTCGGATAATACGTCATCCAGCAACAGAACCGGATATTCCCCGATCTCTTCATGAATCAGTTCAATCTCCGCAAGCTTAAGAGACAACGCTGTTGTGCGTTGCTGCCCCTGAGAGCCATACGTTTGTACTTCCCGTTCGTTAATGAAAAAGGACAGGTCATCCCGATGTGGCCCACTCAGCGTTGTGCCCCGGCGAATCTCCTGCTCTTTCATTTGTGATAATTTTATCATAAATTGCTCCATTAAGACAGCTTCATCTTCCTCAGCGGCTTCGCTGAAGGAGGGAAGGTAGGCCAGACGCAGAACTTCTCCACCTCCAGTAATCCCCTGATGGATCGTTTCTGCCCACTTTTGAAGTTTCTTTATGAATTGTTTCCTTTTTTTGACGATTTTAACACCGTGCTCTGCAAGCTGTTCGTTCCAGATCTCCAGCATCGCTTGAGCTGAATCCCCTTTTCCCCACAGTTGCTTGAGTAGATTATTCCGTTGCATCAGCACTTTCTGATACTGCTGCAGATGATAGAGATAACCTGGAGCCACCTGCCCGATCTCCATGTCAAGGAACCGGCGGCGAACCCCCGGTGTGCCTTTGACAATCTCCAGATCCTCGGGGGCAAACATCACCACATTGAGAGAGCCGACAAAATCGCTTAATTTACGTTGCTCCAGACCGTTAATCTTTGCCTTTTTCCCTTGCTGTGATAAGGACAGCTCCAGCTTAACTGCTCCGTATTTTTTGTCGACCTCGGCGGTGAGCCTTGACCGCTCTTCCCCAAAACGGATCAGTTCCTTATCTCGGGAGGTGCGGTGGCTCTTGGTGAGTGCCAGCACAAAAATAGCCTCGGCCAGATTGGTCTTGCCTTGGGCATTTTGTCCAATCAACAGATTGACGGGTCCAAATGATTCCAGCTTCAGATGCTCATAATTGCGGAATTGCTGCAACTCTATGCTGTTTACAAACACGCGTTAACCTCCCTTTTATCCCGTCCGTCAGGAGGCAGCAGGATTGCACCTTGGTCTTTTACTCCGCAACCACTTCGAACGTGCCTTCTCCGTCTACCTCTACGATATCCCCAGGGTATAACTTCCGTCCACGGCGTTCCTCAGCCTCTTTATTCACACGAACAAGCCCTTCTTGGAGGAGGGCTTTTGCCATACCTCCAGTAGGGATGCAGTCTGCTAGTTTCAAAAATTGGTCAAGCTTAATATATTCCGTTCGAATCGATACTTGCTTCATCGTGTTATCTTCCTTTCGTTAATTGGTCGTCCGGTAAGGCAGGATGACGTATAGGCTCTGACTGTCGTCGAGCGGTTTCAAGATAATGGGACTCATGACACCCGTAAAGGCAATCATCAGTTGCTCACTCTCCACCACTTTCAGCACATCCAGCATGTATTTGGAGTTAAACGAGATCTTGAGCGGTTCACCCGAAAATTCAGCCGGCTCAATCTCTTCTCTTACTTTACCAAGCTCAGAGGAGCTGGAGGATATTTCAATCGTGCCGGAGTCCATCGTCTGCATGCGCACAATGTTTGT
The DNA here is from genome assembly GCF_030803945.1 of Paenibacillus intestini. NCBI lineage: Bacteria > Bacillati > Bacillota > Bacilli > Caryophanales > Paenibacillaceae > Paenibacillus > Paenibacillus intestini. The sequence continues at coordinate 373,882 of NZ_JAURUN010000005.1, read as the reverse complement.
TTTTTCCTCACGCGACAGCAAATAAGCCCGGTCAATCGATTCACTTAATTTTTTTGTGTCCAAAACAAGTTCTGTTTTGTATGACGTTGGAATAATTCTAGAAGTATCCGGATATGTTCCGTCCAAAATACGGGAGTAGAAAAGTACACGGTCAATTTTAAACAACACCTGATTATCTGCGACAACGATATCCACAAGCGTGTTCTGGTCGGGAACGATTTTACTCAGCTCGTTTAGTGTTTTACCGGAAATGACGACGTTGTTGAAACGGATACCCTCTGCATTATCCAGCATTGCCGCACGTGTAGCAAGACGGTGACGGTCCGTTGCCACAAATTTCAACTCGTTATCACCAAGACTCCAGAGTACACCTGTCAGAATAGGTGTCGTTTCATGGGTGGAAATGGAGAACACGGTCTGTTTAATCATATTTTTCAGCAAATCTCCAGGAATGGAGACCGTTTGGTTCTCTTCAATGCTTGGCAGTACCGGGAACTCTTCCGGGTCCAGACCTACCAGTTGAATCTCCGTTGCACCTGCCGAAATAAAAGTGTTGAAGTTTTCTTTGACTTCCATATGCACTTCCTGCGAAGGCAACTTTTTGATGATCTCTACGAAAAATTTGGCTGGCAGAACAACGCTACCCGGTTGTTCTACTTGCACCACACTTTTGTCTCCCTCTTCAAGTGGGATAAATGACTGAATGGAGATATCTGTGTCACTTGCTGTCAACGTTACACCTTGGTGATTCACGTCGAATTTGATACCGCTCAGAATGGGGATCGTCGTACGACTTGAGATCGCTTTGGATACTTGTTGAATGGATTCGTTAAGATAACTTTTCATTATGCTGATTTTCATGGTTTCACTCCTAGCGGATTTGTTAGATGTTTTTTGGTTTTGTTTTGGTCTTAAAAAGGTGTTTATCGAAAGGCCGAAGGCCGTGCTTTGCAACGGCTTTTTGGAGAAGATATCTTTAGATCTTTATAGTAATAATAGTAATAGGGGCACTGAATATGTGGATAAGTAGGATTAAACCCATAAAATTAAGCCTATCCACATGTGTACACGTTGTGCATAGGCTTGGGACTTGTTCAGGTTGGATTCTTAATTTTTTCGGTTAAGTTGTTGATAACTTTATAGAGATCTTGATCGTTCTTGATCGCTTGAGAGATTTTTTCATGGGCATGAATGACCGTGGTATGATCTCGTCCTCCAAAAGCCTCCCCGATTTTGGGCAGAGAAAAGTCTGTCAGTTCACGAGAGAGATACATAGCGATCTGTCTAGGAAAAGCAACAGCTTTTGTCCGTTTCCGTGCTTTGAAATCTTCAAGCTTGAGGCTGTAGTATTCGCCGACCTTTTGTTGGATGTCTTGAATCGTGATCATTTTGGGACGGCTGGAAGGAATAATATCCTTCAGTGCTTCAGCGGCCAGATGAGAACTAACGTCCTGATTGGTCAGTGAAGAGTAAGCAACGACACGAATGAGTGCTCCTTCGAGCTCCCGGATGTTGGTGTCGATCTGGTTCGCGATGTACATCATCGCTTCATTTGGAATATCCAGATTCTCCGCACGCGCTTTTTTACGCAAAATCGCAATCCGCGTCTCCAGATCCGGAGGCTGAATATCCGTAATTAACCCCCACTCAAACCGGGAGCGTAGCCGCTCCTCCAGGGTTGGAATTTCCTTCGGTGGTCTATCGCTGGAGATAATGATCTGCTTCCGTTCCTCATGCAGCGCATTAAACGTATGGAAAAATTCCTCTTGTGTTGATTCTTTCCCGGCCAGGAACTGAATATCATCAATAAGCAGAATATCTACACTCCGGTACTTGTTCCGAAAGCTTTCCCCGCGATTATCACGGATGGAGTTGATGAACTCATTCGTGAATTTCTCAGATGACAAATAAACCACCTTGCTACTCGGATTATGCTCCAAAATATAATGTCCGATGGCATGCATCAGGTGGGTTTTGCCCAGTCCTACGCCTCCATATAGAAAAAGAGGATTGTAGGCTTTGGCAGGCGCTTCAGCGACCGCCAGCGATGCGGCATGGGCAAAACGGTTCCCCGGTCCAATGACAAAGGTGTCGAACGTATATTTAGGATTCAGCATGCTGAGCACGGCTTCTTCCTGAACGACTGTCGGCGTCGGCGCCGGCAACTGCGGATCTGGTTCTACAGGTTTGTTCTCCTCGATGACAAATTTCACATCGACCTGTTTGCCAAGCAGTTCATAGACCGTCGAACCAACCAGTTTGGTGTAACGGCTCTCCAGCCATTCGACGGCAAACGTAGTTGGGGCGGAGATGACGATCGTCCGATCGTTCAGCTTGGTGGCCTTGGTTGCTTTGAACCAGGTGTCGAAGCTGGGTTTGCTGAGTTTATTTTGTATGATTGATAAGATTTGCTGCCATAAATCAGAAGTATGGCTGTCCACAGACTGTCACTCCTTTTACATGTTCCAAGTGTGGCTTAAGCCATGATGCAGTGTCGAAATACGAGATATATTGCCGAATTTATCCCCAAACTCCCACAGGTCAAAAACAAAAAAAGAAGGAACAACGGAAAATTGTTCACAACTTTATCCACAGGCTGTTGATAATATTATGGGTCAGATCACATATTCACATCCAAAAGTAATACAATCATAGCAAAAGAAGCCCCGCATTTCAACGTATGGCGAGATTTTATCCACAAATTCAATAACTTGTGTATAATTTTTAGTCACAACACAATATATTGTTTATAAATTGTTTAATTTTCGACAGCATGACCTAAAGTACAAAAAACTTTTATACACAGGATATCCGTCGAAAGATGATAAATGATGTGCAAAAGTCGACTTGCGATGTGAATAACTTCACTGTGGATAAACTGAAAGTGAATTGAAGTGAGTAAGTGGAAAAATGAGAAGAATAGTAATTAGTCCTTTTCAACCTCATGAGGTGCTATGTCGTAAAAAGGTGAGGTTTTGGATTGCTGAATGCTCATAAAGTGACTAAAAAGGGATGGCTGATTACATCAAAAGTGACCATGAGGAAATGATTGAGGTAAACCACAAGTATGGATGTGTTCATGGGTAGAGACAAAATGACATCAAAAAGAGGGAGACCCCGCAGCCGTTTTATGGCTGCGGGGTCTCCCTCTACTTATATATGAAGCATAGACATTTTGCGTTGGAATTCTGCAATGTCTGCATATTCCTCTTCAAGTTTACGTGAAATGCGAATGTAAATCGGCAGCAGCTCCTGATAGAGGGAGGCATGTTCTTTGACTGGCGTATGCCGGTGAGTTGTGCCTATCATTGAGGAAACCTCTTCAAGAGACTTGATTCGTCCCGTAGCATACAGGCCTAGAACAACAGCACCGAGGCATGAACTTTCAAAGCTCTCAGGCACAACGACTTCCTGATTAAAGATGTCGGACATCATCTGCCGCCACAACGGCGATCGTGAAAACCCACCCGTCGCTTGAATTGAGGTGGGTTGCCCGATCTGTTCCTCCATGGCAAGCAGAACGGTATAGAGGTTGAAAATAACCCCTTCAAGTACTGCACGAATCATGTGCTCTTTCTTATGATGGAGGGTCAGTCCAAAAAAAGAGCCACGGGCATCTGGGTTCCAGAGTGGAGCACGTTCGCCCGAGAGGTACGGATGGAACAGCAACCCTTCGGAGCCGGGTGGAACACGTTCTGCAATTTTGGTCAGTACATCGTAGGAGTTGATGCCGAGGCGTTTCGCTGTTTCCACTTCCGACGCGGCGAACTCATCCCGTACCCAGCGGAACAGCATTCCACCGTTATTCACAGGCCCACCTACAACCCATAGTTTTTCCGTCAGGGCATAACAGAAGGTACGGCCTTTCGGATCGGTCACAGGGCGATCAACGACAGTACGAATGGCTCCACTCGTTCCGATGGTTGCGGCGACTATGCCCGGTTTGATGGCGTTAACGCCAAGGTTGGACAGCACCCCATCACTTGCGCCGATTACAAAAGGCGTGGAGGGGGAAAGAGCCATTTTTTCAGCCCATTCAGGATGCATTCCCTCTATTGTATAAGTCGTCGGTACAAGCTTCGATAGATGATTCGGTGTGATCCCTGCGATATCCAGTGCTTCCTGATCCCAGTCCAGTTGCTCTAGATTCAGCAGTCCCGTACACGAAGCGATGGAATGATCGACGATATATTGCCCAAATAGACGGAAGAAAAGGTACTCTTTGATCGAAATAAACTTTGCCGTGCGTTCGAATAGTTCTGGCTCGTCATGACGAAGCCACATCAATTTGGTCAGAGGTGACATCGGATGAATGGGGGTGCCTGTGCGTAGATAGACTTGATGACCGACACCATTTTCTTGCAGCTTGGCGGACCAAGCTGCGCTTCGATTATCAGCCCAGGTGATGCAGCGCGTTAGCGGATGATCGTTCTGATCCATGGCGATGACACTGTGCATGGCTGAACTGCAGGATACAAAGAGAATCTGGTTAGCGGAGACTCCGCTCTGGGTCATCACGCCGTGTACAGATCGGATGGCTGCCTGCACAATTTCATCCGGGTCTTGTTCTGCAACATCCGGAGCTGGTGTGTAGAGCGGATATTCCTGAGTGGAGGTCGTGATCACCTCGCCTTGCTCTGTGAATAACACGGATTTAGTGCTGGTTGTTCCAATATCGATTCCAATCATATAATTGGTCATTCGTTCGTCCTTCTTTCGATTTTTTATATGAGAAAAAGGATGTTAGCGTCCAATCACACCACTGTACTTAGTAGCAAAATAAAGATCAATCCAACCACAGAAAGTAGTGTTTCCATAACAGTCCACGTCTTGAGTGTCTGAGCAACACTCATATTAAAGAACTCCTTAATCATCCAGAAGCCTGCATCATTAACATGGGAAAGTACAAGGGAGCCTGCCCCCGTGGCAAGTACAACCAGCTCAATGTTAGCTCCTGGTGTAAGAGCGAGTACTGGAGCAACAATACCAGCAGCTGTAGTCATCGCAACCGTAGCTGAACCAGTAGCGACACGAATCAGTGCAGCTACAAGCCAGGCAAACAAAATGACATTAATGTGTGCATTTGTGGCGAATTCTGCAATGGCATTACCAACGCCGCTGTTAATCAGCACCTGTTTGAAGGCACCGCCGCCTCCAATAATGAGAATAATGGTAGCTGTTGGGGCCAGACATTCACTGGTGAAGCGTGAAAGTTCATGTTTGGTGAATCCGCGGGCAAAACCGAGTGAAAAGAGGGCAAAGACAACAGAGATCAACAAAGCAATAATCTCATTGCCGATAAACTCACTAAAGACGGTAAACCCACTTGTTGCATCAGGATCAACGATGTTTGCAATGGAGCCAATCAGCATCAGGATGACGGGCAACAGAATCGTAAACAATGTAATGCCAAATCCGGGCAAATGAATGTTTTTCTTAGACGAGAACTGTTCAGCGAGTTCAGCTGGTGGTTCGGTGTGAATTCTTTTGCCGATAAATTTACCGAATACCGGTCCAGCAATAATCGCAGTAGGGATGCCTATAATTAAAGAGTACAGAATCGTTTTTCCCAGATCCGCATTGAAGGCTTCAATGGCAATCATCGGTGCCGGATGTGGTGGAACAAGCCCATGAACTGTGGAGAGACCAGCCAAAATAGGAATACCGATCTGAAGCAGGGACATATTGGTTTTGCGGGCTACCGTGAAGATGATCGGAATCATTAGAATGACACCGACTTCAAAGAAAACAGGAATACCTACAATGAATCCAACAATCATCATAGCCCAGTGCACACGTTTCACACCGAATCGGTCAACAAGAGTCGTCGCAATCTGCTCGGCACCGCCAGATTCAGCCATCATTTTACCAAGCATGGTACCAAGTCCGATGACGATAGCGATCGTGCCTAAAGTACCGCCAAGTCCGCCCGTAATGGAGGAAATGACGTCAGCTGGCTTCATACCTGCAAGCAAACCAAGCATTAATGCAGATAATAAAAGGGTGATAAAGGGGTTCCATTTATATTTGGAGATTAAGAGGATCAGGAAGATGATGGCGATCAACGTCCAGATCAGCAATGTAGCATTATGGGATAATCCGAAAATCGTGCTCATGATGTAATTACTCCTTTGTCTTGGGATAAACGCTTACAATGAAAGCAGTGATAAAAAAATTAGCATCTTGATGATCTGATAACAATGTAATGAAGCAAACTACCCTTATCATGTCCGAAAAATGAAAATACCGCATTTTGTATACTTGTCGACAAGTTATGTGGCAATCATTCACGTCCTTGACGCTGGATTGATTGCCAACTCTATGGTCACTCATAAGAAAATCTGTACGCAACGCTTTCGGTTCTAACAAATAGCAAGATTTCTAACATCGATATGCTGTAAGAAATCAAGTTCAAAATTCAAAGCTTTCGTGTAACGTTTGGCCAGAGTCTTTAAAATATGTGCGTACCCCGTGCTGGATCAGAGCTTTGTCCCCTGATTCCAGAGCAGTTGCAAGGGAGCGGTGTTTTTCAATTACAGCACTTACTTTGGACTCACCTTGGGCAAATACTCTGCGCGTAGTAAGTAGCATGACCGTCATCACAACATATCTGATGCTCTTCCACAGGTGTGAGATACGGGAATGGGAGGCTGCCTCGACAATGGCCTCGTGAAACGTAAGATCCTGATAAGCAAATTCGACAGCATCTTGATGTTTGCCAGCGAGTTGCATTTTGTCAATGATATTGCTCAGCTGCGTGATTAGCGCTGGAGGCACATCTGCCGCTAGCCGTTGCTGTACAAAGCTTTCAATGAGAAAACGTACATCATACAGTTCTTCGACATCCTTCATATTGAGGCCCAGGATGACAACACCCATTCGTTCAAGCCGAATCAGCCCTTCATTTGACAACGTTCTCAATGCTTCGCGAACAGGCGAGCGACTGCTGTCAAAATCAGCAGCAATTCGATTTTCCGACAAAATTTCCCCAGGCCGAAGGGTTCCGTTGATGATTCTCAGCCTTAATTCGCAAGCTATGGCCTCACCGCGAGATGCTCCTTGAAGCCAGGAAGATGGAAATTGCATATGGCTAACGCTCCTAAATTAAGTAATTCGTACGTTAGAATCATAACACAATGTGCTACACCTCAGAATTCGATCAATTGTCGAAAAGTCAAAATTAATGAATGTACACACAAGAGTTGATGTGTACTGTTATCGTATCGCAATTCGATCTAGTGCCGATTGCATGCGAAAACAAACGGTAAAAAAACAAAAGGTATACTTGTATACAAGATGCTGATTTCCATCCTACACCTTTCTTAAAACGTTGTAAACCTATACAGTGAAGCGGATACATCACGCGTTATTTTTGCAAACTTCAACCTATTATTCTTTATCCACATGTGAATAACTTAAAACAGGAATACAGATTTCATTACATATTATAAGAAGTGTGGATAACGGAAGAAGATGAAGAAATCAGCTCTTTTTCGGAGGTTGGGGATAACTTTTTTTGATGATTTTGTGGCTGTATTATTGGGGGAAAATCTCTAGGATAGAGAGGCATGTTTTTTGAGCGCTGGAAAGCATATGAAAAAGAGGGAGGGAGGCGTCGCTTTTCAGTTGACTTTTCCAATTGGACGTGGTTAAATATATAAAGGTGTTTTCTGTGAAGATGAAAAGGATTCATCACATAAGTATTTCCTTGTAAGGAGGTGCAATACATTGAGACCTACATTCAAACCGAACGTTAGCAAGCGTAAAAAAGTTCATGGTTTCCGTAAAAGAATGAGCACAAAAAACGGCCGTAAAGTTTTGGCTGCACGTCGCCTGAAAGGCCGTAAAGTCCTGAGTGCTTAATGCATCTGAAGACCACCGAGGTGGTCTTTTTTTTCTTAAAACGGGATTATTCAGGCTGGTTATATAGCGTAATTCATTGCTTTATAGGCTGTGAAGAAGCGTACCAGTTAGCTAATCATAATTGTTGGTTAAGTTTCTCTTTTTCAGAAACTTTCCTTATATACAAGTTGTCGCCAAGACGGTTTACCGTCGATCAAGAAAGCCTATACTAAATTAGTAATGATACCTCCGTCAATAACGTTGATGAAGGACAGCAAGGAGAAGCGCCGTGTATAAAAGACTGCGTCTGCGAAACCGTGCGGATTTTAGCCGTGTATATCGGTTTGGAAAATCGTTTGCCAATCATCAATTCGTGGTGTATGGCTGCCGCCGTAAAGATACCGAACAATTCCGGGTGGGCGTATCCTGTAGCAAAAAAATAGGAAACGCTGTCGTGCGTAACCGGATGAGACGCATGATCAAGGAAATTGTACGTCATCATGAACAAGAGATTGTTACGCAGATGGATTTGATTTTCATCGTCCGCAAAGGTGCATTAGGCATGCCCTATAAGGAAATGGAAAAAAGTCTGTTACATGTACTGCGTAAGGCCTCCCTGTTGAAGTCGTGCAAGCGGTAAGCTTCGGTTTATTTGTCCTCCTAATTATGGTATGATTTACGGTGGAATGGAATGGTTAAGAGAGGGGTTATGAAGTGTCGCGATTGAAGACATCTAAGGGGAAGTGGATTCTCCTCATTGCAGTCATTGCAATGGTCACTGTACTCGCCGGATGTACTCCACAAGGTGCAGGGGTTACAACGGAAGATCTGAAGAATAGTGAATCATTCTGGCAAGCCAATGTCGTGTACTGGTTCTCACTGGCGCTCGATACATTCGCTAACTGGTTTAGCGGTGAATATGGACTGGCTGTCCTGGTGATGGTGCTTATTGTACGGACATTGATTTTACCATTGACGATGAAACAGGTCCGCAGCTCCAAAGCGATGCAGGCCATTCAGCCGCAGCTGAAGGAGATTCAAGCCAAGTATAAAGATACACCTGAGAAAGTTCAGCAAGAGACGATGAAATTGTTTCAGGAGAACAAGGTTAACCCGATGGCCGGCTGTCTGCCTCTTATCATTCAGATGCCGATTTACATCGCACTTTATAACTCCATTTACGGAAACTCCAGTCTGAGAACGCATGATTTCTTGTGGCTCCAACTGGGATCACCGGATCACCTGTTTATTTTGCCAGTGCTGGCTGCCATCACAACGTTCATTCAAACGTGGATGATGATGCGTATGAATCCTGCACAGCAGATTGGCCCAATGCAGTTTATGCTGTGGGTGTATCCGATTTTGATTTTTGTTATGTCATATCAGTTCCCGTCAGCGTTGCCGCTTTACTGGTTCTACAGTAATATCTACACCATCGTGCAAAACTATTTCCTTTACCGGAATAATGATAAAGTTGTGGCCGAGGTCAACGTGAAGCAAAGCAGCTCTTCCAAAAATGGAGCTAAACGCAAAAACGGTGGCAAGGCAACCGTCTCTGGGAAAGGGTCGAAAGGGGCCAAAAAATCGAAATGACCACAGTCATTACGTCAGGAAAAACCGTTGAAGATGCTGTAAACCAAGGATTGGCTGAGCTTGGCGTGAGCCGGGACAAGGTCGAGATACAAGTTTTAGAGCAGCCGTCAAAAGGATTCCTGGGTTTGTTCGGGGTGAAGGCTGCTAAAGTTGAAGTGAGCTTGCTGCCCGTACCCGAAGCTGCACCGCAGCCGATCAAACCAGCCACACCTGAACCTGAGATTGAAGCATTACTTGAGGGTGTAGCAGTCCATAATCCCTATGAAGAAGCGGCTGCGTTTTTGAAAGAGGTTGCGGCAGGTATGGGGTTGGATGTGGAAGTGCATATCAAGAAACAGCGGGATGGTCACATCTTCAATATTTCCGGGAAAGACCTCGGCATGATTATTGGCAGACGTGGACAGACGCTGGATGCTCTTCAGTATTTGACCAATATCGTAGCCAATCGGTACTCGGAAAGCTTCGTTCGCATCGTACTTGATGCGGAGAACTTCCGTCAGCGCCGGCGGAAAACGCTTGAAGATCTAGCTGAACGATTGGCTGGACAAGCAATCCGTACAGGTAAGGAAGTTGTACTAGAGCCGATGCCTCCGCTTGAACGTAAAGTGATTCATGCCAAACTGCAAAATCACCCGCAGATTAAGACCTTAAGTAAGGGCGAAGAGCCCAATCGGCGTGTGGTTATTACGTTGAAATAACACGCAATTGATGACGCAATGGCTGCCTGCCCGGTGCAGAAGCCATTGCTTTTTTCGTACCGAAGCATATGCGACAGTAGTGTACCCATTGAGTTGAATATGTGTTGGCGTTCTCCGGAATGGATGGATGACAACTTCATTATAGAGAGTAGGGAGAGATCACAATGATTAGCGATACGATTACAGCCATATCTACGGCGGTTGGTGAAGCCGGCATAGCCGTTATTCGCGTCAGCGGGCCGGATGCGGTGACCGAGACAGAGAAGATTTTCCGCAGCAAAACACCTTTGACTCAGGCACCTTCCCATACAGTTCATTACGGGCACATTATAGATCCTGGCCATGGTGAAAAGGTCGAAGAGGTACTGGTCACGGTAATGCGTGCGCCTCGTTCCTTCACCACAGAGGATGTTGTTGAGATCAGTGCACATGGTGGTGTCGTATCTGTTAAGCGGGTGATGGATCTGCTACTGCAGCTGAACATCCGTTTGGCTGAACCGGGTGAATTTACGAAACGTGCCTTCCTCAATGGACGAATTGACTTGTCCCAAGCAGAAGGAGTCATGGATCTGATTCGTTCGAAGTCGGATCGTGCCTTCTCGGTAGCATTGAAGCAGGTAGAAGGTAAACTCTCCTCCAAGTTGCGTGATTTGAGATATACATTGGTAGAGACACTGGCTCATATCGAAGTAAATATCGATTATCCTGAGCATGATGTGGAATCATTAACGTCTGAATTTATAAAAGAAAAATCCAGTGAGGTTATGGCTGAGATTGATAAGTTGCTCACTACGGCAGAACAAGGCAAAATATTACGTGAAGGCATCACGACAGCAATCGTTGGAAGACCTAACGTAGGTAAATCCTCATTAATGAATACACTTGCTCAAGATAACCGGGCCATTGTGACTGATATTCCGGGTACGACCCGGGATGTCATTGAAGAATTTATTACAATAAACAATATCCCTTTGAAGTTGCTCGATACAGCAGGGATTAGGGAGACTATGGATGTTGTTGAGAAGATTGGGGTCGAGCGCTCACGTTCAGCTGTCAATGATGCGGATCTGATTCTGATGGTTGTGAATGCAGCTGAGCCTCTTCATCAGGATGAGATTGAATTGCTGGAACAAATCCGCGGTAGACAATCAATTATCATTATGAATAAAATGGACTTAGCGCCACAGATTGACCGTGACGTCCTGCTCCGTTACATTCCGGAGGAGCGGCTTGTTCCGATGTCTGTGAAGGATGATCTGGGCGTTGATCGATTGGAAGATGCCATCTCGACGCTGTTTTTCAGTGGAAAGCTGGAGTCTGCTGACTTGACGTATGTAAGTAACGTTCGCCACATTGCCTTATTGAAAAAGGCGAAGCAATCTCTGATTGATGCGTATGAGGCTGCGGATCAGTTTGTTCCGATTGATATGATCCAGATCGATGTTCGTTTGGCATGGGAGCAGCTTGGAGAGATCGTGGGAGATACAGCGCATGACGCATTAATAGATCAGATTTTCTCCCAGTTCTGCCTAGGAAAGTAAATCATTTTATCGTTTCTTTCAATGAAATGGTTGTGTATGATGGGAAGGTACAATTTCTGCCCGTTGTCAAAGGATGGAATGATGTTGTTGCCAGGAAGTGTTGGTTTTCATATAGATAACAGCAATATAAGGAGGTAATACACATGGCTTTTGATGGCGGCAGATATGATGTTATTGTCGTTGGAGCAGGACATGCCGGGGTAGAGTCAGCTCTTGCAGCGGCCCGAATGGGTTCAAAAACTCTGATGATTACGATCAACCTCGACATGGTGGCTTTCATGCCTTGTAACCCATCCATTGGTGGGCCGGCAAAAGGACACGTTGTACGGGAAATAGATGCACTCGGCGGGGAAATGGGCCGGAATATTGACAAAACCTTTATCCAGATGCGGATGCTCAATACAGGTAAAGGACCTGCCGTTCATGCGCTACGTGCGCAAGCGGATAAGTTCTCTTATCAGCATACAATGAAAGAAACGATGGAGAAAGAATCTAATCTAACGATGCGTCAGGGCATGGTAGATCGTCTAATCGTAGAGGATGGTCAGTGTGTAGGAGTTGTCACTCAAACAGGTACAGAATATCGTGCCAAAGCTGTAGTGCTGACAACAGGAACATACCTGCGCGGTAAAGTCATTATGGGCGAGCTGATGTATGAAAGCGGACCAAACAATCAGCAGCCATCTCTGAAATTGTCGGAGCATCTGCGTGAGCTGGGCTTCGAGCTTGTACGTTTCAAAACGGGTACACCACCGCGTGTGCATAAGGATACAATTGATTTTAGCAAAACTGAAATTCAGCCCGGCGATGATGAGCCGAAGTTCTTTTCCTATGAGACAACATCTTCTACGAATGAGCAGCTACCTTGTTGGTTGACGTATACATCTGTGGAAACACATCAGATTATTAATGATAATCTGCATCGTGCGCCGATGTTCTCAGGTGTGATTGAGGGAACAGGGCCGCGTTATTGCCCATCCATTGAGGATAAAATTGTACGTTTCAGCGATAAGCCAAAGCATCAGATTTTCCTGGAGCCGGAGGGTAAAAATACATCGGAGTATTACGTACAGGGTTTATCTACAAGTCTGCCAGAGGATGTACAACTGGCTGTTCTTCGTTCGATTCCGGGTATGGAAAAAGTGGAAATGATGCGTAACGGTTACGCAATTGAATACGATGCGATGGTTCCAACGCAATTGTGGCCATCTCTGGAAACAAAACGTCTGCCAGGGCTGTTCACAGCGGGTCAGATTAATGGTACATCCGGGTATGAGGAAGCTGCTGGACAAGGGGTTATGGCTGGAATCAATGCAGCACGTAAAGTGCAGGGCAAAGAGGCTATTGTACTTGATCGTTCCCAAGGTTACATTGGAGTACTGATTGATGATCTCGTTACCAAAGGCACGAATGAGCCTTACCGTTTGTTGACCTCTCGTGCCGAGTATCGTTTGCTGCTCCGTCATGACAATGCAGATATGCGCCTTACCGAAATTGGTCATGACATTGGACTGATTACCGAGGATCGGTATGCATCTTTTCTGGATAAAAAGGCGAAAGTCGAGCAGGAGATTGCACGTTTGAAAGATGCAAAGGTACGTCCTGTTGAAGTTAACGGAAAACTGGAAGAGATTGGTTCTACACCGATTCAGGATGGAAGCACATTGCTGAACCTGATGCGTCGTCCGGAGATTGGATATGACTGGATTGAGCAAGTATCTCCTTCCGAGGTGGAATTGACTGCTGATATGAAGGAACAAGTCGAAATTCAAATTAAATATGCGGGTTATATTGAGAAGCAATTGATCCACGTGGAACGTTTGCTGAAAATGGAGAAAAAGAAAATTCCAGACACGATCGTATATGATGAGATTCATGGTCTTGCGATGGAAGCCAAGCAGAAGCTGGCGAAAATCCGCCCAATCTCCATTGGTCAGGCGTCTCGTATTGCGGGTGTAACGCCTGCTGATATCTCCATCTTGCTTGTCTATCTTGAGCATTATAACCGCGTTACCGCAGCAAGGGGACAATAATGGACGATATTCAACAGCAGTTGCAGCTACGCTTGAAAGAACATGGTTTAGAAGTAGGAGAACTTCAGCTGGAACAGTTCGAACTATATTATAAAGAACTTGTATCCTGGAATGAAAAAATGAATCTGACCGGTATCACGGATCGTGAGCAGGTATATACCAAACATTTTTATGATTCGGTATCGTTAGCGTTTTATACAGATATGAACAAAGTAAACAAACTGGCTGACATCGGGTCAGGAGCAGGATTCCCGGGAATCCCGCTTAAGATTTGTTTTCCACATATCCAGCTTACAATCATCGACTCATTGAATAAACGGATTGGTTTCTTACAGTATGTAGTGGATACACTTGGTCTGGAGCAGGTCGAATTAATCCATGGTCGTGCTGAGGAGCTAGGCCGCAAAGAAGGATATCGAGACAGCTATGATCTGGTTACTGCACGGGCGGTAGCCAAGCTCGCGGTACTGAATGAATTCTGCCTTCCCTTTGTACGTAAAAGCGGTATGTTCGCTGCAATGAAGGGCGGAGACCCGCGGGATGAAATGAAGGAAGCAGAGTTCAGCTTTAATCAGTTAAAAGGACGGGTGAAGGCTGTTCATCCATTCCAACTGCCAGTGGAGGAATCGGAACGTCATATCATTTTGATTCAGAAATTTGATAAGACACCACATAAGTATCCTCGTAAACCAGGAACACCACTTAAAACGCCACTCGTGTAGAATTAGGGCATAAGGATAAAACAAAATAGCGTGTTGAAATATAGAACAGCAATATACAAAGAGGATGTTTCACGTGAAACATCCTCTTTGATTTTTTCGCATCTTTGATCTAGTAGCATCGATTGAGTTGAGATTAAATCAGAATTTAGATGGTGTATATGATGCGTTAGCTAATGAAGTAAATGACTGTGTTGTTACAATGGTTGAACGGAGAGGTCAAAAAAAAGCCTGAAAAGCGAAGCCAAAAGCTTTCTATAAGAAAGCTGTATTGGAAGCATAGGTCTTTCGTTATCACCAGATTTGTTCTATAGAAAAGGAAATCAAACAAATCTAGGAAAATAGCGATTCGAATTGTTCTGATACTAGATTTTTCATGTAGAAACCTTTAGTTCGACTGATATGCAATCGGAATCATTTTTTCTGTGAATGCTCCTTGCAAATAATAAAGCATAAGGTTGGTATGATGCTTTATTATTTCTTATTTTCCCGATCATTGTGAAAGAAAAGCAGGAAAATTTGCTGTCTCTAAAGAATAGGTAAACATAGGATTATGGTGAAAAAGATGATAGAATAGAAGTATCGGATTCTGCGTTAACAGTGATCATAGATTAGTTCATATTAATAGATGGTGAAGTATTTGATGCTGCTACGCAGCAAGTCATACGAATGGCATAACTTATTTCAGGAACGATGGAAGTGTTGTCTCGCTTATGGAATAAGAAGCACCTGCTGATCCGCGGGAGCTATTACGAAACTAGGTGGTAATCTACGGAATGAAAGAACAATTTTCGAAGTTGTTTGGTTTGGCGGAGCGCAATAACGGAGATGAGATTAAACAGGTCCCGGTTAATGAAATTGTGAGCAGTCCGTATCAACCCCGTACTATTTTTGATGATGATAAGATTGATGAGTTGTTGCAAACGATCAAAACACATGGTGTCATCCAACCCATTGTTGTTCGTGTTCGGAATGGATCATATGAGATTATTGCCGGGGAACGCCGCTGGCGTGCTGTTCGCAAACTTGGCCTTGAACACATCCCGGCCATCGTACGCGAATTCAACGATTCTCAAGCAGCATCCATTGCATTGATTGAGAACTTGCAGCGTGAAGGTTTAACCTCTATTGAGGAAGCGGTTGCTTACCAAAAGTTGATTGATCTGCATCAATTGACACAGGAGAGCCTTGCCCAACGACTTGGCAAAAGCCAGTCTACCATTGCCAATAAGATTCGGTTGTTGCAACTTCCAGAAGGTGTGAAAGCAGCTTTGATGGAACGGAAGATATCCGAGCGCCATGCAAGGGCCTTGTTATCCCTGGATACAGAAGAGTTGCAATTGAAATTGCTGGGCGAGATTATTGATAAGGAATTGAATGTAAAGCAGACCGAAGTTCGTGTTGCATTTTATAAAGAAGCTTCCAAAATTAAAAAGTCCAAACGGATATCTTTTACGAAAGATGTAAGACTGGCACTTAACACGATTCGTCAATCTATCGATATGGTAACAGGCTCAGGTATGGATATCAAAACAAAAGAAGCGGATCATGAGGATCACTACGAGATTGTTATTCATATTCCAAAACGCAAATAATTGAAGCTTAAGGCGGCAATGGCCGCTTTTTCTGTCTATATAGTCCGTTTTTCATGCGACGTGAAGGGAACAAATCGTTCTGTTAAGGAAACGGTAGTTGTTGTTCTTGTGGACGGTGGCCTCCTGCTTATTGTTAACTGTAACTCACAACCTACAAGAAAAGACTCCTATTTTATTTGAGGTGAAGGTATTGTCTAAGATTATGGCCGTAGCAAATCAAAAGGGCGGTGTGGGGAAAACAACGACATCGGTTAACTTGGGTGCAGGACTTGCTTCACTCGGGAAGAAGGTACTGCTTGTTGACATTGACCCCCAAGGAAATACAACGAGCGGAGTCGGAATTAATAAAGCAGATGTGGCGAATTGTATATATGATGTCCTAATTAATGATGTGCCTCCTCAGGAAGCGATCGCGGAGACACAAATTGAGGGACTTCATATCATACCTGCAACAATTCAACTTGCCGGAGCCGAGATCGAATTGGTATCCACCATATCGCGAGAAGTTCGTCTGAAAAAGGCACTCGCACAAGTTAGAAATAATTATGATTATATTCTTATTGATTGCCCGCCATCGCTCGGAATGTTGACGATCAACTCGCTAACAGCCTCCGATTCCGTGATTATTCCGATTCAGTGTGAGTATTATGCATTGGAAGGGTTAAGCCAATTGCTGAATACGGTTCGGCTGGTGCAAAAACATTTAAATACCTCTCTTCAGATTGAAGGCGTGTTACTGACGATGTTTGATGCTCGGACGAATCTGGGCATTCAAGTTATAGAAGAAGTGAAGAAGTATTTTCAGCAAAAGGTATATCAAACGATTATTCCGCGTAATGTACGGCTGAGTGAGGCACCATCTCACGGGCAATCCATTATAACGTATGATCCCCGTTCCCGAGGAGCGGAAGTGTATTTAGAGCTCGCAAAGGAAGTGATTTCTTATGAGTAAGCGGCTTGGAAAAGGACTAGATGCCCTCATTCCTTCGCTTTCAATTAATGACGATGATAAAGTCGTAGAAATCCCGATTAGTCAACTGCGGGCTAACCCTTATCAGCCGCGTAAAGCATTTGATGAGGAAGCAATACATGAACTGGCGGAATCGATCCGGCAGCACGGCGTGATCCAACCCATTATCGTTCGTCCTGTACTCCGAGGATATGAGATTATTGCAGGCGAGCGCAGGTTTCGGGCATCACAGTATTGTGGTAATGCTACTATTCCAGCTGTTGTTCGTACGTTTAATGATCAGCAGGTTATGGAAATAGCTCTGATTGAGAACCTGCAACGGGAGAATCTGAATGCAATGGAACTGGCAGTTGCCTACCAGGGATTAATGGATCAATTCTCTTTGACCCAAGAAGAGTTGTCCGTGAAGGTTGGTAAATCACGCTCTCACATCGCTAACTTTTTACGGTTGCTGGCTTTGCCAGAGGAAGTAAAGGATCATGTTTCACGTGGAACATTGTCGATGGGACATGCACGTGCCATTGTTGGTGTGAAGGATGAGAACCTGGTCAAACAGCTGGCTAAACAGTCCATTGATCAGCAGTGGAGTGTGCGTGAGCTGGAAGAGGCAGTGCAACAACTTGATCGTTCCAAATCAGGTGAAGCGAAGGCTAAGGCCAAGCTAAAGAAGAAAGATCCGTTCATTGACACCTTGGAAGAGTCACTTCGGGAACGATTTAAAACGACAGTGAAAATTAAACATGGTCAGAAAGATAAAGGTAAAATAGAGCTCAACTACTATAGCAAACAAGATCTCGAACGATTATTAGAACTGTTGCAATAACAACTCGGGTGCATCATTAACAACATGCAGAGCTACTCATGTCATGACATATCGACTCTGTGTTCTGGAGAAACGATATGTCATTCTTTGTTTGTAAACAAATCCTGTAAGTATTTCTTATGAGCTGAGGTGGTAGGAGGATGGAGAACACAATCTATCTGGATCATGCAGCAACATCTTGGCCTAAACCACCTGCTGTTGGTGAGGCAATGATGAATGCCCTTCAATTTGCAGGGGCTAACCCAGGCAGGGGGAGTCATCGTATGGCTGTGCAGGCGAGCAGGGTTTTGTTTGAAACGAGAAAAGGCTTAGCGACTCTGTTTGGTATTAAAAACCCTAATGATATTGCATTTGGTTCAAACACAACAGAAGCTCTTAATCTTGCAATTCAGGGTGTGCTTCAAGAGGGTGATCATGTGATAGCCACCATGGCGGAACATAATTCAGTTCGGCGCCCTCTGGAGTTCCTTCGCAGACAGGGTAAGATTGAGATTGATTATGTACCCGTCACAGCTTATGGAGCCATAGACTTAAAACAGATGGAGCGGATGTTTCGGAAAAACACCCGTTTGGTCGTATGTACGCACAGTTCTAATCTTCTAGGGAGCATTTTGCCAATTGGAGAAATCTCAGAACTATGCCGTCGACATCACGCTCTTTTACTGGTGGATGCAGCTCAGAGTGTTGGGATAATGCCAGTGGATGTAGGAAAACTAGGCATTGATATGCTCGCTTTTCCAGGACATAAGGGATTGCTAGGACCCCAAGGTACAGGCGGCTTATACATCGCTCCTGAGCTTGATGTGCAACCTCTCCTTCATGGAGGTACAGGTAGTCAATCCGAGGCAGTAGAACAGCCTAAAGTGCGTCCAGATCGATATGAAGCAGGGACTCCTAATACGGTGGGGATTGCTGGGTTAGGAGCGGGGGTGAAGCATGTACTTGCCATGACACCTGCTTCCATCTATCAGCATGAGTGGGAGTTAACGCAACATATAATGAATGGGCTTTCTTCGATCAAAGGTATTCAACTGTTGGGCCCGGACATTGGACAACCTCGTTCAGGATTAGTATCCTTTATAATTGAGGGATATGATTCAGCTCAGCTTGCATTCCGGCTGGATCGGAATTATGGTATTGCGGTTCGTTCAGGATTTCACTGTACTCCACTTGCGCATGAGTCAGCAGGTACAACAGCTACCGGGGCTGTCAGAGCAAGCGTTGGATACAACTCTTCCCATGAAGAGGTCGATGAACTCATTCGGGCCATTACTGAGCTAACAGCAGTGAAATAGGGAGTAACAAAATTGTTCAACGTTCTGTTGTTCAAAATGGAAATATATGATTAATTCCTTGAATAACGGGTTGATTTATAATAAAAGCTAAGAACTACGGACAGACGTGAATCTGATCAAAAACATAGAGGGGTAGTTGCACTTACATGGCTGAATTAAATGAGCTGATTCTGGAACAGCTGTTATGGATTATTGGCGGATTGGCATTGCTTACGGTGATTTTGCTGATCGTGAGTATTGCTCAAGGGGCAAAGTTACGGAAGTTTAAACGTAAATACGAAGCCATGATGGCTGGCAGTGGTGTGGAGGATTTGGAGTCCCTACTAATTAATCTGAAGATTCAGATGGACAGCATTGAGGACGAACACAAACTGCAAACGAATCAGTTGCAAACAGCATTGCAGAAGCTGGCTCGTATTCAGGGCAAGGTCGGTGTTAAAAGATACAACGCTTATGGAGAGCGTGGTAGCGACCTGAGCTTTTCGATAGCCATGATTAATGAAAGTCAGGACGGTATGATCCTTACGGGATTATTCAATCGTGATGGTTCATATGTATATGCAAAACCTCTAAAAGGGGGAGAGTCAACGTATACACTTTCCCCAGAGGAGAAGGAAGCTATTACTCTGGCACAGCAAGCAGAGTAGAGCGAGTGTGCCATTCCCGAATGGCCGAGTACAGACTGCTTGCTATAATTTCAGACATCCGCATAACGAGACTAAGCCGTGTGTTCTGAAGCACAAAGTATTCCATAAAACCGCCGACGTTAACGATACCTGTCAGATGGATATCGCCGACCGGCGGTAATTCTTTATTTACGCCTGCGCCAGGCTTGAGCGGACCGTTTACGACCTGGATACAACCGACACTAGAGGATTGGCCAAGACAGGCGTCAATACCAATCACATACGGATTTTGATGGGTGTTGTAGATTTTGTGGAGTGTGTCTTGCAGATTTACAGCATGAACCGGCTCATCCAATGTGCCATATAGATGGAACAGAGGGCTGTCCCATTTTGCCAGTGACGTACCCACTAGCGGTCCGAGACAGTCACCTGTGGAACGGTCTGTACCGATGCAGACAATCACTACATTTTGCAAGGAATGAGCTTTATAGAGATGGAACATTAAACGATGTACAATGGCAGAATGCACACCTGGATCAGTATGAGGAACTTTCAGGCTGGTCAGATCTTGTGATGAAAAGGAACGCGAAGTAGGATTCATAGGATCTATCCTTTCCCTTGGAATAGTAGTATCAGTATATGGAAAGGTAGAGTGTTTTATACTTCGGAAGGACAGGCTTTTTACCTGAGAGTGGTTGTAGCTTGAAAGGGGCAGGACATGGACGAATGGCTGAACGATTGGATGTTGATTGCGTTTGATTCAACGCAGCAGGCACTGCGAGCAGAGATGCTATTAGAGTTTGCTGAGATCGAGATTGACTTGTTTCCGACACCTAAGGAGATTACAGCGGGCTGTGCACTGTGTATTCAGTTTCCAAAAGAGGATCTGATGCGAGTACAGAAAATTATTCGTGATGAGTTTGTTGAGATTCGCGGCCTCTATTTCAAAACCGAAGACAGCTATGATAACATACCGATGTAGAGGAGGAATCAGACTTTGATGTCATTTTATTTTGCGCAAGCTGGTAATAATGTCGGCATTTATGCATCAACTGTGGATGAAGCCATTCGTTGGACGGATAAAGTGTGGGCTAAAATTTCGGATACGGATATGTGGCTTAACATCATGTTCAGTTCGATTCGCATCCTCATTATTTTTATTATCACTCGTATTGTCATTAAAGTGGTGTCCAGGGTTATTGATCGTTCGATGGAACGGAAGCAGGAAGGCAAAATTCGCGTCAACCCGCGCAGATTCGTAACGATTGGTGAGTTGTTGAAAAATGCAACCTCGATAACCTGTAATTTCATTATGATTTTGTTACTGTTATCCGAGATCAATGTACAGGTTGGACCATTGCTAGCTAGTGCCGGTGTTCTGGGGCTTGCAATTGGTTTTGGTGCCCAGGGTTTAGTGAAGGATGTCATTACCGGATTCTTTATTATTTTAGAAGATCAGTTTGCTGTAGGAGATGTGATTCAGACAGGCACGTTCAAAGGAACCGTTGAAGTCATTGGCCTAAGAACAACCAAACTGGTAAGCTGGCAGGGAGAAGTACACATCATTCCGAATGGTACAATTGCAAGTGTGACTAACTATTCGATGTCTAATTCGCTTGCTGTAGTGGATATCCCGATGAAGGCTGATCTGACGCTGGATGAGTCCGTACATCTGGTGAAGCAATCGCTCGCAGGTATTGAGGAACGAGATCTGAATATTGTGAAGGTACCGGATGTGCTAGGTATTCAGTCGATGTCCACTTCTGATTATGTCATTCGTGTGGTAGCGGAATGTATGCCGAACTCCCGGTCTTCGGTCGAACGTCAAATTCAGGGAGATGTGAAGAAAATACTCGAGTACCATGAGAGAAGCAAATTGGCTGCATTAGAGCAGGCGGCTGCGATGGATAATGATGAGGGAGATGGTGCAGGTGGAGCGTAAAAGTTTCCAGCTTGGAGATATCGTACAGATGAAAAAGCAGCATCCCTGTGGAAGCAATGAGATGGAGATCATTCGGATGGGGATGGATATTCGGATCAAGTGTGTTGGTTGCAAACATAGCGTACTGATTCCTCGGGCCAAGTTCGAGAAAAATATGAAAAAAGTGTTACGCTCGGTAGAAGAGGATGAGGAATCCTGAGGGTAGGGTGGAAGAGGAAAACATATATCCGGTGTTTTAGATGCAAGATCTAGCCATATCGCGGTGATGAAACGTAATAGTGAAATAGCGTTTTCATGCAGACAGGGTATAGGTATTGCTTTCCGACTACAGGCGTGATATAATCAATTTTGCTGCGGAAAGGTACCCAAGAGGCCCAAGGGGGCTGACTCGAAATCAGCTAGGCGTGTCACAGCGTGCGTGGGTTCGAATCCCACCCTTTCCGCCACTTAAGTCATTTAGATTTTGCGAAAATGTAATGCTTACATAACTCCATGGACTGGAGTCATCATAAACAACTTGAAGGGACTAGCCTATTGGATAGTCTTTTTATTTTGTTTCTTATATTTTTTTAGTGAAAATTGTATAATGTGGCCCCGTATAAAAAAATAAAGAGCCCTGACGGGCTCTTTATCCGGCGGCACATGTTTAGTTAGATCACAATCGGTCGTAACGACAGAAACGCTGGCTGTACTGCTTGTAGCAATACCTGTGCTTCGGACTGAAGTCTTACACACCCACAAGCTTCTTATATTACGTGATGCATCTCCAACATCGAAAAATCGGCTTCGTTGTCCAACGGAACCACACCTCTCTCGTGTACCGCCTGATTGTATTATGTGCTAACTACCGTTTTATATACGTGGTACTGAAAAAAAACTTAGTGAACGCGAGCTTTAGTCAGCTTTTTCCACTTGCGATTGTGATTGCTCGTTTCCGGAAAGGCTTCACCTTTTTTTAGCGTGACTCGCTTGGGATCATTAATTTCCGTGTGAAAACTCTTCTCCCCGACTTCAGTGTATTCTCCATCATTCGGCGCTTTGTCACCAGGTTCGAACTCGGTTCTTTCACCCATAATAAGTAGCCTCCTCCACAGAATGAGATCAGTGTTACTTCTGTAGTGTGTTCCATCTGATGTCTAAACATGATGGGGATTATGTACCAATATGTACAGGGAACGTTTGCTTGCATTTCATTTGTGTATTTGTTATATTAATATAGTTCGAGTTTGTGCTCGTTCCTTGCTCTCAACCTGGATTGAGGGCCAGAGTCCATAAGGAGGTGAAAATTATGCGCAAATATGAAGTGATGTACATTATTCGTCCTGACGTTGAGCAAGAAGTTGTTCAAGCTACAGTCGATAAATTCCAAGGCATCATCTCCAACGGCGGTGGTGAGGTTACAGCTCACGACGTTATGGGTAAACGCCGTCTTGCGTATGAGATCAAGAAATTCCGTGATGGTGTTTATGTTCTGGTACACTTCACTGCTGAACCAGCAGTAGTTACTGAGCTTGAGCGTCTCATGAAGATTTCTGACGAAGTAATTCGTTATCTCATTACCAACGACGTTAAGTCTGCCTAAGACATTAACTCGTGATTATCGCACCAATACGCTCAGAAGGAGGGGATTACATTGTTGAACCGTGTCATTCTGATCGGCCGGTTAACCCGGGATCCTGAGTTGCGTTATACTCCAGCAGGAGTAGCCGTGACACAATTTACTTTGGCCGTAGACAGACCGTTTACAAGCCAAGGAGGAGAGCGGGAAGCAGATTTTATTCCGGTCGTAACCTGGAGACAGCTTGCCGAGACTTGTGCAAACTATTTGCGTAAAGGTCGTCTGGCTGCAGTCGAAGGACGCATTCAAGTACGGAACTACGAGAATAACGAAGGAAAACGTGTATACGTGACCGAAGTCATTGCCGATAATGTTCGTTTCTTGGAGTCAGCTAACCGCGAAGGCGGTGGCGGCGGGGGTCAACCTATGCGTGAAGAGCCTTCTTATGGAGGCGGCGGCGGACGTGCAAGCAACAATAATGCTGCGCGTAGCAACAATCAGGATCCTTTTTCCGATGACGGAAAACCGATTGATATATCGGATGATGATTTGCCATTTTAACGTGAGCCGTTACTCGTACGAGATATCGGTTACATGATAGGAAAGGACTGAAAAGCATGGGCTTCAAGCAAAGAGAAGGCGGAGACGATAAAAGACCGGCACGTCGTGGTGGTCGCAACAAACGTCGTAAAGTGTGCTTCTTCACAGCGAACAAAATTACTCACATCGATTATAAAGATACGGACTTGCTTCGTAAATTTATCAGCGAACGTGGAAAAATTTTGCCACGCCGTGTAACAGGTACTAGCGCTAAATATCAACGCATGCTGACGATTGCAATCAAACGCTCCCGTCAAATCGCATTGTTGCCATACACAACTGAGTAGTCTTACTCAGTTTGCATACAAGAGCAGCCGGCTATAAGCCGACTGCTTTTTTTGTATTCTTAAATACTATAAATCTAAGGATAAGAATAAGGATAACATATGAAAATTTAAGAAAATGAAAACGTATAATCATGTAATTTTTGCAGAAGAAGCTTTCACAGCTGAGATGAATTATAATAGAAGTTAGTTTACCTGAAATGAAGCCTTTAAAAAAGAATTAAAGCTTGATGAGTAGAAAAAGTGTAGGAGAGTATATGAATTCATCACTACGTAAGCTAAGACAGCGAAGGAAGAAAAGCCTGAGAAACTGGATCATCGCAACGATTATTCTATCCATTGTATTTGTATGGTTGCAACAAAAAGGGGACTTGGGAGAGATATGGCAAGATGAAATAATTCCTGAGCCTTTGCCAATTACCGGTTTGCATCCAGCTGTTGCCGAAAGTGAAGGTGTATTAGTCCGTATGGCTGCCAGGCGAGGTATAGAAGTTGTGATTACGCATGGATATCGGAGTGTGGAGGAACAAGATGCTCTCTTTGCACAGGGACGCTCATCTTCTGGGAATATTGTCACCAATGCAAGAGGCGGGGAGTCTTATCATAACTATGGACTAGCCATTGATTTTGCCTTAAGAACCCCTGATGGAGATATTGTCTGGGATATGGAACGAGATGATAATGGCAATGGCAAGGCAGATTGGATGGAGGTTGTCGATTTAGCTAAAGAGCTAGGTTTCACCTGGGGTGGAGACTGGACTAACTTTCCGGACTATCCTCATCTACAGATGGACTTTGATTTGAGTATTCGTGATTTAAAACGTGGTAAAAGGCCACCATTGGTGCCACAAAGGTAATAGTATATATGCGTAATTATGAATATTTATTAGTAAAGTCCTGCTTTTTGCAGGACTTTTTTCTTTCTTTTGTAAAATAAATGTTCAAAAGTAACAATTAACTCTTTACAGCAACAATTAAATAAAACTATACTATAATAACTAGATTTTTACGTTTATCTTACAAACCTTAAATAAATGTATATATATAAGCTTCATATGACTTCTAAGCAGAGATTCTATGAAACGACAAAATCCCCCTAAATGTGACATGTAATTTACACTAACTAAGTTACTCCCAAATCATTTGCTATTAACTCTACACATTGTGTCATAGACATGTTATATATATACACAAAAAAACTTTGTACACACGCCTCATATTGTTGTAATTCCACCCGAGCACACTTAACTCTCACACTAAAATCCTGCTATAGATACCTTTTAGCCAAAACTATTACCCAAAACTGTAGCATAGAAAACATTTATTCCATAAATCCCAAAATAATGATTGACGTTAACTTAAATTACACGTATGATTACAGTAATTATTTGTATTTATAATTCCGCTAGGAATTATCAACATTAATTGACCAATGGTTTAAATTGAAGACTATAATCTTGATTCTGTTAACGATAAGGTATTTTGTATACACTTTTGTTCAATTTAAGGAACAACATGGAAATATACAGTGGATGCACTCTTCTACTTATGAATACAGTCTGATGAAATTACAGGGTTAGGGTGATTGATTTGAATAAAGAGCTATTGGAAGTCAGAGACTTAACGACATCATTCAGAATTGAAGATAACTATTATGCAGCAGTCGATCATGTTAATCTTAAGGTTAAGAAGAATGAAGTGTTGGCTATTGTAGGAGAATCAGGTTCAGGTAAGAGTGCATTTGCATTTTCTCTGATGGGATTGCATAACAAAGCCAAAATCGAAGGTCAGATTCTCTATAAAGGGAAAGATATCGCCAACATATCCCCTAATCAATTAAACAAACTGCGCGGAAGAGAAATGGCCATGATCTTTCAGGATCCACTATCCGCACTCAATCCTCTAATGATCATAGGTGAACAGATTGAAGAGATTCTCACTCTTCATCAACCGAAGCTGTCTTCCAGAGAGAAGCGGGATAAGGTTATTCACTTATTGAACCAGGTAGGGATTCCACGTCCCGAACAAATATATAAGCAATATCCCCACGAATTATCTGGCGGCATGAGGCAACGTATTGTTATCGCGATCGCAATTGCCAATAAGCCAGAACTGCTCATTGCCGATGAACCAACAACAGCACTTGACGTTACCATTCAGTTGCAAATTCTCGAGTTGATCCGAGAGCTGAAGAATGAGATTAACGCAGGCATTATCCTTATTACGCATGACCTTGGTGTAGTGGCCGAGATGGCTGATCGTGTAGCCGTCATGTATGCAGGAGAAATTGTTGAAATAGCGGATATTGTTACATTGATGACCAATGCAAAACATCCCTATACACGTTCATTATTAAACTCGATCCCTACGATTACTGAAGAAAAATCCAAATTACATGTCATTCAAGGCATCGTACCTTCTCTCAAAAATCTTCCAAGGCAGGGGTGCAGATTCAAGGCCCGAATTCCATGGATTAGCGACTCTGCTCATGAAGATAACCCGCAGATGCATGAAATTGCGCCAGGACACTTTGTAAGGTGTACCTGCTATCAGCACTTTCATTTCCCTGATCAAGCGGAGGAGGCATAACATAATGGCATTACTTGAAGTAGAAGGACTCAAAATACACTTTCCGATTCGCGGAGGATTACTAAAACGGGAGATTGACAGTGTCAAAGCGGTTGACGATGTCAGCTTTTCCATTGAAGAAGGCCAGACTTACGGTCTTGTTGGAGAATCCGGTTCAGGCAAGACAACAACAGGCAGAGCTGTGATTGGTCTGAATCATGTGACAAGTGGAAAAATTTTATTCAATGGCAGGGATTTGACCAAAGAACGACGCAAAGATCGCCAGCTTCAGCGGGATGTACAGATGATTTTCCAGGATCCTTATTCGTCTCTTAACCCGAAGAAGCGCGTTATGGACATCATTGCTGAGCCTCTAAGAAACTATGAACGACTGACGGCAACGGAAGAGAAGAGACAGGTCGGTAGCTTATTAGAGAAGGTAGGGTTGAGTCCGGAGTCTATCTACAAGTATCCGCATGAATTCTCAGGTGGACAGCGTCAACGGATTGGAATCGCTCGTGCCATTGCACTCAAGCCCAAACTGATTATCGCTGACGAACCTGTATCTGCACTGGATGTATCCGTACAAGCCCAGGTGCTCAACTTCATGCAGGAAATTCAGAAAGAACTGAATCTGACCTATTTGTTTATCAGCCACGATCTGGGCATTATTCGTCATATGTGCGACCAGATTGGAATTATGTATAAAGGTCGATATGTGGAACAAGGGACAACAGATGATATTTTTGAAAATCCCCAACATATCTATACCAAACGTCTTATCGCAGCGATTCCGGATATGGACCCAACCAAACGTGAGGAAATGATAGCTTTCCGACAGCAGATCAAATCCGAGTATGAAAATTCATACCGCAATTTCTTCGATGAGGAAGGGCTTGCTTATTCGCTCCAATCCATTTCCGATACTCACCGGGTAGCTTTACCTCAGAAAGGTTGAAGGCCATATGTGGAAAACTATTGTACGCCGAATATTTATAATGATTCCTCAAATAATTTTGCTTAGTATTCTGGTCTTCCTGATGGCCAAAGCCATGCCAGGTGACGCGTTGACGGGACTGCTTGATCCGAGTATTGATCCCAAAGCGCTAGAAGAACAGCGTGAACGGCTAGGATTGAATAATCCATGGTATATACAGTATTGGGACTGGATCAGGCATGCAGCTATGGGTGATTTCGGACAATCGTTCCGTTTTAAAATGCCAGTAACAGATCTTATTGGTCAACGGATTGCCAATACATTCTGGCTTGCATTGGCAACACTGATTCTCACATATCTTATTGCTATTCCACTCGGTATCATCAGTGGTCGTTATAACGACACCTGGTCTGACCGTTTAATTACAGGATATACGTACCTGGGTTTTGCAGCACCACTCTTCATTTTCGCTCTGGTCATGGTCTGGATTTTCGGGTTCCGTTTTGGATGGTTCCCGACAGGGGGAAGTGTGGCACCAGGCCTTACACCAGGAACATTTGAATACGTCATAAGTAAGATTCACCATTTGCTATTACCAGCGTTATCAATGGCACTAATCTCCACTGTATCCACGGTACAATATTTACGCAGTGAGATTATTGATATCAAGCACAAAGAGTTCGTAATCACGGCGAGAGCCAAAGGTGCTTCGGAATCCCGAATCTACAACAGACATATTTTGCGAAACTCCCTGTTGCCGATTGCTGCATTTTTCGGGTATGAGATTACGGGGCTGATCGGCGGAACCATCTTTATTGAAAGTATATTCAGCTACCCGGGTATGGGACAGTTGTTCCTGAATTCCATCTCATTACGGGATTTCAGTGTAGTCACAGCACTCGTATTATTATATGGGATTGCTACGATTCTAGGCTCACTGCTGTCTGATATTATTCTGGGATTGGTCGATCCGCGTATTCGCATTAAGTAAGAACTTGAAGATTTCGGGGTGAAAACAGATGAGCAAGACCAATGATGTTATTGTAACTTCGCAGAAGGTTGATAAAAGTCCTTCCGGCTTAAGCATTGTGTGGCGAGAGTTGGTCAGGGACAAAGTAGCCCTCGTTTCGCTCATATTCCTGGGGCTTGTCATTCTTCTTGTATATGGAACCTCTATGATTCTGAATCAGGACGATATTGTTAAAGTTGATTTGTTTGCACTATATGAGCCACCTTCCGCACAATACTGGCTGGGAACAGACTATGGCGGACGAGATGTATTTGGTCAGCTTGTTATTGGGACAAGAAACTCTTTAACTATCGGTATTCTGGTAACCTTAATGACTGGATTTATTGGCATTTTGGTTGGTGTGCTCTCGGGATACTTTGGCGGAATGATTGATAATATGTTCATGCGTGTGGTGGACTTTTTCATGATCTTGCCATTCCTGATGATGGTTATCGCCTTTGTAACGGCTGTACCGAAATATAATATCGTTTCATTCTCGCTCATTATGACCGCCTTCCTATGGATGGGAATCGCCAGATTGATTCGATCCAAGGCGCTTCAGGAGGGTGAACTCGAGTATATTAAAGCATCCAAAACACTTGGATCTTCTCACTTTAAAATTATTGTATCGCAGCTTCTTCCTAACCTAAGTTCGATTATCATTGTAACGATGACATTGAACCTGGCAGCTAATATTGGTCTTGAATCCGGGTTGTCTTTCCTGGGATTTGGTTTCCCGGAAAGCACACCAAGTCTTGGAACACTCGTAAGTTATGCACGTAATCCGCAAACCTTGGAATACAGATGGTGGATTTGGCTACCTGCATCACTACTGATCCTGGTATTGATGTTGAGTATAAATAATGTCGGACAGGCCTTGAAACGTGCGACGGATGCAAGACAAAGAAGAGGTTAAAAAAAGGGAGGAAAGGTTCATGAAAAAGGGATTATTTTCACGAGGACTATTTTTCACGATGATGCTGGTCTTTGTATTGGCGCTTGCGGCGTGCTCCGAGAAAGAAGCAGCAACTCCTGCACCAGGAGCAAAAACAGAAGAAGGAAAAACAGAGGAGAAACCTGCGAAAGAAGAAGGGGTTTACTCTATTGAGGATTTCAGTAATGTCAAAAAGAATGAAGGTACAGCCATTGCAGGTGGGTCACTTACCTTTGGTCTCGTATCCGATACTGCTTTTGAAGGTACATTGAACTATAACTTCTATTCCGGTAATCCGGATGCGCAAGTTTTGCAATGGTTTGACGAAGGTTTGCTGACTTGGGATAAAGACTATGTTTACACCAATGATGGTGCAGCAACATACGAAACTTCCGAAGACGGCAAAACGTTTACGCTCACGATTCGTGACAATGTAAACTGGCATGATGGCAAGCCGGTAACGGCTGAAGATTTGCAGTTTGCTTATGAAGTCATCGGTGGCAAAGGTTATGACGGCCCGCGTTATGATTCCAATTTCACAAGTGTTGTAGGTATGGATGAGTATCATGCTGGAAAAGCAAAAACAATCTCTGGTATTAAAGTGCTGAGTGACAAAAAAATCAGCATTACGTATAAAGAAGCAACGCCATCCCTGTTGACAGGCGGCGTGTGGACATATCCATTAGCGAAACATATTTTTGGTAACATGGATATTGCGAAAATGTCTTCTTCCAAAGAAGTACGTGAGAAGCCAATCGGTTTTGGTCCGTTTAAAGTAGAAACGATCACACCAGGTGAGTCTGTAACGTTTGTTAAAAACGATGACTACTGGCGCGGAACTCCAAAACTGGACAAAGTAACATTGAAAGTAATCAACCCGACAACGGTTGTTCAAGAGCTGAAATCTGGCGGTGTAGATCTGGTAGACTCCTTCCCGACAGACCAGTATAAAGACAATGCGAACCTCTCCAACGTTGAATTCCTGGGTGCAATCGACCGTGCGTATACGTACATCGGATTCAAACTGGGAACATGGGATGCTGAGAACAATAAAGTTAAATCCAATCCTGACGCAAAAATGGGTGATAAAAACCTGCGTAAAGCGATGTGGATGGCTGTAGATAATGACCAAGTAGGTAAACGTTTCTACAACGGTCTTCGCTGGAATGCAACAACACTGATTCCACCTTCTCACCCTGAATTCCATGATTCCAACAATCCAGGTGTGAAATATGATCCGGAAGCTGCAAAGAAATTGCTTGACGAAGCTGGCTATAAAATGGACGGAGAATTCCGTACGAAGCCAGATGGTTCACCACTTGAAATCAATTTTATTTCTATGACAGGTGGCGACACAGCTGAGCCACTTGCACGTTACTATGTTCAATCTTGGGCAGCAATCGGTCTGAAAGTAAACTTGGAAATGATCGAGTTTAACAACTTCTACGACCGTGTAGGTAACACAGGTAAAGATGATCCTAATGTCGATGTGTACCAAGCGGCTTGGGGTGTTGGTATCGACGTTGATCCATCAGGTCTGTATGGACGCGATGCACTCTATAACTTCCCTCGTTTCTCCAGTGAAGAGAACGACAAATTGCTGGCACGTGGTATCTCTGCTGAAGCATTCGACGTAGAGAAACGTAAAGAGATCTACAATGAATGGCAACAATACATGGTAGATGAAGTTCCAGTATTCCCAACGTTGTACCGTGCTGTGGTATCACCAGTTAACAAACGTGTAATGAACTATGCGATTGGTGATGGAACTGGCGTATACTTGAGCGATCTGGCTGTAAATGCAGATAAAGCGGTTGTTG
Organism: Paenibacillus intestini; assembly: GCF_030803945.1. NCBI lineage: Bacteria > Bacillati > Bacillota > Bacilli > Caryophanales > Paenibacillaceae > Paenibacillus > Paenibacillus intestini. The sequence goes on along the minus strand of NZ_JAURUN010000005.1, from coordinate 342,495 downwards.
CTCAGTAATTATTAATAAACATGGATTCCAACACTCTGGCATGGGGTGTATGGAGTCCATGTTTTTTTTGTAACCAAAAAATAAAAAAAATTTAATTTTTTCTCAAAAAAGTGCAGACAAAATGCCTCTTTGCTACGTCTATATAGGTAAGAGGTGATGAATCGATGAAAATATGGTGGAAACGCGCAGGAATGTTATTCACTTTACTAGTTATTATATATTTGGGAGTAAAACCGGACATGCTGGTTGGTAAGCCAGGCATTAAAGCCGAGTCGGCTGTTTTGATGGATATGAATTCGGAACAGGTGCTGATGGATTACAATGGCTCCGAAGAGATTGCTCCTGCAGGTATCAGCAAGCTAATGACCGAGCTACTTGTAATGGAGGCTGCAATGAGAGGAGATATTCGTTGGGATGATCCTGTTAATGTTAGTCGTTACGCCAGCTCTGTTGGCGGGAATCAGCTTGCACTCAAACAGGGGGATCGATTCACTGTTCAGGAGTTATTCCAAGTGGTGGCAGTATATTCTGCCAATGATGCTACCGTTGCTTTGGCGGAACATATCAGCGGTTCAGAACATCAATTTGTACAGCGGATGAATCAAAAGGCTGCTGAGATTGGTCTGTCAGGGGATACTCACTTCACCAACTCTACAGGTCTAAGCGAGACTATGCTTGGTCCTTATCGTCCACATAATATCCAGGGTCAAACGTTAATGACTGCGATGGATGCCTGCAAGCTTGCCCAATATTTGCTTAACCATCACCCCGAGATTCTTAAAGTTTCCAATCAAATGCAAGTCTCGTTGCACCAAAAGGGGATCTATATGAGCAATACAAACTGGATGTTATCTTCAATCGGGGGTCCATATGCTTATGAAGGTAATGATGGATTAAAGACTGGATATGACAAGGATACGGGGTATCATTTCGTTGGGACGGCTGAGCGAGATGGCAAACGGCTAATATCGGTTGTATTTGGATCAGATACGAGGGAAGGGCGGTTCGTTGAGACGCGCAAGCTGTTGAATTACGGATTTTCGAACACAAAAGTAAACTAAACATACCACCCGTGTCAAGGAGAGTTGCCGCTGTTCCGAAATGGATAATCATAGTAAAATAGGATACGTATAGTTCCACATTATCCTGTAATTCACTTATAAGGGGGAAAACATTTGAACTCGATTAGCAAAAAAGTGTATGCACTCACGCTGTCCATGGCCATGTCGATTGCCTTGATTCAGCCTGCCGTACAGGCGGCCGAAGCAGTCAAACCTACGGCGGCTGTCTCGGAATCTATCGTTTCCAAGGCAACACAGACACTGCAACAACTGGGATACATAGATGGCACCACAGATGGAATGAAAGAAACGGCAACACCTATTACACGTGCTGAAGCTGCGATTATTCTGCAGCGTGTGCTTGAACTGGATGCTCCGGCAACCCTTACAGGTTTTGCAGACGTTCTGTCCGATCATGCAGCAGCACCAGCCATTTATGCGCTGAAACAAGGTGATCTCATTCAAGGTAATACCAAAGGGTATGCGCCAGATGCTCCGCTCACACGTGCCCAGATGGCTTCGTTGTTCACACGAGCTTTCGAATTGAAGGATAACGGGATACAGGTGATCTACAGTGATGCTGACCAAATCCCGGCTGTACATGCGAATGATGCTGTCCGAGTTAAACAACATTTCATTATCGAAGGTAATGCATTTCATGCAAAACAAGCAGTAACGCATGGGGAATTTGCTAGTGCACTGTACCTTGCCCTAGGGCTTGATGTGAAGAAAGCAGGGGTCACACCGCTTGAGGACTTCTTCAAACAGCCTGCTCAGGCAGGTTTTCAAATGTCCCCTGATGGCAAACATCTGGCTTACATGGAGCCGTGGAACAATCGGATGAACATCGTGGTTACGGCAAATGGTCAAGATAAGCCTGTACGTATTACAAGTGAAACAGATCGCAGTATTGCTAGTTTTGCATGGGCAACGAATGACAAGCTGTTGTATGCAAAGGATGCGGCTGGAGATGAGAACTACCACCTGTATATTACAGATATCGATGGAAAAAATAGCAAAGATCTGACGCCTTATCCAAATACAAGAGCGATGCTTGTCGATCCTTTGGAGAATATTCCAGATGAAATTTTGGTAAGCATGAACAAGCGTGATGCGAGAGTTTTTGACGTATACCGTATCAATATCAAGACAGGGGAGGCAGTTATTGCTGCCGAGAATCCGGGTAACATTACAGGCTGGATGACAGACCATGAAGGAAAAATTCGTGTAGCCATATCCAGTGATGGCAATGTATCTTCCTTATTGTATCGTGATGCGGAGAATCAGCCGTTCCAGCCACTGCTCACAACAGATCTGGGAGATACGTTTGTTCCTGTCATGTTCACAAGCGACAACAAAAACCTGTACGCAGTATCCAATCTGGAGCAAGACAAGATGGCTGTCGTGGAATATAGCCTGTCAACAAAGAAGGTAACCAGAACTCTTTTTGAAAACAAAGATGTGGATGTCAGCAATGTTATTCCTTCCAAAGAAAAAGGCAAGATCCTTGCAGCAGTCTATGAGACAGACAAGGTCAATTATGAGTATTTTGACAACGAGTTCAAGACACTCATGCAGGATATCAAAGCCAAGGTGCCTGGCAAAGAGGTTGGTATTATAAGCACAAGTGATGATGGGCAGGCACTCTTTATATCATACAGTGACAAATCGATGGGCACATATTATTTCTATAATTCCAAAACAGGCAAGCTCGATAAGCTGGCGGATACGGCTCCATGGATTGATGAGACCAAAATGGCAGATATGAAACCAATTACGTTCAAGTCTCGGGATGGCCTGGACCTTCATGGATATCTGACACTGCCACAAGGTGCGACGGCATCGAATCTTCCTTTGGTTGTTCTTCCGCATGGTGGACCTTGGGCCCGGGATTCATGGGGATATATTCCGGATGTCCAGTTCTTGGCAAGCCGCGGATATGCAGTCCTGCAAGTGAACTTCCGTGGATCAACAGGTTATGGTAAGAAGTTTCTAGAGGCAGGCAATAAGCAGTGGGGTAAAGCCATGCAGGATGATCTCACCGACGGTGTGAACTGGCTGGTAAAAGAAGGTACAGTTGATCCGAAGCGAGTCGCAATTTATGGTGGATCATATGGGGGTTATGCGGCTCTCGCTGGCCTGGCCTTCACCCCGGACGTATACGCTGCTGGTGTTAGCTATGTAGGCCCATCCAACATCTTTACACTGCTTAACTCGCTACCGCCATATTGGGAATCAGGGCGCAATCTATTTTATGAACGTGTAGGTGATCCTGTGAAGGATAAAGAGTTGCTTACCGCAATCTCACCGCTCTTCCATGTTGATCAGATGAAAGCACCACTATTTGTTGTTCAGGGTGCCAATGATCCGCGTGTCAAACAGGCTGAGTCCGATCAGATTGTCGAAGCACTGCGTAAACGTGGAGTAGACGTGCCATATATGTTGAAAATGAATGAAGGGCACGGCTTCGCCAATGTAGAGAATCAACTGGATCTCTATCGTGCGATAGAGAAATTCCTAAACCGTCATCTGATGCAGTAAAAAAATAAGAGCTAAGGTTGTTCTCTCATTCCGATAAGGATCAGAGAACAACCTCTTTTTTTAAAATCGTGAGACTGAAGAATACATCATTGAAATGGAATGCAAGTGTTACATAAATTGGGTCTAATCGATATTCATCAATTGACATATAGACTCGCTTTATTTTAAAATGACCAGTGAGTCATTCTTATTCATTCAGGTTTATATAGATGGTATTAAGAGTTGTACGAGAGTGTACAGAATCAGATGAAGGAGGAATCCGGGATGCAAAAAGAAATGAAATGGCCATTGATTCTCTTTGCCGTGGGTGTATTTATGGCCGCGCTGGATAACGGAATAATTACATCGTCGCTGACCACATTAAATGCCTCGTTTGGTGTTTCGCCAACATGGGGTGCTTGGACGATTACGCTATACACGCTTGGGCTTGCAATCAGTGTACCCATTGCGGGTAAGCTGTCAGATCGATTTGGACGTAAAAAACTGTTTCTCATTGAGGTTGCTTTATTCGGAATCGGATCGCTCCTTGTTGCGTTAAGCACTTCGTTTACCTTTTTCTTGATCGCCCGGGTCATTCAGGCGCTTGGTGGAGGCGGGATATTTATCATCGCAAGTTCTTATGTGCTTAGCAAGTTTCCTGCTCAGCGGCAGGGTACAGCTCTGGGGCTACTGGGAGGCATGAACGGCATTGCAGCTATTCTTGGCCCTAACATCGGAGCATTGATCCTTGATATTACAGGCAACTGGCACTGGTTGTTTCTCATCAACGTACCGATTGCAATCCTGCTGTTCATTGCCGGAATCCGTTATATCCAGGAAGAACAGGAGCTCAGCCGGGCAGCTGTCGATTGGAGCGGCATAGCGGTCTTAACAATAGGCGTACTGAGTCTGATGTACAGCTTCAGTAATCTCGACGGTGTGAACATGCTTCAAAGCTTGGCTTCGCCAATGTTTTATAGCTTCTTTCTAGTGGGTGTAGCTGTGCTGGTGATCTTTTATTTTATGGAAAAAAGGTTGGAGGGGTCCGACCGTGAACCGGTCGTTTCCACAAAACTGCTTGGCATAGCGTCCTTCCGCTGGACGTTGCTCATTGCCTTTTTCTCAGGAGCCATTTTGGCCTCTGTTATCTTTATTCCGGGTTTTGTAGAGCAATATCTAGGCGTATCCAGCACAGCTTCAGGCTACTGGTTTACACCGCTCGCACTGGCTTCAGGGATTGGAGCAGGAGGAGGAGGATACCTCGTTGACCGGAAAGGACCAATCTGGACATTGTCGGTAGCTGGCTTGCTCTCTGCGATTGGCTTCCTATTATTCCCGTTGTGGGTAGAGCATATCTGGCAGTTTGTTATTGCGAGTACCCTTGTCGGTATTGGTTTTGGCATGATGCTGGGTGCGCCAGTCAACGTTCTTGTAACCGAACAGGCAGGTGAGAACAATAGAGGTATTGCAGTAGCAACCAGCTCTTTGTTCCGTCAAATGGCGATGGCGATTGCACCGACGATCTTCGCCGGATTCCTGGCACGTTCTTTTTCTAACCTGGGCTCGAACATCCAGTCAGGTCTGGCGGATCGAGGAATTGAAGTACCACCAGCCGCGCTGGAGCAATATGCTTCTGGTGGAACATCAGGAAATGATGTCTCCAGTCTCATGGCGGGGTTGTCCAAGATTCCAGATGCCAATATACGGGAGACGTTGCTTCAGGCTGTACATCAAACGACAGGTCAGGGGTACAATGGACTTTTCTGGTCAGCAGTTATTTTTAGCGTGTTAACCTTGATCGTGGCTCTAGTAACGGGACGTCTTCGTCAAAAAGAGAAACAGAAGCAGCAACCGGAGGGATCGTTGGGATCCACATAATATGTAGAGAGTAAAATGAAAAGATACGGAGGAACAGTGAACCTTTTGTAACCGAAAAAGGGGGCGCTGTTCTTTTCAATTTAACCCGATTGTAACTTTTCATGATGCAGGAATGATTACAATAGAACGAGCATAAGCGGTACTCCGGCCCAAAGAGAAATAAAAGTTTGGAGAACGGCGTGTCATCAGACGTTGCTCACGTTTAATGGGTAGTAATGAATTTCAATTTCGAGAGTGAAGAAGGAATCGACGGATGAAAAGCAGAACTAAAGAAAAGAAGAAAAAAAGTCGCAAAGGCCTCTATATAACACTTATCTCCCTAGTCGTTCTGATCATTGGCGGTTATGTTTTCCGTCAGCAGCTCGCTGTGGCCGCTTTTGACCTGTTTCTGGCGGATACAGTAGAAGCGCAGCTAACGCAATCTTACGTGCCGCAGGAAGGTAATAAAACGCCTGATCCAACGGTATATCGTAAAGAACCATTTTCTGTGTTGCTCCTGGGCTCCGATAAACGAGACTACGAGAAGTCACGCGGACGTTCGGATGCAGTCATCTATGCTGTGGTACGTCCGAAGGAATCTCGGGTGCTTCTGGTATCTATTCCGCGTGACACGTATGTGCAGATCGTAGGAAGAGATGCGGACAAGGACGGGACGGATGATTATGACAAAATCGCGCATGCTTACGCCTTCGGCGGGGAGAATATGTCCATCAATACGGTGGAAAAGTTTCTTGATGCAGACGTAGGTTATTACGCAACGATTAACTTTCAGGGGATCAAAAAGGTGGTTGACGCCCTCGGAGGCATATCACTGCCAATTGATAAGGATATCGTGAACAAAGATCCAAACCATGAAAAGTTCACGGTAAAAGGCGGCAAACCGATCTATGACGGACAGGAAGCACTCTATTACGTGAGATATCGGGAAGACAGTGACTTTAACCGTACGAATCGGCAGCAAATTTTCCTGAATGCTTTTGCAGACAAAATGTTAAATCTGAATCAGATCGCGAAGATCCCTGAGTTATTCCAGATCATGGGGGATAATTTTCAGACCGACATGCAGCCGAACTTTATCATTGATCTGGCGAAACAAGTTCTGACACAGGAAAAACCACAGGTTTCCAGCTTTACGATTTTGAGCGAAGGTATGCGTAAAAACGGCATTTATTATGGGCGTGCCGATGAGAAAGATGTTCAATATGCTAAAGAGCTGATTAAAAACTGGATGGATCAATCGACCCCAGCCGGTGAAGTCATGATTCCTGACCGGCAGAAGATTGAATAGTTAACTCCATACAGATGGTTTGTCTTACACAACAATCAGCAGTACGTTTAAGCGGGCTGCTGTTTTTTTCTTTGTGTGAGGCTTTTCATCGTGTAAGAACTTCATCCTTTTGGAACATCCTTCGTTCTATAACGTATAATATAAGTTGAGCGATCTAGTTGAACGAGAAATAGACAAGGAGGATATATGAGGGTATGAACATCGCGTTTTTTTTGCTACCCAAACAAGAGGTTACATGTGTCACGTCAGACTCTACACTGCGGCAAACGCTGGAACGGATGGAATATCATCGGTTTACAGCAGTGCCTATTTTGAATAAGGAAGGCAAATATATTGGTACGGTTACGGAAGGCGATCTGTTGTGGTATATGAAAAATGCCGAGGGGAAGATATCATTTGAAAACGCTTCAAAATTTCTTCTCAAGGACGTTCCGTTGAGACTTGATATCAAGCCGGTATCCATTGATGCCAATATGGAGGATTTAATTAATCTAGCCAAGGTGCAGAACTTTGTCCCGGTCGTGGATGATATGGAACGTTTTATCGGCATTGTGAGACGCAGTCAGATCATTGAATACTGTGAAGGAATTGTGGCCAAGGAGTCCATGAAAGCTAAATAGTTGATTACTTTTCAGAAATGGCGGGCTTGCAGGGATAATCAAAGCGATTATTACGAATATATATGATAAGACAAACGGGGCTCGGCATCGCACCTGTCATGGAGTTTCGGAGAATTTCTCCGCTTTTGGGGGTAATTTTGCAGGCCCCTTTTTTATGCTATAATCGAGAATAAAGCTTTTTCGGGGGAGAGTGACTTTCGCCAAATGCCTAAAGAACTGGATGTAGCCAAGCGTGCTAAAGTGATTGAATGGCTGAAAACCGAAGTACTTGATCAAGTATCCCGATTATTCAAAGCATTGTGGGAAGGCAGCACGATTCGAATCGGAGATAGTCTTGCCAGTTTAATGATGAGCAGTTACATATTGGGCCGTCGGCTCGGTATTCCATTTAAGGATCTCGATGCTCTGCTTGTAGAGAAATTAAAAAAGCATAAACAGGAAGGTCACCAGCTGGAAGACTGGTACCAGGATATTTCCGCGCTAGAAGATCATATGCGTAAGAGGTGAATTTGTTGAAATTTAGCTTTAAATCAGCTGTCTGGAGTGCAGTGCTTTTACTTTTGCTGCTTTCGCTACTAACTCCTTTATCGGTGCTCTCTATATTTTTTATGATGATTCCGGGAGTTATTTTGTATGCCTCACTATCTGTAAAATCCTTTATTTTGCATCTAGTGCCGGTTGCTATTATTTTGGTGATGGTCCATCCGATTTATCTGTTGTTCATGGTGATCTTGATTTTGCCAGCCATCGCTATGGGTCACGCGTATAAGAAACAAAAATCGGCCTTGTTTGCTCTAATGACAGGTGCCGGAACGATGCTGGCGGAATATTTGTTGTTACTGTTGGTGGGCAGTCTCATTTTCCAATTTGATCTGTCCAGTTATATCAGAGATGTGGTGCAATTAACGATTGAGCCACTCACGAATTCTTCGAATCAGATGATCAATGGTTTCGTTTGGACACCTGAAATGACTGAAGATATCGCGAAACAAACACAGTTAATGATTCCTTTTGCCCTGGTCGTTACGTCGATGGTCATGGCATTCATTACACATATCATTGCTCGTCCGATTCTGAGTGTTATGGGCTTGAACGTATCCAAACTTCCACCTGCAAGAGAATGGCGTATGCCACGTGCATTGATCTGGTATTACTTCCTCGCGTTGATTATTGAGGTAGTATCCAGACAAAACGACGGATCATATTGGAAGATGATTGCGATGAACTTGTCACCATTAATTAATCTTGGTTTCATGATTCAAGCCATCGGTTTCTTCTTTTTCCTCTCATATACAAGAAAATGGAATCCGATTATCCCATTTTTATTGGGAGCGGCAGTGTTTTTCATTGGTCCACTTCGCATTGTCGGAATTATTGATCTGGCGTTCCCGATCCGTGAGGCAATATCGAAATCAAAACGATAGGGTGATGAGTCATGCCTAAATTTCTAAAGAAACGCTGGCACGGCTATTATACCGTATGGGCGTTCATACTGCTGTTGCTACTAGTGATGTTAGTTACTATCTATAACTGGACGCTTGGTTTGATTAGTCTGATACTGGCTTCGGCGCTGGGAATCGTCATGATCAAGGCGGAACTCGCATTCCGCCGCGAGCTTAATGACTATATTAATGGCCTTACCATTCGTATTAAACGTATGGAGGGTGAGGCGGTTAGCATGCTTCCCTTCGGAATTGTGCTGTATAGCGAGGATCGTACGATAGAGTGGCACAACCGCTTCGTTGCAGATATGTTCCATGAGAAGACGGTTGTCGGCAGCTCACTGCTTAACTTGTTCCCACATCTTCCCCAGCCGAAGGAGAAGAAGGATAAGGATGGATCGAAAGAACCTTCCCCCAAGGAATTCCATGATGAATTCCAACTGGATGATCGCTATTACGGTGTAATTCACAACCCGCAGGAGCGGTACGTATATGTGTACGAGATCACCGAGTTAGCTATATTGCGGGATAAATATGAGAACGAACGTATTGCGCTGGGCATTCTTGTTCTGGACAATCTGGATGAGGCTGCTCAAGGCATGGATGACCAACAACGTACAGCGCTGATCGCACGAGTTGCCAGTGAGATTACAGCCTGGGCAAAGCAATATGGCGTGTATCTCCGTCGTCTTTCGTCGGATCGTTACTTGATGATGCTGAATCATAAGTCTCTGCAGGAGCTTGAACAGAGCCGGTTTGTTATTCTGGATGAAGTTAGGGAGATGACAGCCGATCTGAAAGTACCGATGACGCTAAGCGTTGGCCTTGCATCGGGTTCAGACAGCATCAGCGAGATGGGAGAACTGGCACAATCCAGTCTGGATATGGCACTTGGACGAGGCGGGGATCAAGCGGCTGTGAAGTCGGGTCAGCGTTTATCGTTTTACGGTGGTAAGTCCAATGCAGTGGAGAAGCGCACACGCGTCAGAGCGCGGGTTATTGCTCACGCCTTGCGGGACTTGATGCAGGAAAGTGACCGTGTAATCGTTATGGGTCATAAAATGCCGGATATGGATGCCATCGGTGCATCCATTGGAGTATGGAAGGCAGCGAGTCTGTACAACGTTGAGGCTCGTATTGTGCTTGACGGTATGAATCCTTCTATTGAACGGCTGATGGAACAGGTCAACAAGGACGAGAAGTTGTCCAAAGCTTTGATATCACCGGAGCAAGCGACGCAGCTGATGACAGAGCACACACTGCTGGTTGTTGTGGATACCCACAAGGCTTCAATGACGATGGAACCTAAACTGGTGCAATCTGCAACGCGTGTGGTGGTAGTGGATCATCATCGCCGGGGTGAGGAATTTATTAATGATGCAGTACTGATCTATCTGGAACCGTACGCTTCGTCTGCCGCTGAGCTTGTTACGGAGCTTCTGCAATATATTCACGAAAAGGTACAGTTTACTCCACTTGAAGCAACGGCCCTACTTGCCGGCATCACGCTGGATACGAAGCATTTTGCACTGCATACCGGCTCTAGAACGTTTGAAGCAGCGGGCTTCCTTCGTCGCAGTGGCGCAGATACCATTATGGTCCAGAAGCTGATGAAAGAGGATCTGTCAGAATATATTGCTAAGGCAGAAATCATAAAGCATGCTAAAATGGTATATGGGAACATCGCGCTGGCGGTCACTGGCCCTGGCAACAAGATCTCACAGATGATGATCGCCCAGGTGGCGGACACATTGCTGAACATGACCGACGTGGTCGCTTCATTTGTCATCAGTGAGCGAACAGATGGATTAATTGGCATCAGTGCAAGATCACTGGGTCGCATGAATGTTCAGGTCGTTATGGAACGATTAGGTGGCGGCGGTCACTTAACCAACGCTGCGGTGCAGCTTGAAGGAACGCTGGGAGAAGCGGAGAAACGGCTAATGAACGTCCTGGCTGAAATCGAAAAGGAAGAGGGGTTATTCGAATGAAAGTCATTTTTATAAAAGATATGAAGGGTCAAGGCAAGAAGGGGCAAGTGAAGGAAGTATCTGAGGGTTATGCACAGAATTTCCTGTTGCCACGGGGAATTGTTCGTCCAGCAACGGAGGGTAACATGAAGACTCTGGACAATCAGAAGGCAGCGGAAGAAAGACTTAAGCAGGAAGAGAAAGCGGAAGCTGAAGCACTTGCGAAAAAGCTGGAGGCAGAAGTAACGGAACTCAAGGCAAAAGCGGGTGAGGGCGGCCGTCTGTTCGGTGCCATTACGAGCAAACAGATCGCGGAAGCTTTGTCCAAAAAGGGCCTGAAAATAGATAAGCGCAAAATTGAGCTGGATGATCCGATCCGTACGCTCGGTGTAACGCAAGTGATCGTCAAGGTTCACCCTGAAGTGAAGGCAACCTTGAAGGTACAGGTAACGGAGGAGTAAGATGGGCGGCGAAATGTTATTCGACCGGGTCCCCCCGCAGAACCTAGAGGCCGAACAGGCTGTGCTGGGTGCAATTCTGTTGCAGGGCGAAGCTCTGATTACAGCGATGGAACGGGTGCAAACCGAGGATTTCTACGATAAGCCCCATCAATTGATATATGAAGCGATGATCCAGCTAGGTGAGGAAAATCAACCGATTGACCTTGTTACGCTGACTTCGCGTCTGAAGGATAAAGGTGAGCTGGAGGACATCGGTGGCGTTAGCTACCTTGCCAAGCTTGCTCACGGTGTGCCAACAGCGGCCAACGTGGATTATTATGCGCAGATTATCGAAGAGAAATCGATGCTTCGTCGTCTGATTCGCACAGCTACGCAGATTGTAAGTGAAGGCTACACAGGTGGAGAAGATGTTGCAGGTATGCTCGGGGAAGCGGAGCGCCGCATCTTGGAGATTTCCAACAGACGCTCCAGTAGTGGTTTTATCGCCATCCAGGATGTTCTCATGGAAGTGTTCGACAAGGTCGAAACCTTGCATCAGAACCGGGGAACGACAACCGGCATTCCTTCCGGCTTCATCGATTTGGACAAGATGACCGCTGGATTCCAGCGTAGTGACTTGATTATTGTAGCGGCGCGTCCATCTGTAGGTAAGACCGCCTTTGCTTTGAATATCGCTCAGAACGTAGGCATCAGGGCACAAGAAACGGTAGCCATCTTCAGTCTGGAGATGTCCGCGGCACAGCTCGTACAACGGATGATCTGCGCCGAGGCCAATCTGGATGCGGGAGTTCTTCGTACAGGGGAATTCAAAGGCGATGAAGACTGGCAGAAGCTGACCATGGGGATTGCTGCTCTCAACGAAGCCAACATCTACATCGACGATACGCCAGGGATTACGGTAGCTGATATTCGTGCGAAATGCCGTCGTCTGAAAAAAGAGAAGGGTCTCGGTATGATTCTGATCGACTACCTTCAATTGATTAGTGGACGTGGTAAAGCCGGGGAGAACCGTCAACAAGAGGTATCCGAGATTTCACGTACGCTGAAACAGATTGGCCGGGAACTGGAAGTTCCGGTTATCGCCTTGTCTCAGCTTAGCCGGGGTGTAGAGCAACGGCAGGATAAACGTCCGATGATGAGTGACTTGCGGGAATCCGGTTCGATCGAGCAAGATGCTGATATCGTAGCCTTCCTGTACCGGGATGACTACTACAACCAGGAAACCGAGAAGAAAAATATTATCGAGATCATTATTGCTAAACAGCGTAATGGTCCGGTAGGAACCGTAGAATTAGTCTTCTTGAAAAACTTTAATAAATTCGTCAATTACGAGAGGGCACATAATGATGCCTTCGCGATGTAGCGGATAGACTGCGATTACTCTAAGCAGGGGTGCACAGGCTATCCGGTACAACCTGTAATAGGTGAATAGCTCGGTTGTATATCAGGATGTATACCATATATAGCGTCAATCCATTGCAAATGTAAAAGTACCGGTGAGAATGCAGTCAAGGCAACAAGACTGGAATCACCGGTTTTTTACTGTGAAATTCGGTCATAATTCCGAACATTAAGCAAGTGGCATATATAATTGTTCGCCATTTCATTTGACTTTGAAAAAGGGGACTGGTACACTAATATTGCTGCGTTAAAGCAGCGCAAACCTTCCCTTGAATGTAACGGAAGGACATTTTTACTGTCCGTTAGCACGCTTCTCAGTCGGTTTATTGCGTAACATGCCTGCCGGGATAGAGGACGGACAGACCAATACAAAGGTGCGCAAGGCACCCACGGAGGTATGTTAACTATGTCAACGGTAGTTGTAGTGGGAACGCAATGGGGAGACGAAGGAAAAGGTAAAATTACGGATTATTTGGCGGAGAGCGCTGATGTGGTGGCTCGTTACCAAGGAGGTAACAATGCTGGCCATACGATCCTGATCGACAACAAAAAATATAAATTGACGATGATTCCATCGGGTATCTTTTACACAGACAAAGCTTGTGTGATTGGTAACGGTATGGTTATCAACCCGAAGGCACTTATCGAAGAAATTAATTATATTCATGACAACGGATTTACAACGAAAAACCTGTCCATCAGTGAGCGTGCGCATATCATCCTGCCTTATCATATGGTTCTGGATGCACTGGAGGAAGAGAGCAAAGGACCGAACAAAATCGGTACAACCGGCAAAGGCATCGGCCCTTGTTACATGGACAAATCTGCCCGGATCGGTATCCGCATGGTGGATCTGCTGGATGCAGAAGATTTTGAATTGAAGCTGCGTCATTTGGTAAAAGAAAAAAATCGTGTTATCGAGCAAGTATACAACGGTACTCCGGTTGATGTAGAAGAGATTCTGAAGGATTACCTCGGCTATGCAGAAATTCTTCGTCCTTATGTGAAGGATACATCGGTTGTGCTGAATGATTCCATTGATGAGAATAAAAAAGTACTGTTTGAAGGCGCACAAGGCGTGATGCTGGACCTTGACCAAGGTACGTATCCATATGTGACTTCTTCCAATCCGTCTGCAGGCGGCGTATGTATCGGTTCGGGTGTTGGTCCAGCACGCATTCAGCAAGTTATTGGCGTAGCGAAAGCATACACAACTCGTGTAGGTGACGGCCCATTCCCTACCGAATTGCATGATGAGATTGGCGACCAGATCCGTGAGACAGGTCATGAGTACGGAACCGTAACCGGGCGTCCGCGCCGTGTGGGCTGGTTTGACAGTGTGGTTGTTCGTCACGCTCGTCGTGTAAGCGGCATTACAGGGCTGTCCTTGAACTCATTGGACGTTATGACAGGTCTGGATACCGTAAAAATCTGCACAGGTTACAAATTCCGTGGTGAAGTAATCACTCACTACCCGGCGAGCCTCAAAATGCTGGCTGAATGTGAAGCCGTATACGAAGAAATGCCAGGTTGGAGTGAGGACATTACAGGAGCGAAGAAGCTGGAAGATCTGCCGGTGAACACACAGAACTACGTGAAGCGTGTATCTGAACTAACAGGTATTCCGATCGCGATCTTCTCTGTAGGTCGTAACCGTGAGCAGACAAATCAGGTTCTGCCAATCTACGTATAACATGATATATGAATGATAGATCTACCTCCAGTTGTTGCTACTCAGCGGCGACTGGAGGTTTTTTGTGTCTGTTTCGGATATAATCCCGAGATTTCCGTCAATACTGGCTAACAGGATATACGTTGAACGAATGAAATGTATATGGAGGGAGAGAAACAGAGATGAAGTTGCTGATGTGGTTTGTCAAAATGGTGCTTATCGTGTTGCTGGTCAGTTCACTGACGTTGCTTACGACAGGTTTAATCGTGCAATCGTATGCCAAGTCATTGCTAGCCAGTTTTAATATACAGTGGGAAGGTCAGCCCATGGGTCTGATGGGCATGTTCCAAGGGGCCTTGGGAGACAAGCAGTCTAGTGAGGGAGAAAAGTCAGAGGATCCGTCTACGGATCAGCGAGCGGGAACGAAAGAGGAAAAGGCTCCGGAGAATTCAATTTCGGTGATGGGCAACGGAACGACGAACTCCGGAACCTCCAGCAACGATGAAACGGGTGGAGCAGGAGCAAGCGGGGATTCTGGAAATGGAACAGTAGATGGCAACGGAACAGCGGCTGGACGTGACACGTCGAGTGGTCAAGAAGCGAACAGTAACCATGCAAAGGGCAATGATGCAATCGTTGTTACACCGGATGATATTACAGGCGCCAAAAACAAACTGCCGGCGGAGGAAAAAGAACGTATTTTCACTCTGCTGATGAACAAGTTACCCCAAAAGGAAATGCAACAGATCTCAGGAGCGATGGAGGGTGGACTGACCGAGCAGGAACTGCGAGAGATTGAACAGGTGATATCGAAGTATCTTACGAGTGAAGAATACGATGATTTGATGCAAGTACTGCAAGCGGAATAAAAAGGGTCGCGGTACCTTCTTAGCCCCGTATCCTCCAACTAATAACCAGTTAAACTGGGGAAATGTTACATTCATGTTGAAATCCATGATTCTTTCCCCATATAATTGCATGAAATAGTAGAGAACGTACCCAGGAGGAAGAGTATATGAGAATGAACCGTAAAGAACACGATATATAACAACAGAACCTCTCCTTAACACCGGCTCTCAGGCCAAGGAGTCGTGGCCCTCCGTTCATGCCTTTGTACCAAAGGTACGTTGTACCGATACCGGAGAAAAGCATGAAATGGACTATTGGAGGCCTAATAACTATGAAGACATCGAATAATGCAGGTTCTAAAAATACGATAAATACATCATCAATGATGCCGGCTGAACAACTTGCTGCAATGAAGGAACGATTTGAGCAAGGATTAAAGGAAGCAGAACAGCCCTTCCATGGTTGGGATTTTGGATATATTACGGATAGTGGGCGGATGCAGAGTGGTGTGTTGTGCTGGTCTTACGACGAGATGGCACGGAGTTGTATGAAGGATGCGAAGCGAATGCTGGATATGGGCACAGGCGGTGGTGAGCTGCTGTCGAGTCTGCATCCGTTACCGCCATACACTTGTGCAACGGAAGGATACGCCCCAAATATAGCGATTGCGAAGGATCGTCTTAGCCCGTTAGGCGTAAATGTGTATCCTGTAACGGATGATTCTCAGCTTCCTTTTGCAGATGGGGAATTTGATCTAATTCTCAATCGGCATGAATCGTATAATCCACGGGAAGTCTGGCGCTTGCTTTCAGAAGGTGGAGTGTTTCTGACTCAGCAGGTAGGTTGGTCGGATTGCCGTGAGATCAATGATCGATTAGGCATCCCAATGCCATCTGATTATGCTGGATGGGAGCTCGATTTCGCCGTAGATCAGATGGTGAGAAACGGTTTTCACATCTGGAATCAGCGTGAAGCTGCGCCTGTACAGCGTTTCTATGATATCGGGGCTCTGGTTTATTATCTAAACACCATCCCGTGGCAAGTACCAGATTTTACAGTAGAACGATTCCGTGAACCATTATGGGAGATCCATCTGGAAATGGAGCGGCATGGATTCTGGGAAGTGCAACAAAAGCGGTTTATTATAGGTGCAGCCAAGAATAAGTGAAAATGAATCTTGCTTTAAGCGTGATGAGCCTGCCAGACTAAGAATAGGACAAGTCGATTTTAATCCTTCATCAGAGGTATTCTGATGGGGGATTCTTTTGTATTTACATGAAAAATTGAATGCAATTCAGTAGGTCTTAGAACCTAGTCTTAGATTGAGATAAAAAGTACATAGTATAACTGGAGTTGAGGCATAATGGGTGATGGAACAAACGCTCTAACCAATGGATATATCAGGGAAACCAGATAGGACGCGGATTTTTCTTGTGAGGATAAGAGTTGAAATGACTGTAAAACCTGTGTTAAAGTATACGGGTGTAATAAAAGGTTAAAATTTTGACACTTTTAAGAGCACAGCTAAAGTCCTGCTTTTTTAAATAATCATAACAATGAACTTACTTGCATAAGACTCACCATGAGTGAAGTCCGATTCAAATGCGGATTAAGAAGTGCTGAAAAGGAGAGAATCATGAAAGGTTTCAGAGGCAAACGCCAACCGGATCAACACCGGGTACACGAACAATCCGGAGAACACCGGACGGCCGAAGACAAAAACAGCATGAGCATGTCCAACTTCAGTTCAAATAAGAAAAGAATTTTGTCATCGCGCAAATGGATCATTACCGCAACTTGTGGCATTCTGATTGCAGCATCGGTTGGATTCGGAGTTAAGCAATATGTGGCTTCCAATACGGTTCCTTATTATAAGGTTATAGTCAAAGGCACTGAAGTTGGAACCATTGCCAACGAGGCACAACTGCAGCAGTTGTTTGCGAAAAAAACCGAAGAATACCGGGAGAAGTATCCGGATGCAGAGATGGTGCTGAACACAGACGGAATTACAACGGAAACGGTAAGGGCATATAAACCCGAAGTGAACAGCGAGCAAACGCTGGACAAACTGGGCAACATGTTAACGGCTTATGCCAAAGGCGTGGAGCTTAAAGTGAACGGTGAAGTCGTCGGCATTGTGAAGGATCAGGAAACGGCAGACAAGATCCTGCAACAAGTACAGAGCAAATACATACCGGCATCGGCTGTGCGAAGCTCACTGAAAACCAAGTCGGTATCGGCGAATTCTTCTAAAAAAGATAACGGGCCAAGTACAACGTTAAAATCCGTAGACATCAAAGAAGAAGTGACAACGGATACGGTGAAGGCGGACCCGAATAAAATATGGGATGAGTCCGAGGCGGTTAAAGCTTTAACCGTTGGTAAAGACGCGCCTGTAACCTATGTAGTGCGAGAAGGGGATACGATCTCTTCGATCGCAGCCAAATATGAGATTACACAAAGCGAGATTCGCAAACATAACCCGGGTATCAAGGAGACATCCCTCCAGATTGGACAGGAGTTGACTCTGACCGTACCAAAGCCGGCAATCACGGTTAAATCGGTGGAGCAAGTGGTAGAACAGATTGAAGTGAAACCACAGGTTGAGGTGCGCAAAAGTGCTGAGCTGAAGGCAGGTACGACGAAAGTGGTTCGTCCAGGCCAAAGCGGGCTAAAAAATATGCAGTATCGCATCACCAAAGAAAACGGCGAAGTCGTTCGCGAAGAATGGCTGGGTCAGGAAGTTCTCAAAACTGCGGTGACTGAGGTAGTGCTGAGCGGAACTAAAGTGGTTGGCGAAGGCACAGGACAGTTTGCATGGCCTGTATCCAATGCGACGATGAGCAGCAGCTTCGGTCAACGTTGGGGGCGTCAGCACAAAGGTGTCGATCTGGTCGGTAATCGCGATGTGAAATCTGCAGATGAAGGTGTAGTTACTTTTGCAGGCCAAAAGAGCGGTTATGGGAATGTCATCATTATTAACCATCGCAACGGATATGAAACACTTTACGGTCACTTGAATAGCATCAGTGTTGATGTTGGCCAAGTGGTGGAAAAGGGCGACAGTATCGGCGTGATGGGCAATACCGGACGTTCCACAGGAACACATCTGCATTTTGAGATTTTGAAAAATGGTACAGCAGAAAATCCGATGACTTATCTGAATTAAGGATATATCACGATATTGAGTATAGTACACAAGGCATCGCTTCACGATGCTGAGATAAGAACAAGGTCCGCTGTAAAGCTGGCCTTGTTTTTTTGGTGTGAAATATTTCTACAGGAAACGGCTTCCAAGAGGGGGATCGGGATGTGACGGTGCCTCAGGTATGTTAAACTAGAGAGTATAAGTCGTTGACTATATTCAACACACAACATGATATGGACTATAAGCAATACAATAGATTAGAGAGACAGCGCCAGTGGCGGATTAAGCAGGATATAGGGGTGAATTCAGCCGATGCAGGGAAAGATTTTGGTGGTGGACGACGAGCAGCCCATCGCAGATATTCTGAAGTTTAATTTGGAAAAAGAGGGATACGAGGTCATCTGTGCGTTTGATGGTATTCGTGCGGTCGAACTGGCGTTATCCGAGAAACCGGATCTGATGCTTCTGGATCTGATGCTTCCGGGCAAGGACGGGATGGATGTGTGCCGCGAGGTGCGTGCTCATCTGGAGGTCCCGATTATTA
This sequence comes from Paenibacillus intestini, assembly GCF_030803945.1. Lineage (NCBI taxonomy): Bacteria > Bacillati > Bacillota > Bacilli > Caryophanales > Paenibacillaceae > Paenibacillus > Paenibacillus intestini. The sequence goes on along the minus strand of NZ_JAURUN010000005.1, from coordinate 323,641 downwards.
TGCTGACAGCCAAAGACGGAGAGATCGATAAAGTACTCGGTCTGGAACTAGGCGCAGATGATTATGTAACCAAACCTTTTAGCACACGGGAGTTGCTCGCACGGGTCAAGGCTCAGATGCGCAGACAACAGAAACCTACAGCGATTGTAGAAGCGCCAGAGGAAGAAGGGAAGCAGATCCTGCGGCTGTTTGATCTGGCTTTTGATATGGACATGTATACGGCGTACAAGGGCGGAGAACCGCTTGATCTGACGCATCGGGAATACGAGCTACTCTATTATATGGCCAAGCATTCGGGCAAAGTCATGACACGAGAGCATCTGTTGCAAGCCGTATGGGGATACGAGTATTTTGGAGATGTGCGTACAGTGGATGTGACGATTCGCAGGCTACGGGAGAAGATTGAAGAAAATCCGAGCAAGCCGGAAACGATTCTGACTCGCCGGGGGCTTGGTTATCTCGTGCGCAGTGCCAAAAGCGTGGGGATATAATGGGCCGATTCTCGCAATTTTCGTTCTTTCGAACGATTCAGGCGAAATTAATTATTATATATGTGCTGCTGATTCTAATTGCGATGCAATTGATCGGGGTTTATTTTGTAAGTGCGATGAAGAACTCGCTCACTAGCAACTTTACAGAAGATTTGCAGGCACGGGCAGAGATGCTGTCGGTGTTAGTCGGTCAGACGATGGCTGGTGGAGAAGCGGAGGGTGGAGAGGACAAAACGGAGAACCTGCGTGTCCTGGTAAACAATCTGTTCAACATCAACGGTGCCGAGATTCAGGTGCTGGATGCCAGCGGCAAGGTGCTTACGACTTCGCTAAGTTCACATTCCGATTATATTGGGCGAAAAAATACCCAGACCGTTGTCAGCCGTGCATTGCAAGGCATTCGGGATAATGAGGAATATATCGTAGACGAGGATAATGTCCGCAAAAAAGTCGTGGCCAAGCCGGTTTTAACCGGCGGCAAAATTATTGGTGCAGTCTACATCGCCGCTTCGATGAACGAGCTGTACGCGACGATGGAAGGCATTAACAAGATTTTCATATCCGGTATTCTGATTGCCTTGGTATTAACGGCGGTGCTCGGTGTCATTCTGTCACATACGATCACCCAGCCGATTAAGGAAGTGACAAGGCGGGCAACCGCGGTTGCAGAAGGGAACTTTGATCAGCAGACACCGGTATTTGGCACAGATGAGATTGGTCAGCTTAGCCAGGCATTTAACTATATGACCAGCAGGCTGCGAGATGCTCTTTCCCAGAACGAAGAGGAGAAAGAGAAGCTGACCTCGATCCTGACCAATATGAGTGATGGTGTTGTTGCGACGGATGAGCATGGCAAAGTCATTCTCGTCAACCGCCGTGCCAGCAACATTCTCGGCATGCGCCCATCGGAAATTGAAGGCAGGCACTTTGCTGTCCTGCTGGGTATTGATCCGGAGGACGCGGAAGCACTGGCAAGTGGTTTCACCGGCTCAACATTGCTCCAGATTGCTCCGGCAGGTCAGGAAGAGCCGGTCGTGATTCGCATGACGTTCACTCCTGTACACCGGCGTGAGCTGGGGATCACCGGCACAATTGCGGTACTTCAGGATGTAACGGAGCAGGAAGAACTGGAAAACTCCCGGCGTGAGTTTGTAGCGAATGTATCGCATGAGCTGCGTACACCGCTCACCACGATTAAAAGTTACGCCGAAGCGCTGGATGATGGGGCATTGGAAGACCCGCAGCTGGCGGGACGTTTTGTCGGTGTAATTCAGAATGAGACCGAGCGCATGATCCGTTTGGTGACGGACCTATTGCACCTGTCCAGACTGGATTCCAAGGAAGCGTTGCTACGCAAGCAACCTATCGATATTTTGGAGATGCTGGAGGAAGTCACGGATCGATTCTCCTTCCAGATGCACCAGAAGGACATTCAGTCTGTCTTGTCTGTGGAAAATGATATTCCAGCAGTTCCACTCGATCGGGATCAGATTGATCAGGTTCTGGACAATGTAGTGTCCAACGCATTGAAATATACGCTGGAGGGTGGCACCATTACGATCGCTGCCCGGCGCAGCGATGAGCATACGTTAGCTATCTCCGTATCTGACACAGGTATGGGTATTCCGCAGCGTGATCTGGATCGGATATTTGAGCGTTTTTACCGCGTTGACAAAGCACGCTCTCGCAGCATGGGGGGCACAGGGCTTGGATTGTCCATTGCCCGGGAAATTGTAAAAGCTCACGATGGAAGCATCTCTCTTGAGTCTGAGGTAGACGTTGGCACAACGGTAACGTTCACATTGCCAATGCGTGATAAGGGAGGTGAGCACCTTGAAGGAACGGATTAAATCTCTGGTGCTCGCTTCACTGGTTGCAGCCAGTCTGATCCAGAGTTATTTCCTGATCTATCGTCTTCCTGGGGGCGGTGACTCTGTGGTGACCTCGGAGACAAACTACGTGAAGACCGAAAATATGGGTCAAGAGCGTAATATTGAGGAGTTAATTTTCCCGAATCAGATGATTATTCATCTGGGTCAGGATAAACATACGGTGTTTTACCCTGGCAACACGTTCTATCAATTGATCTATTCCAGGCTGAAAGGCCGGACGTTCGAGGATTTCCAGCGTCGCAATGTGCAGTCGGTGAATTGGGATCAGATTCGTAAGGAGAGTCCCGGCTTTGAGTTGTCGTTTAAGGAAGGCATGCCAGTGGCCTTGTTACAGCGAGTGATGCGCTTAGGAACAGATTCTCTTTTTCAAGGAGAGACAATCAACCGTATCGCTATATATACAACTCCAGATGAGACAAAGGCTCATGCGCTTTTTTTCAGTGCCAAGGGAGATGTGGTCTATGAGGCCACACAGGCGGATTTGACGGTGCAGGATGTGCAGCAACATGTCGATTTTGGGACGAGCTGGACACCGTACACGCTAATGGAAGGCGGATATTATATTCCGACGCAGGCACTGGATACGATTGAGGCAGATGTGCCGACAGGGCAGTTCACGGTAGAGCAGATGCAGCGCAGTCTGTTCACTGATCCAAGCATGACCCGGAATATTCGGGAAAAAGATGGATCAGAGATTTATACCGATAGCAAACGTAGTCTGCAAGTGAAGCAGGAGCAACGCTGGATCAGCTATACAGACCCGGCGGCACCGCCAGCTGGACAGAGTGATGCGTCCAAGGACGCACTGTTTGCGGTTGACTTTGTCAATCAGCATGGTGGCTGGAAAGGGCGCTCACGCATGATGCTCAAATCAGCTGACAACAAAACGAAGTTGCAGTTCCAGCAGTATTACGGCAGTTACCCAATCTTGGATTCGATGCAATTCCGTTTCGGCACGATCAACATGGAAATGCAGCAGGAGACGGTATCTAGTTATGAACGATCTTTGGAATATTTGAACGAAGGTGCGGAGACGAAGAAGTCCATCAAGTTGCCCGGCGGGGATAAACTGAAAAATCTGATCCGCAAAGTAGCGGGTGAAAACCGCAAAGTCGTGGATGTATACCCGGCATATCGTCCATCTGCGATGGAGGACGGGTTGCGGCTGATCCCGGTTTGGGTGATCCGCTTTGGCAACGGTGAGGAAACGACGGTGTCTTAGCAGAACACAAGAAGGATGTTATCCTTCTATAAACAGGAAAATTAGAAGCTGGGACTAAATCGAAAGCATTTATGCGCGGCTGGAATTCTAACGATCACCAGAGACGTTATATGCTAGACTTGCGACGTTTTGAAAACCTAACGATCACCACAGACGCTATTTCGGTGGAAATGAGCTAATTATGGCTGAAAAGTCTGAATTTACGCGAAATAAGGCTTCTCCTGATCGTTAGAATTAAAATGAGCCTGAAATGGGGCAAATAAGGTTCCTGGTGATCGTTAGCCTGAAGGGGCCATCGGCATAGAGGTAAACAAAGCCAAGCCAAAACAAGTCAAACCAAGCCAAGCAAAACCAAAGTCACATAAGACAAAATGAGCCCAAACAAACTCTAAGTAGCTGAACAAGAAGGCGAAACGTGTGACTGGCTACTGGTTATTAGGATACGAGGATGCGTTGGCAACGTGGAAGCAAGGATATATTAGGCGATCAGGTAAATAAGGAGGTGAATGGTCTGGATTGGGGACGGGCGAAAAATGTATTAATATATGCATTTCTGCTGCTGAATCTGGTGCTGGGATATCAGATCTGGATGGATGCACGCGAGACGGCCGGAGCCAATCTGGATTTCACCTCGCTCGCAGATAATACACAGCAGGCGATGGAAGAGAAAGGCATCCAGGTGCTGGCACCGATTCCGAATGAGACGCCGAAGCTGCCGAAGTTGTCCTATGAGTTTACCGAAGAGGATAAGTCGGGGATTGAAGTGGAGCTGGAGGAGCCGGTGGACAGCAAGCTGATCTTCTCGCCAAGCGAGCTGGCGGACGCGCTGCAGGCGGAGATTCCGCAAATCGGCACGTACCGGCTGGATCAGCTGATGGCGGAAGATGGGGCTTTTGTGCTCCACCCGCTGGTGGACGGCAAATGGCCGCTCTTTAACGTGAGTCTGGAGCTGTTCTACAGCGATCAGAAAATCACGGGTTATCATCAGACTCCCGTGCGGATTACGACCGCCGAGGAGAGCGATCAGCAGGTACTTCCGGCGTCAAAGGCGCTGGGAACGCTGATCGAAAACTTTTTGCCAAACAATGCAATTGTGAAAGACATACAGCTGGGCTATTACGGCCAGTTGTTCAATTCAGATATACAGGTAGCGATGCCGGCATGGCGGTTCGTGCTGGAAAGTGGCGAAGTGTTGTACGTGCAGGGCATCAGTGGGGATGTATTCAGTCCCAAGTCAGATAAACCAGGGGAGTAATGCGTTATGGGGATATATTTTACGGTGTTATCCAGTGGTTCGACAGGTAATGCCACAGTCATTCAGCATGGGGGCACTTCACTCATGATTGATGCGGGTCTTAGCGCGAAGCGGCTGGAGGCATTGTTTCTGGAACGGGAGATTTCGGGAACGGAACTGGATGGCATTCTGGTGACACATGAACATTCGGATCATATTAAAGGACTAGGCGCGATGTCTCGGAAATATAATTTACCGATCTATGCAAATACGAATACGTGGGCGGCTTTGGAGAAGTCGGTCGGAGCAATTCCCGAGGAGAACCGGCGGATTTTTGAAACGGGTGAAAAGCATGATTTTGGCTCGCTGCGCGTAGAGTCGTTCGGTATTTCGCATGATGCGGCTGAACCGGTAGGTTATACATTCGACGATGGTAGCGAGAAGCTGTCTGTGGCAACAGACCTCGGTTATATGAGCGACAAGGTTCGCGATGCGATCTCGGACTCGGATGTGCTTGTGCTGGAGGCGAATCATGATGTCGAATTGCTCCGCATGGGGCGGTATCCGTGGAACACCAAGCGCCGGATTTTGAGTGACATCGGGCATTTGTCGAACGAAGCCGCAGGTGCGGCGCTTAGTGAACTGATGAACGGACGTATCAAACGTACGTATCTGGCACATCTCAGCCGGGATCATAATATGATGGATTTGGCTAAAATGTCGGTGCGTGATGCGATGGAAAGCCGTGGCTGTTTTTATCGGGATCATGAGTTCAAGCTCTGTGATACGTATTATGATCGTCCTACACCATGGGATAGGGTGGGTGAGCCATAAAGCTGTCCAGTTCGGCGGCTTTGCGCTCCACTTCCTCGCGTGTGAGGATGCCTTTATCAATAAGCAGTTCAATGATGGTGCTGAGCGCCAGTGTGTTACGATAATGTTCTTCTTTGAGATCAGCCAGCTTGGCCGCCATATGAACTTCGTCCATAGCTGTGAGTGTTCGCGTGCGTTCCATTGTGGAATCCTCCTTCATTCTATGAAGCTTTGAATTGTTCTTTTACTATTATTGTAGTCAGGCTGGGTGGAAAACATTCCTCTTTTTGCCGCTAACATTCTCCGGGCGGGATGTGTATGCTGAAATTGTAGCTGTACCGCTTGTAATTTGGAATGAGTTGGGATGGAAAAAGTTTAATGAATTCGAAAGAATAACGCTTAGCGTATCCCATTTTGTGGTGATAGATAGTATGGACCTTTATTGTTAAGGGAGTTATCGCGAAAATTTACGTTTATTTACGTAATTATGCAACTTTTTGGGATATAAAGTGTTTAGTATATAAGGAGTATTATGATTTTGGCTGTTTTTGCGTATGAAATGGAATCTCGAATCTCGCAATAGGCGAGAGCATGATTGATAGAGCACACGGATGCAGTGCCATCCTGTTGTATATATACGTTCGTTCCGGGCCTTGTTCGGGAATGTAGCGATGTGCAAGACCATTTTGTTAAAAAGCAAAAAGGCATGGGGAAACAGGGAGTTTCACTGGTCATCCATGCAATAACTTGGGCGGCAGTCAGGGTCTTGATGCGTGACAACGAAGGGGAGAGGATCACGATGGGATTGTTTGGAGACGATTTTTATTCAACCAAGGTATCAAGACGCGCCGAACCTGAACAGAAAGGCAAACTTCAGATCATCCGCCCGGGAGGCGGAAAACGCGCACGTGATCGCTGGAGCAATCCGCGTAGATCACGCTCGGAATTCAGTTCTACCGTCAAGGTAGCTGTGATCAGTTCGGTGATTAGCTCCATCGTGACGGTTACGCTGTTCAGCTTCATCAGCCAGCCTGCAACGCAATTACCTCTGGCGAATGCGGCAGGTCAAGGTAGTGGAACTGCACAGACCGCACAGGTCGCTGATCCTTACGACCGCATCATCAACGCGGCGGCAGAAGTACGTCCTTCTGTTGTCAGCATCGTGAATCATAAAACAGGCAGTAGCCTGTCGATGGAAGATTCCGCGCTGGGGTCTGGGGTTATTTTCAAAAAAGAAGATGGCAAAGCCTACATTATGACCAATCACCACGTCGTGGAAGGTGCCAGTGATCTGGAGATCGTGACGGTGGACGGGGAAACACATAAAGCCAAACTGGTAGGTAAAGACCGGGTGAGTGACATCGCGGTACTGTCAACGGACGACAAAGGCCTCGGAGCGGCGGCAGAAATCGGTGATTCCAGCAAGCTGCAACGCGGCCAGACGGTGCTGGCGATCGGTAACCCGCTGGGACTTGGGGGTACGCTGACCTCGGGAATCGTTAGTTACACAGATCGGATTTTGCCTGTATCCATTAATCAGGATGGGGTATATGACTGGGAGCAAAACGTCATTCAGACGGATGCAGCCATTAACGAAGGCAACAGCGGCGGAGCACTGGTTGATCTGAATGGCAAGGTTGTAGGCATCAACACGATGAAAATTTCGGATACCGGCGTTGAGGGTCTCGGCTTCGCGATTCCGATGAACGAAGTGATGAAAACGGTGGATTCCCTTTTGCTGAACGGCAAAGTATCCCGTCCTTATCTTGGCGTGTACACCGTTGATCTGAGCAATCCGTATGCTCCACTGGATGATGATCAGCGCAAGGACCTCAAACTGCCATCCCACGTGGATAGCGGTGTGGTCGTACTCGAGGCTTCCGGCCCGGCATCCGAGGCAGGCATGAAGCTGAACGATGTGATTACGGAATTTGATGGGCAAAAAATCACCTCCACGCTGGACCTGCGGAAATTCCTGTACGATAAGAAAAAGATCGGCGATTCAATAGAGGTCTCATTCTATCGGGATGGCAAAGCGGAGAAAGTTTCTGTGAAGCTGACGGATAAGCCGGAGTAAGGCTTGATGAGTTTATGAAGTTTGTGGGGCTGTGACAGTGGAGCATGAGGTGCAGGTTGTTTCACTGAAATGATCATATGTCATGGAACATGGTCATACTGATAAGGTGATCATGAGTCAAGATGAGAGTGGAGAGAGTGATCAGAATATCTGACCACTCTTTTTATGTTAGTGGAGCATGAGGTAGAAGCTAAGGGTAGGGCAGAACACAACTATATAAGTTGAACTATTCTTTTACACGTTAACGAAGAGGACAGAAAAAACCTGGAAAAGCGAAGCGCTCGCCTGAAAGCTTTCTGCAAGAAAGCTACATCGGAAGCATACGCTTATCACCGGATTTTCCCTTTGGAAAAGGGAATTAAAAAAAATCTGGGGATAACCGCTACTTTCCAGGTTATTCTGTCATCGGAGTGGACTGTGTAAAATCTTTAGTTCAATTTATATAGACAGAAAGACTTGGAGCGAAAGGCGCAGATACATTTGTTCGCCTGTATGGTAAACTGTTCTTAATGTGTTTACATAGATCGTTGTTGCAAATAACAGCTGGATAACGTGTGATCTGGCTAGCTAATCTGAAAATGGAGGGATTCGGAGATGAATCTGTTGAAGAAAAAAGTACTTGGAGGAACAAGCTTGGCACTATCGATGCTGTTGTTATCTGCTTGTGGATCGGAGAGCACACCAGCTGCATCAGTAGATACGAGCGCGTTGCAGGAGAAGATTGCTGGCCTGGAGAAAAAGCTGACCGAGCAGGGAATTAAAAGCGATGAGCAGGCGCAGAAAATTGCTGCACTTGAGAAAAAGCTGAATGAATTTGGTACAGCTGGCGTTGCTGGACAAGGGACGGGTGGCAAAACACCGACAGCTGGAGGAAACAACGGATCTGCTGGAAAAGGAGACGGGGTACTGATTACGTTTGCCCAGTATGAGAAGCTGGAGGTTGGCATGACCGTGGAAGAGGTCATCAATATTCTAGGCGGTGAAGGTGAAGCACTAAGTGAAGCCGAGAACATGGTGGTGTACAACTATAAAGGCACAGCTGGCAACGGCGGCAACGCGGTAATTGCTTTTCAAGGCGGGAAACTGCTTACGAAAGCTCAGTCGGGATTGGAGTAGGCTGGTAGCTGAGGAGTAAGGTTAAGGATAGAGCAAAGGTAACGACAAGGGTAGAGTAAGGATGAAAGTAAGAGCGTGAATGCGCTTGGAGTTAAATTAAAGTTGAAGCATTCCAGCAAGGATACCTGTGGGTGGGTATTGTTGAGGGGGTGCTTTTTTATACGCGGTGGTGTGCCTTGGTATCTTAGGTGCTATAGGAAATAATTCTGGTTTTTGAGTTTGGTAAGACAGAAGAGGGCAAGATATATCTGCTAATGCTAAGAGGAAGGCTTTTCGGTGTAAGAGTGGCAAGTTTTTGCGCCGATCTGCGAGGTGGGGGTTTCTTTTCCGCGGCAGGTGTGATAGAACTGAGAAGTGGCTATCCTGTAATGGGATAAGCGGTTGTGAATCGGGAACATAGCTGGTGACAGAAAGGATGCTTGACGGATGTACGTTGTATGCAAAGAACACGTGGACATTGCCATCGACATGTTTGTGGATGAATATGAGGACGCTCCAGATATCGTGGATCTGAAGGAGACGGAATTTGCCGACTGGGACCCGCCTGCCAAATGCGCTGAGTGCGATCAGCACGCGGAATTCCTTGTCGTTTAGCGTACTGTAGAGCAGGCCGCCAGGGGTGCTATTGGATGTTGCTATGGGATATCGTTGGCATGGCGTAGTAGCGTAGCGGTAGTGCTTCTGGCGTTAGACTTGGTTCGATCCGGTATGAACATCACAGCAAGGTGCAGAGAGAGCGTGTTGAGCGCTCTTTTTGCGTTTGTAGGGAGCGAGCGGCTGTGGCATGGGAGATTTTAAAAGTGGGCGATTCGAGCTGAATAAGGTTTGTGGTGATCGTTAGAGTTTTGGAATGAACTTGGTTTGCATGAACGATGCGATTGAAGCATCTAACATATAGATGGATGGCAAGACGACGATTCAGGAGGAATGATGAGATGTTAATTCAAATTATTGGCGTAGGCAAATTGAAGGAAAAATATTTAACGCTGGGCATTCAGGAATATGCCAAGCGGCTCGCCCCGTACATCAAGTTTCAGATGATCGAGGTCGCAGACGAGAAAGCGCCCGATACCCTGAGCGAAGCTGAGGTGCGGGCGGTAAAAGAGCGCGAGGGCGAACGCATCCTCGCGCATCTGAAGAGCGAGGCGCATGTCGTCGCGCTCGCACTGGATGGCCAGCTCTGGAGTTCAGAGGAGCTGGCTGTAGAGATCGACAAGCTCGGCACATATGGGACGAGCCATGTCGTGTTTGTCATCGGAGGAAGCCATGGGCTCTCCGATGAGGTGTTGCGCCGCGCGAAGCAGCGCTTAAGCTTCGGGCGCATGACCCTGCCGCATCAGCTTATGCGGCTGGTGCTGGTGGAACAGATTTATCGTGCAGTGAAGATAAATCGGGGTGAACCATACCACAAGTAAGGGAGAAATTTCTACATTTTATACTTTCCGAGCGTGGAAGTGTACCCACTTCGTGAGGAGGGACTGCCCTGCCTATTGGTTATAAAGACTGTCACACAAGCAAGTGAGAGTTCTTTCATTAAGTAATCAATTAAATTTTTAATTTTATATGATACCATGTAAACTGAATTTGAATGAAGAGCGAGGAGAAATACTAGGTCTCAGCCCTCAAGCACTTTTTATAAAAAGAAATGTCGCCTAAGTAAGTCTCTATTTTTAATCTATATAGGATTTGAAAAATCTACAGTAAATAAAAGGATAGATATAAGGCCGATTATAAAAAAAGAGGTGATTGTTTGAACTCATCAAAAAATCGCGTCCAATTAATTGATGGGCTACGTGGATTCAGTCTGATAGGCATTGTGTTGGCGAATATGCTGGCTTTCCAATACGGAATGTTTGGACAGAGTGAACCCCAACTGTTAGGAATCGATGGTGCAGACCGCACTCTTCACTCCTTACTTCTTATCACTGTGGTGGGTAGTTTTATGCCGATTTTTGCATTTATGTTCGGTTTTGGAATGATTAAGCTGGCTGAAAGTCTAGAATCACGAGATTTACGACCGAAATACCATTTGGCTCGTCGTTTCCTACTGTTGTTGGTTACTGGGATACTTCACATAACTTATCTATGGGAAGGGGATATCTTGACGATCTACGGTGTACTCGGATTCTTCTTGCTTCTGTTTCTAAATCGAAATCCAAAAACGTTATTTATCTTGGCGTTAATGCTACTCACCGGAGTTGGATTGCTGGATATTCTGAAGTTCAATCCAATGAATCCAATTGCTGATGTATCGACACATATGGAGAGTTATATCATACAGAGTCAGAATGTTTTTGGAAACGGTAGCTACACAGAGATTAGAGATTTTAGTAATAGTGTTAGTCCATTCGGTGGGGAGTCGGATAAAGGGATACTCCTGTTAGCCTTGGTGTTAGCTCCTCTTATGACACTACCAATGTTTCTGCTTGGCATGCGTGCTGCTAGAATTGGTACATTTAATGATCCACTAGCGATGCGATCTATGTATATTCGCCGTGCTTTGTTTCTGCTACCAATCGGTTTGCTGCTTAAAGTTTATAGTGTGCTACGACCCAAATTCAATGCCGAAGACTGGTTGTGCATCGAATTTGGATCGATGTTGGGAGGGATACTGCTCGCACTAGGCTACATTTACTTGTTTGCTCTACTTTATTCTGTAAACAGTCGAGCTAGTATATTCGTCAAGTTCGAGGCGGTTGGTCGTCTCTCATTGACCAATTATCTAATGCAGAGTGTAATCTGTACAACGATTTATTATGGATATGGATTGGGGCTGTTTGGCCGTGCTGGAGTATTTGCTGGAGTGATTATTGCACTCTCTGTATATGGTATTCAATTATTGTTCAGTCATCTATATCTCAAAAAATTTAGTAGCGGACCAGTGGAATATGTCCTAAGGATTGGGACATATATGTCCTTGAGAGGGAAGCCAAGAAAAAAGGAATGAAATCACCAAACTTCTCCAAAAGCAATGTGTTGAATCGTTCTGAAACAAACAAAAGGCTCGTATAAGTAGGATAATTTACTCTCCCTACGTAATTACGAGCCTTTACGTCTAATCTAATGTACATAAAGGATGATAAATAATTGTAATGATTTGGGGTGTCGACATTCTAATTAATATGAAATGGGCAGCCCCATTTGGTCAGAAACTATATAATTCCCCAAATCCTTTAAAGGTAGTAACTGTATTCTTGCTATTTTCAATTGAAAATTTGATATAACAGTTAGTTGCTTTTAAAGTATCTCCAAAAATTTCAGCTTTGAAGCCAACTCCTTTTTTTTCTCCGTATACATCAGTGTATCCCCAAAGATTATCTCCAAAGAACTTAGTTTCAAATATTTCATATTTAATAAGAGGAATAATTTTATCTTTATGATCGTTATACTGTTGAAGATTTAGAGTTGTTCTATAGTCTTTGGTAGATAAGTCGAATTTTTTGCACAAAGAGGTGAATGTGCGTCCATCTACTCTCTCTGAAAAGCTCCAAGTGCATTTTGTGCTAGGCTGAGGTTCAGCTAGGGCTTGATTCTTTTGGATCATCAGATTGTCATCAGCGTGCTCTATTATTTCGTAACCCTTTTGCTCGTTGACTGGCTGTGTACTTATAATTACTTTCCAGTTTTCATTGATATTTTTCATGTTTATTGGTAGGTTTATTATTTCATTGTCTGGAAATTCTAGCTTCACACTATAATTATATTCCTTATCACTAACTCTTTGTTGATCAATGATTGTAAATGAAAGAGGTACTTCTGAAGGATTCTCCAGAGAAGATTTATACTCTTGTTGCTTCTCTTCTAAACTGTTATAACGATGGTCTTCAGTCAATCTACTAAGTCTCTCATAGTCTTGATTAACCGAGGCCTCAAGATACTCTCTCAATATAAATTCCGAAGCTTCACTATTTGAAGTAGACTCATTAGCAAAGATAGTGGTAGAAATTCCAAAGAAAAGAACACAAACAATACTAAATACTTTTAATCTTCGCATGCAAAAAATCGCCTCACAATTCTTTCGAATATGTTTGTTTTAACAACTCTATTGTTTGAGAGAGGAAGTTCAGTGTTTTTTTACTTGTATGGATATTGTAGCTATTCATATAAGCATAAAAATTGGATGCTCCAGTAATGAGTTGTTGAAGAAAATCACGTTCTTCTAAAATAAATTGAGATATAGTCTTTTCTACGTGCAATGGATCATATTTTAGAGTTACTTCTATCAACCTATTATCAATCTTTTTAAAGCATATCAACTTTGGATCGATACCGTATATTCCTTCACCATATTCAAATCCACTTTCAATATAAATTTTTAAGACTGACAAATAGCATCCCCACAAATCTAATCCCCACTGTTCAAATCCAATCAGTAGTTGGTGAGTATCTTGAACAATAACGGCAATATTAAGCTCATTACTCTTCATAGGAATTTCATCACTCTGGCCAACATATAAACTTTCAAAATGTTCAACTGCGACAAAAAGCTCTCGCAACTCTTCAGTCCCCATACAAGAATATACTTCTGGAAGTGATTGTTGCGGTGGAATAAGAAACGTTTGAATGGAAACCATAAGCCCTCCAAATATCGATCCTCTTAACGAAATATATTTATTAAAAATTATTTAGATTCAGCTACGTTCCAGCCCAAAGGATATAAAGTTACTACTTCATAGTCGCTACTAACAACAAGTCTATACTTTTTACCGTCATAAGTACCATCTACTGAAACGTTACCACTGTTGTTTGCGATTATTTTATTTTTATTGTTTTGGGTTTGATTTGCTACTACTGCAATAATACTTATAATATCTCTCATGCTGGTGGTGTCGTTGAAAAATGAATTATATTCTCTGTATCCTAGACCAGTCCAATATTTTGGATGATGTTTGCTTAAGATATGTTCTAATCCTCGGTCACTAGTACCGAATTTAAGTTCCACATATTCATTCGTGCCAATAAGCCAAAATTCCTCAATTAAAGAATTCCGAGTGACTAAGAAAGGAAGTTCATCTTTAAACTCATTTTCGATAGCATTCTCAACATAGGCCTCTGTAACTTTATTATATGTTTTAGTTGCTCCAAAGAGCAATTTAGCTGCCTCCATAACAATCCTAAAGATATTAGCTGGACGAACTTCACTCTGAGGTTGGACACTATTTGAACCTCTAGAGTTTTCTATTATCTCTAAAGTATCACTCTTTATTTTTTCAGTGAGCACTCTTTCAGTGTTGGGATTTGGATCAACTGCACCGTTAGCAAATGTTTGTGGAGTGGATACTGCGAACAAAGAAACACAAAGCAACAGTGATAAAATTTTATTTTTGATCAAGTTATTCTCCTCCTAAATATAATTTTATGAAATACTTACTGTTATTCCCTTTGGATATATTACCATTATTATTTAAATTGTAAATATACAATAAAATACATATATATTAATATATATGTATTTTTAATTTCCATGTAAAGTTACAATATAGTATTTAGAGAAAAAAAGTTCCGTTGAGCAGTTGCAAGTCAAAAGTGATCTTCACACTTATTTTCTTATGTTTTGAAGTAAGAGGCTATCCCAAATAAAATCAGAGCCTCGTTTCAATTAGAGCCTTATTTCCTGATTATCGGAATATAGGCTTCACACAAAAAAGATCCAGTCACCCAAAGTGACTGGACCCTCAATAACAAACTAAATCCCAAACTCAACAATACCCTTCTCCCTTAACTCAAACGGACCTGGTGTAACATCTGCATCCGGTCTTTTTGTGCCGATAAAGTCAGAATCTAAGCGATAGGGAGTGCTGTCGGGTTCCTCGTACTTCATATCGGCGTGATACGTTTTTCCGAGCAGGTCGGTAGTAATCACCATGGCAGAGGTACCTCGAAGCAATTCGGCCTCATTGATCTGAATCTGCACCTTACCTAGAGCAGGATCAATCTCAACGTTTATGCCCTTCTGTTTAGAGACCTTCCCATCGGATTCGTGAGTACTTGGAACCGCATGATTGAGATATACATTGCCACCCATAGCTACCGGGAGAACGGCATTGCCTATAAAGAAATCCTTCGCGGCATCGCCAAGCTCCATAAGCTCTTCTTTGGTGTATTCCCACCACTTCTTATCTTTCACATTCGGATGTTGATCGTAGCCACCAAGTCCCACAGCATGCAGATAACAAATGGAATCGTCCGGCACACCATCCATAACCGTCTTCCCGTTCTCTCCAACGGCATCCCTTGGTTTGAGGGGAAGATGTTCAAAAAAGGTGATTGGAACAGGTTCCTTATTGGCGTCGGCGTCATTATCACCCAAGAAGATATTGTTGTAATACCTGTCATCGCCCCCCGTGATATTGGAGTATCCCGCCATGGCTGTCTCATGAGGGAAGTGATATGGCGTAATCCGTGTGATTTCGGAACGAACGACAAATCGGCCTGCAAATAAATTATGGGCAAATGCCCCGCCCTGAGCCATATTTCTGAAATTCATAGGTGAGAGGAATAGATTGTGATCCACCATATATGGACCATGGCACACCTCAACGAAGAGGTCTTCTGAAATGTTGTCAAAAAATACATTGCGGCTGATCCGAGTGCCCTGTGCCTGCCAGTCAAGCCAAAGCGCTCGGTAACAACTGTACATTATATTTTCGCTAATTTGAGTATCCAGTGCAGCATGCAGTTTAATTCCCGCAACTTCAGCACCGTGTCTGAGCCGTTTATGATGAATATTATAAATCCGATTCTGGTAAATGTGGCTGAAGGCTGCTCCCATATGGCCCACAATACCGGCCTGTTCACAATCATGAACTACATTACCTCGAACGATGTGACTGCCGACGTGATCTTTATGCCAGCCGGAGCGTAATGCGCGTAAAATAACCTCCTGCTCCCGTTGTGTCCCGCCTTTACTACGCTTTTCCAAAGAGTCGGTGTGACCTGTACCCATTTCGGTACCCAGGCTAATACCAACGCATTTGGATTCACTGATTATATTATTTTCAATAACCCAGCCCTTGCTCCAGTGTGGTCCAACCAGACCTTCCTGGTAGTCTGTAGGTGGCGCCCATTGAGGCGAAGCTTGACGCAATATGAAGCCACTCACGGTGATATAGTTCAATCCTGGCTTCTCAGGCCAGAAGCAATAAGGACGTACATTAATTTCTACATTTTCTTTTCTAGGATCTTTTCCGCCAAAATTAGCCCAAATCTTCGTCGTCGTAGAATCGACCTCGGCATACCATTTCAACAGTGAATCCTCGGAATACCTGGCTTCGGGCCAAACCTCCGGATTGTGAACGCTTTCAACATTAGCACATTCATACAATGATTTGCCATCCAAATATACATCGCCGAGATGAACTGGGAAGGGCCCGTCGAACAACCAGTCTCCACTAAGCTCCACTTCAAAGGGATTACGAACGGAAAAGATGGAATTCAGCACTTCTGTGCTCCAAACGTCATTTCCTTCGGACTTCCAGTCGGTAATCCGCTCAGCTCCTGTAATGACGACTTCCCCGTCTCCTGCGGATCGATACACGATTCGATGCTCGGCTGTTCCTCCATTCGCTGGGTTAACCCATTCCCTGTATACTCCCGCATGAACAATAACTGTATCACCAGCCATGGCATGAGCCGCAGCGCGTGATATGGTACGAAGGGGTTGATCTGCTGTTCCTTTTCCCTGATCATTCCCATGTATGGATACATGATATTCCATAACAGCTCTCCTTCTATTTCAAAATGTTTGTTGGTTTCCACTATTATACTAGTAAATAAATGTATTGGGATATACAGGAAGATGGATGTTTTATGAACAGGTGTTCAGGTGACATTGATCTCGTGGGGATGACCCTGAAGAGATAAAGAAGCCACTCCATTTTTGAAGTGGCTTTTTACTTGGCTATTATTTTGAAATCTGCTATTCATACGGTGAACGGCAGCCATCTTATCTTCTACCTAGTGTCTCCCAAATACCATGGAGCCAGGAGTCGAACTCAGCATCTTTGTCGCCCTCGTAAGTATCATAGAGATCCAGACGTGTTTTTTGCAGTTTTTCCTTGAATTCCTCAAATGTGTGACCTTCGGGAAGGCTTTTTTTGATCCGTAGCAAAATTTTGTTCGTACCTTTAAACAGCTCGCCTTTGTTTTTGGCAGGCATTTGTACTTCTTCACCCAACTGTTTGAGCTTGAGATATGCGGCTTCGCGCACTTGGAACACTTGATCATTTTTCAAAACATTCTGCAGTAACTTAATGGTAGGTTCTGTGTCCCAGTTCCCCAATTCGTTCACCGCGTTCAGTCTGTCTCTCCAGCTTGAAGACCGATTAGCCGCTCGTTTGAGCTCTTCAAAGTTCTCTGGTAGTCCGTTAACTGCTCCACTATCATGGTTGTTCGTCAAGATTCAATCTCCTTAATCATCGCCATCTGGCAAATGATGAATGTTATTTATGTGATCCCTATTATAGCACGAACCTGACTAAACTACTCATACGAAGCCGATGGGTTAGCCTAAAACCATGTTCACCCAACTCATAAAGATGTACCAACCCATCTATTCTCCTTGGCCATCTTTTTCTCCTGAATAGAGTTTACCATGTACACCCAACCAATCAATCCGCATAAGACAAAACCAAACGCGTGTAGAGCTCCGTAAATAGGAATAAAGTCGAGTATGGTTAAGGAGTACATATTTTTCAGTAACGGATAGAAGATGGAGATGACAACAACCGTGTAAAAGGCTAGACAAGAAAGGCCTAGGAAGAAGGATGCCTTCATATTCAAAGCGTTTTTCCTTAAGTAAGCCAGGAGATAAGCCGTATAAACCACAATATTACAAGCGAACAAAGCGACACCAACGTACTCGATCGGTTTGGAGAAAATCATACCAAAAGCAATCAATAGCGGTCCGATAATATCGATGGCAACGACCCAGGGATACCAGTTTTTTTTCGCCATAATCCGTCCCAGTGCACCAATGAAAATCGGAACGATCGCAGATGAGAAATGAAAGTGAACCGAGCTCAAGGCATGCGTAGTAACATTGGCATTGAAAAGCTCCACTTGATATTGATATAACGTAAACCATATTCCCCCGATAAAAAAGTAAACGAGTCCCGCACCAATGGCGATTTCCGCTGCTTTTCCTTTAGCCATCACAATCGTGGTCAAGCCATAGATGCCCAGCAGTAGTGTGAACAGTAGCCAACCCAGGGAGAGCATGCCTGGTATTGCCGTGCCTTCGAAACCCCACATCTTATTGCTCATGACGGAAAATAGGGTAAGAAGCGCGGCAGGATATTGAAGCCACTTCATAAGAACAAACATTATTCGTTGCTGTTTATTCTGTGCATCATATCTCAAAAGTAAAATGACAAGAGGGACAATGACAAATGCCGCAAACAGTATGAACTTCTCAACAAGCTGGAATTGGAAGTAATCCAAATAAAATATAAGAATTGTCATGATTCCACCGGGAATTACAGGCATTAACAATGACTTCATTGGTTGCTTCGGAGAACGCTTCATGGCAGCTCCTTTCTAACTATATTTGTTGTATAAACGGCCTATATTCAGTTATGTAGCATTCATTAGAATAGACAGGCAATGCTCGTTTAAGTTTAACACATTTGATTTTCAAAATATTGTCTAGCATATAAAACGAGACCCTCTAGACAACATGGTCAACCTTACCACCACAAGTCACAGCAAGTATTCGAGCAATCCCGTGCAATTGGAAAAATGTTGTTCTTGGATTTCTTTCCCGATGTGCTGCTGTGTCTGAGATCATGGTATCTTATATTCGTCAAAAGAATTAAACGGTTCAACGAAAAGGGGAGATTCCCGTCGAACAGCAATTTTTGAATACAATCGCGACCGAATTTAAGAAAAACCAGAAGGTACTGAATGCCATCGGAGACGAGACTCGGCAGGCGATATTGATGGCTTTGATTCAAGGACCGCAGAAACCTGGCATGCGTGTGGGTGAGATTAGAGTGCAAACACACCTCTCCCGTCCTGCTGTATCGCATCATCTGAAAATATTGAAAGAAGCGCAGATTATTAGCGTTCACAAAGAAGGAACTCGTAACTTTTATCGGCTGGACGCCGGAAGCAAGCTGAAGTCGTTGAAAAACTTGGCGAGCGAGATTGATAAGCTATTTGAACAATGTGAGGAGCCAGCCACAGAATCACGATCCCGAACCAGTGAAAGGGACGATCTTCGATGAAACGTACAATGCAAGCAGCAAACGGAGTCGATATTCCGCAACTCGGATTCGGCCTATATAAGATCAAGCAGGGGGAATCTTTCGAAAAAACGGTTGAAGAGGCGATTCGAATCGGATACCGCCATTTTGATACAGCGAAAATTTACGGGAATGAAGTAGCGCTAGGCCGAGTCATTCAAAAAAGTGACATTCCTCGGGAAGATTTCTTTATTACCTCGAAAGCTTGGACAACGGATCTCGGATATCATGCGACGAAAAAGACATTTGAGCGAACTTGCCAAAGACTAAACGTAACGTATCTCGATATGTATTTAATTCATTTTGCCGGTGCCCATTATGTGGATGCCTGGAGAGCGATGGAAGAGTTATACGACGAAGGCCGGATCAAAGTCATAGGCGTAGCTAATTTTGAGATCAAGCATTTGGAGCATCTTAAGAAACATGCCCGGATTTTGCCCATGGTGAATCAGATCGAGACACACCCGGAATTCCAACAACGAGAGTTGCATGAGTATATGGTGAAAAATCAGATTCTGCACGAGGCCTGGGGCCCGTTAGGTCAGGGGAGCAAAGAACTGCTGGAGCACCCCGAACTGCTTACAATCGCTAATAAACACCGAAAATCGGTGGCACAAGTCATTTTGCGCTGGCATCTGGAGCGGGGAATTATTGCAATCCCGAAATCATCAAATCCTGAGCGGATAAAAGAGAACAGTGAATTATTTGATTTTGAGTTGAATGCTGAGGAGATGGAACACATTCGCTGCTTGGATACGGGAAAAAGATACTCCGTAAGCCCGACAGGTCTTATGGTCCATCCGATTTACATCAAATTAATGAAGCTATTCAGTAGACCGTAATCACTTATAACGAAAGAGCCATCCGACAAAGGATGGCTCTAATCGTACTGTTACAAACAACGCAGAGAAATGTACCACAAACACTAATAATATTGGAGCCGTAAGCTCCTAAAAGAAAAATATCTTACGTTTAGGGACAATGATTTCTAATGTAATGTACTCTTAACGAATTCTGAATCTAAAAAGTGCGGAGACAAATCCATGTAAAACTGCACCTAAGAAACAAAACAATAATACAACTAGCTTGTTGTCCATCTCATTGGTGAAAAAAATAATAATAAAAGCAAATGAAATACATATCGCCAAGGCATAAGTAATAGCTAAGCCTAAGTAGAATTGTACTCCTCTTGTTTGTATCTTTAATTTATCAAATACAACAGAACAAATGTATCCTAATACAAAATATAAAGGAAAGCTGTATAAGAAAAACAATAAGTAAGTGTCACTAAATGATGAATAGGACGAATTGGGAAGTCTTTTATCTAGCGGTACATAAGAGCAAAAGGCCAACAGTAAATTAAATAATAGAGCTGAAATTAGATTAATAAGTGCTCTTTTCATTTGTATATACCTCCTGATAACAAAACAAACTCTTCTCGACATTCTAATTCCAGAAGAGTTTGTTAAACAGTTTTTAGAAATTCGATTTAGACCATTTCTTGTTTGGCATAGGCGGAGCGAGGTAAGAAAGACCCTTGCTTTCAGCTTGGTGCATTGTTTGATAACTCACACTATTATTTCCTATTAAATAAACCTCATGATGGGGTGCCTGATCATGTTCTCCGGCAAGCTTATAATTTCCATTACTGTAGAACTCCCCATTTACAACATAATCGATATCTAGAGCCGTGACTAAGGGATTACCTACTGCATGATTTAATTTGAAAGTTATTTTAGAGCTATTGCTCGTATCAACATTACTTAATTCTATTCCAGAAGAAGATGCAGTACCGCTCTCTAAGAATTTTTTGTTTGAATCGTAACCATGTGTTGTTCCTACAGCCTTAGACAAAGATACGGAACGACCTGCAGAACAAAAACAAATGCTTATGTCCGCTCTTGTTCTAAAGCTACTTCCTGTGGCGGTAAATCCTCTATTGTCTCCTGTAAACCAAGCATATTTAGATAATATATTAGGATTGCTTACCCACGGATCTGCTAAAAAAGTTGTATATCTCATACTCCAAGATTTCGTTGAAGTTGAGCTTTGAAGTGTGGAAAAATCAATTTTATTCGTAGCCAGATTAATATCTGTTGAATCAATCTCTTTTATTAGACTGATTTCATCATAGAATAACATATCTTCTTCAATAGGAGTTAACTTAAGAGAATTCTCTTCAATATACTTTTTAACAGCAGTCATTCTTTCTTCATCAATAAGTTTCTTTCCTACTATGTTATAAGACGTCAAAGAATTCGATTCTATCTCATCTTCTATAACATTATCCTTTACTGTATTGATAAGTTGACCATTCTTGAAAACTTGAAATGTATTAATCCCATCAATATCTTCCCAAATAATTTTAACCTTATTGTCATTTAATACAGTTGTAATGATGAGATCATTCAAATTCTCATTGATATTTTTATCTACTTTATCTGTAGATGTTTGCAATCTTAAATTATCAATAACAGTTCCTTGTTCATCAATTGCCTCAATTTTATAGGAATAGAGGGAACCTGAGTCTAATGAATCTACTATGAAGTTACTATCTGAACCTGAATATATCAATTTCTTATCTTGATACACATTATATGTATTACCAATATCATTCCAATCAAGATGTATCTCATTACTGTAGGGTACGATTGATTCTATCTCTAGTTCATTAAGCCTTTCTGCATTAACCTCCGAGGTGAGTATAAATAGTGATAGTACCAAAGAAAACAAATATAGAAATCCTTTTCTCTTAAACATAAAATACCTCCTTTTTTTACAATATAATACACTTCATTTCTTTGCTTATCAACTTAATTTTGTTTAAATTTGAAATAATGGGAATAATAAAGTAAAATATTGGCGTTTAAGGGTGTAACTTAACTGTGTTGAGAATTAGAGATAGATTCATTTCGGATCGTAGTTAACGTGACTTCTTTCAGATAATTCATATAGTAGAATTACATTATTAATGGCTACTAGACGGAGTAAGTTAAGATAAAAAATGACTGTCCTAAACTTGTTTCTTCATAATAGCACTTAGAATCGTATCACAAGATACGACACAGCCAAACTTTGGTTTCGGCCTAGAAATACAAATCAATTGTACTTGACCTCAATCGGTGTTACGCTGAGAATCGACAACCTCAGGTTTATTCAAACTTACGTTCTGTAACAACCCCAAACAATAAATTACTATTCTAGATACCAAGAAAGGTAACACCATGATCAAAGCCCAAAACTTATCTTTTTCTTTTCCGCAGAAGGAACTTTATAAAGACATTTCATTTACACTCGAAGAGGGCCAACACTGCGCTTTTATTGGCACAAGCGGTAGTGGCAAGAGTACGTTGATTGAAATCTTGATGGACCCGGAAAGACATTTGTTCGAGGGGAAGCTGGAGATCGATCCGGATTGCACAATCGGGTATATGAGTCAGTTCTCACAGGTAGACCCAACGACAGAAATGACGGTTTTTGAATATATCGCAGAAGAATTTATCAAGCTTCAGGATGAGATCACAGCGATTTATGCGGAAATGGCCAACACATCGGATATGGATTCACTGATGGAAAAAGTGCAATTGGCTTTGGACGCACTGGAGGCCATGGGCGGAGATGATTATGAAAACACCATTCATAAACAGCTAAACCTGGCCAACCTCATGAAGCTGAAGGATGCAAGCATATCGTCCTTAAGCGGCGGGGAATTCAAGCTTATTCAAGTCATGAAGGAAATGCTCCACAGTCCGGATCTGATGATCATGGATGAGCCGGATGTATTTCTAGACTTTGAAAATCTCAATGCGTTAAAAAAATTGATTAATTCCCATAAAGGCATGTTACTCGTCGTTACGCATAACCGCTATCTGTTGAATCATTGCTTCAACAAAATCATTCACCTTGAGAACATGGAGCTTCAGGAGTTTGACGGACGATATATCGAGTATAATTTCTCCTTGCTTCAGACGAAGATTGAACTGCAGGAAATCGCAGTTGCTGAAGCGGAAGAGATCGAAAGATACGATGGTGTCATCGAAAATCTCAGAGCAATCGCAACGATTAATTCGGAAGCTTCCAGAGGAAGAGCGTTAAAAGCGAGAGTGAAATTTCAAGAACGTTTGGAAGCGCGCAGAATCAAAGCACCGTTTGTCGACATCAAGCAGCCGAATATTCGGTTTGGCCTGGATCATCAAGTGGAAGACAGCATCGCGATCAAGGTCAATAACTATAGTGTTTCCTTTGATGAACTGGTTCTGCAAGATGTGAACTTCGAGATCAAATCGACAGATAAAGTGGCCATCATCGGCCCCAATGGTACCGGAAAAACAACGTTGCTTCGGGATATTTTTAAAAACAATCAGCCATCCATCGAAATCAATGAGGATCTCAAATTGGCTTATTTATCACAGCTTCAAGGCGAAACGCTCAAAGATTCAAATACAATCCTACATGAATTCATTGATGCCGGGTTTGAAACGTATGATGAGATCAGAGCCTATCTTGTGAACTACGGCTTTGAAGGCGAAATCCTGGATCAAAAGATCGAATCACTGTCCGGCGGCGAAAAAAACATGCTTCAACTGGCTAAAGCTGCCGGGGTGCAAGCTGACCTGTTGCTTCTTGACGAACCGACAAGCCATCTGGATATCTATTCGCAGATTGCACTGGAGAGAGCCATCGAAGAATATCAAGGCGCGATCCTCATGGTTTCGCATGATTTCTATTCGGTCGTCAACGGTATGGATTATGTACTCATTATTGAGAATAAGACGATCAGAAAAATGAGCATGCGCAAATTCAGACAGATGATATACGCCAGTCATTTCGATAAAGACTATTTGCAAAATGAACAAAATAAAAAGGCTGTTGAAATGCAGATTGAATTGGCTTTGAAAAATACCGATTTTGAACGGGCAAAAGGCTTGGTCGATGAGCTGGAAGGCATTATCAAGCAACTATAATCATAGTAGTTGAGGACGGGTACAATTTTATTAATGAACGATGATTTAAAAATAGGGCTACACCCTGTAAATCCATGACCCTATGCGGTTGTGGATTTTTTGCTTTCTAAGGTCTTCTGGCTATTGCTAAAAGCTATGACCAGTCATGCTTTTTTCATATTACAGGTAATCATTTTGATCATGCTATACTCAGGAAACTAAAAGTTAGAAGGAGATTTTTCTATGATACCATTTCGTAACGATCATGTTGGAAGCTTCCTACGTCCTGCGAACTTAAGTCAGGCACGTGAACAATATAAAACAGGCACTATTACATATGAAGAACTAAGAGATGTCGAAGATCAAGAGATTATCCGATTGATTGAAAAACAAAAAGAAAATGGCGTACTCGCGATTACGGATGGTGAGTTTCGCAGAAGCTGGTGGCACTTTGATTTCCTGGGTGGTTTAGACGGTGTAGAGCTGTATGAGGAAATTGATGGACCTAAATTCCATAACATGCAGACTCGCAAGGGCGGAATTCGAGTTGTGGGTAAGGTCGATTTCTCTACGCATCCCTTTGTGGATCATTTTAAGTTTTTGAAAAAACATGCAGGGGACGCCGTGGCAAAACAAACTATTCCAAGTCCGAATATGCTTCTCTATCGATTGGAAAACGGCGCCAACAGCTATACGGATCGGGAGCAATTCCTTCAGGATACGATTGCAGCATATCAAAAGGTCATTCAATCCTTTTATGACGCAGGATGTCGTTATCTGCAATTAGATGATACAGCTTGGGCAGACCTATTCTCAGAGGCTGGTCATGATAAACTGCGCGCTAAAGGGTTGGAACCGGCAGTAGAGTTGAAAACGATGCAACGCATGATTAATGAAACTTTGGCTTATAAACCGGCGGATTTAGTTGTGACGATGCATATTTGTCGGGGAAACTATAAATCCAACTTTTTCTCAACAGGTGGTTACGATTATGCTTCTGAAGTTATTTTTGGAGGCTTAAATGTAGATGGGTTATTTTTAGAATTTGACGATGAGCGCTCAGGTAGTTTCGAGCCATTAAAATATGTGAATCGAACAGATTTGAAAATCGTGCTTGGTTTAATCACATCGAAAACCGGCGAGTTAGAAAATAAAGAGCAGATTAAAGCCCGGATTGCAGAAGCAGCAACTTACGTTCCCCTTGATCAACTTTGTTTGAGCCCACAATGTGGCTTTTCTTCCACCGAGGAAGGCAACATTCTAACTGAAGAACAACAATGGCGTAAACTTCGTTACGTTAAGGAAATTGCAGAGGAAGTATGGAGTTAAGGGAGGGGATTTCATATGACAATTCAAGCAGATCAAGAGACAGTTACAGTTGAAGCCTTCATTAACGGTCAACATGTAAAATCCCTTTCGCAGTTAGCAAAAGAGAATCCGGCCAATCCAACTGAGATCGTAGGTTATTTCCCTGTCACGACCAAAGAACAAGCGGTCACCGCCATTGAAGCGGCGGCAGGGGCTTTTAAAACGTGGAAACAGACCTCCATTGGTGAACGCATTACTCGGATGCGCAAGGCGATAGAGAAAATTAGAGCAGCGGAGAATGATATTGTGCATTTGCTGTCCAGAGAGCATGGTAAGCCTCTGTATGATGCACACGGTGAAATTTTTGTTTCGCTGATGTGGATGGAGTTTGCTTGTAATGAAGCTGCATCCGTTCTGGCGGACGAGGTTCAGGAGCATGACCATGGTAAAACGATTGTATCCTATGATCCAATCGGTGTGGTGGCAGCGATTAGTCCATGGAACTATCCTATTGCTTTATCTACAATCAAGATCGCTCCTGCCTTACTTGCGGGCAACACGATTGTGCTTAAACCGAGTCCATATGCACCACTGGCGGCGGCGAAGGTGGCAGAGATTATCGCGAGTGAGTTCCCGGCTGGCGTAATCAATGTTGTATACGGTGATGCGGATGTGGGCGTTGAACTGACGAGTCATCCTCTTGTGACGAAAATCGCCTTTACAGGTGGAACTGCAACAGCGAAGCATATTATCAAAGCCGCTTCCGAAACGATTAAAGATATGACGCTGGAGCTTGGTGGGAATGATGCGGCAATCTTTTTGGAAAGCTTTGATGTTCAGGATGAGCGAGCGATGCGCCGAATTGTCATCTCTAATTTCTTGACAACAGGCCAAATCTGTATGATTGCCAAACGCGTATATGTACACCGTTCGATTTATAATGAATTTGTGGAAAAATATATAGAGGCAGCTAATCGCTGGATTCGAATTGGTGATCCTTTTGATCCAAACACGACGGTGGGGCCCGTTAATAACCTGAAGCAGAGAGAGTACGTGAATGGTCTGGTTGAAGATGCGCAGAAGCGCGGAGCCAAGGTCATCCCTCTCGGCCAAATCCTGGATCAAAAGCAGTTTGAACAAGGTTACTACCTGCAACCTACACTTGTTTTGGATTGCGATGCTCATGATCCGATTGTTGTGGAGGAACAGTTTGGTCCGACGGTTCCGGTTCTGCCATTTGACGATGAAGAGCAGGTTATTAAACTGCACAATGAGAGCATATATGGACTTACGAGTTCTGTGTGGGGAAAAGAAGAGGATGCCATCTCTTTGGCACGTCAACTCGAAGCTGGAACAACCATGATCAATACAGCTGCTGTGCAGGGGCTTGATGTTCGGTTCCCTTTTGGTGGCTTCAAGCAATCAGGTATTGGCCGTGAATACGGCGCAGAGGGTATTCTTACGTATACGGAAAAACATGTGATCAACGTTCCGAAGATGCTGGATCTTCCATATATACCTGAATAGATTTAATCGAATAACACACCACATCGACAGTGTGCAGGGAATAAATATGATGTGAAATTAGAATTAAACATTGAATGTAGGCTCTTCATTTGCGCTTTGTTTACTGATTGTTAATCAGTAGACAGGGCGCTTTTTTGCTTACATATAAGATTCTTAACCAATATTATAACGCTATAAATGTAGTACTTATTTAATGGAGGCAACTCAGTACATATCATCTCTAAAGGGCAAATATACGGGTGGTCAGAATTTGGTTAGACCTCTAATTTATAATGGTCAGGTATGCCAGTTTCGCCATAAATTTTAGAAATGGAGGAGATTCTCGTATTGAAGCAAAGACGCAATGTAGGTAAACCGCTATTGTCCTTATTTCTGGCAATTATGCTTGTTATGCAGACAGTGATGTTCTCCACTGCCGCATATGCAGAGAGTGTACCTAACGATAATGGAATGGGCGCAGTTAGCGAATCTGACTCGATGAGTATGGAAGAACCAACTTCAGTATCCGAGGCAGTATATGATGTACCCAACAATTCCATAATGCTGGCAGCTGTC
Organism: Paenibacillus intestini; assembly: GCF_030803945.1. Classification (NCBI taxonomy): domain Bacteria; kingdom Bacillati; phylum Bacillota; class Bacilli; order Caryophanales; family Paenibacillaceae; genus Paenibacillus; species Paenibacillus intestini. The sequence continues at coordinate 296,219 of NZ_JAURUN010000005.1, read as the reverse complement.
CCAATGGATAAAACAGCAGTTTTTATGGAATCTAATGTATCCTTTCCGCTGGAGTTGAAGCAAGGGAATGTGGTCATTGATCTGAACGGTATTATTAAGGGACGACAACCATTTACGCTCAAATCGGAAGGGCTCAAGATACCTGTCAATGGAGATGATGCCAATCCAACGAATGCAGATCCTGAGAAATACATTCAAAAGGGTGACTGGATTGAGCTGAAAAGAGAAGATCACTTCAAGGAAGTCGTGCTTCCAACAGCGACCAGAACCTTGTATGCACAGACTGACTCAGGCACTAAACAACTGGGTACTACCTATTTTACTCCAAATAGCATTCGAGTTGTCTTTGATGGTGATGATAACTTTTTCAATGGTGTTGGACGAGGTGTTACTTTCAGTTTCGAAACGACAGCTGATGCAGATGTAACGGGATTGAATTATGGAGATAAAAAGCCTGTCAACATCTTTGGTAGTACATATCAGCTAGAGAATCCAAATGTTACAGCAGAGTACGGTATCACGTTAACCTCGCCTGGAATGATCAGGTGGGATCAATATAGTTATCGCGGAATTCAACCGGCCCAATTCGTAGAAGGCGCGATTACTTGGCAGTCAACCGTATCCGCATCCGATCAGTTTGATAAAACGATCAAATTGCCATTAGACGGGAAGACATTTTATACGAATCCCTCAGCATATAATACAAACCCTGGAAATTCACGCGGTATTTATATGGAGGGCTCCTTCAAAGTTAACGATCAGAACGTAGCACCAGTTGTTGGAGCAGACGGATCGCTGACTTACATTTTTCCACAGGGAACAGGTTTGGAACCAAAAGTAGAATATAAAACCTGGATTCCTAAGGAATCGTATTATTACGAGTATCGGAATCCACCAACCAATCTGGGACGTAACCACCGGGATATGAATGGTAAAGTGGAACTGAGACAAGACGATAGCATGCTGGTGCAGGCTGGGCTGGAGATGGCCTTTGCTCCCGACTGGATTCAATCCAGTGCTTCATACGATCATGCGAGTGAGACCATTACCTGGAAAGTCACAGTTAACCGATATAACAAAAATGGGTTGAAAGACTTTACGATTACCAATGGTTTACCTGCCGGGCTGAATTTTGTATCGGCTGAATGGCAAGAGGATGGTACCGAATCTGGATTAACACCCATTACACCAGATGCAAACGGTGTGTATTCTTTTGGAAATATTAACGGTAAAGTGGATTTAATTATTAAAAGCAAAGTAATAAGTGGTTCCAGCTTCAGAATCGATCCTCGCGCCAACTGGAATTTGGATACACCGGCTGGTATACAGAACAACGATGTAACGACGGGTAAATGGCCTGTAGCAGTAACGGACGAGGCCATCGTTAACATCGGCGCGCATAATTTCACCAAATCAGGTGCTGTTTCTACAGAGGATTATAACCAAGGTAGCATCACGTGGACGGTTAACCTTGCCCCACAATATGCTCTGCCGAATGCAGCGGTATATGATGTCCTTGTACATGGCGGTAGTTTGGACGTCTTGGACAATGCCGTAGATGTAAGTGGTGAAGTGAGTGCAGAAACCATTGCGAAAATCAAGGCGAATGTAACTTCCGCACAGCTTTGGAAGCAGTATAAGGCAGGAACGCTGAAAACGAGTGAAGCCAATCTGACGATGAAGGCAATCCCTTTAACGGTGGATGGTAAAGTGGTGGCGGATTTAATCAAGGTGACTGGATATACGGATAGTTCCGCATCCTTCAGCTTCCGTGCACTGGAGACCAACCCGGACATCCTTTTCAGACAGGACATCAACGTAGGCAAAACAAGTTCTAATCGCGCTTTGCTCATTGATGGTGAGAACGTAAGACAAACGCAAAACAATGCCAATCTTCACCTGCGTATGCTGAACAAGGATATGCTCTTTGCTTCAAGGCCGTTGAAAGTCGATGGCACACTTGAAAATGTTAGCCCAAATAACGTTAACAGTTACATTAGAAACGATAGTAATGATGCATGGACGATTTCTGCTTATGACCGGACAACCAAGACAGTCACCTTCCGTCTAGGGGTAAACATGCCCGGATATAACACAGAAGAAATGGCTAAAGATGGCGGTAATCGAGTCATTAGTAATATGAAGTTAGTGGACACATTGCCTGAAGGCTGGGAGTTTGTTCCCTTTTCCGAAGGTAAAGACTATGAGCTTTGGAAAGGATATTCCGACAACGGTTCAGGTACAGATTACGGTACGAGAAACGATGCCAAGAACATTATTGAACCAGGCACTGACGCTCATGTCGTAAGCTCCTTCACCCATAATGGCAACGTAGGAACGTTCACTTTCTCTAAATTGGAGAGTCCTTATGTGATCTTGGTGAAGGCAAGACCTTCTAACGAAGCTTTAGAGGAATATTTGAACGAATACACGACGAATGGCACGGACAAGCAAGTGGTATATAACAAAGCTGACCTCCATATGTCTTGGGGTGGAGTAGAAAAGATTGTCTCTGAACAGCGTAAGATTATCGTACCGATCCAGACTCTGGGCAAGTCGGTAACTAAACCTGTTCCAGGTGTGTTGGAATGGACAGTAAACTATACTCCGCCATTTAACATGAAGCAGGGCGTTTATCTGGAGGATACCCTGGGTGCAGGCATGAACTTACGTTATGAAGTTAACGGAAAGCTTGTGCTGACATCACCTAGTATGGCCGTCTACCCTGCTAAACTAACAGCTAGCGGTACTCTGGAACGAGGTGAAGCCCTCGACCTGAGCGATCCTAATAGCGAAGTTCAAGTAGAGGTTGCACCAGGTGCAGAGGGGACTACCGTCCTCAAATTCAAAATGAACAACCCGAATAAGTTTTACCAGTTTGTATACCAAACTGAAGTTGATCCTTCGAAAGCGAAAGCCGGAGACAAAATGGGCAACGAGGTAAAACTGAAGGGCGATGACAGTCTGAGTGCTGTCAGCGCTAGAAGTGAAAGTACACTGGACAGTTCAGACGTAGCAGGTAGTTCAAGCTCCAATGCCTTGTTGCCTCTGAGAAAAGTAGATCCGAATGGAAATCCGTTGAAAGATGTAGAATTTACACTCTATAAAAAAGACAGCGGAACTACAGTGATCAAAGGAAAAACCGATAATTTAGGGAAACTTAATCTTCTATTCCCTGACCCAGGCTACTATGAGCTGAAGGAAACATACATTGATACAAATACTTGGTTGCCTACAACAAAGATTTATCAAGTATATGTAGGTAATACACCGGGAAAACCTCTCTGGGTAGACGGGGTAAAAGTAACCTCGGATCAGCCACTGATTGTGCCAACACCTGCCCAAGGCAAGCTGACCATTACCAATAAGGTAGAAGGCAACGGCAGTGATCCGAACAAAGGGTTTGTATACACTGTGACCTTCACTGGTGAAGGTCAGGACGAAGAGTATGTCTATAAGAAATCGGATAATACGTCTGGAACGCTCAAAAATGGAGACAAGATCGTCCTCAAGCATGGGGAATCTGCAATACTTCCTGCTTTGCCTGCGAATCTGGTCTATACCGTGACTGAGGACGATTATACGACCGTTGATGGCTATACGACCACACCTGATACGAGAGAGCTGTCCGGCTCCATTGTGAACAAAGGTGATCATAAAGCGGACTTCATCAACGAACGAATCGTTAACAAGCTGACTATTAGTAATACGGTCATGGGCAACGGTGGCGATAAGACGAAGGAGTTCGAGTACACCATTCACTTTGAAGAAACAGGCAAAGATGAAAGTTACTCTTACATGAAGTCGGATAATAGTACAGGTACGATCAAGTCTGGCGACACCTTCCGCCTCAAAGACGGAGAGACACTGGATATTTCAGGCCTGCCTAAACATCTGAGATACACAGTTAGCCAAAAAGATTACACAACCGATGAATACATGACTACTCCTGAGGAACGGTATTATTCCGAGGTGATGAAAGGCATGGATGAAGAAGCTCCATTCACGAACGTGCGCGTTTTGAAGGGCGGACTACTCATCAGCAACACAGTGAAAGGCAAAGACGAAGATAAGAGCAAGCTGTTTAAGTACACCATCACCTTCACAGGTGAGGGATCAGATGAGTCCTACGCCTATGAGAAGTCAGATGGCAGCAAGGGCATGATCAAGAACGGCGATAGCTTCGAGCTTACCGATGGCCAGACACTTATTGTGCAAGGACTCCCTTCATCTCTCGAGTATACGGTAACGCAGGACGATTATACGAAAGATGGTTATGTGACAGACCCTGAACGTTTTGTTCACACGGGTGTGATTCCGGAGAAAAAAGCGGCTGAAGCTAAATTTAAAAATACTCGCCCTTATCTGGAAGGTGTACTGCGTGACAACAATACAGGAGAAGTCATTCCGAATGCATCCATCACGGTGACTGATCTGAAGACAGGTGAAGAGCTTCAGATTGAGACGAATGAGAAGGGTGAATATGCAGTCCCAGCCGTAGCTGATACGGACTACACGATCACATATACGAAGTTGTATCGGGTAGGCGGAAGAGATGTACCTGTTAAGTTTACACAAAAAGCAAATGTAAACAGCAGTGTTACAGACGAGACCATTCCAGCGGATATCACTGCTGTAGGTATCATTATGCTCAAACAAATGGACGGAACAACAGAGCTATTTAACAGCTTGCATACCAGCCATATGTATATCTACCTGAAAGACAGAGACGGTAATTATATTACGGAAAATGGTCGTCCTAAGGCTTTTCCAATGGCTTCGAACGGAACGTTCTCCGTGGAAGGCTTAAGCGAACAGAAGTACACCATGGAAGTTCGTTATCAAGTGGAGACGGGTGAGGAGTTGCTCCTCAAAGTAACGCAACTCGACGTGAAAGCTAACGGAGAGCTGAATATTTCTGAGGAATTAGTCGACCCTTACGGTACGGTCTACGATGAAACTACAGGAAATGCGAGCACGGGCAAGAAAATTGAAGGAGCCAAAGTTACACTGTATTATGCGGATACACAGCGGAATAGAGATAAAGGTCGCATTCCGGGTACAAAAGTAACACTTCCAGCGGTTCCAAATTTCCCGCCGCACGACAACAAGAGTCCAGAGCAGGATAGCGATGTCAATGGATTCTATGCGTACATGGTATTCCCTGAAGCAGATTACTATCTGGTTGTAACGAAGGATGGATACGAAACGCACACTAGCGGTACGATTTCTGTAGATTTTGACATTGTCAAATACGATGTGCCAATGAAGCCGATCCGTTCAGGTGGTGGCTCCGGTGGTAACAGCGGAGGCAACACTGGCAACAGTGGAACCGGCAACGGCACTCCAGGAACGAGCACTGGCAACAGTGGGACCGACCCTGGTATCCCAGGAATCAACAACGGTACTCCAGGAACGAGCAATGGGAACGGTGGGACCGATAATGGTATTCCAGGAACCAACAACGGTACTCCGGGAACGAACAATGGGAACAGTGGAACAGATAATGGTGTTCCAGGAACCGATAACAGTATCCCAGGAACTGACACTGGCAACAGCGGAACCAATAACGGTAATCCGGGAACGAACAACGGCAACACCGGAACCAATAGTGGTACTCCAGGAACAAACACGGGCAACATCGGAACCAACAATGGCAACGGTGGAGCGACCAAAGGTGACCAGGTTACGGATAACGTCAGCAACGAGTTGGACGATGCTCCGAAAACAGGGGACAACAGTATATCGCCAATGTTCTATATGATTTTGGCACTGATGTCCTTGATCACGATCGCTTTCTGTCTGCTCGGTAACAAGAAGAAAAAGCACATTTAATGACCGGAAAGGCGGTAAGAACATGAGCAAAACCAAAAAAATTCTTATCGCCATTTCCTCCCTTGTGTTGGTATTCTCTCTCATCGGTATTTCAAGAACGCTGCTGCGAGATTATGCTGAGCAACAGAAAATAGATGAGTTGGCGAACATGTGGGAGGAAGGGTCGAATAAAAACGGAGGGGATGCAATCCCCTCTTTTTTGTTCAATAAGAAGAAAAAGCGAGTCATGCTTCCTGAATTTCAAGTCCTTTACGAGCGGAATTCGGACATTGTGGGCTGGCTGAAGATTAACGGCACTCGAATTGAATATCCTGTCATGCAAAATCCACAGGATGCGGATTATTATCTGGATCATGATTTTGATAAAAAGGAGACCCAAGGTGGCCTTCCTTTTTTGGACAGGCATAGCCAGATCAGGGGTTCAGATATTTTGCTAATTCACGGACATCATATGAAAAGTGGCTGGATGTTTAAAGACCTAATGAAATACAAGAGTGAAAGCTTTTATAAAGAGCACGCTACATTCGAGTTTAGTACGCTTTACGAAAAGGAAGAGTACGAGATTGTTGCTGTGATTCTATCCAAAGTGTATCGTAAATCAGATGACGTGTTTAAGTACTATCAAATTGGGGATGTACAGACGTCCACTGAGTTTGATTCATATGTTCAGAATATCAAAAAACTCGCTCTTTACGACACAGGTGTAAACGCTCAGTATGGTGATAAACTTGTTGTACTGTCCACATGTGAATATTCGACTGAAAATGGCCGGCTAGCGGTAGTTGCTAAAAAGCGTTAAGGTCGATGACCAAACACCAAATGAATGGGTTTCATCTCGCGTGCTCTCTTTAGAGGACGCGACTTTTTATGTTGTCCCCTAACTTTTAATGAAGTTCCAGGAACGAGGTTAAACGTAGGTGGATTAGAGAGGAGTCTTCTTTATAATGGAGATGAGTGTTATACGCGAATAAACAAGTAAATATCAGATTCTGGAGAGGGAGTTGTAAAGTGCCGATAGAGAATCAAGCGAATATGTTGACGACTAGAGTAGAATCTATTCTTTATTATGCCAAACCGTTCTTAACCAGTGAACATAGAGCAGGCTGGATCGGCGGTAATGCACCCGAGTTTTTTGACGACCAATCTGAACTCATCCATGAGGGTAACCAAAAGTATGCTTTCTATCTGAGCCTTAACCATCCCTTCAAACCAGAGAGCATGATCTCGATCTTTATCCCTGAAAATTGTGAAAGCTATCTGGAAAATAACATCTATCCTGATTGCTCGATCAAGGTGATTGAACATCCTGTTTCAGCAGAAAGCATCCAGGGGTCCTTTACTCACAAGGATCTGATAAGACACTCCATCTCACACGGAGAACGAAGCAAGGACGAAGAATCAATGGAGCAGCCCTTTTTGATCAAGGTGGGCGGTAATCCGAGACTGATTCAGGATGAAGACTATTATTTTGCAAAACTCAAAAAAGAGTCACTATCATTCTTTTTCCAAGTCGATGAAGATGGTTATCCCGATACATTGATTCAAGAGGATGGCAATTATCCATTTGGTTTTGGTTCTCTATATATTTTCGCCAAAATGGGTACTGAAATAGAACACCCTGTAGCCGGTTTCTGTCAGTTTTCTTAAGTGCAATAGACCAAAATCGCATGAAATCCTTAACCGTCCTGTTCTCTGCAGCGGTTATTTGGGGAGAGGCGAATTGGAACGTCTCTGCTTCGTGATATGTAAATCCAAAGAGTACCTATAAACGCTACTGACATAACGTTGTCAGTGGCGTTTTTTTATAATCAGATCAGTGCAGCAAGGGAGACAGGTAAGTAACAAGATTTAGGGATAAATAATGTAGAAAATTAGGGAGGATGATCTGTTATGAATTTTGCTTCTGTACGTATCATTACTGACAATGTAGAGGGTCTTATGGCGTTCTATGAACACGTTCTTGGGGTTACAGCGGAGCGCCCTGCACCTGTATTTGCAGAGTTTGTTTTACCATCATGCACGCTTGCCATCGGGCACACCCAGACCACAACATTATTTGGGGTGGACGCTGAAAATGTAGCCGAGGCCATGAATCATCCGGTCATTTTGGAGTTTCATGTTGCTGATATCGAAGCGGAATACGTGCGCCTGAAAACATACATTCATGATTGGGTGCAACAACCAACCACAATGCCGTGGGGAAACCGCTCAATGCTATTTCGTGATCCGGATGGCAACATGGTAAACTTCTTTCAACCGATAACCAAAGAAGCGATTCAACGATTAAATGATAGACATTAACTTATAAATATACGCATAAAATCAAATCACGTCTTGTTTACGATTTTCAATAAATCAGTAGACAGGGCGTTTTTAAATCTGTATTTGGCGGAAAAAAGCAACTCATAACTACGGCAGCGATTCAGCTCCTAAGTATTTCCTTCTTGTGGTAATATAAGTGAGTCAGTACATATTCTGCGCTTTGGGAACGAAAAGATCAGCTTGAGTACGAGACATCAATGGATAGGGAGTGATTTTGAATGAGTCAGTTTCTTCAGATGGGAGCAAATACAACTTTAAGTGCGGCAAAAGGGAGTATCAAGATTAGCCACGAGATTTCGAATCTCATCGATGTTTCACTAACGGCCTTCCTTTTAACGGAGTCCGACAAGGTGCAAGGAGATAGCGGGATCATTTTTTACAATCAACCAACAAGTTCCACAGGTGTAGCCACTCTTTTACCCTCCGAGCAAGCAAGTAATACCAAAGTACATAGAATTGATTTCGATATGGATAAAGTTCCTGAAGGGATAACCAAAATAGCAATAACACTGACAGAGGATCATAACACAGGATTTTCGAATGTGAAAAATCTGACAGCTGAAATATGTACTGATAATACAGTTATTCAGTTATCTCCCTCCAGCTTCACGAACGAAAATGGAATCGTAGTTCTGGAATTATATTTAAGGAATGGACAAACCAAGGCAAAATCAATCTGGCGCGGATTTAATTCAGGGCTTGAAGGATTGTGTAAAAACTATGGTGTTGAGGTTGAAGCGGACGAACCAAGCAAACCTGCTGAGCCTCACATTACTCCAAATCCATCACCAAAAGTGTCTGATTCAATGAGTGGAGCTGCTGCTGATCAGACAAATACCCAATCATCTAAATCATCATTAAATCTTCAAAAGGTAACGGGTAAGATTAACCTCGAAAAAGGGCAAAAGTCAGTACTCATAGATAAAACACCAGAGATTACAGCTACAGTATCATGGGAGACTGGAACGGATTATGATATCTACGCTTTGGTCTACACCAAGGATGGTAAGCAGATTGATGTAGCTATGTTTGGTGCGAAGGGCGTACCGCCACTTCAAAGCTTTGGTAACGGTGCTGTAGAACATAAGGGTGATGTGGGGAGAAGTAACCAAGCCATTAAGACAGAGGTGATCAAGTTAAGATTAAGAGATGATATCCTCGCGGTTGTTCCTGTCGTTTATTCAGCTCAGTCCAATGGGACAGGTTCTTTCTACAGATACAAGGTCTCGATGAGTATAGATAATCATGAGGGAACCTCTGTTACGATCTCGGCTAAGAATGCTAATAACAATGATAAGATATATACCTGTGTACCAGGAATACTGTATAACACACCAGACGGTGTAATCATAAGTCCATTGGAGCTTTATAGTAAGCCTAATTCAGAGAATAGGCCCAAGCTCAAGATGGGATCTTCCAAAATGGTAGAAGTGATCATGGATAAAGGGCCGATGAATGACTATAAATAATCAAATGGTTCGTTCAAGTTAACTGTCCCACAAATCTGTGCATGAAATGTCGGATGTGAACATTCCACTCTTGATATTCTATACCTGAAAGGAGGTCATTTGGATGGATTCGCTGGCCAATCTGAATAGAGCCTTACAGTATATTGAAGATCATCTTGAGGAAGACATCGATCTGAAGGAAGCAGCGAAACGGGCACATTGTTCAGACTATCATTTTTCAAGAATGTTTTCCTTTCTTGCAGGCATTCCGTTGTCGGAATACATCCGGAGGAGGCGTCTGACTCTCGCGGCATTCGAACTTCAAGCTGGAGATTTAAGAATTGTGGATGTGGCAGTGAAATATGGTTATCGATCAGCTGATGCTTTCTCCAGAGCTTTCCAAGCATTGCACGGAATAACGCCATCATCGGTCAGGTCGCATGTGTCGTCTTTAGTAGCCTATCCACGAATGACCTTCCAATTAACTGTTCAGGGAGGAAATGCAATGAACTATCGTGTTGTTGAGAAGGAATCGTTCTATATTGTAGGCATAATGAAGAGGGTACCCATTCAATTTGACGGGGTGAACCCGGAAATTGCATCAATGTGGCAAAGCTTAACCAGTGAAGATATTGGTGAATTGAAACAACTTTCCAATGTTGAGCCACAGGGATTAATTTCAGCTTCGGTGCATTTTTCTGAAGGGCGAATGGAGGAAAGAGGAGAGCTGGACCATTATATAGGTGCTGCTACATCATCCAAGGAGTTTCCTGAGAGATTTGCAAAGTTAGAGGTTCCCGCAATGACGTGGGCCGTCTTCGAAGCGGCTGGACCTTTCCCGGAAACGTTACAACAGGTATGGGGTCGAATCTATTCCGAATGGTTTCCTTCTGCCAGCTATGAAGTGGCGGAAGGACCGGAAATCTTATGGAATGAAGGTAAAGATGTGTCATCTCCCAACTTTAAGAGCGAGATTTGGATACCTGTTATTCCAAGATAATAGAATAGTAGTGCGGTTACTTGTATTTAAGGCCATCCATCAGAGGATGGCCTTAAACGTATGTTTGAACACAGCATGGTAAACCCTGATCCAAGTATAGGGGAATTTTTATAGAGCTATGTAAAGTTCACCTAAGATATTCATTGCCTATATCCCGCATCATTCGAGTGGTATCCTTTTCTTATGTCAGATGCGCACCTGATGAGTCTTAATTGAGAAAAGGAGAAGAAGAGATGAGTAAGGACCACATGATTCGTTCGATGTTATCTGAAAAAGTAAATATGACGCCGAATGGACGTATCGCTGATCAATTAAACCTGGAAGAGTTTGCGGAGTGCCACGAGCTATTTTTTGACAAGATCATGGAAATTCATGTATCTGATATCCAGGGAATTGAGGGCTACGGTGAATTTGATGAGGAATGCAAAACAGAATACGAGAGTTGTAAAGAATTTCTGATCGAAACATTCGCAGAACCTCAAGAGGGCTATTGGTACAATTGGCAGGAGATGTTCGAGACAACGATACTTGATCGTGAATTTTTTGAAACATATTTGCAGGAAATGAAGGATAGAATCCCGTATTGTGAGGGGAAACGCTATTTGGTCTATAACAATACATTCTTCGTTAATCTGATCACGGATGGCAAAACGACGGTTGGATTCCCTGACTGGAGCAGATCCGGCATCGGCGATTTTCTTCTCGATTTTGTAATTATGGATTTAAATAAGCCATACTTGCGTATTCCAGAATTATTATTTGATTACTGCAAAAAAAGGGAGATTGTCATACCCGATTTTCAGGAAAGATTTCTATGTATGGCTTATTATAAAGGCATTGATGTCTTGCGCTGGCACGCATCTATTGATGATACGGAGTCCTGCCGGTCCATTATGAAGTCTATCAGTGAACTAAAAGATCGAATTTACGCTTTATAGATGGTGATATTATGAAATATATCAATGCTAGCGATGTTCTTCCCGAGGAGCTGATGAAAGAAGTTCAGAAGTATGCGGCAGGCAAACTATTGTATATTCCTTCCGGGGAGGAAAAAAAGGGTTGGGGCGAAACGTCGGGTTACCGAACTCAACTCAAAAAGCGCAATCGAATGATCCGAAATAAGTACGCTCATGGGCTCACTGTATCAGAACTTGCGGACGAATATTATTTATCTCTGGACTCCATTAAGAAAATCATCTACTCGAAGCATACCGATGCACAATTAACGTATTCTCCGACACTAGAATCAGCTGTAAGCTATGCCAATACCGGCATGCTTGAAGAATGGATACAATGCTATTTGTTGCTCACTTGCCAGGCCTCTCCCGATGTGCAGGGACTCATAAAGGAAGATGGTTTATACTTTGGAGTGGTGCAGTTTCCATTACGCCTTATTCAGTATGAAGAATTCGATAACGTGGAGAACGTAGCAAGCGAAAGTGATGATACATCGATGTCCCCACCACTTCTTATTCAGTATAGGGAAGGAAAGTTTCATTGCATGATGCAGAAGGGATTGCTCGCTTCGTTGAAACAAAGCAAAATAAATGCCTATCCCTCCATCATTGTATTAAAAGAAAACGCCGAGTATAAAAGATTCATGAAACATTTCGGCAATGTATTCATTTTTGTTAATAAAGTTTGATTTAATAGCTGGGCCATCCTGTAAAGGAGGCCCTTAATGTAATTGGGAAAATGATATTCTTTCTTTTTAATCTACAAAGTTTAGTAGTAAAGCAAACATTGTGCAGTTTATCCTACGCCATCACTTTCTAACAGGGAGTAAAAATTATCGCGGTCTTCATCATCTAATTTGCCAAGCGTCCGCACCTTGACCATTGCATGCCCGCCAAACAGGTCGATCTCTTCGCCATAATTGTTGTAGAGAGCAATCATATTGCCATCCTGATTTATCTCCATATACCCGTAACAAGTTGCCTCAGGCACTTCGCCATAAAAGAGAAAAAATTGGATTTTATCCACGCTGTTCATGTAAAGCTCCTTTCTTAATTCCTCATCAATCTGAACAATATTTTACGTGATATCGGATGAATTGAAAAAAGTGATATTGCCCTGCATATCCGGAAATTCATTACTGTATAGAAAGAATAGAGGGGGGCTCGCTCGTTATATCGCTCATTCGCACATTATTTCTTGACGAGAGGGGATTTGGGGAGTATTATAACGTGCCGGTTTTTACAAGGTCTATCCATAAAAATAAGAACAATCTTACGTCCTGTTTACGGTTATCAACAAACCAGTAGATAGGGCGTTTTTCGTTCGTTAAGTTGAACGTAGCAACAGGCGAGGTATAACCCCAAAAAAGCATCTGGCACCCTCACTCTCTCACAGAGCAAAAATCAAGGGTGCTAGATGTTCGTGATCTGCAAGTTTTTGCGATAGGAGCGCGGGGTTGTACCAGTCTCTCTTTTGAACATGTTGCAGAACTGAGCATCATTCACGAATCCAGCCTCGGCGGAGACATCCGAGATGGACATCTGTGTGCTGGCAAGCAGATGCTTTGCGTAATCCAGGCGTTTGATTAGCATATATCGAGAAGGGGAGGCTCCGTATTTCTCTTTGAACAGATGCCGGAAGCGATCATAGCTATATCCGGACATGTTCGCTAACATCTCGATGGAGAGACGTTGTGTGAAATGTTCATTTATATATGAAAGCACATGTTGGAGTCGATCTCCGGAGAACAGAGGGTACATGCTGTTACCTCCACGATGGAGCAAGTGCAGTAACATATGGTGTAGACGGTCGTTCAGGTAGTCCTGAGCACCTTCACCCCGCCGTGTATATTCCGTGTTCAACTGTAGCATGTAGTTATAGATGTTATGCTCCCGGTCATCCTGATGCATGCCTTGCAGCTCGGCAATTTCGGACAGATCCGTCTGAAATCCAACAAAAAGTACCTCAGCGTCCCCGCGATGATCCTCATCATGCTGTTGGTGTGGCGGAATAAGTGCATAGGTTCCAGCTTGAAAATGGTAGTTATGTTCTCCAATCATGGATGTCCCGTTCCCTTTAAAATAATATACCAACTCATAACATTCATGGTGATGAGGGATGATATGTGTGAACCGGGCATGTTCGGCTCTGACAACATATAGAACTTGATCCATTATTGTTTTCCCCCTAATTTCGACAATTAGCCGAATCGTACAAAAAAGCGACCGAAATCATATAAATATAATGGCTTGATTTTGTTATGATCATACTCATAAACGAATGTTAAACAGAAGTGATAGTTTATACGTTCGGTTATAGCTGTAAAGAAAACGCATTACAATTCAGAATTAGGTTTTAATTTACATGATTTATAAAGCTGGGCTGTAAGCACGACAGATTATCCATGATTTTAACAACAAACAGGGGTGTGAGTAAAGAACATGAAGAAGAATGCGTTGGTAATTTGTATGGTAGCGTTGTTGTTGCTTCTGTCCGCATGTGGAGGTAAGAAGGGTACAACAGGTGAAACGGGTTCAGCAGGAACGGGGAATGGCGGTGAGCAGACCAATCAACTGAAAGTGGTATTGCTGATTCCAGGTACACTGGGAGACAAATCCTTCTTCGACGCTGCTAATCATGGTCTTGAGCTAGTTAAGTCCGAACTGGGCGCTAAGACCAAGGTCATTGAAATGGGTGCAGACAAAACAAAGTGGGAGCCAACGTTTAACGATATTTCTGCTGAGGACTGGGACATCGTCATTTCTGGTGGCTCTGAAATTACAGAAATGTTTAATGCTGCTGCGGAGCAGCATCCGGATAAAACGTTCATTAACTACGATACAGACATCGAGGATGCCCCGGCCAATGTATATAATATGTCCTATTCTACTAATGAAGTATCCTTCCTGGCGGGAGCGGTTGCGGCGCTCACGACCAAGTCGGACATGCCAAATGCAAACAAGGACAACCTGATCGGTTTCCTGGGCGGGATGGACATTCCCGGTATCAATGCTTTTCTCGTCGGTTACATTGAAGGAGCTAAGTACGTAGATCCAAATATTAAGGTCGCTGTATCTTATGCTGGTGATTTCGTCAATCCGGCCAAAGGAAAAGAACTTTCCCTTATTCAATATAACTCGGGAGTTGACGTGATTTTTAACGTAGCGGGCGGTACAGGCCTGGGGATTTTTGATGCAGCCAAGGAAAAAACCAAGTATGCGATCGGCGTGGACTCGGACCAGGCTGCGTTGCTCAAAGAGACAGACCCTGCCAAAGCTAACCTTATCATTACTTCTGCGATCAAAAAGATCGACACTTCGATTTTGGAAGCCGTGAACCAGGCGAAAGAGGGCAAGCTGGAGACAGGAAAGCGCCAGGTGATGGGCTTTGTCGAGAACGGTGTTGGTATTGCGGAGAATGACATCTATACAAGTGTATTCCCTGCTGATCTGCAAGCGAAAGTAGAAGAGATCAAGAAGAAACTTGAAAACAAAGAGATTAAGGTATCCAATGCGATGGGCATGGAAACCTCAGAGATCGAAGCGATCCGTAATAGCGTGAAGCCATAAGATAAGCATAAACATTCGTTTACTGGATAGGATCATCGGAGTGAAATAACCGAGTGTATGTTGTACAGCTGGAGATGTAGTCATGATCATTGATGCATTTTCGGCTGTACATTTTTTGTGCACATTGCTAGTAGAGAGGAGCAACCCGACATGTCCGGCGCACTGTTGGAAATGCGTAATATTTCAAAGGTTTACCCCAATGGGGTGGTCGCTAACAAGAATGTTCAGTTCTCCTTGCAGGAGGGAGAGATTCATGCCATCGCCGGGGAGAACGGGGCGGGCAAGTCTACATTGATGAAGATGATGTTTGGCATGGAAGAGCCGAGCGAAGGCGAGATTTTGTTAAAAGGAAAACAGATCAAGCTTGGCAACCCTCAGGATGCTATTGCGCTTGGAATCGGTATGGTGCATCAACACTTCATGCTCGTTCCTTCCTTCACCGTGGCTGAGAATATGGTGCTCGGCATGGAGCCGAGACGCGGTGTGGGCATTCATTATGCAGAAGCTGTCCGCATGACGGAGGAAACGGCGCGCAAGTACAATCTGTCCGTGAATCCAAGGGCCAAGGTTGAGGATTTGAGCGTAGGGATGAAGCAAAAGGTAGAGATTTTGAAAGCTCTGCTACGTGGTGCAGAAATACTCATTCTGGATGAGCCTACAGCCGTACTAACTCCACAGGAGACAGAAGAGTTGTTCCGAGAGTTGAAGCTGCTGAAAGAAAAAGGACATACGATTGTGTTTATCTCGCACAAGCTGAAAGAAGTGAAAGCGATCTGCGATAGAATTACCATTTTGCGTGGCGGACGTACCGAGGGTGTGCTTAACATTGCAGATGTGACAGAACAGGAAATATCACGGCTAATGGTTGGACGGGATGTTGTGCTTAAGTATGACAAGACGCAGAAGAATTATGGTGAGCCTGTACTGTCTGTGCAGAATTTAGGGGCAGTTGATCCCGAAGGCAAGGCACTGTTGTCGGATATCAGCTTTCATGTTCGTGCAGGAGAAATTGTCGGGATTGCTGGTGTAGAAGGCAATGGGCAAAGTCAGCTCGTAGAAGCACTGACTGGAAGCTTGGGGAACCGCTATGCAGGCGGCAAGGTCGAAATGAAGGGAAAGGATATTCATTCACTCGGTATCCGTGAGATTCGTGGGCTCGGCGTCTCCTACATCCCGGAAGACCGGATGCGCCAGGGGTCAGCTGGTGAGGCAAGTATTGCAGACAATCTGATCTCCACCCGGTACCGTTCGAAATTGCTGAATAGAGGGCCGCTCCTTAGTATGTCATCCATTCAAAAGCTGGCAAGTTCTCTGGTGGAGGAATTCAAGGTTCGTTGCTCCGGCCCGTCACAGCCAATCGGTATGTTGTCAGGAGGCAATATGCAAAAGGTAGTCGTTGCCCGTGAGTGCTCAACCGAACCGGATCTGCTCATAGCAGAGCAACCTACGCGGGGGGTGGACATTGGAGCGGCACAGTTTATCCATCAGAAGTTGCTGGAGCTACGGGATGCGGGCTCTGCAATTGTGCTTGTATCGGCTGATCTGAATGAAATTCTGGAAATGAGTGATACACTGCTTGTGTTATATGACGGCAAGATTGCCGCCCGGTTGGATTCGCCGTCAAGCGTCAGCGAAGAGGAGCTGGGTCTCTACATGCTTGGGATTCGTGAGCAGCAGGAGCAGTATGAGGAGGAGGCTTCCCCATGATCCGATTAAAATATTTTGAAGTATACCGCACGGCAGCAGTCATTCTTATTTCTTTAGCTATTGCATTTATTATTATCTCTCTGGTGAGCAGCCAGCCTGTAGAGACTATCCGCATCTTCCTGTTTGAGCCGCTGTCCACCTTAAGCCGCATGGGCAATGTTGTGGAAATGGCAATCCCGCTCATGTTTACAGGGCTGTCGGTGTCACTCCTGTTTAAAACGAACATGTTCAATTTGGGCGCAGAAGGCATCTTTTATATCTCAGGTATTGTTGCTGCCATTCTGGCTATTCATCTAAGCATGAACGGAATTATGCACCCGATCGTGGCGATTGGAGCGGGTTCGATTGTGGGTGCACTACTCTCAGCTATTCCCGGTTATCTAAAGGCCAAATGGAATGCCAATGAACTGGTCACATCACTGATGTTTAATAGCATCTTTTTTGGAATTGGCTTGTATCTGTTGAATTATCACCTGCGGGATGCCAAGGCGTTCTCGAATGTATCTTATAAATTTGCCGAGACGGCACAGCTGGACAAAATAATGCCAGGCACACGGCTGCATACCGGACTGATCATTGTGCTGGTGTTGATTGTTCTTGCTCATTATTTCATGTATCGCACGAAGTGGGGATATGAGCTGCGCATGACGGGAGCCAACCGCGAATTTGCTGGATACTCCGGTATGAAAACAGCAAAAGTCATCATTCTGGTGCACCTAATTGCAGGTTTTATTGCCGGTATGGGTGGTTCGGTCGAAGTGCTGGGCATGTATAATCGCTTTCAATGGACGGCATTGCCGGGATATGGACTGGATGGTGCACTTGTGGCCATGCTTGCCAAGAACAATCCTCTTTCCGTCATTGGTGCCGCACTCTTCCTCGCCTATATTCGTATCGGTGCGGACCTGATGGCTCGTTTGTCGGATGTGCCTTCCGAGATGATTTCCATTATTCAAGCAGTCATTATTTTGCTGATCTCTGCGGAGCAGTTCTTGAAATTCTGGAAGAATCGGATGCTGCTGAAGGAGGCCAAACTGCATGAATAGCCTGCTGAACGTCATTTTAACGACGGATTTTGCCTTCTCTGTATTACGGGTTACTACTCCGATTTTGTTCGCGGCTTTAGGTGCATTGATCTCCAATCGAGCTGGGATCATCAACATTGGTATGGAGGGAATCATGCTCGTATCCGCACTGGCGGGGGTTGTTGTCAGCTCATACACGGCCAGTGCCTGGATCGGATTACTTGGCGCAGTGCTGTCGGGTACGGCGATTGCCGGAATGCTTGCTTTCTTCACCCTTAAATTCAAGACGCATATTATTCTCGGCGGCGTTGCCATCAATATGTTTGCATCAGGGGGAACGGTGTTTCTACTGTACTTGCTTAGTGGTGACAAAGGTTCATCTACGTCCTTGCCGAGCAAGGTGCTGCCTAGTATAGATATTCCCCTGTTGCAACAAATTCCGGTGCTCGGCCCGATTCTGTCAGGGCATCATATTTTGACATATGCTTCCATTCTAGCCGTTATTGCCGTCTATTATTTATTAAAACGTACGCCACTAGGTCTGCAAATTCGTTCCGTCGGTGAGAATCCGCATGCGGCACAGTCGGTTGGTGTCAGTGTGGTGAAAATTCAGTATATGGCTTTGTTGCTGAGTGGATTCTTTGCCAGTTTGGGTGGTGCCTACATGTCGATGGGATATTTATCTCTATTCACCAGAGATATGATCGCTGGCCGGGGCTGGATTGCCATCGCAGCGGAGTCTATGGGACGCAGTACAACCGTAGGCACAGCCCTGACCTCACTGCTATTCGGTGGAGCGGAGGCACTGGCTAATGCATTGCAGGTGCTCAAGATACCGGCTGAGTTAATCGGTACATTGCCTTATGTAGCCACCGTGATCGGACTAATTGTTTATGCGATTGCTGAGACACGTAAGAAGCGGCGTAAATTCGCACAAAAAACGAACTGAGGAGAGAACAATGACAAAACCTATAATTATTGACTGTGATCCAGGACATGACGACGCAATTGCCATTTTGCTGGCGCTGGCTAACCCAGAGCAGCTGGAGATTAAGGGCATCACAACAGTGGGCGGCAACCAGACCTTAGAGAAGATTACGAATAATGCGCTCAAAATTCTCAGTTTTGTCGGAGCGGATATCCCGGTAGCGAAAGGAGCGAAGGGGCCGCTGTTGGGTTCCTTAGTGACGGGAGAGGAAGCCCATGGTGAATCGGGAATGGACGGCCCTGTACTTCCGCCAAGCCGCTTTCGGGCAATTGAAGAAGGGGCTGTAGAGTTTATACGAAATCTGTTGCTGTCTTCGGATGAGCCGATCACCCTTGTGCCCATTGGCCCGTTGACCAATATTGCTACCCTCATTCGTGCGTATCCTGAACTGAAGTCACGGATTGCGGGCATTTCCATGATGGGTGGAGGCATTGCTTATGGAAATGTAACTCGTACAGCAGAGTTTAACATCTATGTTGACCCGGAAGCGGCCCAAATTGTATTTGAATCAGGAATTCCGATCACGATGAGTGGACTGGATGTGACGGATAAAGCGGCTATTTTTGACGAGGAGATTGAGGCTTTGAAAACACGCGGCCCCGTATCAGTTATGGTTGGGGAACTGCTGGACTTCTACTCGATTTACGGCAAAAAGATGGGTTACCATGGCAATGCCCTGCATGATCCGTGTGCCATTGCATGGCTGCTTCAGCCTCAGCTGTTCCAAAGCAAAATGCTGGACGTGACGATCGAAACCCAAGGAACGCACACACGCGGGATGACCGTGGGCGACTTGCGCACCAAGACAGATCGCGAGCCTAATGTGAACGTACTGCTAGATGTTGACCGTGATGCCTTCATTCGTCTCATCTATGATGCACTTGCTATCCTGGACGCTCGTGTAGAGCAATCTCCACAAGGGGATTCTTAATATGGCAGGCTGGACTGACTTGCGAGAGACGGTGCGACTTGAACTGCTTCAACGGGGTGAGGAAGGCTGTGACACTCAGGGATATATGCAAAAGTGGGACGAGGCCGCTGATGATGAGAGCACGCTGTTGCAACTCTACCGAGAACTGATGGAACTTCAGGTATCGGCTGATTTTCCTTTTGCAGAACCTTCGAATTTGGAAGACATCCGTGCTTTGCGTCCAGAGGGACCTCGCGAGCTTCAAGCGGACTGGAGTGAGCAAGTATGGCGAGATAAATTCTACGGGGCTTGGCTCGGGCGAAGTGTTGGGTGTGCACTAGGGAAGCCATTGGAACACCCCGATTACCTCTACGGTAAGGATGGACGCCCGGGCTGGGAAAATATTGAGCTTTGGTTCAAGGGAGCTGACGCCTGGCCAATTCGAGGGTATACTCCTGAACATTCCCGTGCGGAGCAGGAGTATGGCTTGAGTTTGACAGAACTAGGGCCTTTAAGTGTCCGAGAGAAAATTCGGTTTATGGAGAGCGATGATGATATTCGTTACACGATTCTGGGCTTGCTGTTGCTGGAGGAAAAAGGGCTGGACTGGGATTCGTGGGATATCGGAAAACTGTGGCATCACCGTCTCACATACAGTCAGGTATGTACAGCGGAGACACAAGCATACATGAATTTCGCTCAGGAGACCTCGCACCTGAAATCGGATAAACCTGTAGATTGGGCGCAACGCCAGGAGTGTGTGCGTATGTATCTTAATCCATACCGCGAGTGGATCGGAGCTGCAATCCGTGCTGACGGATTAGCATATGGTGTAGCCGGACGACCTGAACTGGCAGCCGAACTTGGCTGGCGAGATGCCTC
This sequence comes from Paenibacillus intestini, assembly GCF_030803945.1. Lineage (NCBI taxonomy): Bacteria > Bacillati > Bacillota > Bacilli > Caryophanales > Paenibacillaceae > Paenibacillus > Paenibacillus intestini. The sequence goes on along the minus strand of NZ_JAURUN010000005.1, from coordinate 275,576 downwards.
CTTTTCTCATGTCAAGAATGGTATTTATGGTGAGATGTTGAATGCAGCGATGATCGCTGCGGCGTTTGTGGAAAATAATAGCGAGCGTATCGTAGAAATTGGACTCAGCGAGATTCCGAAGACAAGCAGACTGGCCGCAGATGTGCTTCAAGGCATGGAGATTGGACTCTCTGCTCGGAACGAGCGGGAATTGGTCAGCAGGATTTGGGATACGTTCAGTCATTATGATGCGGTGCATACCAATAACAATGCTGCACTGGTAGCAGCATCTCTGGTGTATGCTGGCAATGATTTTGAGAAGGCAGTTGTCACGTCTGTTTATGGTGGGCTCGACACCGATTGTAATGGAGCTACGGTTGGGTCGATCATGGGTGCGCGCCTTGGGGCAGCACAGTTGCCCGAATCCTGGACAGCTCCACTAAACGACACGCTGTACGCCGATCTGGTTGGATTCGATCCGGTGTCGATCTCTTCCTGTGCTGAACGCAGCTATCAGGTGTTTTTGAAGCTTCACAATCAAGCGCGTAACTAGGGCGTGTCTTGAAACCTACTGAAGTACATCTTTTACCGCCTTTTCGTCCCTGATGCGTCAGTTTCCTTTGCTTGGAACGATCCTATCATAAAATAGAACTCGAATTAATTATATTAATAGTGTGTAGCCTTAGGATTTTCCTAAGGCTTTTTTGTTGTTCAGTATTTGTTTAGAGACAGAGGTTATACTGAATCTCGCTAATCATCTTTTATATAGAAAGTAGGTCATAAACAATAATAGATTCAGTAGATTGCTTTGTGAATGCACGTTTGTAGATCAGGCACAAGAATTCCCTATAGCAAGTTAACTGGGTTGCATATATGAAAGGGGATTCAGAATTATCTACAGCAAGAAACCAGTTACATTTCAATTTTATATGGAGGCAAAAAGGATATGACCAAAGGCATCAAAAAAATCATTTCTATTGTGCTCACGGTATGTTTAATCCTGGGGGGGAGTGGCCTATCTGCATTATTAGGTTCAGTAGCCTATGCAAATAACGCTCCAACCACAGCAGAGGCAAACTACAAGCAATATCGTGTGAAGTTAATGGCCGATCCGGTCACAGATACAGCACCTGCTGGCTTCGGTACAGCTGCCTCAGATGGAAGGATCTGGACAGACAAAAGTGTTACGGCAGAGAATGATGGTACATTCAATATTCAGTTATCTGCACTAGCACAAGAATATATGACATCCAACTCCACGAATCCAGGCGTTGGCGGTAACAGCAATGCGAACGGATCTGCGGCAGACGTAACTTTTATTTTGGATATGAGTTCTTCAATGGGTACCCGCAGCGGTAAAGAAATAGCGCTCACAGCTGGAGATGCAGGCGTTTATTATCGCGTAGAAGCTATGGCTAAGGCTGCAAATGACGCCATCCGTACAGTCATGAACGCCAATTCCAACAACCGTGTTGCGGTATATTGGTTCGGCGGATCAGCTGATGCTAACCATCTCGGTACATTTATGGAGATGGGACATTACGAATTTAGTTCGGGTCATGGTACAGAAGACTATCTGAAATATGTAGGTGGCAATACTCAAACGGTTACTTTGAACAGTAATCTAATCAAAGATGGTAGTTCCGTTGGAACACAACCTGCAGTTGGACTAGGGCCCGGCACTCCCACTCAGGACGGCATCATGTACGGTGTCTCGAAGACGATGAGTAAGGTGGGAACGAAGGGAGCAGGCCCAAAGCGACAGCCTTATTTATTCCTTCTATCTGATGGAGCGGCAATTCATGCCAAGAAAGCATGGTCTCTTTCGCCGAAAGGCAGTTCATTTGAGACCGATTTTGCCAATGCATTAGCTGAGGCTATAACAATCCCGAATTATAATCAAAGCGGAACGAATGTTAACAAGTATGTGCCAGCTACAGCGGGCGTCGGTTTGGCAAATACAGGTGATCCGGAAATTGCTGCGTTAACCATTCTTACCGGTGCATATATGAAGGATCTTATGGACCGTAAATACACCGAATACAATGGGGGAGAAGCCACTCAGTCCAAAGTGTATACTGTAGGGTTGGGTTCCACAACGGCGATCAATGGACCGTATAACGGTAACGAACCTGTGTATGCGTGGGCAGGACTTGATCCGAAACGAGTCAACGAGAATAAGGAAGATAGTAATTATAACTATGGTACTGCCAAGAACACATATGACAAACTGAGTGCATATGCATCTCAGGGGCCTAATGGATTTAACTATGCCAATTCATTTGTATACAGTAGTTATTACACATTTGCCCCAACGTATGACATTGTGAAATCAGCTTTCTCTGGTTTAACCAATGATGTCGAGGCTACTACAACGATACTTCCGCTTCTCAACATACCGGAAACCACGGATTTGGGGAACGGTGGGGAGACGGCAGATATCGCGAGTGCTATCGTTGTTGCAGACGATATCAGCAATGATTTTGCTGTGGATCTGTCCACGTTAAAAATCGGGGATGCTGTTGCGACAGTAGACACAAATACGAATATAAACGGTGGTACAGCGTATGCATTCGCGGGGTATGGAAGTAAGGCGGTCATTAAAACCGTCGCAGGCGTTAGCAATCTTACATGGTATATTGACGCAGATGATATGCAATCGCATATTTACCGTTTCAAAAACCGGACAAGTCCGCAACCTGGAGACTATAGTGCGCCAGCAGGCGGTTCTTTTAAAATCAGTTATAAAGTAAAACCGACATTTCAGGTAGCACCTGATCAGGTGACGGACATATCCCGTTACATCAATGCGGGCAATGCGAATGACGGAGCCAAGACGGCAGCGTACTTCCACCCACCTGCTGACAGTCCCTATTATCAGGCTTTAACAAGTAAACAGACCATTTCCAAAACGGGTGGAATCGGCGCAACGTATGTAACCGAGGAATCGCTGAATAATGGCAAGGCCATTATGAGACTTGGAAACAACGGGAAGCTTGATTTGCAGATGGGAATTATGAAGACAGGCCCGGCAACCGTTCCAATTAACGGGTCTATAGATTACAAAGTGACCATCTATAACTATACAAATATAGCTATTACAGGGCTCAGCGTCATTAGCGATGGCCAAACCCAAACAGGGATTGATGTTCCAGCCAATGACAGCAAGGTGCTTACTTTTACGAAAACTGCACCGGGCACGCCGCAGACGTTAGATAGCGATAATGCTGTCATTTCAGGAATTAACCTTGCGTCGAATACGGTATCTACGGATGTAACCAACGTGACCACAGCTGTAATCAACACGCATGTTATTGGAGCCGTTGGTGGTACATCTGTAGGGGATGCCACCTATAACATTGGTGATTCTGCAACAATTACAGCTACTCCGAATCAGGGTTATACATTCGCAGGGTGGTATGATAACCCGGGAGGAACAGGAACTCCTGTAAGTACGGATGCAACTTATCAGTTCAATGTTCAGACGAATCAGGATTACTATGCAAAGTTCACAACGCTACCCGTAGCCCATGATGATACTTATAGCGTTGTGAGAGGAGAAACTCTCAGTGTTCCAGTGGAAGAGGGCATTTTGCTCAACGATACGGATAGCGAGGGACGTACACTTACTGCTGCAAGTATCAGTTCAATCAGTGATGAAGGCAAGGGGACACTGAATGTATATTCAAATGGATCATTCACCTTTGTGGCGGAAGCAGAAGCATCGGGTAGTGTGACGTTCACCTACAAAGCTAATAATGGTTCTGCCCTATCGAATGAAGCGACGGTAACGATTAACATTACACCACCTGCACATAAACCAACCGCGAAAAACGACAGCTACAACGTTAGAAGCGGAGACACACTGGATGTTCCAGCGGAGAAGGGCTTGCTCTCTAACGATACCGATGATGAGAATCATCCGCTCACCGTGGACCATGTCAGTTCGCTTAGTGATACGAGCAAAGGTACACTACATGTAAATCCGGACGGATCGTTTACGTTTGTTGCGGAAGCAAATGCATCGGGTAATGTGACATTTACTTATGAGGCCTATGACGGGACAGCCTACTCAAGTTCAGCTACGGTTACCATCACCATCAAAGTGCCGATCACGACTCATGTCATTGGTAATGTTGGTGGCGTAACAGAAGGTGACGGTGTCTACGCACTTGGTGAATCTGCAACGATTAAGGCAGTTCCAGCTTCCGGTTATGCCTTCGCAGGATGGTATGACAACGAGGAAGGTACAGGTACACCTGTAAGTACGGATAAAGTTTATGCATTGACAGTTTCCTCAGCTGGAGACTATTATGCAAAATTCAGTAAGCTGTCTACAGCTGAGAATGACAGCTATCAGGTAGTGAAGGGCCGTACGCTGAACGTTCCTGCGGCAATCGGTATTCTATCAAATGATACCGTTGTAGGGAACGGTACGCTTACTGCCGTGAGCATCAGCTCCCTGAGTGATACAAGCAAGGGTACACTGAATGTTAAAACCGATGGTTCATTTACGTTTGTGCCTGCTGGAGAAATATCTGGCAGTGTGACGTTCACTTATCAGGCTTATGATGGAGTAGGTAATTCCAACGAAGCTACGGTTACAATCACATTTATCAACCCTAGCATTGATGGAACAATCAGAGATAAAGAGACCCAAAATCCGGTATCCGGTGCTACTGTAATTTTGCGCGACCTTGCGGGTAAAGAGAAGGGGCGTACTACGACCGATACAAATGGGAAGTACAATTTCGAAGACGTCGTCATCAATAATTATATTTTGGAAGTTGTGCGTGATGGATATAGCCCGGCGCATAGAGAAGTCTCTGTGTCTACAGCCAATGTGAATGGAAACGGACGTATCACCGAAGATTTTGAACTTGTGGATTACGAGATAACATTAACAGCCAACCCCTCATCCATACTTGGTAATGGTACGGCTACATCCGAATTTAAGACGGTGATAACCGATAAAGAGGGGCGTCCTCAGGCAGGCGTTGAAGTTGTGTTTGAAGTACCGAATACAACGTACGGTCATTTTACCGGAAATACCAATACGATAACGGTTCTGACGGATGCACAAGGCGTTGCTAAGACAACCTTTACTGCAGCGGTTCTTGGGGGTGCGGGATCGGTATCCATACCGCTGACGGCAACCGTAGATGATAGCCAAAAGGGTATCCAGGTTAGTGACACGATCTATATCACGATTACTCCTGGGGTTATTACAGGTGTTGTCACAGACCAGGCAGGACATCCGTTAGCAGGTTCCACGATTAAAGTAAGTAAAGATTTTGACGGAGATGGCATTGCTGATTTTCACGCGGTTGCTATTACAGGAGTTGATGGGGCATACACCATTGCTATACCGCAGGGGAATGTGACGTACGATGTATCGATTACAAAGCTGGTTGAGATCAACGGTCAGCAGAAATCGGTCACGTTTAATCAGAACGTCCCCGTAAACGGAAGTGTGGATGGCCATTCCTTTGATGGAAATAAAACGGTATCAGGTATTGTCCTGGTTGGAAAAACGCAAGGGGAATCCGCAACGCTCGATGGGACTGTGGGCGGTGGCTACAACGTATTGATCAATGATGGCAATGGCGATCATACAGGTCCAGTTGACCACAACGGTATATTTAATATTGACAGTGTGCTCAAGGGCAGCTATACGGCAAAAGTTATCTATAACATTCCGCTTCCAGGAGGCGGGACACAACCTATCGTTGTAGGGCACATGAATGCCGAAATTAATGCAGACGGACAGATTAGCATCAGTGAAGTGCTTATTGACCCGTATGGTACAATTACAGATTCCGTAACAGGTCAACCGATAACCGGTGCTGTTGTTACACTTCATTACAGTAACGGAACAGTTGTTAACTTGCCGCCAGTGAATAACTTCCCACCAGCGGATAATGCCAACCCGCAGACAAGTGATGCGACAGGGCAATATGCCTTTATGGTATTTCCGCATACGGACTATTATTTAACTGCGAAGAGAGCTGGATATAAGGATTTTGATAGCAGAGTTGTTGATCCAAGCCAACCGCTGATTCATGTGGGTACGGATATTGTGCTGTATAACTTTAGCATGACACCTATGCCAACATCTGGAGGAACAGGATCAGGAGCAGGAACGAGTGCGGGTGCATCAAACTCACCGACAACTTCAACTCCACCAGCAACTGTTCCAACAACTACGACGCCTTCGGGGTCTATCGATCTCGCTACAGCGATTCTGGTTGACAAAATGAAGGGTGGCGAAGGAGATACACTTACCTTCACCGTGATCTATGCCAATAAAACCTCGATCGATGCCGATGGTGTGTACATCAAAGTTAAGATCCCTTCAGGGCTAAGTTTGGTGGATGCGAACGGCGGTGTTTTGACAGGCCAAGAACTCAAGTGGAATGTTGGTAAGCTGACGGGAGGAACGCAAGGCAAGCTGACGTTCAAACTCAAGGTTAACGATATGAACGAAGGTGAAGATTTTGGGACCATAACGGCTAGTATAGGCACGGATCACAAGCTTACACTTACGAATACACAAGATGATGCATCCTTGATCAAGGTGATGTTGTATTCTAACCGTTATGAACATAAGCATGCCCGTTACATTATGGGATATCCAGATGGTAACGTTAAACCCGGACGACTCATTACCCGTGCAGAGATTGCTGCCATCTTTGCCCGTACACTGCAATTGCAAGATGAGGTTCGTCACGTACAGTTATTCAGCGATGTTGCTACAAGTTACTGGGGAGCCGATTATATCGAAGCAGTTGTAAACAAAGAGATATTTAAAGGTTATGCAGATAACACGTTCAAGCCAGATCAACCGATCACACGGGCAGAGCTGGCAACAGCCATTGCTCGTTATCTCGGAGTTGCAAGAGAGCTGAAGATGAACAATGTATTGAGAATCAGCTCGTTTACCGATATTGAAGGGAGCTGGGCGGAGCAGTCTATCGATGAGGTATACCGTTTTGGATTCCTATCAGGATACAAAAATGGCTCCTTCCAACCCAACAGTCAGCTTACCAGAGAGGAAGCTGTCAAGATGATTAACGGTATGCTGTACAGAGGTCCATTAACCGGGGTTGAAGCTTCTTATCCAGACAACCGTTTGGGCAGATGGTCATTCGGACATCTTGAGGAAGCGACAAGAACGCATACGTACAAGATCAATCCAGATGGCTCCGAAACGATGTTAAAATACATTCCGGAAGATCTGTGGTAATTCGCGAAAAATAAAAAAGCCGAAGCGGGGATAAACTCCTGCTTCGGCTTTTCATATATTCATTGCGAGTATCAATCAACATAAATATAAGGCTTCTGTCGATCCCCTATTAACGGCCGCCCGTATTGGAAGCCCAGACAGGAATCCAGCTATTCGGGTAATATTCGTTGGTCAGGGTAGTATTGTAGAGAACTAGGTTACCGTCATTTTGCATGACGAAAGTGTCCCCTGTTGTGTTCGTTGGTAACGCGCTTCCATGGTGACCAGGAATCCATGCTGCAGTATTCGCAAACCAGGCATCTACCAGCTTGGTTGTATCTGTTACCAGTACGGTATCCCAGCCCGGGCCATAATAGTATTCATACTTCCCTGTGGCCGGGTTGGTTCCCCAACGATAAGCATATTGATAAACCGTTTGCCACTTCGTTCCATATTTATAGATGACAGGCTTCCCATATTGTTGTTCGAATTTAAACGAAAGTGCTCCGCTTTTACTTGTGCCACTGCTCCATAGAGAAGAGCCGTTCTGGTAGATTACGAAATTCCCGTCATCCTGCCAGATGGCTGAAAACCTGCCGTCTTGGGAGGTAAGATAGTCCCCTTTTTGCATACTCTGACCGATCAACAATTTATCTCCAAGGTAGCCTGCGGAAGCTGTTGTAGGTACAGCAAAGGCCAGGATCAACAAACATGCGATCAAAATGCGGAATGATTTTGGGAAAAATAGCTTTTTCATTGGACACTCTCCTATATTCCTTAGAATGGTTGATGCAAATTGCGTAGTACAACAAACGCTTACGGGTATTGCCGTAATGCAACATAGCGTTCGGTCAGAAGTGGTGAAAGAGCAATCAACACATCCCCCAGTGGTCATTTATGGGACAGCCATATGTACAGTGCTCTCAGGGTCACCTCCTTTAATGGACATCAAATGCTAAAATAGATGGTTTATATCGTTGTGAGCTTAAATATGTTTGGTAGAAGTTGCAGGAAGGCATAGTGGTAGTGAAAGAGGATGATTCATTCATTTAACAGAGTTAGAAAGTGATTACAAAGAGAATATATAACATTTTATTCCACTATAGCAAGAGAAAAATATAAAATACAACATTTTCAATATAAAGAGTTATGTATTCTTTTGTAATTTTTTTTACATAGATTTAATAGAATTGGTCACTTTTATGAATTGAACTATGGTAAAATGTTTCAGGATTTGAAATTGGAGAGGGGTTTGGTTTACTCATGTCTTGGAAAAAAGTTTTGGGGAAAAGCACCATTCGTGTGGCAGCTGCTACATTATTACTCACTCAGCTGTTCGGAGCAGCCGGTTCCGTTTCTGCCGCAGGTAAAGATGTAGAGGTACATTTGATAGGAATCAATGATTTCCACGGCCAATTGGATACAACATCTATGGTTGGTGATAAGAAGGCAGGTTCTGCTCCAATTCTAGCAACCTATCTCAAAGAAGCTAAGGCCAAATATGAGCATTCCTTGCTGTTCCATAACGGCGACTCGGTTGGTGCATCTGCTCCAGTCTCATCTATGGATCGTGATGAGCCTACCATGGAATGGATGAATATGATGGGATTTGATGTAGGTTCTCTGGGTAACCATGAATTTGACCAAGGGATTGCTGCATTGAAGGCTCAAATTTTTGGCGGACTTGATCCAAAAGAAGGTAAAGTAACCCATGCTGGTGCGAAATTTGATTATGTGAATGCAAACGTGATTGAGAACTCCACAGGTAAACCCTTGATTAAACCGTATGTGATCAAAGAAGTAGGTGGCGTCAAAATCGGATTCATCGGACTCGTGACGAAATCAACGCCAAACAAAGTATCTCCAGCGGGTACAGCAGGTGTACGTTTCCTGAGCGCTGAAGAAGAGGTTGAAGCCGTTAATAAATATGCAAAAGAACTGCAAGACCAAGGCGTTGAAACGATTATCGTTCTGGCACATGACCCAGCATCGACCAAAGAAGGGGTAACAACTGGAGAAGCAGCTGATCTGGCAAAAGCGTTGCCTGCAAACTCTCCTGTTGATGTCATCGTTGCGGGTGATAATCACGCTCTGGCGAACGGTGTCGTGAATGGCAAACTGATCGTGCAAGCATACTCTTATGGTACAGCGTTTGAAGATATCAAGCTGATGATTGACCCTGTTACGGGAGATGTAACTGAAAAATCGGCTACCGTGACAACCACGTTCCAAGAGGGTGTAAAAGAAGATCCTGAAACACTAGCAATTATCAAAAAGTCTTTGGATAAGCACCCTGAGCTGACCAAGCCAGTAGGTACAACAGATGGTACCGTTTTGCGTACGGATGCTTACAATAACGAAGCTCCACTGGGCAACCTGATTGCAGATGCGATGCGTCAAGCAGACTTTGGCGATAAAGCAAGTAAGGCTGACTTTGCATTCATGAATCCAGGTGGTATCCGTGCAGACCTGCCAAAAGGGGATGTGACCTTTGCAGATTTGGCTAAAATCCAGCCTTTCGGCAATACACTCGTGAAGCTGGAGCTGACAGGTGAGCAGGTAAAAACGTTGCTACAACAGCAATGGGGAACCAATGCTGACGGTACACCAAATACAAAAACGTTGCAAATTGCTGGTTTGAAATACACAGCCGACTTCAGCAAGCCGGTTACTGAGCGTGTGACGGCTCTTACGCTTGAAGATGGTACACCGATTGATCCTAAAAAATCATACACCGCTGTCGTGAACAATTTCATGGCTGCAGGTGGAGACAACTACAAAGTACTGCTGGATGCAAAATCCTCCTTGGCTGGCCCAATTGATCTGGATGTGTTCTACAAATACATCACAGATACATTCAAGGGTGGCGATATTCAAGCTAAAAAAGAAGCCCGCATTACAAACATCGGTGTCGCTACAGAGCCAGCAGAAACACCAGCACCAGCGAACAATGAACCTATTTCTCGTGCTGAATTTGTCACTGCGCTCGTGAATATGCTGAAGCTTGACGCAGTATCTACAGCACCTGCATTCAAAGATGTTGCTGCGAATGCTGCATATGCCGATGCCATTGCAGAAGCTTCCAAAGCCGGATTTATTCAAGGCTACGGCGGTAACTTCTATCCTGAGCGTGATATCACTCGGGAAGAGGCAGCAACCATTTTGGCGAAATTGGTGAATAGCCCGGCATCCGAAGCGAAAGCGGCAACGATCATTGCTGGCTTCGAAGACGGAAAATCGGTGGCTGCTTACGCGTTGAAACCACTAGCAAAACTGATTGATAAAGGCATTTTCAGTGCAACAGACAAAAAAATGCTGGAACCTAAGCAAGGCCTTTCAGTGAATGATGCCAAAGCGTTGATTCAAAAAGCAGCGGCGGCGAAAGCTTCCTAATTCATCATTGCTACAGCAGTTGCAAACCACTCGCTAACATGGCGGGTGGTTTTTTTTGTAAGGCAAATACACTTTTTCAGCCTTGTCCACGTCTATCCCTCACCAAAATCGCTCTATTGCATCTAATAAACTATCAACAATAAGGAGGTTTTGAGAATGGGAAATCGTAGACCAACAGGTGGGTATGATCCAGTTCAGATTTATAACTCTACTTCGTTTAATGCGTATGGAACGGTCGAGTATGCGTCTATTTTCTGTAGCAATGACCGTTACAGTGTTCAACGTGAAGGGACTTGGCAGTCATCGGGGCGTGGGGTTTGTCTGGTGACTCGAATTACTGCAACTGTGATCACACCGAGTGGAAATATTGAAGCAGAACCTTACACGTCATCAGGAACATCCTACAGCCAGTTCGCGATTATCCAAGTGGGCCCGAATCAGTTCCGGGTAACGCGTGTAGTAAGTTCAGCTAGACGCCGTCGGAAATGTTAATAATATCGGCAATCGGTTGAACAAAGAAACGGATGTTAAGAAGCGACTCTCCAGGTCAACGGGGAGTCGCTTCTTGCGTCGTAACGATTGGAATTAATGCTTCTGATACCACAAGATTCGGCGATACATCGAAGAGTCCTTCAAGTGCCGGAACGGACGAAGGTCAGGGCGGTAATTGCCTTCAATAATCCAGATCCCGCCTTTCTTATCGATTCCAATATCAAAACCGATCTGTCTCAGATCAGGGTAGTGTACCTCCAGGCTCTTGGCGGCCAGCAGAGCAGTGCGCTCTACTTGAAGGAGCAGTTTCCGTCCACCTACACGTGCTAGTTGCAACGCTTTGAGCACAGGAATGGTACGGTTGGTCACATTAGTCACCAGATACCCGCGTGATGCGATCTTGGCGTAGGAACCGGTTACCTTCCAGGCAGATGAAGTTGCTTTTTGACGTTGAACCATGATACGAAGGTCGAACGGTCTTTGCCGAATACGAGCTAAATACAGACGCTGCTGGATGATATACTCACGATCCTTGTCAATTTGATCAAACCAATCCTGTAAATCACTTTTGTTTTGCATGGTAATGATATTATTCTCATTTTGGATTTGATAGGTACCTGTTTTCAGCCGCCGGATGAACACAATATCTCTCCCATAACGTCCGTCGCAGGGTTTCAGTACGACACTTGAATGTTGTAGAAGCATATGGTCTAAGGTTTCTTTCTCAAGCAACTGTGTTTCTGGCAATCGTCTGGCGAGCAAAGGGACATTGCGAAAGGCCCGATACTGTAGCCATTTGTCCCGTTGAAATAACATTGACATCACAGCCTTTAATCAGGGTCAAATCAGGGTCTACGACTCTCATCTTATTTTAGTTCAAACCTGTGTCTGGCATAAGCTGCCATTCGTCTAAATATGAGAATCTTTCCCCTGTCAGGTAACTACAAAAAAATCCTTGATAAAGCTATACATGTTGTCATAGATGGATATAAAAAGCTGTGCTACACTTTATCGCATAAGTTAGTGAATTATTTCACAATACAATCATGAGGGGAAAAGATCTCAGTGGAACTGACAAAAAAGAGATGGATTATTCTGATTGCAAGCTGTTTTATCAACCTATGTATTGGCTCCATTTATGCATGGAGTGTATTTGCTGCCCCAATGGCAGCTTATCTAAGTGGTCTCACAGGACGTACATTGACGCCAGGGGATTTGGCTATTGCGTTTACCATCTGCAATTCAGTCGGACCCATTACGATGATATCGGGTGGATGGATTAATGACAGATTCGGACCCAAGAAGGTCATTCTGGTTGGAGGGATTTTATTCGGGGGTGGTATGATTCTATCGAGCTTTGCCACATCTGTAGGTTTTCTGGTATTTGCTTATGGAATTGTGCTTGGTTTGGGAACAGGAATGGTTTACGGGTGTACGATCAGCAACTCCATCAAATTCTTCCCCGACAAACGCGGATTGGTTGGGGGCGTAACGACGGCTGCTTATGGGTTAAGTTCTGTGATTATTCCTCCGGTCGCCAATGTGTTGATCAGCAACTCGGGGGTAACCTCTGCATTCTTGATCATAGGGATTGCCTTTCTCCTTATTATTTGCGTAGCGTCGTTCTTTATTGAGAAATGCCCGGCTAATTTTGCTCCGTCAGGATGGACACCAAGTGCTGTCCAACTTGCCCGTTCTCCGCGAGAAGAGAAGAATTGGAAAGGCATGCTTGCAAGCCCGATCTTCTACGTGATGATCTTGCTGTTGATCAGTGGAGCTTTTGCCGGACTGATGTGCACCTCTCAAGCTTCACCTATCGCTCAGAAAATGGTTGGTTTATCGGCTGCTGCGGCAACAACAGTTGTATCGATCTTGGCGCTGTTTAACACAGGTGGCCGGATTCTGGCCGGATATATCTCAGACAAGATTGGCCGAATCAATACACTTGCCATTACGTCTCTCTTATCTGTGGCCGGCCTGATCATGCTTTATTTTTCAGGAGAGAACAGTGTAGGTACATTTTATATGGGGATTTCCATGATTGGTTTAAGCTTTGGTTCTTTAATGGGGGTATTTCCCGGCTTCACGGCAGATCAGTTTGGGGCCAAAAACAACAGTGTCAATTACGGAATTATGTTTATCGGATTCGCACTGGCCGGCTATTTCGGACCCTCAATCATGAGAAATGTGTATAGTGCAGATGGCAGTTATCAGAGAGCCTTTGTTATTGCGGCCGTCTGTGGCCTGACCGGATTTATTCTGACCTTCGTATATAAGTGGGCTGTCAGATATCAGAATAAAAATGTGAATAACAACCACAAAGTGACAGTCTGAGCAAAAGTATATCAATAGCATGTGAGTAACCCGAACCTTCCGTTTAATAGACGGGGGTTCTTTATTATTTATAAGGTAGCTGAATGATTAATATATCAGAGTGATATAGTCTGTTACGACTATCACATGTACATGAAAATGTAAAACTTTTTTACCATTAGATTACAAAAGTTCTCGTTTACGCCCCACCTTTTCGATGGTATACTCTCCTATATTCAAGGAAGATATTAACGCTAATATACAACAGATTTTCATGAAAATATGTCGAATTGGGGCTCATTTCGGATGATTATAGCAGAAGAAAAGGACGAAACGATCATCCTCATTCCTTCTCTGGAACCAGATGATAGACTTTTATCCTATGTACGTCAGTTGCGGGATTACGGTTTTATGAATTTGGTCATTGTAGATGATGGTTCTGGTGAGAAATATCAGCACATTTTCGAAGAATTAGAAGATAATGGATGCTCTTTGCTGCGACACGCACAGAACCAAGGAAAAGGTGAGGCGCTGAAGACCGGATTTCGTTACATAGCACAGCATTATGGGCAGGCTCATTACGTAGTTACTGCGGATTCAGATGGGCAGCACGCTGCAGAGGATGTGTATCGGATTGCTCAGGAAGCCAAACGTCGTCCGAATGACTTACTACTCGGCGTGCGGGATTTCAGTGAGGGCGATATTCCGCCTAAATCTTTATTTGGTAATCGGATGACATCATTTATTTTTGCGCTGTTATATGGAAAAAAACTGTCGGATACCCAGACGGGACTTCGTGCCTTCGGTACCGAGTTATTGTCATTTATGCTGGATGTACGCGGCAAGCGATTTGAATATGAACTGCAGATGCTGATCTCCTGTATTCAGTCAGGTATTGGCATTCATACGGTACCCATTCAAGTGATCTATGAAAATGGCAATGCGGGTACCCATTTCAAAGCGATTCAGGATAGTGCCCGGGTGATGGGGGTGCTGTTCTCGAATTTCTTTCGTTTTATATCATCGTCGGTTGCCAGTTCTGTCGTTGATTTGGGCATTGCCTGGTTTTTGATCGATTTCCTGCGCCCCATGATGGGGGATCAGCATTATTTAAGAATTTTGCTCGCGACGGTTATTGCCCGAGTCATCTCGATCGTCGTGAATTATGTTCTGAATCGATATTTTGTGTTTCGCAAGGAAGACAGCCGGGGCAGTCTATGGCGTTACTTAACGTTGTGCGGCCTGGTTATATTGTTGTCGAGTACAGGCGTGTATTTATTCCATACCCTATTCCTCGTGGATGAGAAGGCAGCGAAATTCGTCTGTGATGCCATCCTGTTCCTGCTAAGTTTCCAACTGCAGCGGAGGTGGGTATTTGCAGCAAGGAGGAAGCAGCTGTAGTGCAAAACGAGAAAAGGCAAAATGTATTTTTCATCATCACGATGATCCTCATGACCATCTATCTGATCTGGCGTATGTTCTTTACGCTGCCATGGGGCGAAGGGGTGCTGAATGTCATCTTTGGCATACTGCTCATTATGGCGGAGGCGGTTACGGTCGGCACGACCTTCGAGTTGTTTTTTCAAAAGATGCAAAAGAAACGGGCACAACTCGATTTTCCGGTGATCCCGGACGAATATTACCCGCACGTCGATGTGTTTATCGCCACACATAACGAACCCGTTGACCTTTTGTATAAAACGGTGAATGCCTGTACGTTTATGGATTACCCGGACAAATCGAAGGTACATATCTACCTGTGCGATGATGGTGCCAGACCTGCGGTAGAAGAGTTGGCGAAGCAGTTCGGCATTGGTTATCTAGGGTTTCCTGGTAATAAGGATGCGAAATCCGGCAACCTGAACAATGCACTGAGCAAGACATCGTCTCCACTTATTGCAACCTTTGATGCAGATATGATTCCGCAGCATACGTTTCTGATGAAAACCGTACCCTACTTCATGCTCTCCACGTTTATCGAAGAAAATGGGGAATGGCGCCTTCGCCGTGAGGAGGAGATCGATCCAACCTTTAAGCTGGGGCTGGTACAGACCCCGCAAAGCTTTTACAACCCGGATCTATTCCAGTTCAATCTGTATGCGGAGCAGGGTATTCCGAACGAGCAGGACTTTTTCTCGCGCGAGGTTAACATTCTGCGCAATGCGTCCAATGCCGTAGCCTATACGGGCAGTAATACAGTGATTGCCCGGCAAGGGATGGTAGATATCGGTGGGTTTCCGCTGAACACCATCACGGAGGATTTTGAGACAAGTATCCGTTTGCAGCAAGAGGGGTATATCACGTATGCCACGCAAGAGGTTCAAGCTGCAGGACAGACGACGACCACGATTCCGAGCATGATCAAACAGCGGATACGATGGGCGAGGGGCATCATTCAGAGCTTGCAAAATACGCGTGCACCGATCTCCAGAAAGTTGCCTTTCTGGACGAGAGTGACCTATGTGAGCAGTTTTTTATACTGGTGGTCTTTTTTCAATCGTTTGATCTTTATCTTGTCTCCCATTCTTTTCGCTTTATTTGATTTCCAGATCGTAAATACGACCTTCTGGCAGATTCTGATCTTCTGGTTGCCATCGTATTTCTTCTACAGTCTATCAATGCGTTATCTGTCCAGTAATATACGGAATCAGCGCTGGAGTCAGGTCATCGATACCATCTTCATGCCGTATCTGATCTGGCCGGTTATTCTGGAGACGGTGGGCATCCGCGAGCGTAAGTTCAAGGTGACGAATAAAAATCGTTCAACCGGACGCGAGTGGATTGCCTCGATGAAATATGCACTGCCGCATATTTTTCTGGTGATCCTGTCCATCGCTGCGATTATCCGGTACGTGAATGGCAAGTACGGCATTGCTTTATTTTTCAGCAGTATTATCATCTTCTGGCTCGTTCACAATATGATTGCCTTGTTCTATGCGCTCTTCTTCATGATCGGGCGGCGAGCATACCGGGAGAATGAACGGATACGGGCGCAAGAAGATGTGATCATCCGTTATCCGGACAGCACGCTACGTTACGAGGCCAAGACAGTGGATCTTTCGGAAAATGGCATTGCATTTTATGTGCCGTACCCGATTTATCTACCAGAGCAGAAGACCATCTCTCTGGTCGTCAAATCCAGTCGATATGAGGCCAATCTTGATGCGGTTATCGTATACGTCAAAGCAGATGGCGAAGGATGGCGTTATTCCGCAACGGTGAAACCGCTCAGTGAGGCGGATAACCGGCAGTACATGCAGCTTATCTATGACCGGAAGCATTCGCTACCGGAGCAAATGAACCTATGGGACACTGCATATGACGACATGTTGCGTAATGTGAAAAAACGGATTGTGCAGCCCAAATCGGATCAGCGGAAGATGCCAAGGCTTTCCCTTCATCTTCCCGTAACGTTTACGAATCATGCGAGCTGTACACTGCTCAGCTTTAATTATCGTTTCTTCTCTGCCACGAATCTGCAAGGCAAGATAGCAGAGGGGTCAGAGGTTACCTTTTACACCGAAAGCAACATTGAATTGGTCTTAAAACATACGGGAAAAACAACGGCAAACAAACGTGAAGTGCTTCTCTCCGTAGAGAATATCGATGAGATCTTGGGGCGTGGTTTGATTGATCAGTTACTGAGTGATTTGATTCGTCCACAAGCTGAGCGGTTCACCAAAGAGGGTTAGGAGAGATAGACATGCTGTTTTTGCTTCAACTTGTGATGGGCATTTTACTCATAATATCGATGATCGGTTATATGCAGTTTGTCCGTAAGGTGATGTCCATCCGGTGGGAGTTCATTCCGATATTTGTGTTCTCGGCTATCGCCTGTATCGTCTATTTTGCCGGACTAGCAGGGCAGCTCTTCACGGGCAGCATTGTTGTGCTAGTCACAGGCTTATTGTTGTTTAGAGGCAGAGTGATACAAGCTTTGTACCAGAGTAAACGGGGCTCATGGTCATTATCATTTTCGTTATTTCAATTGAGTTTTTTGAGCGGGGTTTTCATATTTTTGCTCATTTTGTTCCACACGGAGCTTACTCACTACGATAATTTCTCACATTGGGCGATTGTGGTGAAGGAGATGCTCAGTACCAATGCGTTTCCAACACCGAATTCGGACCTGATTGAGTTTAAGAATTACCCGCTCGGCACGTCGTCGTTTATATACTACATCTGCCGATTTATGGGACATGCCCAGCCAATTATGTTACTGGCGCAGGGGTTGCTGATCTTTTCATGTTTCTACGCCATGTTCGGCATCGTGTCAGAGAAAAAACGTTTCCTATTATATGCTTTTCTCGGGTTAGGTTTATCGACCTTATCCTTCTTCAACCTGACGATTCGTATCACCAACCTGCTAGTAGACTTCCTGCTTCCAATCTTTGCACTTGCGATTGTGGCGGTGATATACCAGTATCGTCATGATCTTAAGCGAGCTTGCATCATTATTCTGCCTCTGGCGGGTCTGCTGACGGTGATCAAAAGTACAGGAATCATCTTTGCTGCCGTGGGCCTGATCTTTCTCGTATATGTCTGGCTTACGAATAAGCAACGTGCGAACTGGAAGATTGGGCTCGCTGTACTCGGTACGATTGCAGGGGCATTATTGCCGTATTTCAGTTGGAGCTTGCGTATGGCAACGGTATTCCACGGTGTGAATAACAAGTTCGAGGGAGCAGCTGCGGCCCTAAAGCCGGGTAAAACAGCTGAGCAAAAGTGGGACATCCTGGTGCTCTTCTTGAAGTCTAGCGTGGATATTACATCCAGACCTGTGCTGGGCATTGTTATTTTTGAAGTTGTTGCGATCGCGGCTTCAATTGTAGCCTATGTGGTGCTCAAGAAGAAGTGGAACCTGTGGAAAGTGCTGATTGCACTGAATGTGGTCGTGGTACTGTACTATGCCGGAATTCTGGCACTGTATCTGTTCTCCATGCCTGTGGATGAGGCTGTTCGACTGGCTGGGTTCGAGCGTTATGCATCAAGTATCGTGGTGTTGTTCGCTGGTGGACTGGTGCTTTGTGCAGCCGTTGATATTGAGCGAACGTTCCATTACCGCATTGGTGAGGTTCCTGATTATCAATCATTCAAGACGGTACAGACGAAGAGGCATTATCAACAGGGAATCATCGCGTGTATGGCACTCGCGGCAACAACTCTCTTGTCCGAATATAACGGGATGATCTCGATCAACAAAACGTACGACAAAACCCTTCCCTACGAAGTTCATGCGGTGACAGGGGATCGGTGGTATACGGGCGGCAAAGAGGATCGAAGCAAGTATCTGTTTTACGGCTCTGACCGAGATCAACAGGTCACCAGTTATTACATGCAATACGTGGGTAGATACTTCTTATATGCTCCCAATGTGGACGGTATTGTGCTGTTCTACGAGGATAATATGGACAATCTGCTAAGTAACTACGACTACCTTGTGGTGATTGAGACAGATCTTAACGCGAAAATGTTACTGAAAAAACACTACGGCATTGATATGCAAAAAGGGGTCTATAAGATCACTCGATCCGGCGATAAAATTATGCTGACGTTGCAGTAGCAACAAGAACGAATTAAACAAAAGCTCCACTCCCATGAAACCGGGGAGTGGAGCTTTTTAATATGCAGTGAGCGGAACGACTAGTTAGGTAGCCTTACCCTCGGGTTTAAGCTTTCGCATAAAAGCTTCAATATTATCGATTAGCAGCTTGTTGTTTGGCGAATCGGTCCGGGTAATGATCTCTTTCACCGCATGGACAAATGAGCTTAGGTTGGTCGTGTCAGCCTTTTCAAATCGGTTCGGGATGGGCATGTTATCAGCAGAACGGGCCGCATCCTCACGGTATTCTTTGATCCATGCCTGATTCGTGGAGGCCTGTTTCGCAAAGTTCTGTAGAATGCTGCTCCAGTCCTTGTTGTTTACGATGGCGTCTTGCAACTTATCATAGGTCTGAGGCTGGAATTTACGCATCATATAATTAAGATCCACGTAATCCTCTGGTGCACCAACCGGCCGTTGTGGTGGTGTATCATACTGAACTTGCTTCGTTTCAGGGTTGATCGTTCTGGTTGTGGAGATTGCTCCAATCTGACGGAACGTATTCATGAACTCGGTGGCCTGATCGCCTTTCATGTAGTTGTCCGCTATGTATTGTGCTTGAGTTAGACCCAGTTCGAGTAAAGCGGATCGATCGTCCTTATCTGTTACATCCGTAATCAGGTTAGATTGAATAATGCCATAGACCGTTCCTTTAACCTCAGAAGATTGGCCCTTGAGCAGGCGTTCCAGTGACTCGTTGATCTGAACGGTGCCGAAGTAAACGGCTGAATGGTTCACGACATCCGAGGAGGCAAGCTGTCTGGAAGCGTTACTGATCTCCACGGTATCTATGTCATGAGACAAATCGAACTTCCCCGTAATCATCGTTGGTTGATTTGATGGATTCGCTTGTCCTGTGCGTTGTTGTGAATGAGTGTAGGCATTGAGGTCAAACGGCGTTGTGCTTGAAACCTTCATTCGTAAACACCCCTATTCGTCAAAAATAAATGCTCTAGTTTCCATCTCAGACATGTCTCTTTATGTTATCGGAATAATATTCCATATTTTTAATATAAATGGACAAAAAAAGAGCAACGAACGGTTATCTTTCACCACTCGTTGCTCTCCTTGATTCAATCAACCGCCATAAATACTGTAGGCGAAGTGATACACAATATCGGTCGTATTCACACTTGGGCGACTTGTCACTCTAGCCACCACAGCACAAAGATCATAATAATGTGTGAAGCTTATGGCTCCTGGCAAGTACTGACTGAGGCTACCGGCGGAAGGAGGCAGGGACAACGTTGCTGTGAACTGCCCACTGCTGTTGGTCATAACTTTGGCACTGCGATAACGATTGTTGCTGCTTTCAGACCAGGCATCATTCGCCCAGATGACCTCGACTTCCGTATTAGCAACGGCATAGTTATCGGAAGTAGCCGCAACCCCTGTCACCGTGAAGCTTGATCCTGTGATTCGGTAGTAGCGTCCATAGGCGTAAGAAGGATAATCATTGGGGCCGCCGTTTGAGTTGTAGCCCGTAATGACAATTTTGTCTGCACGTAATACAGGCTGCAAATGCAGTGAATAGTTGGTGTCCGAATAAGTGTTGGTGGTATACACCTTCAAATAATAAGTGCCTGTACCTAACGATACATTACCGTTCGTGGTCGGCATCAAGGCCATTCGATTGTTACTTAAAGCCCCGTACAATTCAGCTTTGTAACCATTCGCCGTTGAAGCCTGGTCCAGCGTGATGCGCATCGCATCATAGTTTCTGCTCTCAGGAACGGTGATTTTGTACCAATCCTGATCAATCTCCGAATTCAATGAACGGGTTGCGAGTGTAGAGCCGCCAACAGCAACGGTAAGCGGATAGGCACGTAGCGCGTTCTCGTCCGTCTCGAAGGCATCATATGTCGAGCTTGTGGAGACCGTCAGGGTAAACGGCTCATTAATGCTGGCACCAACCTTGCCGTAGGCTTCAATTAAGTAGGCTTTGGCGCCGGAAGTGATATTTTTCGTGCCTACATTTTCAGATAAGGTTCTGAACCCGTTCCCGTAATTGTTCAAATATGTCCCGTAGATGGAGTAATCAATAGGATTCGGATTCACTTCCCCGGTGGACATATCGAATTCATAGAGATATAGATCGTAATCAAGCTGCGCAGATGCGGGGGTATCCATCTGTACTTGCAGAATGTGCCCCGGCTGTACATAGATCGGGTATAAATAGCTGGAGGTGCCTTGCTCCTGGATGTAGCCAGTGTATGTAGTGGTCTCAGCTGCAGCTGTTGTGTTATCTGTATCCTCCGATTGCGGAGTAGCCAGTAGACTTTGTTGCTTATGTGTTTTGGAAGTGACAGAAGTTTCATTCAGGTTGACCGTTTCCTTGAGCTGATGTTCCTTCAATGGAGCGGAATCCAACTCGGTGGGAGCCTCGGTCAGCTCAGTGATGATCTCAGTGTCTGGCTGTATGACCTGTTCCGTAATGCGTGCCTCAGGCGAATTTTCTCCCTCAGGATCATTGTTAGCAGAAGCGCTGAAACTAAAAGCAAAGGTAAGAACTAAATTCATGACGATAAGCATGGAGAGTGTCTTTTTCAAAGTGTAAACTCCTCTCTTCTTATAATTTTTTGCTGCAATTCTATAATATACCAAATGTATGTATTTGTTAAGTGATGAATATCATGGTACAGTTGGTCGATTCATCGACAAACATGGGTTTCTATGATAGGCTGGAAGCATCCCAAGGGCATTCTACTTTTCCAAGTAGAGTGCCTTGCTGTATATTATGGGAGTTTACATTTAATGGTTATAAAATGAGGCCGTGTGGAGGTGGTGATGCTATGTTTCTCTCTTTAGCCCCCGTAGGGGAATGTTGGATGATGGTAAGTGAACGTGTACAGAAAATCATAGAATACAGAGGAGCGAACATAGCATGACTACTCTTATACAAGCGGAAACTCGTATCAAATTAAAGCCGTCCAGACTTCAGAATTTGCGCCAATCTGGCCGCCTGCCAGGTATTGTTTTTGGCAAAAACACAGAAAATGAAATGATTCATATCCCGTCGGTACCATTTCAAAAATGGTTGAACCAAGGTGCGTCCGGATTCATCGAACTGCAATTCGAAGAAAAACCTTCACTTACCGTATTGCTGGAAGATCTGCAGCGTGATCCGGTTACACGAGATTTGATTCACGTCGATTTTCAGCAGGTACAGAACGATGAGGTGCTACGTACCAAAATCCCGGTCAAGTTCAACGGAACCCCAGAGGATGCGAAGTACGGCGGGGTTGTGCAGATTCAGTTAGCTACTATTGAAGTGGAGGCTCTACCTCGTCATTTGCCAACCGTGGTCGAGTTTGATATTAGTGCAATGAAAATTGGTCAAACCCTACATGTTGAGGATGCCGAGTTCGCGCCGGAAGTAACGGTGATCTCAGAGGGCAACGAATCACTTCTCTCTGTGATTAAACCTTAATAGGTAAATACTTGCGTAATCGGGGTTATTCTTTAATTACGAGTACATTTTTTTAAATAGAATGTGCTGTAAATATACAGTTGCATTAATCGAAATAAGCTGTATGGGCTAAATGTCCATGCAGCTTATTTTGGTATGACTAAAATAAAATATTTCTCATCCATGGAAGGTGATACAGGAAATAAGCTACAATACTATATATAGAAATTCACGAACAAGGTGGTGAATAGATGAAGGAATTGCATAGTCCAATGAACCGGAAGACCTATTATATATCGATGTTTCTAATGATCCTTCTAATGGTAGCCGGTTTAGCCGTATCTACCGCAGAGCTTCAGGGTATGACCATCGGATATGTCATTCATTTGTTATGTGTTGTGACGATACCTGTATGTCTGCTCATTTACCCCAGATATGAGACATTTGCATTTCGATTGAGCATTATTTTACTTGGGTTTGTCTATTTCTACACGCTAGCTTTGATCTATCCTCAGACGTGGACAACTTACATTATGATCTGTTTGCTTCCAGCACTCGCGATCTTGTTCTATGATTTCAAGTTGTTTTATATTTCGCTCAGCTTGAATACAGTCATGCTGGTGATTGTAACGACGTATATTCACAAGCAAGATAATTTGTATAAATATATACATATAGATCTGGCCGGAAATCTGATTAATATCATTGCGAGTCAACTGCTCCTGTTTCTCATTTTCTATTTAACTTTTGATCGGATCCGCAAACAGGAACTATATTTGGAACAGGTACAACAATCCGAACGTCTCCAAATGGTTGCACATCTAACGGCAGCGGTTGCGCACGAAATTCGTAATCCGGTAACGGTGGTTCGGGGATTCCTGCAGTTGTATCAACAAAATCCGGCCTTCGATGCTGCCGATCGATCCAAGTTCGCGCTGATGATCGATGAGCTGAATACGGTGGAACAGGTGACCTCCCAATTTTTATCCATTGCCAAACCAAACCGAGAGATATTGGTTGATGAGAAAGTACATGTGCAAGAGCTACTTGAGGGGGTAGCTAGCCTACTGGGCTCCTACGCCATGTTGTCCAATAAACATATCGATATCGAGATTGAAGAGGACTGCACGATCTTCATGAATGCCGTTGAGTTTAAGCAGGTGATCATTAATCTGATCAAGAACGCTCTGGAAGCCTCGGATACGGGAGCCATGGTTCATGTAACAGCAAGACTTGTGAAGCAGAAGGTGGAGATCAAAATTGTGGATCAGGGGTGTGGGATGACGGAGGAGGAAGTTAAAGCTTTGGGTACCCCGTTTTACTCGCTGAAAACGAATGGTACGGGACTCGGGCTGATGATCTGCTTCAACATCGTGGAGAAGGTTAACGGAACGATCAAGTATGTGAGTGAGAAGGGCGTGGGTACGACGGTGATTCTGACGTTTCCGGCAACAGACCGCGGCTGAAGGGCACGGAGATTGGCAGATTCCTTGTTAAGAGGAGTAAATAAAAGAAGAGTATAAGAATAAGTATAAAATAGCTCTAAAAAGTGAGTTAAGAAAGGCTGCCGAACGACAGCCTTTTTCCTGTTCTTATTCTTTATTCAACTCTGACCTCAGGAAAACGAAGGATAGCGCTCACCTGCTGCGAACCCTTTGGGCGAGATGTGTTCGATCTCGGCCAATTCTTCCGGTGTGATCGTGACCTGCAATGCACCAAGGTTCTCCTGCAACCGCTCTAGACGTTTCGTACCGGGTATAGGTACGATTTGCTCCCCCTGCGCCAGCAGCCAGGCTAGAGCCAGTTGAGGTGTAGTACAGCCTTTTCGTGCGGCAAGCTGCTCAATCAGCCGAACGACCTCCAGATTTTTATTGAAATTATCTCCTTGGAAACGAGGGAAGAAGCGGCGGTAATCATCCGCAGGCAGATCATCAAACGTCCGAATCTGTCCAGTCAGGAATCCGCGTCCCAAGGGACTATAGGGTACAAAACCGATACCCAGTTCATCCAGCACAGGCAGCACCCCATCCTCTACTTCGCGGCTCCAGAGCGAGTATTCTGTTTCTACCGCCGTGATGGGGTGAATGGCATGTGCCCGCCGGATCTGATCCGCCGTTGCTTCCGAGAGACCGAGAAAGCGGACTTTACCTTCCTGCACAAGTTGAGCCATAGCGCCGACAGTCTCTTCAATGGGGACGTCCGGGTCAACGCGATGCTGATAGTACAGGTCGATGTAATCGGTGCCCAGTTGAAGCAGGCTGGAATCGATTGATTTTTTGACATACGCCGGGTGTCCGAGTACCTTCATGTTTGGAGATACAATGCCGAATTTGGTCGCCAGAATGGCTTGATCACGACGGCCTTTCAGAGCTCGACCAACCAGCTGCTCGTTACCTCCGAACAGTCCTTGTTGCATGAAATGTTCCCCATATATATCAGCTGTGTCGAACAAGGTAACTCCGTGATCCAGTGCACCATGAATCGTACGTATAGAATCCTCGTTGTCAGGCATCATCATGGTACCAAGTCCCAGTGCGGATACCTCAAGTCCAAGTGAACCTAACTTTCTTTTCACCACTCCATTATTATTAAACTCCATCCGATCATCCCTCTTTTCCGCAAATTAAAGAATATAGTACCTTCATCGTTATGCTTAAGGCATGATTCCATTCTAATTCGCAGTTACTACCCCAACCACAGCATGCTAATGCTAGTAACGGCAGTACCAGGATGGCATGAATCTGGTTGTCTTGTATAGGACTACGGTGGTAAATGAAGTGTAGATCATACGATTTGTGAAAGAAGAGGGGCAAGCGCTGTTTAAGATTCCTGTTCCTTGACTGGAGAATAGATGCACAGATGCAGATCCGGGTGATCCAGCGTGAAGGATAACGAATTAATGTCATATGCGATAGCTTGTTCTTGGTCGGGCAGTTGGTAGTAAACGCGCGTAACCCTCTTTGCCTCTACGTGGTGCAGCTCCCATAACGATGCAAATTCAGAACTTTCTTTGGAAAGATCATCTACAAACTTGGGAAACCACGGATCATGTGTATATCTATCATAAGAGGTACGGAATATGGCAACGGAATGTGCCGCCATCTCCTCCCAATTGATAAGGCGAGCGCGCATTTCCGGATCTGTAAATAGGCTAAACATCATGTTCCGTTGTTCTGGAGCACGTGAAGTGTAGTCCAATACGTATTTGTCGACAGATGTGTTCCAGGCAAGCAACTCAGCACGATCATTCGTGATGAACGCAGGAAACGCCATCTGATTCACAATATCCCGCCAAGGTTGAGTGATCTCCGAGGTAATTGGCGGGGCCATTTCAGGTTCATTGCCATTCCATAGGCCGAGCAGATGGGTGTGCTCATCGGGAGACAATTGAAGTGCCCGGCCGATACTCTCGATAACTTCTCGGGAGACGGCGACCTCTCGCCCCTGTTCCAGAAACGTATAATAGGTTGCGCTAACCCCTGCCAGTATGGCAACCTCTTCTCGGCGTAACCCAGGTGTCCGGCGTTGACCATGAGTCTTGGCGAGCCCTGCTTGCTCCGGTTGAAGCCGTGCGCGCCGTGATTTCAGATAATCTCCCAACGTTTTGGCACGCATGCTGTTCAAGTCCACAGGTGACAGATGTGCTGGTTGCGATAGGCCGTTCGTTTCAACCATGACGAGATCACCTCCTGAACTCTTTTTATCCCAAATTGTATTGCTCATGTAAACTTAAAAAAACGTAAATCGTATGGAACTCTACGCCATCCGTACGATATATATTACTCCGTGCCCCATCTAGTATATCACTTGCTACTGGCTCGCGTTGCAAGCATGAGAATACTTACTCAATCTCCATCTCTTTCACTGTTTCTCCCTCCACCAGTTCAGGCTGATAGTAGGTTTGAGTAGGGAGGTCTTTCTTCCCCTGAAGCTTGCGGATAACCCAATCGGCAGCATCACGCCCCATCTGCTCTTGGGGATGAGTGAGTGTGGTCAGCCTGATGTTTGCATTTTTGGCGATGTACGAATTGTCCTGACCAATAATGGACAGCTCATCCGGGATCGAAATACCGAGCTGGCGGCAAGCGTGTACCACTTCCAGCCCAACTTCATCGTTGTAACAAACAATTGCGGTGAGTGCTTCCCGATTTTCTTGCAGATATGCTGTCACGTTTGCGGACAGATCTGTTTTTGATGCGGTATCAAACGAGAGCACATGCTCGGGGTGGAACCTCAGTTTTGCTTCCCCTAGTGCCTTGATGTATCCCTTCATCCGGTACTTGCCCTGCAGATCATCCATTTTGGCAATAATCCCGATCTGGGTGTGGCCTTTGGAGATTAGCTCCTTAGTGGCGAGATAACTGGACTGTACATCATCCAGACAGAAAAAGGGCACCTCTAACTCCTCATAAAATGCATTGATCATCGCAAACGGCACATCCTGCTCCTTAAAAGACAGATAGTACGCAATATTCGGGTTGTACAGATTGCTTTTCGTCGGTTCAACAATCAGACCATCTACGCCGTAAGATAACATCATCTCAAGTGCCTTTTTCTCTTGTGCTACATCATTATTCGTACTGGCGAGCAGAAGCGAGTAGTTGTCCTCATTCAGACGACGCTCGATACCGCGAATAATGGAAGGGAAAATATAGTCCGAGATATAGGTGGTAATGACCCCGATCGTCTTCTTCGAAGTGTTGCCACCTGCTCGCGATCGGTACTGATTGCTGACATAGGTGCCCGAACCCTTTTCGCTGCGTAAAAAACCTTCGTTAGACAACTCCAAAATGGCCTTACGAACGGTCTGACGGCTCACGTTATAACTCTCCTGCAAGGCTGATTCAGTAGGAATCTGCTCGCCGATGCTGTAAGTCCCGGACAGGATATGGCTCTTTATATCATCAATAATCACTTGGTATTTAGGTTTCAATTCGTCCACTTCTTTCGTTGTAACGTCTATATTATATCAATATGGCTCAAGTTGTACGTACATATTCTAGCATGATTCACTTTACTTGCAAGAGAAACCGTACATTTTATTAAATGTTACGTACAACTGACTGCGATTTTGTCGAATTAAACCTTACATTTATAGGGGAAATAAATTAAAATGCGTTGATGTAATTGAATATTTTACAAAAATAGTCCTTTGTGAGTATAACTTCGTTATCTCATTGACAAATGTACGTACAAAAAATATACTAAGGCTGTCAGTACAGGAAAGCGCATTCTTGGAATGCTGAAATAGATTATAGCCACGAACGTAGGTGGTGGATTGCACCTTACGAGGGTGCAGTTGGAATAGATGCCGTTCCACGGACGTAGATGGCGAGCAGAGAGGGGATATGCGGAAGTGACGAGTCATGTGGATGAGAAAGAAGCTATTGCCAAGGGAGCAACCTCACTTGGGATTGAGCTTGGATCAACGCGGATTAAAGCGGTATTGATTGATGAGCATTTTGAGACGATTGCCTCCGGCAGTTATGAATGGGAGAACCTGCTGAAAGACGGCTATTGGACGTACAATCAGGAGGATATCATCACGGGTTTGCAGACGGCGTACCGCGAGTTGAAGCAGGATGTACAGCAGAAGTATGGTGTACCGCTGACGACTGTAGGTTCAATCGGCTTCTCGGCGATGATGCACGGATATATCGCGCTGGATCAGGCGGGGGAAATGCTCGTACCGTTCCGTACGTGGCGTAACTCAACGACAGGTGCGGCTGCACGCGAGCTGACAGAACTGTTGCAATTCAACATCCCTGAACGCTGGAGCATTGCCCATCTGTATCAGGCGATTTTGAACGGAGAGCAACATGTGCCTCAGATTGATTACCTGACCACACTGGCGGGTTACATCCACTGGTTGTTGACTGGCAATAAGGCGATTGGGATCGGCGATGCATCGGGTATGTTCCCGATTGACGAGACAACGCATAATTACCATCCGGCAATGATCAACCAGTTCAATGAGCACATTGCTGGCAAAGGTTATCCGTGGAAGGTTGAGGATTTGCTACCTAAAGTGTACCTCGCAGGTGAACATGCAGGTGCATTGACGGAAGCTGGAGCGAAGCTGCTTGATCCGTCAGGAGAACTGGCATCGGGGATTCCGCTCTGTGCACCAGAAGGTGATGCGGGAACAGGTATGGTCGCGACAAACAGTGTGCGCAAACGGACAGGGAACATCTCCGTGGGCACGTCAGTCTTTGCGATGATCGTTCTGGAGAAGGAATTGTCCAGCGTGTATCCCGAGATTGATATGGTGACTACGCCAGATGGCAGTCCGGTCGGCATGGTACATGCTAACAACTGCTCCAGTGATCTGAACGCATGGGTCGGATTGTTCCGCGAGTTCGCTCAGGCGATGGGCATCGAGGCCGATTCAGGCAAGCTGTTCAGCGTGTTGTTTAACAAGGCGCTTGAGGCCGACCCGGACGGGGGCGGATTGCTCAGCTACGGGTACTACTCCGGTGAAAATATTACAGGGCTGGAACAAGGTCGTCCGTTGTTCGTGCGCTCTCCAGAAAGCAAGTTTAACCTCGCGAATTTCATGCGCACACATCTGTTCAGCGCCTTTGGCGCGCTTAAGATGGGTATGGACATCCTGACCGAGAAGGAGCAGGTGGCGATCGACAGCATTTTGGCACATGGTGGTCTGTTTAAGACACCTGTAGTTGGTCAGCGAATCGTCGCGGCGGTCATGAACGTTCCGGTATCGGTAATGTCTACCGCTGGTGAAGGCGGCGCGTGGGGTATGGCTTTGCTGGCTTCGTACCTGAAGGACAAAGGCGAGCAAGAAACGCTGGATGTTTTCCTGGAGCAAAAAGTGTTCAAGGATGTCGAAGGGGTCGAAGTGGCTCCGGAAGCTGCCGATGTGAAGGGATTTGAAGCATTTATTGAACGCTATCGGAGTGGACTTGCCATTGAGCACGCCGCTGTAGAGCATCTGGTAGAGAACGGAGGAAACTAAACATGTTAGAGCAACTGAAACAAGAGGTATTCGAGGCCAATCTGGAGCTTCCGAAGCACGGACTGGTGAAGTTCACTTGGGGCAATGTGAGCGCAATTGATCGGGAAAGCGGTCTGTTCGTTATTAAACCAAGCGGAGTCGATTATGAGAAAATGAAAGCCAGCGACATGGTTGTCGTCGATCTCGACGGTAACGTGGTGGAAGGGGAGATGAGACCTTCCTCGGACACCGCTACCCATGCCGTTTTATACAAACACTACAAGGAAATTGGTGGCATCGTGCATACGCACTCCACATGGGCAACGATCTGGGCGCAAGCCGGTCTGGACGTACCTGTCATGGGAACGACTCACGCGGATACGTTCTACGGAGCCGTGCCATGTGCACGTTTCCTGAACCAAGATGAGATTGATCGCGGATACGAAGCAGAGACGGGCCGTGTAATCATTGAAACGTTCGAACAACGCGGGCTGGATGTAATGGCGATTCCGGCAGTGCTCCTGCATGGTCATGCACCGTTTACTTGGGGTAAAGACGCCAAGTCAGCCGTGGTGAACAGCGTTGTGCTGGAGGAAGTTTGCAAAATGAACCTGTACGCGCGTCAACTGAATAACTTTGCCAAAGAACTGCCACAAGGTATTTTGGATAAGCACTACCTACGCAAACATGGCAAAGACGCATACTACGGCCAGAAATAATCTGGAACTGTAGAGGTTGGGACGCTGCAATCGGAGTGACCCGGTGTAACTACCCTGCCCAACCCGCAGTTAAATAGAACTTTTTTACACCACTAACGGAGCAGACAGAAGAAAGCTGTAGAAGCGGAGCGTTCACCTTTATCACCGGATTTCTCCTTATACATAAGGGATTCAAAGAAATCTGGGGATAACAGTGATCGAAAGATTATTCTGTCTGCGCAGTGTCCCGGTATAACTACCCTGCCCAACCCGAAGTTGAATAACCTTTTTACACCATTAACGGAGAGTGCAGAACCAATCTGAAGAAGCGAAGCGCTCGCGTTTATCATCGGATTTCCCCCTTAAAGAGGGGAATGGAAAGAAATCCGAGGATAACCAGCGATCGAAAGATGGTACTGCAATCGTAGTGACCCGGTGTAAACCCATCTTATCCAACTATAAACTAACGAAATGAGGATGATTCCATGTCAGCAACAGCAGCAAAAGAGTTTTGGTTCGTTGTCGGTTCACAACATTTGTACGGTGAAGAAGCACTCGGTGAAGTTAAAGCAAACGCACAGAAAATTACAGATGCCCTTAACGCTAGCGGCGTACTTCCTTACCCGCTTGTATTGCAAGATCTGGCTGTAACCGCAGATAAAATCACCAGCATCATGAAAGAAGTAAACTACCGCGACGAAGTAGCGGGTGTAATCACTTGGATGCATACTTTCTCTCCAGCGAAAATGTGGATTCGCGGTACGAAATTGCTGCAAAAGCCATTGCTTCACCTCGCAACGCAATATAACGAGAGCATTCCATGGGCAACCATCGACATGGACTTCATGAACCTGAACCAAGCGGCACACGGCGACCGTGAATATGGCTTCATTAATGCCCGTCTGAGAAAACAAAATAAAATTGTTGTGGGTTACTGGGAGCGTCCGGAAGTGCAGCAACAGGTTGCAGACTGGATGGACGTAGCGGTGGCATACAACGAAAGCTTTAACATCAAAGTTGCTCGTTTCGGCGATAACATGCGTAACGTAGGGGTAACAGAAGGGGATAAAGTCGAAGCTCAAATCCAGTTTGGCTGGACTGTAGACTACTACGGCATCGGCGACCTTGTTGAGTACGTGAACGCTGTAACTGAGCAAGAGATTGATGAATTGATCACACAATATGCGGACCTGTATGAATTCGATTATGGCACTAACAGCAAAGAAGCATGGGAAGCTAGTGTACGTGTGCAAGCAAGCTATGAAATTGCGATCAAAAAGTTCCTGGATAACGGCGGTTACACGGCCTTCACAACGAACTTCGAAGACCTGCACGGCATGAAGCAACTTCCGGGTCTGGCAGTACAACGCCTGATGGCTCAAGGCTACGGATTTGCGGGTGAAGGGGATTGGAAAACAGCGGCGCTGGATCGTTTGCTGAAAATCATGGCGCATAACGAAAACACAGGCTTCATGGAAGATTACACGTATGAAATGGCAGCCGGCCAAGAAGCGATTCTTCAATCTCACATGCTTGAAGTTGACCCGACACTTGCTAGCACAAAACCAAGAATCATCGTGTCTCCACTGGGGATTGGCGATCGTGAAGATCCGGCTCGTCTCGTCTTTGACGGCAAAGCTGGCGAAGGTGTCGTCGTATCCATGGCAGACTTCGGTACACACTACAAATTGCTGATCAATGAAGTATCTGCCTTCGAACCAACGGTTCCTGCACCAAATTTGCCAGTCGCTCGTGTATTGTGGACAGTAAAACCGAACTTCCAAGACGGCGTTAAAGCTTGGATTGAGAACGGTGGCGGACACCACACGGTGGTATCCTTGAACCTGACGACAGATCAGATCGTAACGTATGCGAAGCTGGTGAATCTGGAGTACGTGATTATTAAATAATCATACTGACAAACATGGAATTATATATGGTATATATCGTTCTAGAATAATCACTAAGGTCTTTAATCCACGCCTTGATTCCAATTCCAAAGGATAAATCTCGGTTGTACTCTGCTCATACCTGAAGTATGATCAGAGTATCAGAGATCAAATTCATAAGCGTATTCAACGTTAAAGCGAGCATCTGCTTGCCGTATAAAAGTGTAATTACAGAGGCCGAGAACCTATCTCGGCTCTTTGTTTTATTTTTCGATACATCACATCGATTCCTAAGGAGGTTATTCCAAGATGACACATACATACGAAAGTCTTATCGCGCAGCTAGAGGAATTAGGCATAGATCGTCACGGCACCTTGCTGATGCATTCTTCGATGAAGAGTATGGGGGAGGTGGAAGGTGGAGCAGATACCGTGCTGGATGCGCTGAGTGAGTATATGAAGGATGGGTTGCTCGTTTTGCCTACGCATACGTGGTCTACCATTAACAAAAGTAATCCATTGTTCCACGTGGAAACGTCTTCCTGTTGTGTAGGCATTCTGCCGGAGTTGTTTCGTAAACGTCCTAACGTTGTCCGTTCCTGGCATCCTACACACTCTGTAGCTGCATTAGGGAAGGACGCACAGGCGTTCACACAGGACGATCATCTCTTCGATACGCCATGTGCACGAGGTTCTGCATGGGGCAAGTTACTCGATCGCAAAGCGACAATACTGCTGGTGGGGGTGGACTTGAAGCGGAACACGTTTATTCATGGGATCGAGGAATGGGTGGACATTCCAGGCAGAATGACCGATGAACATGAGATGCTGTATACTGTTTTGCCAGATGGAACTAAAATTTCCGTACCTTCACGCAGACATTGCGGACTATCTTGGTCAGAGCACTTCTGGAAGGTGGATGAGGTGCTGGTTCAAGCAGGCGCGATGCATAAAGGGAGTTTTGGAGATGCCGTCGCAAGTGTCTGTGATGCTGAGAGAACAACCGAGGTGCTTACGGAGATGTTGAAGGAAAACCCGGATATGTTCTCGGACAATGAGCCTTTGGCAGATGTGAAGTAAGTGGAATTGAAGCGTTGATATCAGGTATGAAAAGGGAGTCTGATTTTTATGGGAAGCAAACGGTTTTCTAACGAATTTCATGGAAATAACGGATTAACTGAGGCAAGACACGAGCTTCAACTTCGTTTAATCGTTGCGGAGAAACAGATTTCTGCTAAAGAACCTTTGATGGATCATGAGCTAGTCATGAATAGATTGAAAAGAAAAATAGAAATAGCACGGACGTAGGAGAGTTACCAGTAGTGAAGCTTTTTTTTTCAATAAAATAGATTACGTATTCCGTTACGGGCTGGATGACGCTCAGTTGCAAGCTGGGCGTTTTTTTGACGTGGAGTCTTCAAATAAAACGTTCACAAAAGTGCAAAAAATGAATACGATTTCAATCAGAGGTTGGGCAGACTTCCAGTGAATGGGCTACTCAGCGTATCAGGGGTGTGGTACGATATGGGTAATTTAACCAGAACAAATTCAAAGCCTAGCAGATGTATCTCATATAGTTGTTTGTAGAATGATCCGAAGAAAAATCAAAGTTCAACGTTTGGTAACGTATCAGAATTCCGCTGATAACTATGGAACAGTGTCACTTCCAAGAAGGAGAAGATTTGTGAACCCATTAGTGTGGTATGATCTTTCGTTATTCGTGCTATTGTTTGGTGTGGGCGTGTATGTGTTTGCTACCGTTAGAATTACGAATTTACATAAGGTGTATTTTTTGTTTCACGGTTTGATGATGATGTGGCCTTTCTGTCAATTTGCGAGTACGCTCACCGATGATCCGGGCCTGCAATTATTCTATGTTTTGCTGTCCTTTGTAGCGGTCTCGCTGCTGGGGAGCGGGTGGCTGCTGCTGACGTTATTTATTACCGGTTATGCGGAACGACTGAGCCAAAGGCGGTTGGTATTGCTGTTTGTACCCGCTGTGATCGGAGCGATTGGGGTTGTTGCGAACCCTTGGCATGATTTTGTCATGCCTCTGGAGGGTGGTTATATCGAGCGTGCTTACGGCCCATGGTTCTGGGTGGTCATGTTCATTTTGGTGAGCTATTTCGTGACTTCCCTTGTTATTATGTTTCATGCGGTATTTTTCTCCAAGACACCAGCCATGATTCAAAAGCAGGTCAAAATCACCCTTTGGGGAATTTTTGTGCTGGGTGCGTTTGCCACGTTGGATGCCATCCTTAATGTATTGCTGAGCCGCTGGTTGCCGATTATTCCGGGTCTGACCTCACTGGGTATTTTCCTGTCCGACCTGTTCTTCGTGTATGTAATCAAAAGGTACAACGTGTTCAATCTGGTCTCCATCGCCCATGAGGACGTCATTAATACGATTCCGTATGGCATCCTGGTGCTGGATGAGAACGAAGTGATTGTGGAGGTGAACAAAGCCTCTCGTTTTTTCATAGAACAACATGTAGGGGATGTCTGGGACATGGAGGCATTTCTCGCTGGGGTGTCTGTGGAGGGGAATAGTCGGAAGTTCCTGAACAAGTATCGCTTGAAAAAAATGGAGCTTTGCCAGATCGAAGTGATCGTGGAGAAAGACGGCCAGCTCTGCCACTATATTCTGCAGTCTTCTCCGATTGTGGACTCGGCTCTTGCACCGCTAGGGCACCTGCTGACGTTCCAGGATGTCTCTCAAGAGCGCTTCTATGCTAAAACGATGAACCAGCAGTACAAGACGCTACAAGAGCGCAATGAGGCGCTCGATCTGATTGGTCAGGAGTTATCCGATGCCAACCGCAAGCTGGAAGAGCTGGTGCTGACGGACAGTCTGACGCAGTGTTTTAACCGCCGTTACCTGACGCAACATCTGAATCATGAAGTACTCACGAACCTGCAATATAAAATGCCGTTTTCCCTCATGCTGCTTGATATTGACCACTTCAAAGCTATTAACGACCACTATGGTCATGTGGTTGGGGACGAAGTGCTGGTGCGCACGGCAGAGGCTCTTCGGCAATCAGTACGCAGTACCGACATTCTAACCCGCTATGGCGGAGAAGAATTCATGATCTACCTGCCGCATACGGAGCATGATCTAGCGATTGATATTGCAGAGCGTGTAAGACAGACCGTGGAATCCAACCGTATTTCATTGAATTATGGGATGGGGGAAATAGCAATTACCATTAGCGTCGGTATTCTATCGATTGATGATTTTGCGTATGAGGACGAAGACGTGCCGGAAGATGGCGAACGCTATTTAATTCAGCTATTTGATGCAGTGGACAAGGCGCTGTATCAGGCGAAGCAGAATGGGCGTAATCGGGTGGAGTATGGGGTATTGGCGCGGGGGGTGGTGTGAGTTTTTGAAACTTTAATCTATTTCTCTTGAAAATTAAGGAAGGTGTTCATGATAGAGTGTAGAATACGATTCTCAAGGGAGGAAATTAAAATGTGTGAGAAAAAATATGAGTGATCACTTAAAACCTAGTTACTTAAAGTATGCAGAAGAAATAGGTTTTAGTGTTGCAGATAAGGATTTTTTTTATAAAGAAGATAATGGAGAAATGGTTGTAGTGAAAAGATTATTTATGCAAACTTCACCATCCTCACCTATTGGCCTACGCTCAGATATAACTCATAATGATCCAAATTGGAACTCCTTATGGGGCTACATTCGTACAAGCTCATGGGCGTTTGATGGTGAGAGATCAGATTTAAACGATTTAATCTCCGTCATTGTATCCATAACACTGAGAACAATTAATAACATTTCTTCATCATTATTAACTCAAGATCATCCTCTAACTTACTTAGACGAAACTGATATGTCGAGTGAAATTTATTCTAGATTACTCTCATTTGAAAGACATAATTTAATGCTTTTTCAATCAACTGAGACAACAGATTCTACTGTGAAAAACATAATTGATGCCTTATTCATATCAGGATACATAATGGATAACATTTTTCTGTACTCTTATCCACATACACCTGATTACAGGGCATACAGAGAGAAAGCCGAAAATATAGCAAAATATCTTGATGGAACATATGAACAAGGGAAGCACAATTACATGTCAAGAAGTAAGCCTTTCTGGGGATGGTTTAGGAGTTTTGAATCAAAAATAAGTGTATTTGAAGTGGGAGAAGAAATATTAAGTAGACTTAGTTCTTTGATTTACAATAATTATAATCCTATTAAACTTGATGGAGTAAGCAAGAAAATTATTATTACAGATGGTTTAGGTAATGCTATTAGTTATAAAAAATTAGAGCGTGGGTATGAACTTTTAGAATTCTTAGAAGGAGATATAACCCAATATGAGGTTATCGCTATTGAAGATAGATTTTTCATTTTTGGAAGGGAACATATAATATGTGTCGATGATGATTGTAGTGAAAGATCCTTTAAAGATGAAGTTAATAAAATTAAATCAAGAAATGTAATAGAACGCTCTGTGTTGTTCCCTAAAATGCGATTCATTTGGAACGAGCATATCAATGGAGAGAGATTCGAGTTGTTGATTAGAGATATTTTTACAGCAGATTCGAATGTTAGATGGGTTAAAAGAGTAGGGAGTGGCACACAAGCAGATGGTGGGAGAGATTTAGAGGTTGAGATGATTTTTAAAAAGAAAATACTCATTGATTCTAATGAAACACCTTACGAATTAAAGAAAATTTTAGTGCAATGCAAGGCTTATCGCAAAAGTGTAAATAAAAATAATGTACAGGATATAAGGGACACCATAGATATGTATGGAGCAGATGGGTACTATCTAGTAGTTTCAAGTCAAATTACAAGGCAATTACATGAATACTTAGCAGCTTTACGAGATAGAGGTTTAATTGTAGATTGGTGGAATAGAGAAGATATTGAGGATAAGCTAAGATTACATCCTGAAATAGCTGAAAGATATCCTGATATATTTCAAATAGTCGAATGAAGTAATTTTAAATATATATAAAATCATGCAAAAGCTCATATTCAAAATTTGAATTAAAAAGTCCAAATATTAATAATTAGGGGTTGTTTAAATGATTCAGACGAAGTTGAACTCTAATAGTTTATATAATGCTAAGGATATTGAAAGAATTAAAGAACTACCTGCTCGCTCTGGACATCCAGTCAGGGACGATTTTGAAAGAGATTACAGTAGAGTAGTTCATTCAGCCGCTTTTCGCAGGTTACAATCAAAAACACAAGTAATAGGTGTTGGTGAGGGAGACTTCCATCGTACACGGTTAACGCACTCTATGGAGGTAGCCCAAATAGCAAGGGGGATTGTTTTATCTCTTAATCTTAAATCAAATCATTTAAATAAAGAGCACAAACAAATCGATACATCCCTAATAGAAGCTGCGGCTCTTGCACATGATTTTGGACATCCTCCATTCGGCCACCAAGGAGAGCGTGCATTAAATGAGATGATGTACAAAAAGGCTAAATCCGGTTTTGAGGGGAATGCGCAGACACTTAGAATTTTGACGCGGCTTGAAAGAGGAGTTGGGTTGAATCTGACACGCGCAACATTGCTAGCAATATTGAAATACCCAATTAAATTTGATGAAGCAGTTGAAGAAAGTAGATACAAAGATCTATCACAGTTCAGTCCGCCTAAATCCAATATATATCCAGAAGATTCTGAAATATTTAATTGGCTTTTATTACCTTTTAATGATAAGGAAAAAGATTTCTATCTTACTTTGGAAGCTAAACATACTAAGGAACATAAACAAACTAGTTATAAAACCTTTGAATGTTCAATTATTGAGTTAGCAGATGATATTGCTTATGCAACACATGATCTTGAAGATGCCATGAGATTGGATTTTATTAAGGTAGAAGAAGTTATTGAATTGTTGGAAAATAATAATCAAATTAATGGAGTACCGGCAGTAATTGAAAAGTTTAAAAAGAAAGTTAAAGGTCATTTATCTGAACAAATCAAAGATGCAACAGCTGATTTAATATCTATTTTTATTTCTAGTGTTGAAATTAAAGTTCGGGATGAAATAAAACACCCCCGATTGAAGTATTATGCTTATCATGATAAAGAGATTAGAGAACTTATTAAATCATTTAAGAATTTAGTTTATGCTAATGTAATCAGATTACCAAGAGTACAAACTATTGAATGGAAAGGTGGGCATATTATAAGAGAAATGTTCAATGCCTTCTTTGATGAGATTAAGTTATTACCGTTAGAAGACCAGGAACTAATTAAGAATGGTTACGATAAAGCAAGAGTAGTATGTGATTATATAGCTGGTATGACCGATTCTTATGCATTGAAAATGTTTTCTAGATTATATGAGGCTAGAGAGAGCAGGTTATTTGATATTTAATATGATGTGCGTAAAAGGCCCTCAAGGGCCTTTATGCTTGTATAGAGATAAATCTAATGGAAAGCTAATTTAACTTTATTCAGAATTTCTCTTAAAGTTTCAACTTGAGCAGAGTCAAGTTCGCTTATAATTCCAATATATTCTACAATAGCATCTTTATGAGAAGTGTCCTCGTTGTTTAAAGCTATTAAATCTCCGAATGATATATTTAAACCTAAAATAATTTTTTCTAAAGTATCAATCGAGAAGTTTCTTTCCCCACGCTCTAGTGATCCTATATAAGCATCGTCCAATCCCGATAATTCTGCTAGCTGTTGTTGTGTAAAACCCTTCGCTTTCCGTATTGCTCTTATCCGTTCTCCAACCGAATTACGTAATTTTGTCATATTAACCACCTCTCCTAAAGGTTAGGAGAGTATCGATGTATTTAGCAGAGACTTAAAGGCGGTAAAATCTATTGAAAAAACTGCGATTAAGTACTATATTTGATTTATTGTACTACTTCTTTGGAGTTTCTGAAAGTGAATAAATGAAAGGCTGTATCTTAAAGCACAAATAGCTTTGTTTCATTATCTCTAATATTCATATTATAAGGAGGCTTCCTTTTTTGAGATCATCGATCCTGAAATCACTCAAACCGGACATTATTGTTGATATGCTGGATATGGCTGTGGCTTTTGAAAATTGGAACAAGGTGCTGGAGACGGCGGATGTGTTGTACCAGTGCGCGCAGTGTATATATGAAGAACGGGTGGAGTGTCAGCAGGAAGGTGAGTATAAACTTCATATCCATACGGAACGTCCATTGGTTTATTACATGGGATGGAGTCATATGATGCGAGGTATGGCTTATCAGAAGCTGGGGCAGATCGATAAAGCACGAGGCTTGTATCCAGCAGTATGCAGCATTGTGGTGTATGGAAGGAACGGATGAGGCAGAGCGACAAGTTATGCAGGAGTTCAAACGTAAAGCCGAAATCCATCGGTATGCACTTGAGATTGAAGCAGGACAGGTTGAGTTGCTGGAAGGGTACGTGAACCTGTTGCTAGAGTATCCGGAGGAACGTTTGTCAGGATTGAAGGTGATCACAGAGGCCGCGGTGCGGCATGGATGGCGGATTGATTTTATCATACAGATGATTGAGGAGAAGGTTGATGGGTCAGGAGTGGGAATGGATTTGTTAAACAACGATGATATGTACCATTATTGTTATCAAAGGGCCCTATATGAACAGTGGATGGGAAGTTCGCAGGAGGCGGTGGAACTTATTTTGAAGGCGATGTGTATAGCGGACAGACTGGGACTGGAAAGGCATATTATCAAGTGTACAGCGGCGCTGGAATCTTTGCGAGAAATAGCGACGGAGGAGCAGATTGAGCGGTATCTGGTGTTTTTGGCGGGGATAAAGTAGGGGGCGTTATTGGGTTTACTGAAAGTGGTAGGATGTGCTTGGATGTGGGTATATGCATACAGGACTATAGCACCGATGAGTGGTGTGTCAGATGTCGGGGTATAGGTAAATTCAGGATGTTAGCCGGATGGTTTTACATATTATACTTCTGCTAACATAGGATAATCCTATTTCAGATGAGCGGAGAAAGCGTATGAGTACAATCAAAGTGACCCCTGAACAATTACATCACGTATCGAATCAAGTGGATCAGGCGAGACAGCAGTTGGAGCATATCCAGGATAACCTTTCAAGGCAGATCATGTTCCTTCAGGCCATATGGCTGGGGGTGACGCAGGAGCGTTTTTATGGTGATTTTGCAAGATCACGTACCGTGTTACAGAAAGCACTGGAGAGCATGGTGTATACTTCGAAAGAATTAACGGATATTGCTACGAGGTTTGAGCAGGCAGATGCCGAGAAGGGCAGTCTGGGTGGTGTTATTGGCGCTGTGGGTGCGGCAGCGATGATGCAGAGCTCGGGGAGTGATGCGGGTTCGGAGGATAAAGGCTACCGGATGGCACAAGTGAATGTGTTTGGGAGACTGGTGCAGATGCCTGTGAATGAGGATGGCGTTACCGATCAGGCAGCTCTGCAGGCGTATCAGAAGGATCAGGGGCATTTGGATTTTAAACGGATGCAAGCTGTGGGGACTGAGGAATCAGGGGAGGATATTATTGCCTTGCAGATTAAAGCCTTTGAAAATGGAATTCATCCCTTCACAGGCGAACCAGTGAACGATCGATATGCACAGATGATGGTGACTTCTCTGAAGTTTAGTCAGATTTTAATGGCTTTTCAGATGGTTCGCGGAAGTATGCCTGGGCGCAAAGGCCCGTTTCACTTGCCTTCCTCTCATCCGACTGTGGCGAAGATGAAGAAGAATTTAGAAAAGGTTGAACAGAAAGCAAGTAAAGGCATCGAAAATGATAAAGGTTTGTATCGCAGAACATCTAATACTGGAGCTTTCAAGGACTTGTCTGAGCCAATGCAATTAAGACATGTTGATAAGGTAGCTGAAGATGCAGGGATCGGACTACAAGGTGTTAAAATAGAGATAGTTCGTGATGCAGAGTTGATAGGTAAAGATTTATATGGGTGGGCAGATCCTAAAGGTAACAGGATAGTTCTCTATCCAGATGCATTTAGTAGTAAAGAGAACCTTGTTAAGACATTGGGTCACGAGAGGATTCATATATATCAAACGAAGATATTTGGTAAGCCACATGACCCTGAGACATTGCTTGAGTATGAGAAAGGAGCGTATGGTTCCGAGAGTTCATGGTGGGAGTATTACCAATGGAGGCGAAAATAACTAATGACAGATTCTAAATTTAAAGATTGGATCAGGGTTAATACAGAAATCATCGATAATTACAATAATATATCTAATATTAAATGTCCTAACTGTAAAATGGCAGAAATTAATTATCAGTATGTAGGAGACACGAGTTCAAGAGTAGGTTTTTTAGATCTATGGTGCAATGCATGCCTTCAAGGAATCCACATTTCCCGAACAAAAGTACCCGAACATATAAGCATGATCTCATTTGACGATGTAAATGAGTATAAAAGAGTAGTGCCGAAGTTTACCGTAATAGAACCTTTCTGAAGACTTGGAGTAAATAGCAGGAACCTGGGAAGCTGTAATTCGGAGGGGTGAATCTGAGTAAACGGATTATGGACATTTACTGTATAGATTACGATAGCCAGATGGACAACGGTAATCCTGTGGCTTTGGAGCAGTGGTACGGTAGGCTGCTTAACAAAAAAATAGATGATCTAAACTTAGAAGATGTAAGCCGAATGCTGGGTCAGCGTGTATTTTTGGAACTGGGTATAGAAAAGGCGATGGAAATTTTGTCCGAGGACCCTCTTGCTGGGGAGATGTACGACGGTCATTTGCTAGAGCTCTTGTATGGTATCGAACTGGATGAATTTCAAGATTTGGAACATTTGAACATATTACTCCAGCATATTCATGCTAGTCTTTCACAATTCGAATGGACTCATCAAGAGGAACAAGAAGAGTACGCTGACTTAGTGCAACGGTTTATAGCAAAATTTTGAGAAGAGAATACTATCTGAGATGTCAGATCATAAGGTCACCTTTTGTGCCGAAATTAGAGGATGAATGCTGAGTATTTGCTCCTAAGAACGGAAATGAATAAGAGGTGGTTGGAGTGAATCTACAAGCGGCAATAACAAGGATTAATACGATTAATTGGGAAAGCGTAGGAACGCGTTCTTCCGATATAGAGGCCGATTTAGCGCCGGAGTATCTAAGAAGATTAGCGCTCTTCTTTAGAGATACGTCTACTAAACCTCTACCTCCTTTCACAGCCAATGTTGCTAATATACTTGGGGATGAACAAGAGATTGAAATCTCAAATTATTGCAACGTAGAAGCCATGCGAACACACGGTAGTAACGTGTATGTGTATAAAGTCTTTGAATACTACTTGCAGTTAGCGAAGTTAGCTGATCAGGATCATGCTTATGTTGATTACTTACTTATATATGAACCATTCATCAAAATCTTTGAAAGAGAAGGACTGGTTGTACTCAAGCCAGGAGAATTAAACGTGGTAGGATGTGCGCATATTCCATTAAATCATTGGTACGATAAGTTTATAGATATGGAACCGCTCGACTTAAACAACTTGAAAGGATAATGTTCTGAATAGGTCTTCTTATGGAACTAGCATTGTAGTTTTTGAGTAACAAGACGGATGCAAAGTATATATTGAATACGATTGAGTGAAACCGGAGTGTGCTCAAAATATGTTCACGATTTCATTTAAAGCAATAGATGATTTGGACTCGTTAGAGCAAATGTCTGCAGAGCAGTTTGATCAGGCCAAACAAGATATAGATGGAATGATTGAATTGGATTTCAACGGAAGTACGTATGGTATGTTTTTTGATGATTGCCCATTCGGTAAAGAGAGACTAATCAGATGGTTTGTTGACTTACTGACGGTGGCTCAGATGGTGAGCGTGAATCCGTATGTTGCTTATCGAATTCCTGATAGTGCTCATCTATGGTTGGAGTTTAAAGCACATGGAGAAGAACTGCTAGTTAGCTTAGTGGAAGATACGGATCGTGAAGTAGTTTTGGACTTATTTATTACTGAACCGCTTGAGGAATTCAAGTACTCAACATGGAGTGGGGTTTCTATAAATTTGGAGTCGTTTGTAAAAGAAATCATACGTAATACACATCTGTTTCTGGATTTCATCTCTGAACTCAACGCAAAACTATTGAAAAGTGAGAACGTTGCAAGAATAAGTGAGAAGTTATCTGATTTAGAGCAAGAATCCTCAACGTGAAATATATCAGCAGAACTATATATGCACCAAGAAGTTATCAAGATAATGCGAAAGAGCAATTCTTCATATGAATGATCCCGCATTTGGTGCAGTACAGTAACCCTGAATTAAAATTAAACAAGACAGCTGTTTCTTACATGGATTAGAGGACGAGGGACGGATGAGAAACGATATGTATAACAGATTCGAACTTCATTGAAAATGGGTTGATACTAGCGGTCAGGAAGGTGAGCAACTTCGATTGCAAGATGTTGATTTTCGCGAATTTGATGTTTCTAATATTTGTTTAGAACAGTCATTTATGGCTAGTTGTACTTTTGAGGGTCTGAGTCTTAACAACATGGATTTTCATGCCTCTGTTTTAAGTTCGTCATTATATAAAAATAGCAACGTGATGCATTGTGATTTTTACAAATCAGACTTGTCATATG
Organism: Paenibacillus intestini; assembly: GCF_030803945.1. Taxonomy (NCBI): domain Bacteria; kingdom Bacillati; phylum Bacillota; class Bacilli; order Caryophanales; family Paenibacillaceae; genus Paenibacillus; species Paenibacillus intestini. Next base: position 232,031 of record NZ_JAURUN010000005.1, on the reverse strand, counting down.
TAGATTTCTCTAACTCCAATGTGGATACAGTTTGATTTTCAAGAGGCGATCTATAAGAAACACTATTTGATAATGCAACTATTAAAAACAGTAATTTCTCAGCCTGCAACCTCTCTTTAACTGATTTTAGCCATGCCTTATTAGCAGATGTAGACATAAGTGAAGCAAGGTTTGAAGGGGTTTTGTTTTACGGAGTAACGTTAAGAAACATCGAAGGAATAGAAGAGGCCAATTTCCACAGTATTCATATTGGTTCAGCCGATAAACCTCTAATTCTCAAAGGGCAGGAAGCAAGGGACTGGCTTCGCATGAAGGCCGAAGAAAGCATATAGAATCGAAAGTAATCCATCACCTATGTATCTTTTTAATTTGGAGTGATCCATTTGATAAAATATATGAATTTCGATTCCTTCAGAGGATATTTACTTAAGACACTAGATGAGCTGTCTACTTATCATAATGTGGAGCTGGGGAATCACAGCACGTTTATCGTTACTCCTGTCGAAGAGAGGGGGAAGACGTTGAACTCTACAGATGAATATATTCAACGTGGAATACTGAACTATGATAATTTAGAAGGTCGTTTTTTTGATTTCGATTCGGTTATTAAAATGTTAGGTTGCAGAGTTCCGCTATGTCCCATTTGGGTAAAAGTTTCACTTCAAAATCCAGGGGATGAAGCACTTATCGTAGAATTGCAGACAAGCTTGAGATTCCGCAAGCCCAGCTTATTGCAAAATCAAAAAACAGGGCATCCACCATTTATAGCAGTCCTCCCGTCTCAAAACGAATGAATTTCGATGGACGCACAGGCGTCACATTGCCGAGAGAACCCGGACATCTATGACTGGCCTTTTGATGCACTGGAAGGCGATTTTATTGAAAAGGACATGGCGGGATTACTTCTGAAAGGATCACGAGGAGAGGGGTAACAATATGGGGGCTACATTAGCTAAAGGGATCGAGCGTTTGTCTGCGATTTCGTTTCAAATGGATAGCTTTTCTCCCCAAAACTCACATCACATATTAATCAGTGAGTATCTAAGACGTGTGAATGTATTCCTAGACAAGCTGAGCCTATTCCCAGATGGTTATCCCCTATTTAGCTTTGCCAAGATGATTGGAAGAGAGATAGATGCTCATGTGTACCGTGCTTGTCCCCAGTTGGATACACTTCATAATGTCTATATGAAGGCCGTTTGTTATAGCTATCTGGAAGTGTGCGAATTAATCGATCTAGGAGTAGATGATGCGATTCAAAATGCTCATTTGCACGAGCCAATGTTGAAATTCTTCGAACGAGGTGGGACGTTTACTATACGAAAGGGTGAACTGGAAGTAGGTGATGCAGCATATCCACTAATGTATTGGAGAACTCTGGTGATCCCCGTTCAAGATATTAGCGATAATTCCTTGGATCTTATAGATTGTAATGGGCTGGAGGGATAATGATGTCGGTGGGGCTGTATAGATACAGCGGAGAACTAGATGACCGGGAATCGGAACTAACGCTTAGTGAGAATATCTCCACTCAGGACTTTTATGATGAGCACTGGGAGAGAGCTATTCATGAACTGGGCATCTTGATTATACAGGACGGCTCCGAGATTGCCTTTCATCAGCTTGGGGATGCACTGGATGAATTGGAACGTTTGAGAGAATGGGCTATCCAGCGGTTGGAGGGAGCCAATCTGGAGTATATGAAAGGTAGAGTAGAGCATTTACAGCGGATTTTACCGAATGCTTTTTACAGTGAGGAAGTTATTTTGTACATATTCTAGGGTTGTCGGCTTGGTCAACTAGCTCCGGGTCCCTACGGCATTCTTTACGTAGATGAGTGCTAATAAAAAAGACAGGGAAGTATTACTTTTGGAAAGGAGAGTTTGCTTGTGGATGCATGGCTGAGCAATGAGAACCGCGCATATGTTGGTCTTGAGCCTGTTGAATCGCACTGGGATCGGGTGGACATCAAGAAGGGTTACTATGTTTATTTTGATGGAGACGTTATTCGTAAACGAATATCGAGCCTGCCGGAGAGTTATGTGGAAGAAGATGTGTATATTGAGGTGCGAGATCGGCAATTTGTTGTGCCCAAAAACAGCAGGGGCAAGGAGAAAAAATTGACCTACACGACCGTATCCGGCTTCAAGGCAGAAGGTGTTACGTTCTCCGCTGGAATCAGTCCGTATGATGGCAAGAGCTATGTTACAGCTTATAATAAACGTAACAGCGTGAGTCTACCGATTTCGGACTGTTCCCACATGACATCCAAAGCAGAGATCATCTCCTGGCTGGAGCATTTTCCGGGCACCGTGCCAGATGACTATGACCGCAAGCTGGATCGGTTGAAAAATATGCCAAACCAACGTTATCAGGCGGTGCCAGGTGATATTTTCAGAGTAGAGCTGGATCTGCATACCGATGGGTATGTGCTTGTGATTGGCAATCTTCGTCAGATGGAAAAGGATGATTTATTTTCCGAGCAAAGCATCTGGAGATCGGTCATGACCATGCCGCTATTTGTACGGCCCTTCTTATGGAAGACAACGGAGCGTTCCCCTTCGCTAGAGGATATTTTGGCGGCCCCTATGTCGGAGACAACGAGGATTGTGATGGATGACTTTTTTCTGCGCGGAGGATATGAGTTTGTGTATCATAAACCATTGGAGGAAGAGGATATCCTGTTTCCTATAGGGTACGGACCGACAACGAGCGTGACGAATGAGCGTGTAGTCCGTTTGAGCTGGGGCTTGGGCACGTTACATAAACCAGAGGAGCAAACGCCGTTTAGGCTGGAACGGAATTTCATGAATCACGGAGTCTGCTCGGGTCTGACTACCGAATGCTTTGGGCCGCCATCTGAGCGTATGCATGAGAGGGACCTGGCCCATCCGCAGTATGCGAAGGAGCGTAAACTGGCGTTGGCGGAATTCGGATTATCGGAGGACATTACATATGATGAATTTTGCCAGAAAACGGGGGCTATGACGCGCTTGCAGTATATCGATTATGTAAAAAGAACGTATCACATCCCAACAGATGGAGAGAATTAAATCCCTTGCCTCTCATATACAAAAACATACACATCCCAAATCCGCCCTCTTTCGAGAGTCGGATTTTTTTGCGTCCAATCAACCAAAAATATCTTGTCAAAACGTAATCATTACGATAAGATAATACTCATTGTTTAGATGATAATGATTACGATTAACAACCATATGAAACAGAATGAGAGAGGGGCATGACCTTGTTTACGAAAAAAAAGCCTTTGCTGGCGCTAATCTCCTTGGCCCTAAGTGCGGCAGTCTTACTTACCGCTTGCGGAGCATCCACATCTAGTCCGGCAGCGCAAGGCGATACCAATACCCAAGGGAATAAGAACGTTCACTTCCTATATAACTTTTCCACCAGTTCACTTGATCCACATGTGGATTCCAGTTATGTGCCGCTACGTGCGGGCATTACGGAAACGCTCTTGCGTCTGGATGAGGACAATCTGACCGTTGCACCGTGGCTCGCCGAGAGCTGGGAGAGTAAAGATGGTCAGCACTGGACGATTAACTTGCGCGACAATGTGACCTTCCAGAACGGCAAACCGATGACAGGGGAAGCGGTTAAGGCATCTCTGGAGCGGTCGCTGAAAGAGAACGTAGCCATCCAGAATACATTGAAGGTGGATACGATCAAAGCCGAGGGGAACAAGCTGGAGATCACAACAACCCAGCCATTTCCGGAGTTTGCTTCGGAGCTGGTGAACCCGAACACGGCGATTATTGATGTCAGTGAGCCGGATATTGTGAACAAGCCTGTCGGAACAGGCCCGTTCAAGCTGACTTCCTTCACGGCAGGCAGCAAGCTGGAGCTGAGTCGATATGACGGATACTGGGACGGGGCCTCGCCGCTGGATTCCGTAACATTTTCGTTTAATGAAGATGCTAACGCACGTTCACTTGCACTGAAGTCCGGTCAAGTAGACGTCGTCTACCGCCCGGAAGTGGAAAGTCTGGAATCCCTCAAAGCCATCGACGGGTTGAAAGTTGAATCCACATCCACATTCCGCGTGCACCAGTTAACGATGAATATGCAGCGGGAGAGCATCAAGGATGTGAATGTCCGCCGAGCGCTGGATGCGCTAATTGACCGTAAAGGCATTGTCGATACAATCCTGCTTGGATACGGCGAGCCTGCCATTGGCCCATTCTTGCCCTCGTTGCCATTTGCACCTAAATATACACATGCAACAACCGAGACCGGTTCAGATGTGGCCGTGAAGTATCTTGGCGAAGCTGGCTACACCCAACAAAACGGTGTAATGACCAAAGACGGAAAACCATTGAAGCTGACACTACTGACCTATTCGTCACGCGCCGATCTGCCTCTGATTGCACAAGTGTTCCAATCGGATGCGAAAAAGATCGGAATTGATGTGCAGATTCGTCAGATTGATGCACCGGAAGAATACATGGCTTCCAACCGGGACTGGGATATCGCTACATACAGTAATCTGACCGCTCCACGCGGGGATGCGGGTTATTATCTGAATGCGACATATCATCCGAAGGGTGCGCTGAACTTTAGCGGATCGGAGGACCCGGCACTGACCAAGATCATCGACGAACTGAACCTTACCGTTGAACCGCAGAAACGCGCGGAGCTGGCAGAGAAAGCAGCCAATTATGTGCACGATAACGTGCTGAACTCCTTTGTACTGCATCCGGCAACGATTGTGGCCTACAACGGCAAAAAGGTGAAGAACTGGGTCACCACGCGTAGTGAATATTACATGATCACAAACAAGCTGGACGTGATGTAATGTTTCGTATTTTGCTTCGCAAGTTTCTGGAGGTATTTGTATTCCTGCTCTTCATTATGTTTGTAAGCTTCCTGTTCATCCGGCTTGCTCCCGGCGATCCGGTGCTGACCATCCTGAATGTTGAGGAATTATCGGTGAGCAAGGAGCAAGTCGAAGCACTGCGCGAGGAGATGGGCTTTAATGACTCGCTTCCCGTGCAATTTGGCCGCTGGCTGCTTGATTTTGTACGGATGGACTTTGGTGTATCCTATTCAACAGGTCAGCCGGTAATGCAGACACTGATGCGCGCACTTCCGGCAACAGCGGAGCTGACGATCGGTTCACTGCTGGTCATGCTATTCGTGGCTATCCCGCTGGGCTCCCTGTCCGCACTATATCGGGGTAGCTGGATTGATCAGGGTAGCCGCATTCTGTCGATTTTGGGCGCAGCGGTTCCGAGTTTCTGGCTGGGACTCATCCTGATTGACCTGTTCGGCGTGCGATTCGGCAGTCTGCCGACGATGGGACGGGACGGATTTACTTCACTTATTCTGCCATCACTGACGCTCGGACTTGCTATCTCCAGCGTTTATGTACGTCTTTTACGTTCTAGCCTACTGGACTCTTTGAGTCAGGAATTTGTGCGCTCTGCCCGGGCCAGAGGGCTTTCGGAGGGACGTATTTTCTTCCTGCATGCTTTCAGACACAGTCTGCCTCCGGTGATCACCGTATTTGGGGTCAGTCTGGGAAGTCTGATTGGCGGCGTTGTGGTGATTGAAGTGTTGTTTGCTTATCCGGGCATCGGCAAGCTGGTGGTTGATGCCATTCGCCAGCGCGATTATCCATTGATTCAGGGATACATCCTGATCATGGCGGTTGTCGTGTTCCTGGTGAATACGGCGGTAGATCTGTCTTACCGTTATTTAAATCCAGAGATGAAATTGAAGGAAAGGGAGGCCCACCGATGAAAACGATGCCCCTGAGCATGCCGTCAACCAAAACAAAAAAGCACAGCTGGCAGGCCATCATCGGCATGCTGTTTGCATTGCTGGTTATCGCGGCCTCACTCTATGCCTTTCTATATTTGAAACATGATCATACCCTCACCGACCTGCGCAGCAGGTTGCAAGGAATGAGTGCACTTCATCCGCTTGGCACCGACCACTTGGGCCGTGATGTACTGACACGTCTGCTTCTCGGCGGCGGTCAGACGCTGGGTTACAGCCTGTTTGCACTCGGCGCGGCACTGCTTATCGGCATTCCGTTTGGCCTGATCGCAGGTTACAAACGCGGCTGGATCGATAAGCTGTTCATGCGTATTGCAGATGCATTTCTGGCTTTTCCGGACACCATTGTCGCAATTGTACTGAGTGGTCTGCTTGGTGCAGGCATTGGCAATCTGGTGCTGGCGATTGTTATCGTGAAATGGGTGAGTTACGCGCGTCTGGTTCGAAGCACTGTCCTATCCGAGTCGCAAAAGGATTACATCCGTGTAGCCCGAACGAACGGTCTGTCCGATGCACGAATCATGACCAAACATCTGCTACCGCATATTGCAGGTCATGTGCTGGTACTGGCGAGTCTGGATCTCGGCAAAATCATCCTGTTGATCTCATCCTTATCCTACATCGGACTAGGCGCACAGCCGCCGACACCTGAATGGGGAGCGATGCTGAATGACTCGCGTCCTTACTTCCAGTCCAGACCTGAACTAATGGTCTTTCCGGGTCTGGCTATTGTATCGGTTGTACTACTGGCGAATATGCTGGGCGACTACTTGCGAGATCGGTTTGATGTGAAAAAGGAGGTGCAGTCATGATTCTCTCTACCCAGGAACTGAGCATCTTCAGCCGGGAGCGGACGATTGTGGATCAGGTGTCCCTTGCCGTCCGCGAAGGGGAATTCATGGCGCTCGTGGGACAGAGCGGCAGTGGCAAGAGCCTGCTCTCGCAGGCGATCGGACAGCTGCTGCCGCCCAACCTGCGCGCATCTGGACGTATCCTGTTCGAAGGCAGTAATCTGCTCGAACGGAAACCGAAGGAGATGCGTGCACTGCGTGGACGCGATATCTCGTATATTTTTCAGGACTATCAGGGAGCATTTACACCTTTCCGCAGCATTGGCGGACACTTTGATGAATATCAGAAGGTGCATGGCGAGAAGTCTGCTACGATCCGTAAAAAGCGTGCCGCGGAAGCGCTGGAGTCCGTTGGACTCAGCCCGGGGCTGCTTCGCCGCTATCCGTTTCAGCTGAGCGGGGGTCAGTTGCAGCGCGCATCCATTGCTACATCGCTGATGCTCTCCCCACGTCTGCTCATTGCCGATGAAGCAACGACAGCGCTGGATAGCATGTCCGCGCATCGCGTAATGGAACTACTCGCACGCAAGCAAGCCGAGACGGGCTGTGCGATCCTGTTCATTACGCATGATTGGCGGCATGTGCGCCGATATGCGAACCGCTTGTCTGTCATGAAAGAAGGGAAGATTGTGGAATCAGGCGGCAAACACCGGATTCTGGATCATCCCCAGCATGAATATACACGCCAATTGATTGAAGCAGCGCCTGTATTGAGTAATGAATTGAAGTCTGGTTTGAAGGAGGTGGGCGCGGAGTGAGAAGCCAAGCCAGCCAAGTCGTGTTACACGTGGAACAGCTCACCCGCACCTATGCTGGTGCGGAACACCCTGCCATCAACGCTATCTCGTTCACCCTGAATCGCGGCGAATGCCTGGGTCTTGTCGGAGAGAGCGGCTGTGGCAAAAGCACATTGGCCCGCTGTCTGCTTCGTATTGAGGATGCGGACCATGGCTCGATCCAGCTTGGCGGGCAGGATATTGCCCGGCTGGATGGACGCCGTTTGCGTCCGCACCGTCGCAAGATTCAGATTGTTTTCCAGAATCCTTCGGCTGCACTAAATCCGAAACTTACCATTGGAGCATCCTTGATCGATCCCTATGAGCAACTAGGTCGGGATGCGAAGCTCACACACTTCACCTATACATCGAAAGAAGCTTACATCCGTCAGCTACTGGAGGCCGTAGAACTGCCGAGTGAACTGGCGAACCGCTACCCGCACGAGCTGAGTGGTGGTCAGCGGCAACGTGTTACGATTGCGCGAGCCATCGGCATTGAGCCGGATGTGGTTGTGCTGGATGAACCGACGGCTAGTCTGGATGTTATTTCGCAGGGAGCGATTCTGCAGCTACTCACCGACCTTCGTATATCTCTCGGCCTGTCCTATGTGTTCATCTCACATGATCTGGCGGCGGTGCACCGAATGAGCCAGCGAATTATCGTGATGCAATCCGGACAGATCGTAGACCAATTTGGCGCGGATGCGTTGTTTGCCGAGGAACGCCACCCGTATACGAAGGAACTGATTTCGATATTCTGAGGGCACAGCGCGTATGAGCGTGTGGGCTGACTTCTTTCTATAACAAGAGCCGTTATGCGAAGGTTATCATGCATGCGGCTCTTTGTGCACTCTTTTTCACAGCGAATCATAGGCTTTAAAAACAGGCCGTTTGCCTAGCGAATGCAAAGTTCCTTCTTTGCTTTGAACAAATAAATCTTTCAGGCCTATAACCGGGCTAACGAACCGCGGCAAACTAGCGTATACTGAGGGAATAGCAAATATCTTGAAATTGCATATTTAAATTGCTCCATATTATTGATACACTAGTTCAAGGTTATATTCATTCAGACAAGGCGTGAACCCTCGAAGAGTGGGCTTGCAGCCAATGCCAAATCGATAACGCTTACATCCTTTTGGCAAATATAGGATATAAGGACGGTAGACATGAGCCAGGGACAAACGAGTACAGATGTAATCTTGATCGGTGCCGGAATTATGAGTGCAACTTTGGGAACTTTGCTTAAAGAATTGGCACCAGACTGGAATATTAAGGTTTTTGAGAAGCTTGCCACGGCAGGAGAAGAAAGCTCGAATGAGTGGAACAATGCCGGAACCGGGCATGCTGCGCTGTGCGAACTTAACTATACTGTTGAACGACCAGACAAAACCGTAGATATTAGCAAAGCCATTAAGGTGAACGAGCAATTCCAGGTTTCCAAGCAATTTTGGTCCTATCTGGTGAACAGTCGTCTGATTCGGAATCCGAGGGACTTCATTATGCCGATTCCTCACCTCAGTTACGTGCATGGCGAGAGTAATGTGCAGTTTCTGAAAAGACGGTACGACACCTTGTCAAACCATCCGCTGTTCGCAGGCATGGATTTCTCGGACAACCGGGAAGAGCTGGCGAAGTGGATGCCGCTAATGATGAAAGACCGCACAAGTAGCGAGCCGGTAGCGGCGACCAAGATTGACTCCGGTACGGACGTTAACTTTGGTGCTTTAACGCGTATGCTACTGAAACATCTACAGGAACAAAAGGTGGAAGTCCACTATAAACATAGCGTGAAGAACATTAAACGCAAAAGTGATAAGTCATGGGAATTGACCGTGAAAAATCTGACGAGTGGAGCTGTTGAACGTCATCGGGCGAAATTTGTCTTCATTGGCGCGGGCGGCGGAAGTCTGCACCTGCTCCAGAAGTCCGGTATTCCGGAAGGTAAACATATCGGGGGCTTCCCGGTAAGCGGGATCTTCATGGTCTGCAAAAATCCGGAAGTCGTGGAACAGCATCATGCCAAAGTATATGGCAAAGCTTCCGTAGGTGCTCCACCGATGTCCGTACCGCATCTGGATACACGTTACATCGACAACCAGAAGTCACTGCTGTTTGGTCCATTCGCCGGTTTCTCACCGAAGTTCTTGAAGACCGGATCGAATGCAGACCTGATTGCTTCGGTGAAGTTGCATAACCTTTTAACGATGCTTGCGGCAGGTGTGAAGGAACTCTCGCTCACCAAATACCTTATTCAACAACTCATGTTAACGAAGGAACAGCGCATGAAGGAACTGCGTGATTTCGTACCGAGTGCGAAGAGTGAGGACTGGGATATGGTGCTGGCGGGTCAGCGTGTGCAGGTGATCAAGGACACCGTTCAGGGCGGCAAAGGCACGCTGCAGTTCGGAACCGAAGTTGTAACTGCGGCAGATGGCTCCATTGCGGCATTACTAGGCGCATCGCCGGGTGCTTCGACGGCGGTTCAAGTTATGCTGGAGATTTTGGAGCGTTGTTTCCCGCAGCACATCAAGGAATGGGAACCAAAGATCAAAGAGATGATCCCGTCTTACGGCATCTCGCTTGCAGAGAACCTCGATCTATTACGTGAGGTGAATCTGTCTACGGCGAAATCGCTGGGATTGTCGGATGAGAAGCAAGCATTGCATGTGTAAGTGATAAAGTGCTTCATGAAGCCAGAAAATGAATCAAAAAAGCTGAGTCCGGATCAAGTCCAGGCTCAGCTTTTTGTGGTTTGTTTTTCCCGAAAATGAACTTATAACGAATCCATATCGGTCTGGTCAGGGATAAAAAAGGAAACCTTCGTCCCTTGCCCAGGGGAGCTGACGATCTTTAACCCTTGTCCATAGAGCTGATTCAAGCGCCGATGGGTATTGGTTAAACCAATGCCTCCAGGCTTTAGCGGATTCGGTTTAGGCCATGCGAGCGCTCGTTCAATCTGTTCCGGATGCATGCCTGAGCCGTTATCTTCGATCTCGATCAGTGTGCCTGTGGTTTGGGTAACGATGCGAATCCATACCGTCCCGCCTTCCACTTGGCTGAGGACACCATGGCGAACAGCATTTTCAATCAGCGGCTGGATGGTGAGCGGAGGGAGAATCACATCGATGTCTTCTGGAATGTCCCAGACTACGTTTAATCGTTCTGCGAATCGTTCCTTCTCAATGTAGAGATAGGCCTTCGAAAGGTCAATCTCGTGGGTGATCTCCACCATTTTCTCCGAATTCACAAAGTGGAAGCTGGTCTGCAAATATTCAATAAAAGCATCCCCCAATCGCTGCATTCGATCCGTATCGATCTCACTGAGCATCATAATGGAATTGAGTGTGTTAAACAGGAAGTGAGGCTGGATCTGTGCCTGCAAATAAGCGGCTTCCATCCGCAATCTCTCATCAATCGATTGTTTCAACACAATCAATGAACCAATGCGATGTCTCAACTCTACAGCGTCAACAGGCTTGGTCACATAATCAGTAGCACCCGCCATGAATCCGGCATAAATATCAGCAGGTTCGTTTCGGGCCGTTAACAACAGAATAGGAAGCTCAGATACGGAATAACGTTTACGCACGCTCTCTGTCAGTTCATAACCGGACATATGAGGCATCATCACATCGGCAATTAATAAATCCCATGACTGCGTATTCAGAAGTTCAAGTGCTTCTAACGCTGAAGTGGCAGGTTGTATATCATAGGGTTCATTCGACAGCATCGAGATGAGAACACGTAAGTTGACCGGATCATCATCGACAGCGAGAATGCGAGCAGTGGTTTTCCCAGGTAAGACGGGGTTCACAGGAGGTTGCTCTTCATCTAGGCTCACAGCAACCTCACTCAAATGCTGGACACCCCATCGCGAATGCTCCGTCTGATCGGTCTGTTCGGTTAAGGCAGGTGTATCTTTTCGTGGCAACGAAACTTGAAAAGTAGATCCTTGTCCAAGCACGGACTGCACAGTAAGTTCACCATCATGAAGCTCAGTGAGCTGTTTGCTGATACTTAACCCGAGCCCAATCCCACCACTCAAACGTGCTTGAGCAGTACCTTGCTCGTAAGCTTCAAATATTCGTTCTTGTAGCTCCTCGCTGATTCCCGTGCCCGTATCCGAAACTTGCATAATGACGCTATGTTCATCTGCCCTAACCGATACCGTAATGGTACCCTCATCCGTGAATTTGAGCGCGTTATGCAGCAGATTGTACAAGATCTGAACAAGTCGTCTCTCATCTGCCTGAACCAGCGGTAATCCCTCGGGTGTATCTACGATGATCTGGACTCGCTTGCCCTCCGCCATAAATCGGAACATTCCAATGACACCGGATATGACAGAGGCGAGGGATAACGGTTTTTTCTGCAATATGATGCGTTTTTCTCTCAGACGAATGACATCCAGAAGATCATCAATCAATTGCGACATCTGTCTCCCGATATTGACGAGCAGTTTCATGTCTTCCGTATGTTGTCCTCCGGATTGACGCTGTTCGCGCACCGCAATACTTTCGGCAATGTTAATAATCCCATGCAGGGGAGTGCGCAGTTCATGCGCGGTGTTCACCAGGAATTGATCTTTTTGCTGGTCTTCCACTTTGAGCTGTTCATACAGTTTTTCAATTTCAGTGGCATTGCGGAAATATTTTCTGAACCAGTAGGCCGCAAAGCCAAATATGGCAGCAATAACATCGATCGGATAATACACATTGGTGATTTCGTTGTGTGAGTTTACAATTCCCCACAGCACACTGGACATACTGCTCATTGCTGCAAAGAGCAGAAAGCTTGCGTCGCTTTGTTTGGCTGCGGCCATTTTGAAGAACAGGAGCACAGACCAACCAATGGCGAACAAATACAGGAAATCAGGAATTTGAGTATGAAGTGCTTGGTACACAAGCGTTACGGGAGCAATGAGCAAAAATAATAGATATCCTCCTACAATACCGGCATATGCAAGAAAGAGCTTTCGCCCATGATTCGGATTCGCAAAGCTTCTGGCCAGCATAAGAAGGAAAAGCGCAAATGAAGCATATGAAATCGCCTTGGCTTTAACCATCCAAGTGAAGTTCAGTGGTAACCAGTTTAATAACAGCCCGTCATGGTCAGAGACAACCGTCAAGGCCGTAGCCAGTATTAACAAAGAGAACGTGAGCAGTGCCCGCTGCTTCCGGATAAACAGAAACATGACAAAGGCATACAGGCTGTGCAGGAGCAGTATAGCGAACGTGATTTTCTGCAAATCAATGGATAAACCCCGTTCACTTCCGATGGCTTCAGGAGAACCCAAGTATAGAGAACGCGTAATGCCTCCACTGAATGGATCGTCGAAATTGGCTGTCTGCACAAGTAGAGTGAGTTCACTCGTCTTGTCTAGTGCATAGGAAGTTACAAATGCAGTCCTTTCTGGTTTATAGCTTTCGGCATTGCTGGCAGGTTGACCAAACTGGGCAACAACCGTTCCGTTGATCTCAATGATGGATGAGGTCTGAATTTTCTGAGCCCAGAGGGATATTTCCTTCACCGAAGGGTCGAGCAGTATACGAAGCTGGTACGTTCCATATCCGAATGACGAAGCAGAAGGTGGTTGTAACGCCTTGCGCCAGTCACCCGGCACTTGGACCCAGGTGGAAGGCTTGTCCGACCCCATATCTGAATTCGTATGTTTATCTTCTCCGCCATAAATCAATGCATGGGGTGTGAATCCCCATTCTCCATCCAGAGAGATCGGGGAAGTGTCAGCAAAATCCCAACCGCGAAGATCCAACACGCCTTGAACGGGTTCTGGATGATCCGGTATAACAAAAGAGGCGGACCATATCCAGCGAAAGCTAAGTAAAATGGTTAAAAAGACAAGGGACAACACGACATATCTAGGTATTTTTATATTCGTTATTGGTTTCATGGCAGATTTTAATTTCGACAAGTTTCGTCTAACTCCTGCACCGTCATGTTCAATGAGCGTCCTTTTTTTATTTCGAATTTTAGACGTATTACCAAATTGATAGCGTTCGCAATCGAAAGTTTATGGTAAAATTATAGATTAAAGGATCATCAAGTGAGTCGGAGGGCTGTGCATATGAGAGTGATTTTGGTAGATGATGAAAATCTCGCTCTGAGCAGGTTGAATAAATTGTTAGTCGAGAGAGAGGATTGCGAGGTCATCGGTTCTTTTTTGAAGGCAGAAGAAGCGATAGAGCAAATTAAGCAACATCTGCCTGACCTCGTTTTCATGGATATTGAGATGCCGGGGATGAATGGAATTGAAGCAACTGAACGAATTCATGAGGTATCTCCAAGAACGGAAGTTATTTTCACAACAGCATATAACGAACATGCACTAACGGCTTATGGTCTTGAAGTGCTGGACTATATTATGAAACCCGTCACACGGAATCGTTTGGATAAAACGATGAAGATGTATCAGCGCAGGGCTGTACCGGCACCAATGGACGTGATCGAAGACGCAGCAGAGCGAGGAACGTTAATCCGTTGCTTGGGAATGCTTCAGGTGCAGTTGCATCCGAATGAGGCGCCCAAACATCTGAAGTTTAGAACGACCAAAATCAGAGAACTATTCGCGTATTTGCTTCATCATCGCAATAAACCGATCAAGCGTGACACCCTGCTTGAGCTGTTATGGCCGGAGCTCGATGAGAGGAGAGGTATAACTAACCTGCACAGTGGCATTCATCGCTTACGTGGTATGCTGAACGAATTCATGGGTGAGGACCGGATTTCGGTACGCTATCAACAATTTGGTTATATATTGGAAACTGGCGAACTCCGGATTGATGCGGAAGAGTGGGAGAGCCGTCTTAACCGATTGCCTTCGTTATCGCCGTCTACACTTGCCGAGCATCGGTATGTTTCGGATCAGTATGAAGGCAAGTATTTCGGTGAGGGTGATTACGCGTGGGCGGAACTGGAACGTCAGCGATTACATGCGCTCTGGCAGAATCATGCGCTGAAGCTTGCGCAATACTACATTGAATCGGGACACCCTAATGAAGCCCTGATGTTGTACCACCAGATGCAGCAATTTGATCCGATGATGGAGGAGGTCAGCCTTTCTTTGATGAAGTTGTATGATCGGTTAGGCAATAAAGAGCCGGTGGTTGCTCAGTATCATCAGTTGGCAGCAGCATTACAGCAAGAGGCAGGAGTAGACCCTGGCCCCGAAGTGGAATCATGGTATCGGGAATGGAAAACCAGGAATATATGAGCATCTGCTCACTAGGATATTTGGCGTATGGAAAAAATCAATGTGTTGTACCTTGTGACAGCCTCATGAATGAGGCTGTTTTTTATCCCAACGATACTGCCAAGAGTACTTGTTACTCATTGTTACTCGTTGCAGGGGTACTACAGAAACCACTCCGTAGCCTGTTCATTAAAAAATCGGGTCACCTCGGGATACTCGTTCAGATCAATCTCTTGCTGGCGTATGATTTTATTGAGAAAAATGGTGTCTGTGAACATTTTGCTGATGATGAAACGGCATTCCATGGGGGTATCCTGGAAAGCATCTATAAGTACTTGAATTTCGTTAAAATCAAAGAACAGGATATATGAAGCGTAATTTTGAAGCAACACGGTAAAACAGTAATCACGATATGATCTGGAGTTCACCGAAGCACCCTCAGCGGCAACTTCCAGTGTATCTGTATTGGCAGTGGTATCGGAATCCGAATCAGCACTAGCGTTTGTCTCACACGTCACATCCATCATGACATCAGCGAGCAAATCTCTAATGATCTGGCAAAACGTCGCAGGATCATCCTGGTATAGCTTGAGCATTCCATCGACGTCGTTAATGAGTTGAATGGCGGGCTCCAAACTTGTAATAGAAGGTATGATTAACTTGGGGGAACGTCCCTCAATGACCTGTAACAGCTCCAGAGTTAACGCTTTGCAGGCTTGAATCTCTTCTGCTGAGATCACGATATGTTCCGCGTGTTCGTCGCGATGTGTGGTGTAGTGATTATAATAAGCAACGAAATAATCCTTGAGTGGAATGCCCGTATTGGTATGAATCAAGCGTTGTTGGTCAAATGTACAGGCGTATAAAGTCTCATCATTCACCGGATGGGCGTAGAGATAGATAAAGAAGAAAAAGTCGCGCAGCGACTGCTTCTGTGAAGCGTTTAAACAAGTTATGTCATGCAGATGGGACAGCTGGAGGAAGCTATATTTTTTCATCACATCATTCATCTCGCTGTAGGTGTTGTGTGTATTGATGGACAGTGTGCTATCGATCGTGAACAGCAGGTAGTACAGAATCATCTCATCGTAAACATTCAGTTGCTCAAACGTCTCAGCTAATACGGGCTTCCAGTCTGGCTTTGATCCATAGTAGGGGTCTTTAGGACGTAATCGGACGATCCAGCCTGAGAAGGTTTCCTCGGGGTGATCATTAAAGAATAACGCTGCACTGTCATCCTCATATTGACCAAATGCCATTATCATATCTCCGTGTGTGGGTTCCGGGGGGAGATGGAATTTAAGACGAATATAATCATTATATAAAGTGTGGAGTCTCATTTTCGGATAACCTCGTTTCATAAATACGTTTGGATTCCTGTACTTCTGCCTCGCTCTTCATTGTACTCTCTGGTTTCTATTCTTTGCATCCTATTCGACACCTGTTCGAACACTCCCTCTGTATAAATTCATGTCGTAATACTTTTGCCCTGCTCACGGATGCCAAAATCTGAGATGATGAGTTCACCAAAGGTTCGGGTGACGAACTTCGGAACCTCGAACTCTTGGCCTTCAGGCTATGGCGGTCCTTCCTTCTACATCATTGGAGATTATTAGGGTCGCCGCTCTCCTGAAGATTTCAAATCAGAGAGGAGGCGTCCAGGCTATCATATTCCTTCCTTCTCAAGCTAACCACCAAATGTTAATTAGGGATATGGCTTTCCTGGACTCTTTGATCATGAACAATAAAGATGTAAATTACAGCAATATAAAAATAAACAGTATCTATGTGCGCAGAGCCGGCAAATTAATGATCGAGCCTGACCAACAGAGGGTCCAACGATTGCCCAAAAATCTTCTGGCAACAGCGCTCAAAAATATAGAGTCACTTGGGTTTACCTTCTCCAATGAGCTGATGCAGGCATTGCGAACGCTGTCCGAAGAACAATTTGCAGCATTGATTGGGCAGCTGGTCCAAGACCTGAAAGTGATGGTCGGTGCCCATGTGAAGTACAAACCGATGTATGCGGGATTCCCGGAGCAGGTGATGGAGGCAGACGAAGCGGAGCTGTACTTGAATGCTGTTTTTTATTACCTGACACATCATACGCTGGGTGATTTTGAGCCTTCAGCTATGGCTGCTGGCGCGCGGTCTCCTTTCCTGGAGCAAACGAAGCTGAGGATCATTGATCTGGGGAGCAAGCAAGCGTTCCAGAAGCTGATCCGTCAGTTAATCGAAGCGAATGGCTCCATCTCGGATACGGACAAAAAAGATATCAAACACGCGCTGAAACATGCCGATCCGAGTGATGTTGAGACCATGCTGCCTGAGGAGATTCCGTTTAAGGAGAATGTAGGGTTCGTTGTTGCGGTGCTATTGAAATATGAACTGGCAAGCATGGAACGTATCGGGAATTATTTTAAAACGGCAAGCGATGTGCTCCGACTGGCAGTATCCTGGTCGGAGGGGGACGTCAGTCTGGCAACAGCCACGCCTTTTCGTAAATTCAAACGTCGTGAGCGCCGCCTGCTCCTCAGTTTACTGGAGCAATGCGGCTCCATCACGGAGGATATGCTGCGCTACAAGGATCGCTGGATTCGGCTGGGGGAGATTCTGCACCCATCCGAATACAAGCTACGGTATCCGCGGAGCCAGAAAGCCTTCGATATCCTGCGAAATAACAAGTCGTTTACAACCTTTAACGGTAGCGTTGAACTGGCATTCCAGTATCGGAATATTTGGAGCCTGATTGACCTGTTGTCCCAGCGTCCGGGTGAATTTGCACGGAAGCTGGATCATATGTTACGCATAACAGAACATGAAGAATATGTGCTGCTCGCTTTTGGCGAGGTAGCGGGGCAGGTGTCCACGCCGGTGTTATTGCAGGTGAGACAGCATTTCGCACAGCGGAATGAAGCGTCAAAAATGCGAGTGTTTTTTCCGAAAGGCAATGTCGCCAAGGCGGTTGGTATCCCGAATGAGCTACCGGAGCTTGACGAAGCTGTGTGTCAGGAAGTGGTGCAATTATGCGAGCAGGCCCTGATCACACGATTCGCTGAATTCCCTTCGCTCGGGAAGACGTATGTCGATGAGCAGTTGCAGCATTATCTGGTGCCTTTTTCACAGCGTTCCGCGAGCAAAGCCTTACGAACGATTGTGAGAGGAAGCCGTATCCCGATGGGAGAGGGCGACACGATTCGTTTCTTCAGCTGGTGGAAAGAGGGCGAGGTCGATGGTACACCTACAGGGCGTGTGGATATTGACCTGTCTGCGATCATGTATGACAAGGATTGGAACTATGTTGAACATATCTCATATACGAATCTGAAGTCTGTGAAATATAAGGCTGTCCATAGCGGGGATATTGTGACTGCACCTTATGGGGCGAGTGAGTTTATTGATCTGCATATCCCTTCGATTGTGAATTATGGCGGAAGGTATGTGGTGACCACACTTCACTCCTTCACCAGCCATCCGTACTGCAACTTGCCGGAATGTTTTGCAGGCTGGATGATGCGTAAGAAACCCGGCTCGGGCGAAATCTATGAACCATCCACGGTGGAGAACAAGATCGATATTACGGCTGATACGCAGATTGCAATTCCCGTCATTCTGGATCTGGTCGACCGTACGATCATCTGGACGGATCTGGCGCTGACAAGGTATCCGGACTATTACAACAATGTGGAAGGCAATCGGGGAGGCATCGTGCTGATGGGGAAAGCAATGACTTCATTACGCAAACCTCACCTGTATGACTTGTTCATGATGCATGCCAAGGCGAGAGGTGAACTGGTGGATACGAAGGAGCAGGCCGATACCATCTATGCGGTCGATGAAGGTGTGACACCGTATGATATCGAGCAGATTATGGCGGAATATCTGGCTTGATCCGTACAAGGACGGCATGATTTGGAGTGGATTGGGTAATGTGAGGTACTGTGTTGTGTTGGAAGTCCATGAGTATGTATGTGCGAGCACAATTAGCACAACTGGTGAAGAAGGAGCAGTCATAAGGCTGCTCTTTTTTAGGCTGGTTCAGAAGCTATGCAGGAACATATCAATGGGAGAGTCATGTTAACATGACTTCATTTGACGATGAGTTCCATTTTATAGTAACTTTGGCGTGACTATAAGGGGTGATCTAATCTACATGAATAATAACTCAAGTCAAAATACAAGCGTGGATTCCATTCTCGGCCAGTATGCATTTAACGAGCATTCATCGTCCACTGAATTGATCGAGTTCACATTAAAATCATTGCAGAGCTTGTTGCCACTCGCTGGCTTCAAGATTGTCAAATCCCGCAAAGCCCTGGAGATGAAAACGAAGGAATTGTTGATATCCATCTATTTGCAGGCCAATAGACATAATACAGCAGGAACGAGTATAGAAGTTATGCTGCACTGTAAAGTTACGCATATCAAGCATAAGTCCTACACAGGACTGCCGGAAAGTTACTATGAGCATTCGGAGATAAAGTGGTATGAATTATTGGGGAAAGAGGCATTCGAGGGCAGCCTCCTATCGATGATGGAGTACATTACACAACACGAGATTCTATTAATCGAGCAGCTTATATCTGATCCTCAAGGTGTGATAGAGGCAAATAGAATTTTCAGCCCTTATTTTTACTATCGCTATGGGACAGATGCGCAATTTGAACAGGCGAGGCAGCGATACGTTGTGAGTCTAAGCGAAGCGCAGAAACAGCAGTATGACGAGGCCGTCATCAAGTTTCAAGAAGATGTAAACAGTCCGATTAAGCGTGGAGAAGATTGGGCATATTTGACGGTGGCCAAGAAGGAGGGGCGTGAAGTATGACTATTACCCCTGTCATTTTGGTGTTGTTTGCGTTGGTTAGCTATTTCTTTATTTACTTTATGTGTAAAGTGATTAATCCTCAGGCACCCAAAGGATATGTTATGTGGGCTGGAGTTTGTTTTGCAATTCTGACGGTGATGTTGTGTATTCTATTGCTTCTTCTCCCTCAGCTGGTCTAGAGATGCATAAGTTAGCTAAGATCCAGTCCCCGAAGCTTTGGACAGCGGCTAACGATCACAGATAACGTTATTTGGAGCATTTGAGCCTGTTTGAAAATCTAACGATCACAGATGACGCTATTTGCGTTTTTTCAGTGGAAAATCATCGTCTTTAATGCATTTTGGCCGAAATAGCGTCGCTGGAGATCGTTGGATTTCTAAATGTGTGAAAATCAGCCTAATAAGGTCACTGGTGATCGTTAGAGTTGAGCGTGTTGCCTAGGTCGTGTCTTAAACCTCACTGAAATGGATTTTTTCACCTTTCAATCCTGCTGCGTCACTTTCCCTTCACAAGCTGCCCCGGCACGCCTGCGAGAAACTTCCTCCTCATTCCCCTACTGCTTCCACGCATTCGCTTCTTTCACCACTTCTGCACCGCCTGCAGACATGAACTCCTGTACAAACTCATCGAATTCACGGAGTGGTCGCTCACCTGTAATAAATGAGATATAGGCTTTGTTCTTCAATCGGATCAACGAATCGCTATATTTAGACAGTGCGGGTGTGGCGACCTCCAGCGCATTATAAATGCCGTTCTGATCGAGGTGTAGTGTCGAAGCCCATTGTTCCCGTTCTCCCGTCTCTTTCAGCGGAACCGTCATGCCGATATTGGCACCAATCGTATTCTGATACCCGAACATGGTGTCATATGGCGGCATAATGACGATGTTTTTCGGCTCGCCCGGTGTCCAGACCCAGTGTTTATTTTGCACGCCGTAGACCATACTTGCTGCTTTATCTGAATCAGGGTTTGCACTCACCTCATCCAAAATACGAAGGATCATCTCCAGTTTGCCGGGCTCCTTGACCGCATCTGCTCCGATGGCGGTGAAGCTCATTAACATGTCATTTCCTTTGGAGCCACGTTGTCCGTGAGGTCCCATGAAGGGACTGCCTAGTGTGACCCGAGCTTCGGGGAACTTGGCCGTTAATTCTTTTACATTAAAGGTTGCTTGGACTGGACTTTTCACCACTTTACCATCCCGTTCAACATGCCAATCCTCATAATCGCCATCCTGAATCCAGTGGTAGTAGTTACCCATCGAGGTCATCCCGATTTTACCGTTAATAAACGCATGAGACAGATGTTTGTAACCGCCTTTATTCTCGCCAGTGACAAACTCGGGATCGATTACACCGTCCTTGTACCATTTCCGCAGGTAGGTCAGTGCTTCCTTCATATCGGGCTGCAACGCACCAATAACTTTCTTCCCATCCTTCGTGCCGAAGTATAGTTGATCTGCAAAAACAATCTGACCGAAGGCTCCGAATACCACATTCATGCCTTCACTAGATAAACCATACGTGTCCTGGATGCCGTTGCCGTCGGGATCATCAAAGGTAAATGCATAGATAACCTTCTCGAATTCCGCCAGCGTCTGCGGAACGGACAAACCCAGCTTGTTCAGCCAATCCTGCCGATATACCACCGGTGTACGGTAGATGTTCGTTGGATTGATGACAGGAATGCCGTAATACTTCCCGTCTATAACTCCTGCATGTTCATAGGCCGGGGCTTGTTCATGGATAATACGCATGAGATTTGGGGCATATTGTTTCAACGTCTCTACCGGAATCTCGGCAAGCACCCCTTGCTGCTGATATTTCAACAAATCCTGCGGCTGACGGATACGGAAGAGGTCGGGAATGTTACCTTGAGCCAGCTTCATATCAAGAAGCGATTCATATTTGTTGTTTTCCATATTCCAGATGTCCAGATCTACATCAAATTGCTCTTCCACCTGTTTCAACATCTCGGCATCTTGCGGAACGGGCAGATTCTGATGCAACGTCCACGAGATGTGATATTTGGCTTTGCCCGAAGGAGAGGATGGCGTGCCGTTCAGTTCTGATTCGACTACAGCACTGGGTCCGGTCAGCAGATTACAGCCGCCAAGAATAACGCCCGCCAACGTCAGCAGTGCCGTAGTCAGAAACACTCGATAGCGATAAGGAACTTTCGCTCCTGCCTGCTGTTCCTTCACCTTCATCCGATCCATCCTCCTCATCCTTATGATCCGGCTTCGGATATTGCTGCCGAAGAGAGATTGCGTACATAATTGCCCGGTGTACAGCCGTACATTTCTTTGAAACGTTTAATGAAATAGGCGGTTGTGCCGTAACCAACCGAGCTTGCGACCCGGTCAATGGTCATGTTGTTGTTTTCAATCAACAGCTTGGCCTGCTCCATCCGCCTTGATGTTACATAGTCGGTGTAGGTGACACCCATTTCTTCCTTAAAAAGCTTGCTCAGATACTTGGGACTAAGGAATACTTTGCTTCCAACAGCCTCAAGTGAGAGGTCTTCCGAAAGGTTGGCTTCAATATATTGCTTGGCCAGTTCGATGGTGGAGACGGCGCGATCACTGTTGCGATTCTCGGTTTCTTCTATAAATGTAGTGATCGATGCTGTCAGCCAGCTACGGTATGCCAATATATCATGCAGATTTGTATATTCGTGATACAGATCAGGGTGTCCGAACTGCAACGGGTGTTTATAACGAACGTTTTTGGCTGCATCCGAGTAGATAAATACCATATTTGACAGGATAAAATGGCAATAATCCGCGGGGAATTCTCCTTCCCGCATAAGTTCAACCACTTGTTCGATGGTGCTTGCAGCCTCATCAAGTTGCCTGCTCTGAAGTTTGTCTCTGAACTTGGCCAGCAAAGTCTGAGGAATTTCGTCCAGGCTGTGCTCACGCTGAAGCAGGGAGTGATCTTTCAGAATGTGTAGCTCTGGCAAAAGATAAGCGTATTTCATCAAAGCTTGCGCTTCGCTGAAGCTTTGATGAATATCACGGAGATCCTTGACCCAACAGCCTGTAGACAGCTGGATGTCCGGTTGTAACTGCTGACGTGTCTCTGCGAGCAGTAGCTCGGCGAACTTGTCCAATAATGCTTCTGAAGCCACATCCGTACATAGAATGACGGCAAATCGCTTATCTGGCAGTTCTTCTGCAATGAGACGGCTATCTTGCAAGGACAAACATTCCAGCCCATGCATCAGTTTGGCAATGGTCTCAGGCTGTTTCGATGAGCCACTTTCAGCAATCGCTGAACCGGTATTCATCAGCATGCAGCAGTATTCCTTGTATTGTCTTGCGATACCGAGAGCAGCACGTTCCTCTTTCCATGGCCTGTGTTCCGGATTACCTTGCAAAAGGTTAAGCACAGCTTTGTGCCTTACAGCCGCACTGTTCGCATGTACAGTCTCTTCGAGATGATTCACTTGTTCTTTGAGATGAAGAAAGGCATTATCGATCAGGCGAAATTCATTGGTAACCTGATGAGATGTAGTCCCTGAAAGATCTTTAATGCGGCCCACCAGTCGTTTGATCGGACTATAATTCGCGCGTACAAGCACAGCGGATAAAATCAGCCCGATCAACAGCGCAATGAGACAGATCCCGAGAATAAGTTTCTGGATCATGATGGACTGTTCATAGTAGTAGCTGGATGGCGTAGCACTGTAGATCATCCACTGAGTCGATGGTAACGTTTGATAGGAAACCACATATGGTGCATCGCCAATCTTCTCGTCGAAGCTACCTTTGGCGTGGCCTAGCTCAAGCGTCTTCTTCAGACTTGCGGTGTACATATCAGACTGTCCGGCACTTTGTTCTTGCAATCGACTCACTGCATTCCCGGCAGCGTTGACGATTACGGTATGTTGATACTGGGAAGGCATCATATTCTCAATGATTGCATTCACGGCCTCTTCTTTGACATCTATGGCGATAATGACATCACTGGTTTCTCCTGTTGAGCGAAAAGGATAGCTGTGCGCATACGTAAACAAACCATTGGTATTCTCGCTTGTCTGACTGGAGAAAATGTCCTTTGGAATATGACGTACTGGCGTCCACAGGCTGTTATGTTTACTGGTGCGCATCTCCTGAAGCCAGTCCGCATAATACACAGACCCTTCGCTCTGATCTGCTTTATAGCGCAGTCCATAGAGCGAGGAGAGCATAATATTACGTGCAGGATAATAGAGATGAATGCCTTGAACAATATCGGTATTGGCGGCAACCTTGGCTTTGAGCAGTTCTTGCAGGTCTACCACCTGATTTAATTCATTTCGATCCTCCTGATCGGCAAAGAGACGAATATTGGCTGATTTATTAAGAGAGAGGTCAACATACATCTGTTGCACCCGCTTGAGTACGGTTCCTTCAATAGTACGTGCTGTATTTTCAAGAATCAGCTGATTCTTATTTCTTAATTCTTCATTGTAACTGCGTGAGAAATAGATATAGAAAAATGAGCAGATCAGCAGCACAATAACGATGACGATTGAACCATAAGACAGGGCTAGTCCCGCCCATGCAGAGCTCCACTTTTTCATCAAACATTCCTCCCGGCCCAAATTATACACTACCCGAATTCAGTAAGGTTCACGATTTATATTAACTTGATGTAAAATGTTGAGGATTTATGATATTGCGTCGAAATTGATACAATGACGAAATTGTTTTATTGCTGGTTTTGCGGCCCCAATGCTACATTGAGACCGTACCGAGACCAACTATTAAACGATGGGAGTCGACAAATTTGAAAACGAAAGTGATCAAACGCAACAAGAAGAGATTGTTCGCCGCAGCGATGGGAGTCGTTCTTTTATCCAATACCTTTGCCGCAAGCAACGTGCTCGCTGCATCAGATGAGACAACCATTCCATTGCCACCTCAACCAGAGTGGGGATATTTTGTAGACACGTACAAAAATAACACGGGTGCAGGCATGACGGTTAATGGCAACCCAGCCATAGGTACTCTCTCGGAGTTTCTTCAATTATGGACACCGGGATCAGCTTGGAATAACGGTACCAAGCTGAATGAACAGGTATTGGATTACAATATCGATTACGTGGAAAATATTTCTAAAACGCGTACCGCAAAAGATGAAGAGGAAGCTTATTATACCGATCGAAGAAACCAGACGTATGGAGCAGTTGAAGGGCTGGGTGCATTAACGGATGTATATCGTGAGATGTCCGGAACGGTCACTTCTATTACCTATATTCCGCAAGAAGCATTAACAACGAAGTTTTCAGATACGAATGATTCCAACAAAGGAGGAAACTCCGATTCTGAACTTGGGAAAATGGTAGATCTGGTTGGTAAAGTGCGGGGGGACTATGCCTCAACACAACAAGCCAAGAAATTTTACCAATATATGAGACCTTTCCGTTGGAAAGATGATTTATCGATTATTGTACCTACACTTAAAGCTGTGAGAAGCAGCACTCCAGAATCTGATGGCGGATTCCCGAGTGGTCACACCAATGCCTCCTACCTTGCAGCAATCGCACTGGCATATTCTGTTCCTGAGCGCTTTCAGGAATTAATGACACGTGCATCTGAAATGGGAGATGACCGAATTGTAGCCGGAATGCACTCACCGCTTGATGTTATGGGAGGACGTGTACTGGCGACGGCATTTGCAGCTTCGGCTTTGAATGACCCAGACAATCAACAGTTGAAACAAGATGCGTACAAGCAGGCACATGATATCCTGTTGAAACAAAATGGAACAGCAGAAGATCGTTTCACGGATTATCAGAAGAATAAAGAAGAATACACTCAACGTTTAACATATGGATTCCCGCAGATCGATTCAACGAACGAACCTGTTGCTGTACCTAAAGGTGCAGAAGTGTTGCTTGAAACAAGACAGCCTTACTTGTCCGACCAGCAACGTCGTGCAGTACTGGCGACAACAGCTATTGCTTCCGGTTATCCGGTATTGGATGATCCAGAAGGCTGGGGACGTCTTAACTTGTTTGCTGCTGCAGATGGATACGGCGCGTTCAATCATGACGTGAAAGTAACGATGGATGCGGCTAAAGGCGGATTCAATGCACAGGATGTGTGGAGAAACGATATTTCCGGTACAGGTAAATTGACGAAAGAAGGCAGCGGTACCCTGAAATTAAGAGGTAACAACACGTATTCCGGTGGTACAGAGATCAACGGAGGTACATTGGAAGGCGACACGCCTTCGGCATTTGGTACAGGTAACGTTACAAACAACAGCGGTACAGTGACCGAAAGTGTATACGGAAAATGGAACATTGATGGAAACTTCACTCAAGGATCAACAGGGGTGTTGGAACTGAATGTAGCGACAGCTTCAGATGTACTTGATGTGAAAGGTACGATTCAAGCAGCTGGGGAGTTGGATGTGAATTTTGGTAACGGTTATGTACCGGGTGCAGGTACGTTCACACTAGTTACTCATGGCACCAACCAAAGAACGGGTCAATTCTCCTCCGTTAACGTCCAAGGACTTCCGTCAAAATACAGCACACAAGTTGTATATGAAAACAATCGTATTGCTTTAGTTATCACAGATACAACCAACACAGGAACTACACCAGGAAATGGTGGCGGCGGTTCTTCGACTGTACCTTCTACAGGCACACAGCCTAGCCCAGGTACAACGACACCATCGACAGGAACACAACCTGTACCAGGTACAACGACGCCATCGACGGGAACACAGCCTAATCCAAGTACAACGACAAGTCCGTTCAATTCTGGAGTTGTTAACCCGGATAGTTTGCTGAAAACAGTAAGCGATGCTATCGCGGCAACCCAGAATCAACAATTCGCTGTTCGTGATATCGCGAGTCACTGGGCTAACGAAAATATTAACATTGCCCTGAAACTGCGTGTCGTTAACGGTTATGAGAATGGATCGTTCAAGCCGAATGCTCCTGTAACCCGGGCTGAATTTACAGCAATGATTGCACGTGCTTTTGGACTTAGTGAGAATAAAGCAGCAAATAGCTTCAAAGATGCAGGCTCTAACTGGGCTGCTGGATATATCGGTGCTCTGGCAGATAAGGGTGTAATCGGTGGATACACAGATGGCTCCTTCAAGCCGAATGCAACGATCACTCGTGCCGAGATGATTGCTATCATTGCCCGTGTTCTCGATCTGAATGCGCTGGCTACGGATGCTCCGACTAAATTCAGTGATGTAAAAGCCGGAAACTGGGCTGCTGAAGCGATTGAACTTGCTTCATCCGCGAAGCTGGTTAATGGATTGACAGCTTCCGAGTTCGCGCCAAACGGCAAATCAACTCGCGCTGAAGCGGTAACGATCATCATCCGTGCGCTGGAAAGCGACAGCACAATCAAATCATTGATTGCAGGTCTGTAATTCAAATCTCATCCCATCCCATCTCATCCTACTATGTTCGATCAAGATTGCCGGGGCGGTTCGCATATGCGAGCCGTTTCGGTTTTTTTGTTGTGAATGATGCTGTAGACATCTATGTCATCCGAGTTTGTGGTAAAATATGGATTGTTACCTGTACGAATATAACTTACGTAAAGGGCGGGTGCAAAAACCTTCTGTGCGTATTAGCAAGAAGGCTGCCGAGCAGATCAGGAATGGCTGGATTTTTGCTCAATACGAACTTGGAATGGACACCAAATAAGAAAAAGAAGTATTCATAGGGACGGGAAGCTTATCATTGTATGGATATGTAATATAATGGTATTATGATAATGTAACTGTAAGAAAATCGTATCAAAAGGTGTTTTGGGAAAGGAGGTTAATACGCAACGAAGTATTGCAACTATGAGGTATACATCAAACGATGTGGCACATCACAATCCACCGTAGAGGTTGAGCATACATTAAAATGTAAGCGCTTCATAATGTGATGATAATCAGGAGGGATATTCACATGACTCAACGTTTGGTAAAAAAATGGACGAGTATGCTGCTGTTCATCGCCATGGTTGCTTCCGTTTTTGCTTTTCCTGCTTCAAAGAGCCATGCAGCCACCATTCAGGTGACAGACAATGGTTCCCGAATCGAGGTAAATACCGGTTCAGGACTTGTGTATGTGGTCAACAAAACGAATGGAGATATCATCTCGGCCAAGATGAACGGAACGGAGCTGAACAGTAATAGAGGATCACATATTGGTTCAGGTTTAGGATCATCCGCGAATGTGACGTGGAATAGATCACCTTCGGGTTCAACGGTATTAATCACCGTTTCTACCAGTACATTAACGCATTATTATGCTTCGCGCGGCGGCGAGAACATCATCTATATGGCCACCCATATTACGGCACAGCCGTCTATTGGTGAGCTTCGTTATATTTTCCGCGGCAATGGGAGTGTGCTGACCGGTGTGCCGGTGAACTCGAACAACAGGGGTAATACGGGGGCGATTGAAAGTCAGGATGTATTCGGATTCTCGAATGGGCAATCGGCCTCCAAATATTATGGTAATGATCAGGCGAAAGACCTGTCTGTTCGAGGGGTAACGGGCAACGGAGTTGGTGTATTTATGGCGTACGGCAACCGAGAGAAAAGCTCAGGCGGGCCTTTCTTCCGTGATATTCAGTTCCAGAGCGGCTCTGAGACGGAAGTCTATAATTATATGAACTCGGGGCATGCCCAGACGGAGAACTGGCGTCTTGGTCTGCATGGGCCGTATGCACTTATTTTTACAACTGGAGGAACACCTGCCGCACCTGATTTTAGCTGGATGTCAGGATTAAATCTGCAAGGATGGGTGAGCAGTCGAGGTAATGTGGTGTTGAATGGACTTTCTGGCATGGAGGCAGGTTACGCCTACACGATTGGATTTGCGAACAGCAACGCTCAGTATTGGACAAATGCATCATCTGGCGGGTCTGCTACCAGGTACGGCATGATTCCGGGAACATATACCATGACGGTGTATAAAGGTGAGCTTGCCGTATACACGGAAAATGTGAACGTGAATGCGGGACAAACGACAACGGTGAATACCCGCACCATCAACAATGATCCGAGCAAAGCCTCCAGCATCTGGCGGATTGGGAACTGGGACGGGACACCACGGGAATTCCTGAACGGACAGACGATTCCGATTCGTCATCCTTCGGACAGTCGCAACCCAAGCTGGGGGCCGGTAACGTATACTCCGGGCAGTGCAACGAATCGTTTTCCGGCTATTCAATTCCGGGGTCAGAACTCGCCTACAACGGTGAATTTTAACTTGAGTGCGGCACAAGCATCCTCCTCACATGTACTGAACATCGGTATCACAGCTGCTTACAATAATGGCCGACCAAGTGTAACTATTAATGGACGCACATTAAGTAATCCAGCTCCTTCCGCTCAGCCTAATTCACGCAGTTTCACCATCGGCACGTACCGGGGCAACAATACTACCTTTAGCTGGAATATTCCCGCATCTCATTTTGTTAACGGTGCTAATACAATCACCATTACACCAATCAGTGGCTCCAGCGACTTGGGCAACTGGTTAAGTGCAGGTTGGGTGTACGATTGTGTGGAATTGCTGAATTAATCAGGGGTTAACCAAGAACAAGAGTTAACGAAGGAAGCAATAGCTTGAGTGGCCTGACTGAATGGATAACATGAGGTCGGGCTACTTTTTTAGGCTTTTCAATGTTAAATGCCATTGCGATGTAGACCGTTTCCCTCTTCGCTGGAGAAGCGGTTCCGTATAGTGGTATAATTTTCAATACATAATGATGAGAAGAAGGAACGGAGGCACGATGATGAACGAAGAATTATTGGAGCAACTGGAAACTTGGCATGAGCAAGATGAGTACGAGAAAATTGTAGAAGCAGTGCAGGAGATTCCTGCAGAAGAGAGAGACTATGCGCTGGTGAATCACTTGGGCCGGGCCTTAAACAATCTGGAACGATATGAAGAAGCTGTGGAACAATTTCTGACCGTGGCCCAAGAGGGGGCAGATGACCCGCTCTGGCAATACCGGATTGGACTGGCTTATTATTATCTGGAACAATACGACAAGGCAGAGCAAGCTTTTGAACGATCCGACGAACTGGAGCCTGGGGATGAAGATACGCTGGAGTTTCTGGAATGGATTCGAAACCGGGACGATGAGGAAGAAGAGGATGAGGACGCGGACGAGGGCGTAACGGGTGAAGATGACGAAGACGGTGAGTTGAAAAAAACAACAGCCGAAGAGCAACCGGTGGTGATCTCTTCTATACCTTTAGTCCATGATGATCCAGTACCCGTATCCGGTGAATTCTGGAATGACAGTGAATTGGCTCTGGAGCAGTATGTGTCTGATCTGCCAAGCGATGGATTGATTGAATCGGTGGAAGAACAACTTGTATTCCGCTTGCCTGCCTCTTACATTGAGATGATGAAGGAGCATAACGGAGGCATTCCATATAACCGCTTTTTCCCCGTGACAAACGAAGAGTCTGGAGAAACCGGACATGTCGAGATTGAGGGGATATTAGGTATTGGCCGTGAGAAACGCCATTCCCTGTGCGGTGAAGAAGGAAGCTGGGCTGTGATTGAACGTGATGGTTATCCCGAGATTGGGGTGGTCATTGCGAAAGCGCCTGCCGAAGCAGGGGTTGTCATGCTGGACTATCGTTCCTTCGGCAATGATGGTGAGCCAGAGGTCGTCTACGTAGATAAGAACCAGCGAAAGATTACACCGCTCGCACCGAACTTTGAAACGTTTATCCAAGGGTTAACGCGATAAACACTTTGATGAACAACCGGGTTTACGCCTTACGTGCCAAAAGATGAAAAGCAGTTACAATTAAAAAACATCCTAAATGAACGAGAAGCCGCAGGGTGCACCCCCATGCGGCTTCTCGTCTGCGGTGTACCATATGTTGCAATGCCTTTATCTGCCATTGTTGTAGTTTACACTCCTCAATCGCAGATTCGAGGATGTTTTCCCGTACGTTCTTTCGTTATTATGCCGGGAATCCGCCGCCTGGAGGCGGCCATGCGCCATAGAAACGGCGAAGCAGCACAATCTCGCCGAGATGATAAGAGTTATGTGAGGCGATATTGCGCAGTAATCCACCTTTGGTTTCGCCTGGGAAAAAGAGAAGCGGATCATTCAGTTGTGCGGTTTCTGCGATGGATACGGCTTGATCAATTCCGCCCAGGAATGCCTGAATATCCTCTTGCCAAGTTGCTTCATCCTGTGGGCCTGTCTCTACCGGCCAGCTCTCGCTTACGTTGGCTGGCATCTGCGGCTTGCGCCCCTCAACATGCTCCAGCATGAAATTCTGCCAGTAGTGCATATGTTTAACCAATTGATAAATGGTATAGGGCATAGCCTCGTGCGTACGTCCCGCCAGCTCCACATCAATATCGGGCAGTGCTTTGGTTATGCGAATATGTCCGCGCTCCCCTACGAGGGATTTAACAAGGGCTTGTCCAAAACTCTGATTTACATCTGACATGTGTGATCTTCCTCTCTATAAGAACAGGCTCTGGCCTGTCATTATGTCCATTATACAATTAAATTGCAGAAAATTAAAAAGTGGAAACAGGGACCTGATTTGGAAAACACGTATGATATAATAGTATAAATAAAAATCAAGACCTCTGGGTCGAGGAGGAAGCTCCTGTGAAGGTCATTCTGGTTGATGATGAACGCCTTGCGTTGATCGGACTGCAAAAGTTATTAGAGAAAGAAGTAAGCGGCATTCAGATTGCTGCCAGCTATATGAATCCGGCTGAGGTGATGGCAGGTGTTGTGCTGCATCGGCCGGATGTGGTATTTCTGGATATCCATATGCCAGAAATAGATGGAATGGACTTGGGGCGGCGAATTCAGGTCGCGGTGCCCGGTACTGAGATTATTTTTGTCACCAGCTATGATCAATATGCAGTTCATGCCTTTGAACTTCAGGCATTGGATTATGTAATGAAGCCCTTGCAGACGGAACGTCTCAAGCGGACGTTGCAACGTGTGCGGGAGAAGCTTGCCGTCAGATGTGAACAGCGAGTGATGGATACAGAAGTTCCCTTGATCTGCTGCTTCAATCAAATAAGCTTTAAACTGCCAGGCAAAGAGCCGCAGATCGCCAAGTGGCGTACCAGCAAAGCTCAGGAGTTGTTTGCCTACCTTCTACATCATCGGAACCGGGTTATTTATCGCAGTGTGCTGCTGGACCTGATGTGGCCGGGAATGGAAGAAGAGAAGACAGCGCATCAACTCTACACTACGATGTATCATGTTCGTCAGACATTGAAGGCTTGTGGTATGGATATGATTAAAATTCAAAGTGCGCATCTGGAAGCGGGCTACAAGCTTGAAGTGGGGGATGCTCAGCTGGACAGTGAGCAGTGGGAGCAGGAGATGAAAGCATGGAGGGAAGTGCAGCCCGGAACGGTTCAAGCTTATGAACAGGCATTATATCGGTACAAGGGCACCTATTTTGGACAATACGACTTTATTTGGGCTGAACCTGAGCGGGAGAGATTACGTTACCTGTGGTTGTACCATATGAGACAACTCAATCTCTATTATCTCAAGCAGGATGAGAACGAACGTGTAGTCGAGAACATGCAGCAGATTCAGCAGATGTTACCTGACGAAGAAGAAAGCTACTTCATGCTCATGAAACTATATGATGAGATAAATCATGACCTTGGTGTAGAGGAGCAATACCGGCTCTTAATGAGCAGAATGGAGCAGGACTTGGGCATTCCAATTAGTGAAGAGATTCGTCATTGGTATCGTGACTGGAAGCTGGGCTTAACTGAGCCGGGGCAAACGATGGGATGAAGGCACAGGATAAAGGATGGGTAAAGCGTTATCACTACATATGGATAATGTTGGCTATTTTTGCTGTATTGCTAGGTACGCGTTGGGTGTGGTTTCAGTTATTTCCGATTACGGATGAACATCGCGCCGTGAATGGCGTCATTGACTTGCGAGGGGGCGATCTGGAACAGTCTCCTGTGATGTATCTGAACGGAGAGTGGGAGCTGTACTCGCATGAACTATTAACGGGTCAGCAGCTTATGAACGAAGGGGAGAATGCTAAAGGGAAGCTTGTTCGGGTTCCAGGGGACTGGAGGGAGGAGCTTAAACCGGATGGGGGGAATTCACTTGGATATGCGACATATCGATTGCGTATTTTGACTGATCCACTTCAGACATCCGTGACCTTCTGGTTCAAAGATATCCGCAGTGCATCCGATGTCGAGATTAACGGAGAGAACGCTTATCGTATGGGACGAGTGACGGACAATGAAGTGAGCTATGTACCCAGGGGCACGGCTTTTACAGCCACCTATGATCAGGAAGGTACGACATCCATTGAACTGCTTGTTCGTGTAGCCAATTATGACAGCCCTTATAAGGGTGGGATTAGCAAACCTGTCCGTTTCGGCTCGGAAGCTGCTGTAGAATATGCGCGCTGGTGTTCCATTGGTTTTCAACTGGCGATCTTTCTTGTGCTGATGCTGCATGGAATGTACGCCTGTATTTTGTATGCTTTCAATCCGCAAGAGCGGGCCTTGCTGGTTTCAGCTATTCTTACATCTTCGGTTGGTTTCATTATTATGGCTGGTCATGATAACCTCTTGATGCTGTGGCTACCGATAAACTATACATGGGGAGTCAAGCTGCGGGTCATCTGTGTAATGTTGCAAAATGCTTGTATCCTGCTGTTATTCCAGAGACTGGCTCTCGTTCATATCCGAAAAAAATGGCTTCAAATTTATGCAGCTGTCACTTTAGCTTATATTGCTGTCATTCTGGTCGTGCCTATCAGCGTTGTTTATGCGATGAGTCATTACTATGTGATTAACCTGTTCACTATGATCTCAGCGTTCTGGTTCTTTTCAATTGTAGCAACGATGATCTTTAGAGTATCACTGGATCGGGATACGGTCTTCCTGCTTCTAACTGCTGGAGGTATTATATCGAACCTGTTATGGAGTGCAGCGGGGAGGTTCGGGGGCGACATGACCGTTTATTATCCGCTGGATATCGTGTTTGCGATTACGGGATTTTCGGCCTATTGGTTCAAAAAGTATTTTAGAAATGCCCACGAAATTATAGAGTTGAATAAGGAGCTGCAAAAAGGTGACAAGATCAAAGACCAGTTCCTCGCGAACACATCGCATGAGCTGCGAACACCGCTGCACGGAATCATTAACATTGCTCATAATGTCGTTATTCGGGAAAAAAGCAAGCTTGAAGCGCGCAGTGTAGAGGATATGGAGCTGCTTATTACGATCGGGCGCCGAATGTCTCATCTGCTTGGCGACCTGCTGGATGTTGTACGACTTAAAGAGCACCGTATTACACTGCAGTGTTCTCCGGTATCCGTGCAATCTGTTGTGCCTGGCATCATGACGATGCTGGGATACATGGTTGAACGAAAGCCGGTGCAGCTGCAAATGGACATTAAAGAAGGTTTCCCTCAGGTCATGGCCGATGAGAAGCGACTTGTGCAGATTATGTATAACCTGTTGCATAATGCCCTTAAACATACAGAGGGAGGTACGATTACGGTAAGTGCCGAGCTTATTGAGAGCCATGCTCTAATTCATGTTGCCGATACAGGTACAGGTATGGACGAGGAAACGCAAGCGCGAATTTTTCTTCCGTATGAGCAGGGTCCCTATGATGAACGGGACGGACAGGGCATCGGGCTTGGATTAAATATCTGCAAACAGCTTGTTGAGCTGCATGGCGGATCACTGTCCGTGAGTTCCATGCCAGGGGCGGGCTCAATTTTCAGCTTTGATCTGCGGCTGGCTCAGCCAGCCGAGCAGGGAGATCCGCAACCGCAGCTGGCTGAGCCACTGCCTGCCGTGTGGGAGCAAAGCTCCAAGATGATGGAGGAAGCATTAAACGGCTTTGTGTTACAGCATACTGCTTCAGAACATGCCGAATCCGCAGCGGCAGAAGAAATGCCCCCTCTTTTGCCAGAAGGAAAGTCATTCATTCTGGCTGTTGATGATGACCCGGTTAACCTTGAGGTGCTGGTCAGTATTCTTTCTAATGAGCCTTGTCTGATTACAACCGCTCGTTCAGGGCAGGAAGCGCTGGAATTATTAAATACACGCCAGTGGGATTTATTGATTACGGATGTAATGATGCCTTACATGTCGGGATATGAGCTGACCCGGAAGGTGCGTGAGCAGTTTTCCATGTCAGAGCTTCCCGTGCTGCTGCTCACGGCTCGAAGTCAGCCGCCAGACATTTATACCGGATTTGCGTCCGGAGCCAATGATTATATTACCAAACCGGTGGATGCCGTGGAGCTTAAATACCGGATACGAGCACTGACGATGCTGAATAAGTCTATCAAGGAGCGGCTGCGGATGGAAGCGGCCTATCTGCAGGCACAGATTCAGCCTCATTTCTTGTTTAATACGCTGAATTCACTGATGGTGCTGAGCGAGATAGATACGGATCATATGCGCAGGCTGGGAGAAGCTTTTTCATCTTACCTTCGCATCAGTTTTAACTACCTCAATACTGGAGAATTAGTGAGGTTGTCCCATGAGTTGGAGCTCGTCGAAGCGTATCTGTTTATCGAAAAAACACGATTTGAGGACCGGCTGTCTGTTGTCTTGGACATGGAGTCTAATCTCACGCTGCGTCTGCCTCCTCTATCCATTCAGCCTCTGGTGGAGAATGCGGTTAAACATGGTTTATTAAGCCGTACTGCCGGAGGAACGATATGGTTGAGCATTAACCGGTGTGAGGGTTACACCCGAATTGAGGTCAAGGATAATGGCAAAGGCATGCAACCTGAGCAAGTCGCCGCATTACAGGAAGCTCCCTGGAGCAGTAAAGGCGGGATTGGGATCGCGAACACAAACCGTAGATTGCTCCAGCGTTATGGCCGCGGACTAACCATTGTAAGTGAGCCGGGCGAGGGGACCACGGTATCTTTCGAGATTCCTGACAGTGAAACGGAATAACCCGTAGCTACGGAGTTTCGTTTCGGATCGAATAGCTAAACTCCTAACCTCCAAGGAATACTCACGTATGACCAGAATCGTTGAGCGGAAAACCTGCAGGTAGGAGACAAGGATAAAAAAGGCTGTTGAAGTCAAACTTCCAGCCTTTTTATGTTGTTTAACAGTGGAATGACACAATCCCCAAATTTTAAATATTTCTAATGTTTCTCGCGTATGTTAGTATATTTAACATCAGAAGCACGAGCCGTAGCAGTGCGGGCTTGTGAACGTTGCGATAGTAGGTGGATTAAGGGATGCGCAATTGGGTCAAAAACGAGAATGTGCAGATGGTTGCCGTTGCCTTGGCTACGTCCGTAGGTGCACAGTTCAAAATTAATCCCTTTCGGGAAGATTATTTCCGGATCGGCCTCGGGGTCAGCATTCTTTTGTTTTTGCTGATGATTATGCCCCATTTATCTTATATAAAAACAGGAATCCTGACGGGGCTAGCGAGCATAGCTTTCCAATCGGCTGATTTGATTCACCATATACACACCATCTCCGTACTAGAGAGCATGCAAGATAACCTTGGAGCAGGTTTATACTATGTGGTCTTTGCCTATGGGCTAAGCAAGCTCAAACACCGTTTTCATGAAATTCCCCCGCTATTGCTTGGTGGTATCATCACCGGTATAGATTTTTCCTCCAACCTGGTGGAGTTATTCGTGCGAGGTGTGCTGGGCGGGACGAATATTTTTTATATGCGTGAATGGCTCTATCTGCTGATTGTAGGTGGTTTGCGAAGTTACTTTGTCATCGGGCTGTATAACAGTTTTGCGGTCAGACAGATCAGGCTCCTGCATGCAGAACAGGAAAAGCGGATCGAACAGATGTTAAGTGTGAATTCGGGACTGTACGGCGAAGTTTTTTACCTGAAAAAAGCGATGAATACGATTGAAGGTATTACGGCTAACAGTTATGAGCTATATCGTGATCTGCGTGAGCAGGACATGAACGAATACAGCCAGCGAACCCTGGGCATTGCTCAACAGATTCATGAAGTGAAGAAGGATTCGCAGCGGATTCTGGCCGGATTGTTGAAGCTTTATGATAACGAGAAGACGGTCAATATGAGTCTGTCGGAAGTGGTACATTTTGCAGGCAGGGCCAATCGGAAATACAGTGAGATGTTGCACAAACAGGTGAAGATCGAGATTGAACAACAATATGAAGGGGAGTCTCCATACTACATCCCACTGCTTACGGTCATGAATAACTTGCTGGCTAATGCGGTTGAAGCAATTGAGCAGGAGGGCATGATCCAAGTACGGGTGTTTGAACAGGATGCGGATGTGCATTTTGTGGTGACCGATTCGGGAAAAGGTGTACCTGACGCGAAGCGCGGGGTTATTTTTGAACCCGGTTATACGACCAAGTTTAATGAAGTGGGCATTGCTGCCACAGGTATTGGTCTCTCCCATGTACGTGATATCGTTCAGTCGCTGGAAGGACAGATTCAGGTAGAAGGTGCTCCATCTGGAAGGGGTACGGTGTTCACAGTCATGATCCCCAGGGTCAATCTAATGAAGGAGGCCGATGCCCATGACACTTTCGATCCTGATCGTGGATGATGATGTGGTGAGCCGCAGCATGCTACAGTATATCATCGAGAATTGTGGAACCGGGGAGCTTACGGGTATGGCCGAGGGCGGTCTGGAAGGACAGCGTATGATTCTGGATCTCAAGCCCGATGTCGTATTGATTGACCTGTTGATGCCAGATCAAGACGGGATTGAAACCGTGGCGAACCTGAAGCAGAGCGGCTATAACGGCAAATTTATTATGATCTCACAGGTGGTCAACAAAGAGATGGTGGGAGCGGCCTACCAGAAGGGGATTGAGTTCTTCATTCACAAACCGATCAACCGGGTGGAGGTAGAGCATGTGCTCAATAAAGTGAATGAGCAATGGAAGTATGAGCGTTATGTACAGGAGATCAAACAGTCCATGGCTCGCCTGAATCTGGTAGAAGCTCCGGCCCTGGCTCCTGCTCAGACCCGAACGGTGCGAGATTCGGCGCGAAGCATATTAATGGATCTGGGCATCATCGGTGAGAGTGGGAGCAAAGATATCATAGCCCTGATGGAGTACGCTATTGAGCAAAAGCAGGCCTCTGAGCTACCGCCGCTGAAGGAATCCTATGAAGCTGTGGCTCAGAAGTACAAGCTAACGCCCAAGGAAGTGGAGAAGGAGTGCAAGGCGATGGAGCAGCGCATCCGCAGAACGGTTCTGACGGCACTGACAAATCTCGCCTCCATTGGGCTTACGGATTACAGCAATCATAAATTTGAGCATTATGCGCCGCTTTATTTTGATTTTCAGGACGTGCGTATGAAGATGCGGGCGATGGAAGAAGAGCAGGCGAGCGACAACAAGAGCAAGGTAAACATCAAGAAATTCCTGCAAGTATTCTACATGGAGACAGTAGAGAAAATAAATAGCTAGAATAGTAAGTGAATAAAATCCATATCACAGCGCAGGTATGTGTAAGTCAAAATTCTAGAGACCCTTTCCAAGGGTCTTTTTTTATTTTTGTGTTATATAAAGTTACATAAAACGAGGGTTTTTCATATAATTATTTAGAGTTTTGTACAAAAAAGTAGTCAAAAACAACATTGTGTTAATTTATTTTTCATATGTTGTTAATAAAATGTGTAGGATTGCGTAAGTTCTCGTAGGTGTAGAAATACAATACGTACATAAATACAAATGATCGATTCGGTCGATTCCAATCTAATCAGGAAAAGGGGTTTTTCCATGAAAAAGGTAGCATCCATCGTTATGGCTTCAGTTCTTGCTCTGGCACTTAGTGCCTGCGGCACAGCAAAATCAGGAGAAGACAGCAGTGCCCAGTCTGCAAGTGGATCGGCAGTAACCAAATATACATTTGGTACGGATGCAACATATCCTCCGTTTG
The DNA here is from genome assembly GCF_030803945.1 of Paenibacillus intestini. Lineage (NCBI taxonomy): Bacteria > Bacillati > Bacillota > Bacilli > Caryophanales > Paenibacillaceae > Paenibacillus > Paenibacillus intestini. Next base: position 193,669 of record NZ_JAURUN010000005.1, on the reverse strand, counting down.
AGTTTCAGAAGGATGGAAAATACGTTGGGATCGACATTGACCTGATGAATGCCATTGCGGCAGAAGAAGGCTTTGAGGTAGAGATCAAGCCGATGGATTTCAAAGGTATCATTCCAGCCATTACAGCAAATCAGTTGGATGGCGCAATTGCAGGCATCAGTATTACGGATGAGCGCAAAAAGGTTGTAGATTTCTCCGAACCGTACTATCAAGCTGGACTGTCCTTAATCGTGAATGAGGATAACAACGACATTAAGAGTCCGCAGGATTTGAAAGGTAAAACAATTGCGATCAAAAAAGGAACGTCAGGTGCGAATCTCGCTGATGAATATGCGAAGACCTATGGCGCAACCGTGAAATATTTTGATGATAGCCCATCCATGTATCAGGAAGTAGCGAATAAAAACGCGGATGCGACACTCGAAGACTTCCCGGTGGTTTCTTATAAAATCGCTGTGGACCCTAACTCTAAACTTAAGATTGTTGGTGACCGCTTGAACGGTGACTTCTACGGGATTGCTGTAGCTAAAGGCGATGCTGAATTGCAGAAGAAGATCAATGACGGACTGAAAAAATTGCAGGCAAACGGCGAATACGACAAGATCGTTGAAAAATATCTAGGAACAGCAGCGAAGTAGAAAGGAACGGTGGTACGGATGGATTCCTCCTGGCAAGTCATACTGGATGCATTGCCTCTTCTGTTAGAGGGAACGGTCGTTACGTTAAAAATTGTTGTGATCTCACTCATCTTTGCAATGGTGATTGGTCTGATCTCCGGCTTGATGAGCACTTCCCTGAATCGGTTGTTGCGACTGGTGGCTTCGCTTTATGTGGATATCATCCGTGGCACACCGCTTCTCGTGCAGGTATACTTCATTTACTTCGGTCTGCCGGTGTTTCTGGATATGCGCATTCCGGCCATGACGGCAGGCATTATCGCGATTAGCTTAAATGCTGGTGCATACATCTCGGAGATTTTCCGGGCAGGGATTGAATCTATTGGCAAAGGGCAGCATGAGGCAGCAAGGTCATTAGGCCTGAGTCGTTTCAAAACCATGTGGCTCGTGGTACTGCCGCAGGCAACCCGGCGTATGATTCCTACTTTTGTAAACCAGTTTATTATTACGATTAAGGATACTTCGTTATTATCAGCGATAGGGATTGCGGAGCTTACACAGAGCGGGGAAATTATCGTTTCCGCGAACTTCCGGGCATTTGAAATCTGGGGTACAGTCGGTGTGTTCTATCTGATCATTATTGTGCTGTTATCCCGGGCATCCCGATTCATTGAAAGGAGGTATGCAATCCGATGATTATTGTAGAGAACTTAAGAAAGCAGTTTGGTGCGAACGAGGTGCTGAAGGATATCTCCACAACGATTCGGGAGCAGGAAGTAGTATGTGTCATTGGCCCTTCGGGGTCTGGCAAAAGTACATTCTTGCGCTGCCTCAATCTACTGGAGGAGGTCACGTCAGGCAAGGTCATGATTGGCGAGGTGGAAGTTACCTCCCCGAAGACCAATATCGACGAGCTACGCATCAATGTGGGCATGGTATTCCAGCAGTTCAATCTGTTTCCGCATCTGACCGTGCTGGAGAACATCATGCTGGCGCCCAAACATATCCGGAAGCTGAGCAAAGCCGAAAATGAGAAAAAAGCAATGGAACTGCTTGGTAAGGTAGGGCTGTCTCAGAAAAAAGATGCCTATCCCGATCAGCTGTCCGGTGGACAGCAACAACGTGTAGCCATTGCGCGCGCACTCGCCATGAATCCGAGTGTGATGTTGTTTGATGAGCCTACCTCGGCTCTTGATCCCGAGATGGTCGGGGAAGTGCTACAAGTCATGAAAAACCTTGCGCATGAAGGCATTACGATGATTGTTGTGACACATGAGATGGGCTTTGCCCGTGAGGTCGCAGATCGGGTGATCTTCATGGACGGCGGTTATATTGTCGAAGAAGGCACGCCAGAGGAACTTTTTCAGAATACGCGTCATGAACGAACCAAGGCATTCCTGGGTAAGGTGCTGTAACGCGCAGAAGAGAAGCCGGAAAAGGCTACCTTTTTCCTCCGATAATCAAAAATAAATGAACATATCCCTTACGGGCAAACCATGGACTTGAGCACATCTGATATGATGAACTTAAACAGGGTTGCTTGCAGGGGATTTTTGCTGTTGTGCATAATAATTATAAAAGGTCTATATAAGTAGGAGTGTCCGTGTAAACATATAGATAGATTCATCAGTTGTGTCAGTACATATCATGACCAGGGAGGGCATGGGTTTATGGAGCGAATAACTCAGATGGATAAAGTAATCTTCCGAGCACATCTGATACAGGCCATCGAAGAGATTAGGGAGCGGGACCAACTGGAGTATGAAGAGATGGGCTTGCTCATTGAACCTGCTCCCGAACTGGACAAATCGCTGAACGGTGCAGACGAGATGATGCGGCTGGTTGTGCTTGCTCCGCAGAATGTAGAGCATCGGCAATTTACAGTGGATGAGGCCGTGGATCTCCTATGCTGGCATGCCCCGTTGGTTCCTCTATGGATTGATGTTTCATTGGTGGAAGTTGAACAGAAGCAGGCAGTGTTTAGACTGGTTTGCAGTCCGCGTCTACGCAAACCCACACAGCTTCTTCATGCGGAAACAGGGCATGCTCCATTCCGGGTGGTAGTATCCGATAAGTGAGAATATAACCATGAATTGAACAGGAGGGTTTCTATGAGTAACAGCTCCAATGGAGAATTAGAGGTCGTCGCTATTTCGGATTTACAGCATGTAAAAATACACGGTAGAACTACGACCGGGCGGTCACCATTGACCTTGTTTTGGACAGGTAGTGCAGTTGAATTGAACGTACAGGGTGCGGAATTTTGGGTTGAAATAGAATCTTCCTATGATCTGCTTGAGCCCTGGATCAGCATTGTTATCAATGGTGTTCCGGTAAGCCGTCAGATGTTAACCAGGGGTAGAGCCTGGATCTGTGTATTCCGTGGCATGAATCCTAATGCGGTCAAAAATGTGCGTATCATCAAGGATGTACAGGCGATGAGTGGTGACCTGAACAACAGTCTGCAGTTTCATGCGCTGAAGGCGGATGGCATGTTCCTACCTGTAGAAGAGAAACCTCTTAAAATCGAGTTTATCGGAGATAGCATTACCTCGGGAGAAGGAGCAATTGGGGCGAAGACAGAAGAGGACTGGGTACCCATGTGGTTCAGTGCACTACACAATTATACGTTCATGACGGCTGAGGCCTTAGATGCAGAGTATCGTGTCATCTCTCAGAGCGGATGGGGCGTGCTGAGTAGTTGGGACAACAATCCGAATGGCAATATTCCGGCGTATTATGAACAGGTCTGCGGTCTGCTGAAGGGAGAGCGAAATGAGCAACTTGGCGCGTTAGAGCCACATGATTTTAGCTCTTGGCAGCCTGATGTTATTGTAGTCAATCTGGGTAGCAATGACGATGGTGCATTCCAGTCTCCAGCGTGGACAGATCCACTGACCGGACAAGTGTACAAGCAACGCCTCAACGGAGACGGGACGTATCATGAGGCGGACTTGGCCAAGTTCGAGAATGCAGTGGAGCGCTTTCTGATCAAGCTGCGAAAAAATAACCCGCAAGCGCATATCATCTGGGCGTATGGCATGCTTGGATCTTCTCTGCTTCCCGCCATCTACCGTGCGGTGGATGCCTATCACGGGCAAACAAGAGATCGTGCTGTGTCGATCCTTCAGTTGCCAAATACGACCGAGGAAACGATCGGCGCAAGGTCACACCCTGGCGATCAATCACATCGCCGGTCGGCTGATGTTTTAACAGAGTACATTCGGCGAATTCTATAATATACAAGTTGTGTAAATGAACTCTCCAACTTATATCGATTCTCCCAATGGTTGTTATATACCCAAGGGTAACGAAAGACCGCGTAGCAGGACGCTATGCGGTCTTCTTCGAGTTGTTTTTATTGAGTCTGGTCGTCTAATTCTAATCAACCATCTGTTGCAAGACTTCACCGTACCTCATATCGGATGGAAACGATCTGCCCAAGCGTCTGGGTACGAATCGTTTTCAGCAGGGTCGGTACGGTGCCCATTGGAAATAAGGGAATACCTTCACCCAGTACTTTCGGGATAATAGCCACCTCAATCTCATCCATTAACTGTTGCTCCATCACAGATTGAACAAGCTGGCCTCCGCCTAAAATCCAAACATCTCCCTCGAAAGACTGTTTCAGCTGGGGAATGAGTGTTTTTACGCTCTCGGTTGTGAATTGTACATGCGGTGCAGGTGGGTGTTCTGAGCGAGAAAGCACATAAGTCGGACGATCTGCATAAGGGAAGTCTCCCGGCATGGTAAGCACTGCCTCGTACGAGGAACGTCCCATAACCACACTGCCAATCGTTTCATAGAATGTGGCATAGCCGTTATCGCCGCCATCACCTTCCACATCAAGCAACCAATCGAACGTACCATCCAATCGGGCAATATATCCATCCAGGCTCATGGCAATGTAAAGAATCGTTTTTGAATTAGAAGTATTCATCGTTCATCGCTCCCTTCCTGTGATACCTGTAAGATACACCATAACTATGACAATACTTGACGTAGTTTAAATGCTTATTTACTTAAAGTACAGCCAAGGAGGGAGCTTGGAAGCATGGATAAGCAATGAACTACCGCACCGTTTATCCCTGGAGCGGGCTATGTTTCATTTCATAGATTTTCTGGAGTATATGCAGGTTTTCTTCCTTCGCCGCATCGGACTCGGCATGTACATAACCCTCGACAAGTCTGTATCCGAACACGAACAGAATCATCTCGTGTACACAGTGGTCGGCGAGTGGAGGAGCATCGGCATATTCCGCAAAGCCCTTATAATACGCAGGAACACAGCGCTGATAATATTCCACCATATGCTCAATATCGCACTCATCGGCAACCAGGCTTGCGATATCCTCTCCAAAGTATCCCCACCCCGATGTATCCCAATCGATGAGCGCGATGTTCCCATCGGCATAGATCAGATTGGTCACCCAGAAATCCCGATGGTTTAACACAAGTGGCAACTGTTCGATACGAGCGAACATTTCGTCCGAGTGTTCATCCATATCAATCAACATTTGCCGGATATGGGGTGGGAATTCGCAGTCTTCAGAACGGATGTAATTATAAACGACAGGCCATGAGCGATAGTGCAGATACGTATTTTTCATGAGATCGGCATGGCTCAGGTTGTTCAGACTCTTCAGCACTGCGGGCTGTTCTGCGTATAGTTTACCTTGATAACGCCCTAATTCCAGCGCAGCCTGTTCAACCATTTCAATAGACAGATCCAGACCGGACACACCATCGATATATTCCAGCCACAGTTGAAATTCATTTTCCTCGGCATTCATCTCCGCGTAATAACATTTGGGCCAGCGGAAGGTCCCCGAGAATGTTGTTCCGAGGTCAGACATGTACAGATCATATTCCCGGCGCCAGGAACCGGGATCATTATAACGTTCCCATTGTTTCTGAACCTTCAGTACAAGTTGGTAAGGAAACTTTTGGTCATCTTCGGTTTCGGCTGTTCCTGTTACCAGATTGACGTTACCCACAGTTCCGCCATGCAGAGTAGTTGTATGATATTCCGCTACAATAATGTTCTTCTTAAAATATTGGTTTAAAACATGAGTTAACGTTTGCATCTTTATTTTCGTCATCTTCGTCTTATTCATTTCTTCCGACCTCCGCTTTTGTTGGTTTGTTTACTCTGAATCCTGTTGATTTTGTTTTTTGCTCTTTTTTCGATGAGGTAGTTCGTTTTGTGTTGTACATACTTGTTCTCTGACTGCTGGGAAATATAATTCTCCCACCGTTCATGCTGTAATGAACCGTCTGCGAGTGCTGAGAGAACTGCACATCCAGGCTCGGTCTGATGGCGGCAATCAGTAAAGCGGCACTGAGCGAATAATGCTTCGACATCGGCAAAGCTTGCATGAATACCTTCATCAGCATCGAAAAGCCCAAGCTCACGCATGCCAGGCGTATCAATAACCATTGCGCCCGAAGGCAACATAAAGAGTTGACGATGTGTTGTGGTATGGCGTCCACGGCTGTCGTCCTCCCGTATCGCCTGCACTCTCATGACGTCATTTTCAATTAATGCATTGAGCAGAGAGGATTTACCCACGCCAGACATGCCGAGAAATACAACGGTTTGACCTGGTGCTAGATAAGTGTCCAGTTCGTTCAGCCCCAAGCGAGTATGACTGCTGATCACGTGAACAGGTACATCGGAGATCCTTTGTTTAACTTCCGTGAGCATGGCATGATCTTCTGTAACGAGGTCTGCCTTAGTCAAAATGATGACCGGTTTACCGCCGCTTTGTCTGGCTTGTGTCAGGTAACGCAGAATGCGATTCACATTGAAATCTTGGTTCAACGAAGTCAGGATAAATACAACATCGAAATTGGTCGCGACAACCTGCTCCAATATCGTTTTTGCATAGCCTGCAGCATGGCCTGCATAGTCTGCACGTGAGAATTTGGACCTTCGGGGCAGCACTTTAACAATCAGGGAATCACCGATATCGTTGTAGCGCAGCAGGACAAAATCCCCCACACAAGGAAAGTCAGTTGGCATATCCGCCTGATAATAAAATGAACCTTTCAATACTGCGGTGACTTCACCGCGCTCTGTCATGACCGTGAATTGCTCCCGCCGAAGTTCTGTAATTCTTCCAGGTAATAATCCATCGGGGACCTCTTCTGTTTCGATATATCCGTAGGTTTTTAAATTCATCATGGGTATAAGGTTAGCTCCTTTAAATGTTGTTTTTGGACGCAAAAATGCCGCAAACAAGCAGCCTCTTACGAAGCTACTGTTCTGCGGCATCAGGACGCAAAAAAGATACGACCTTCATCGTATCTGCAAACAGCAATATTCACGAAAGGTTACTTTGGATGGCATAACAAAGAATACGGGAGTCATCCCGCTTTTTTCAGATATGCCAGCTATTCGGTTTTAATACTGAACCACCATATTCGTATAAGTAGCAGTCATATAAAACCTCTCCCTTCGTGTAAGGAACTTGCTTATCGCTAAGCTGTCTTTACCATAACCTGTAATGGAAAATAATTCAATGTTGATTTTATGCAAATTTCAAAATTTTATAAACTACACTATGTTTCTGACTCCGTGATAAGCGTGTGAATTTTGCTTAAATTCGATTTGAAGTAGGTTGTAAACGACCATTCCTTATAGTTGTGCGGTACTTCAATATCATCTATAGATTGTTTGGTCTTCACGGCTTCTGTCACCAGAGCCAGCATATCGTGAATATATCCTTTTACATCATGAAGCTCTTGCAGAGAGCATACCTCTCCATGCCCGGGAATGATTGTCTCCACCCCAAGCTGCTCGATCTGTTCCAATATACGCCGCCACTCCTGCGGGTTGGCATTAGCCAAAACCGGATGGTGTTTGGACAGGACCAGATCTCCTGTAATAACGATTTTCTCTTCAGGAATATACAGGATGGTGTCACTCTGGGTATGTCCCCCACCAAATGTAAGGAGTTGAACGGTACATTGACTACCGTGAATGACCATCTGTTGATCAAAGGTTATCGTGGGAACGGAATGTACCAGATCGGGAAGCATCTGCATAAACTCACGGTCACTGGCATTATCCCAGGCCATCTCTCGTTTTAACTTTTCATCGGTCTCTTGCTGCAGTTGTATTTCTTGTTGATGAATCGCCTGATTCATCTGCTCCGTATTCTCCCGATATTGAGCTATTCTTTGTCTTGAAAAGGTATCCATAATCTCGCGGGTAGCCGTTGTCGAGATGATGAGAGCTTCGGGTACAAACACTTGATTTCCAGAGGTGTGATCACTGTGCCAGTGTGTATTCACAACGTAAGTTACCAGTCTCCCTGTAATAGAAGTGGCTGCTTCTTTCAGGTCTGATGCGGCCTGCGGGGTTAGGAAAGTATCCACGACCATTGTTGCATCGCCCAGATCAATGATGGTTGCATTCCCTAATGATCCTGTTCCTGGAACCGCAATGGCCGCAATGACGTGATCCGTAACATGTTTTAATTCAAAATGCTTGGAGCCTCGAAAGGCTGCAATCTTGTCTCTCAACATCATCTCTCCTGTCTTGGACGACTATAAATGACGAAGTGCCCTTCACTGGCAGATTCGCCACCTACCCAGCCTACAGGCAGTCCTTGATTTTTATAGATATTAAACATCTCTTCAAAATACGGATGTGGCTCCTTGCATAACAATCGCGCTCTCGCAATCTGAAATAGATCACTGCTGATAATATCAGCAAGGTGGTTAAGTTGATCAGGCTTCAGGCCCAATTCCGGGGCCTGTCCCTCTAATTTTTTCTTCATTATGCCGTAGAAGTCTTGCTCTTCTTCATACATAATGAACGCTCGGGCAAGTGACTTCTCCTGATCACCAGAGGCGGGCGGAATATCTCCTGAGGCATCTGCGGTGATGTCTAATAGAAAATAATAAGGTAGTTCTACATCTTGATCCTGGTAAAATAGCAAGGCTTCCTCTAGATTCGTAAACGGATTTGGTATCTCAGAAGCGACTTCGTCTGTTGTAACGCCATCGGTAACGGGGAAATATGCCCTTTTCAATACATCGCCATGTTCTATGTAATCAATAATCTCACGTACATTTACAGGAAAGATTTCTTTACTGGTCATTGTTGGTCTCAACTCCCGACATTTAATGGTAGATGCCTTAATATTCTACATCTATGTGCGGAGAGCCTGCCTGCAAAGCAAAATCATTCAAGGATGCTATAACGTCTTCGCGTTCGTGGAATAGCTCGGATATGTTACAATTTTTCTATGACAAAAAATGACGTAGTTTAGGTGGGGATATGATGAATCAACGCAGGCTGGCGATGATGCGCCTCATGGATTCCAGACATAAGTTCACGGCTCGGGAGCTGGCAGAACGATTCGAAGTATCGGTTCGAACCATCCAGCGTGATCTGGATGCATTACAGGCGATGGGCTTTCCCTTATACACGGAGGTAGGTGTTAACGGTGGATACCGTGTGCTGCCCAATCGCATTTTGCCACCTCTGCAGCTGACGCAGCAGGAAGCATTAGGTTTGTTTATGATGCTTGAATATTTGGAGATGGTTCCTGATTTTCCGTATGGTTCGATTCGTGGACATCTGGCAGAACAGTATTTCTCTACACTGCCTTCGGATGTACAGGAACGGATTGTAGGGATGAGAGAGCATATTGCATTTATGCAGCATCCGGGTGAGCATCACGATTCCCTTACATCGGATCTGTTAACAGCCGCAGTCGAGAAGAAAGTGATTTCATTTTTGTACAACGCTCGCAGTGGCTGGAAAAAGGTGACCGTCAATCCCATAGGCATCTATTATGAGCAGGGGTATTGGTACATGCCTGCACGGCATAACGATCGCGTATTGTTATATCGTGTGGATCGAATAAAGCAGCTTACAGTGCTGGGTCAGATGGATGAATCTGTACCCACACTAAAAGCATGGCTGAAACAGGCAGCGCACACGGATGGCGAAGAGGTTGTACTGCAATTTACAGCATTCGGGGCGAGAATAGCCGCGTCGGATACATTATTCAAGACCGTATCAGATCAAGAGTGGCGCGGCGTTGTGCCACATTCGGAGTTTGCTTTTACAGCGCGTAGGCTACTCTCCTATGGACCCGAGGTCAAGGTGATATCTCCACCAGAATTTCAAGAGCAGGTCCGTACGATGCTGGAGCAAAGTGTAGCGCAGTATAAGGAGGATTAAAGGATATCAGTTTCCTATATGGAAGATATAGGAGTGTAATTTGAAATGCCGGGGCCTGATTTTACGTAATTTTATATCGATTCAGCGAAAGGGGGGCTACCATGATTCGATTCATAATAGGTTTCACGACACGCTCTATGCAGAGTCCATGCGAGGAACAACGGCGGTTGTTTGCATAGAGCCTAATATCCATTCCCGCCATCATTGACACGATGAAGTCAAAAGTTTCTTCGTAAGACTCTGCTGCCTTAAAGATTAACTTTTTAAGGAGTGGAGTACGATGAAATATGTGAATGCGGATGCCGTCCTTCCGAAGGCATTGCTCGAGGAGATACAACGTCATCTTCCTGGTGGATTAATCTATATTCCGAGGCCTAAGGATACCCATAAGAAATGGGGGGAGAATTCAGGCGGTCGACAACTGATTCGGGAGCGGAACAACGAAATTCGCCAGAAGTTTGCTACGGAAGCAACGATCGATGAGCTTGCAGAGCAATATTGTTTATCCATCGAGAGTATTAAGAAAATTGTATATTGTAAAAAGCGAAGCGAAATAGAAATAGAAATGAAATGAGATTGGATGAAAAGGAAGTCACATTCGAGCCATCGGATGTGGCTTTTTACTATGTTTTTTCAATGAGTAGACATGTGGATGTACAGAATGATTAGAAAACGAATATTACATATCTGTCCACCGCCAGCATTCGTACAATAGAGTCCAGAGGGCACGTTTACTTATTTAGAGTAAGGAAGCGGCCGTAACCAGTGGAAGGAACGGTGATTTAGATAAACATGAACATCCAAGTGGAACTGACAAATCAGGATAAGGCATATATCATCAAAAACATGTATCCGTTATACCTGCATGACCTGTCTGGACATTATGGGTTGCAGGAGGCACATCGACCGAATGTACATGGTATTTACGAAGCGAGTTCTGACTACCGAACATTACAAGACCAATACGATGTGCAAAATATATGGTGGGAAAAGCCGGGCTGTCTCTATCCTTTCCTGATCATGGCTGAGGACAGACCTGCTGGATTTGCAATGGTGGCAACACCGCCTCACTGTGCGCCAGGCATCGATTTTTTCATGCATGAATTTTTCCTGTTGCAGCCGTATCGGGGAATGGGTATCGCGGAGAAGGCGGCTGTAATGATCTTCGCTATGTTTAAGGGCAACTGGGAGATATTCACCAATCCAGGGGAGAAAAACAAAACGGGTCAGCATTTCTGGCGCAAGACGGTAGCGAATTATACGCAAGGATTGTACGAGGAAGAAGTAGCCTTAACCGCAGATGCAGACGAGGATGGGCGCAAATTTATCTTTCGTTTCTCGAATCATAGGTTCAATTGATGGGTAGACAGACTATTTCTTGTGAAGGAAATAGTCTGCTGAGCATGGAGAAAGATGAATTTGAACATCATTGTTGCTTAGAAATTCAATCGCCCAAACGTAGCATCTGCTTTTGTAGTCGTATTGCTGGCGGTATTCACGGCATCCAGTTGCAACACATAATCATAATGTCGGATGTAATATCCCGGTTGGCTGTATGATTGCAAAGATACTTTGGTGCCGTCTGCCCAGCCGGGGCTGATCAGGAACGTGGCATCGCCTTTATATGCAGTGGTGTTTGTGAAGGCTTCAAGTACAATTTTATTACTCGCATTACGCTTCAGGAAATAACCAGGGTAGTTGATTGCCTCCAGCGAAACACCTGTAGAGCTGGCAAGACCCGGTACAACGCGGAACTGGGCATCCAGAGCGGGGGTGACATTTGCATCAATGCGAGCAACATAGTTGGCGTGACGGATCATGCGATCCGGTACATTGTGTGAAGCGAACTGGCTGTAGCCTGTAGCTTCAGGTGTGGATGGGCCCAGCATTTTGACTTCATGCAGTGTTGGGGTGTACCAGTTGCCCGGATTGTTCCACAAGACAGCGTTGACCATATTGATTCGCACATAGCGTGCCGTGAAATGCACCGCATCCGTGGTGAAACCATATGTCAGATTGTTGGTGCGATCCAGCGTGGAGTAGTTTACACCATCGTTGCTAATCTCGATTTTGTATTTGTAATATCCCTCGGAACCTTTATACATAAACCACGAAGTATCTATCTCCGTAATGGTCTTTGGTGCTCCAAAATCAACCTGCCACCACGCAGGCCAACTGTTGGAAGAAGCCACCCACGAGGTCTGATAGTTACCGTCATTGACAAGGGAAGGCGACGAGCCAGAAGCCGTCGAGCTAGCGGAGGCTGTCTTGCCTTGGGCATGATTGACGAGAGCAGGTAACGTGATCTGACCTGTTGCCGCATCAATATTCCATGTGGTATACCATTCCAGTGATGCCGTTCCATTGCCGTCATTCAGCGTGAGGGGCAACCAGATATGTTTGTGCTCGCCCAGATTCATCGGATTCCAGCGATCCGCCATATAGATATACGAAGTGGTGCTGCTGCCCTGAATCGTGGCAATATCATGGATCTGGGAGCCAAAGGCAGACGGGTTGCCATAAGGCGTTAGTGCAGACCATGGCCCGGTCATTGAAGTAGCTGTAGCGTATGCACCCTGATTCGGATACCAGCCGGCCGCTTGGGAGGTGAAGAGGTAGTAGCGGTTTCCTTTTTTCACAACAGCCGGGGCCTCGCGGTATGCATTCTCGAACAACCATCCTTCGAAAGATTGTATCCCTGTATAACTTGCATTCATTTTAAAAACAGCCATCGTATCATTCGCACCGCCGTTTTTACGGGAGGCCGTTACGAGATAACCTGTGCCGTCCGTGTCCACAAAAACAGTCATGTCACGAGATTCATAATCAAGCGGGCGGAAGCTGCCTTCATACGTAAATTTGCCATTGGGTGTACTGCTTGTGGCTACCGCAACGCGGCCGAGATTATAATCTGTACCGTTCTCATAATGAGCCCAGAGTACATACTGCTTGGTGGAGGCATTATAGATCACTTTGGGACGTTCAATCTTGCTGGAGGCGAGTTCCGTCGCGGAGTCTTTGGTCAAGATGGCATTGCTAAAGGTCCAATTTTTCAAATCCGTTGAGGTGTAGACGTTTACGCTGTCAAACTTACCACCCACCGCGTGTTCACCATACAGATAATACATTGAGCCTACCTGCAGGATATTACCGCTGTTGGCGTGAATGGGATTGCCAGCCGTATCAAGCCAATCGGTACCATTGGTAATTGCTACACTTGCCGCGTTGCTTCGTTCAGGATGTAGACCAAACATCGTTAATGCGAGTGTGAAAACCAGAAGCCAGACCGTCTTACGTTTTCCCATTACGTACACCTCCATATAGATTAGAAAATAATTAAAGCGCTTTCAAATCTATTGTAGTTGATTTACAATATTTAGCAAGTGAACAATTCAGAGATTGCTGAACATAGCAACATCTGTTGGTGAATAAGCGGTAAGAGCATGAATTCTGCTCCAATTGTCCGTGATATGAAGCCAAAGATCAGATGAAGTCGTATGTAAATGGTAGTATGTTTGTAGGAAGATGAAGGATAAACACATATAGGTGCTGGAGGTGCTAGATTGCTATGAATGATGCCGTATGCTATGAGGTGAAATCGATAGAAGACTACATAGCGATGATTGAAGAGTTACCGAATGGTCAGGAGGGGTATTATTATCGCGGAGAAAACAGGAGATATGCCACTCAATCCTCGTCTTTACTTCGATCAGGAATAGCGCGATTGCTTCGAGATAACCCGGAATATTATGTGGATGCAGTAAACGATTATGTTCGAGATATGGCAGATCAAGCGGGAGAGTGGGAGCGCGAGCATGTGTTAGCCTGGTGTCACCATGAGGGTCTGCCTACGAACTTGCTGGAACTTACAGCGTCTCCGCTACGTGCGTTGTACTTTGCCTGTTTGAGCCGCACCGATCATAGCGAGGAGCCGAGTCAGGCGGGGTACGTATACGGTTTTGCGAGAGAGAATACAGCCGACGTGACTGAACTGATATTGGAGAATGTGGAAATGAAGACATCTCGTTATAACTTGATTGAGGATATGGGCGATGACCCGCGATGGATAAATCTGCTGTCGGATCACGATAAAAAGGGATTTCACAAGCCTGATCTGGCCCAAATGCCTTACCTGATTTATCAGGCACCGTATAAGTATAGAGGCTCAGACGAACCGAATGGCCTATATTTCTATCAGTTGTTTCAGACGGTTCCCTCATCGTGCAGTCCGGAATTTTCTTTTGAAATCATGCAACAGCAGTACACACCTGCGCTGATCGTTAAAGTACTCAATCAAACAGAGATTCGAGAGCAGCTTCATCACCGTTTGGGACTGTACAAGTGATTGAGGTATCGCCCGAATATAAGAGCAAGATTGTGATTGTCGTCTCGTGATATAACTGTCCTGAGCCTTTGAGAAGGTCAGATTATTCATTGAAGGGGATGACGTTATGAACGAGACATGCAGAAGACTGGAAGGACAAGTAGCCGTAGTAACAGGTGCGAGCAGAGGTATTGGCCGGAGTATTGCGATCCGCCTGGCACAGGAGGGGGCATACGTTCTTGTGCATTTTGCAACAAGGCAGGCGGAAGCGGAGAGTGTGGTGCGGCACATCATAGACCGTGGTGGACAGGGGCAGGCCATAGGAGCTGATTTAAGTACGCTGGATGGCATTCATGCATTGTTTTCCAAGATCGATGCTGCTGTTCAGAAGCATGGGCAAGAAGGCAAGTTGGATATTTTGGTGAATAACGCTGGCATAGGACAGATCCTTAGCCTGGAGGAAACGACGGAAGAATCTTTTGAAGATGTCATAAGAATTAATGTAAAAGCACCGCTATTTGTGACACAGCAGGCCGTCTCTCGGCTTCGGGATGGAGGGTGTATCATCAATATATCCTCTTTTGTTACACGCGTATCTTCCCCAGGAGTGTTTGCTTATAGTATGACCAAAGGGGCCATGGATACGTTCACGAAGCTGCTAGCCAAAGAACTGGGAAGCCGCCAGATCAGGGTTAACGCCATACAACCAGGTATCATTAACACCGAGATGAATGAAGGAACACTTGCGAACCCACAGGGACAGGCGTATGCAGCCGGGCTCTCTGTAATGAATCGCTGGGGAGAACCCGAGGATGTGGCTGATATCGCTGCATTTCTTGCCTCGGCGGATAGTCGCTGGATGACAGGACAATGTCTGGATGCCAGTGGTGGCTCACACTTATAATTTCTGACCATGTATTTCTTGGATTGGAGGAGAAACGGTTATGGATCGCTTTGTGATCAATGCGAAGGCTCTAGTGGTCTTGCAGAAAGAGGACGGAGACGCGGTTCTGGTCAAAGGCGGGATCACTGCTGATGGTTTCGAAGTCTTATCGACCTACCCCAACGGCTGGCTGACATTTGCCTATCTAAAAGATTATCAGGGTATATGGTGGTTCAATGCACGTACGAACAAGGCCAGTTTGTTCAGTCAAGATACGGAAGCATTCCATGTCGTGCACGAGGATTACAGTTCTGATTCGCAGCATGTCTATCTGGAGGACAAGCCCGTTTCTCCCTCCGATCCAGGCAGTTTTGAGCTGTTGCCAGGGACGCCTTATTTTGCAAAGGATAAACATCAACTATACGTCAAAGACAGCCAGCATTTTCATGTGTTCGATGAAATTGATACAAGTTCAGCCATTGCGCGGCATGATTACTGTACGGATCTGGATCATTTGTTTCACTTGTCGAGCGGCCTTCGTTACGCCAATGAATATAAATATGAGATCGTAGATTGGCTCCGGGAGCATTACCCAGATATACCGGGCTGGTGGCGGACTAACTACGCTCATCATGCAGATGATGCGATGCAGCTTACGGGGGATTGGTATGCCACGGCTACCTCCGTATTCTATCGGACAGAGTCCGGCGGTGGGTACAGGCGAGATGCTAAAGACACCTTCCATTTGGTTCGCAGTGCGGATCGAAGTTCATTTGAACCGCTAGACGAACAGTTTGCGCGTGATCGGAATTGGGTTTATTTTCAGTGCCGTATCATCCGTGAAGCAGATCCGAAGAGCTTCGAGTCACTTGGAGGCCGATTTGGTCGAGACAAGCAGCATGTTTATTATAACGGGTATCGTGTTGAGGGAGCGGACGTATTCACATTTGAATTGTTAGGCGGTACGGAGCATCTGGGTTTATCCAGAGATCAGAACGACGTATATCATGCGCAGTATGCGCGTACGAGTCAGCCTTTCGGTCATCCTGATGATGTACTTCAACGGATCAAGGGAGCGGATGCGGCAAGTTTTGAAGTGCTCACACCATCCGGTAGTTGGGCTGTAGATGCGAATCAGGTATATCTGTGGGGCATAGTCAATAAAAAGATAGACCGTGCTAGCTTTACTCATTTGCTCGAAGCTGATCCCCAGAGCTGGGCCAAGGATCGAAATAGTCTATATAATGCGAATGGCAAACGTACCGTAAAAGGCATCGATGGAGCATCTTTTGTCATGTTAAACCCATATTGGGGCAAGGATGATCAGGCTGTGTTCAGTTTTGTGACAGGAGGGGTATACAAGACGGCGGATGCTGGAACCTTTCAGGTGACGGATGATCAAGGTAGTGCGGAGGATAAGCTGTTTCGGTATTCTATCCACGATGGAGCGGTGCGTAAGAAGAAAAAGTAGATCTGAATATTACGGTGTAGGGATTTAAAAATGAGATAAGATCTATAGTCATCCTAGATGGAATGGCATTTGTTATATGTAGATAAAAAACCAGGGACAGACTTCAAAAGTCTTTATCCCTGGTTTTGATTTGATTCATAAGCGAAGAAATGGATTTGTTTCTTCTTTCGTTGTTCGTTGTTTCGTTGCTTCTTCGTTAATTTTTGTGACCTTTACGTACCTTAAGTTGCATACGCTTGATCGTAGTATGCTGCATAACTTCCAGGACAAGTGGACCTTTACCATTCAGAATTTCCACATCCGTCACGTTATCCAGAATCGTGATAATCCCGATATCGTCTGCACTTACGCCTTCAATCTTCGCAATCGTTCCTACAAAATCAACCGCACGAAGTTTTTTCTTCTTACCTCCGTTGAAATTCAGCTTCATGATCTGCTGGTTCAACTGCTCACGCTTGTCCTTTTTGCGTTCAGGTGCGATCTTGAGGCGTTTCTCGAATGCTTCCCGGCAGCGATCTACCTCATCTTCTGAAGGGGCTTTGACCACAGGAATCTCAAACCCAATGTAGGATTCGATCTCCGCAAGACGTCTGCCATCCTTTGGGGTGACCATAGTGAAGGCTCTTCCTGTTTTCCCTGCACGGCCCGTGCGGCCTGTACGGTGTACATAGCTTTCTTTTTCAAGCGGGATATCATAATTGATGACATGGGTGATGTTCGTGATGTCAATTCCACGCGCGGCAACGTCAGTGGCGATCAGATAACGGAATTGTCCACGTCTGAAGGCATTCATCACTTCAATTCGCTCATCTTGCTCCATACCGCCATGGATACGATCTGCCGGATAGTCCAAATCAGCCAACACGCGGAACAGCTTATCGACATTCTCCTGTGTGCGGCAAAATACAATACAGCTGTCTGGGTTTTCTGTAATAAACAAGTCCTGAAGCAGTGCAGTTTTGTTCACTTCCGACGTGCGAATCACGGCATGTTCAATCGTTGCTGTAGTCAGTCCGCTAGCTTTAATCTCGATCTCTACAGGAGTATCCATGTATTGACGTGAAAGCTTCGCTACATCTTCCGGGAACGTTGCGGAGAACAGCATCGTTGTCCGTTCCTGCGGTAGTGCCTGAATAATCGCTCGCACCGTCTCGATAAAGCCCATGTTCAGCATCTCATCTGCTTCGTCAATGACCAGATATGCGATGCGATCCAGCGGCAGCGTGCCCCGTTCAATATGATCCAATACTCGGCCTGGTGTGCCCACAGCCACATGGGTCCGTTGTTTCAGCTCGGCTTTTTGAATGTGAAAAGGAGATTGTCCATACAGCGCAGTTGCTTTAATACGTTTAAAGCGACCAATGTTGGTGATATCTTCGTTGACCTGCAGGGCCAGCTCCCGTGTGGGGGTCAGAATCAGGGCCTGCGGTTTATTCTCGTTCCAGTCTACCAGCTCGCAGAGTGGAATACCGTATGCGGCTGTTTTGCCGCTGCCCGTCTGTGATTTTACCACAAGATCCTGATTCTCCAGTGCAACGGGAATAACCCGGGTCTGAACTTCGGTGGGATTCTCGTAACCCAGACTGTCCAGTGCTTTGACGATTTCTTCCCCCAAGCCATAATCTTTAAAATACTGCTTACTCATCATTTACCTCTTTTGCGTTTAGTTTTGAAATGCCGTCTGCTCACGTTATTTTGGTCTCGGTAACCATGTTAATGATCTTACTTACCAGCATTGCACCGTACATGTAACATATACCTGCCTATTATACTCTATGTGCACGGGAAGCGCGTGGAAAATAAAGAGACTCAACTTCTGAATATCGGAGCACCCCTATATACCGGTGAAAGTAGTTACGGTCATTGTCCGCACCCGCATTATTCTAACGATCTCAGATTAGCTTATTGGAACGATATAGAGCGTGTTGGAATTGTAACGATCACCAGAAAGCTTATTTTGCTGAAAACACGATAAGAACATCCGATCTCACTTCATTTTGCCCAAATAAGGTCTCCTGAGATCGTTAGAAAATAAAAACGCGTAAAATCGCCTAAATAGCGTGTCTGGAGATCGTTAGATGTGCAACGTTCCACGTGAAACGATTTGTATCATTCCACAAAGAGCTTCCTCGAAAGTGAACTCAAAATAATAAAAAGACGATACCTCCATCATTACATGGGTGTACCGCCTTGATACATACAGTGTTATTTTAGAATACTCACATATTTGTCGTAAACGTATGCCATCTGTCCATTCAGCTTCACTTTGACCCAGCCATAGGCATGGCCTGTGCTAACTACTTCAAGTATCGTACCTTGTGGTACAGAAGTAATCACTTTAGATTTGGAGGATGCACCCGCACGTACATTCAGATGAGTGGCTGTAACCCTCGCTTGTTTGCCTGGAGCTGTGACACTTGGCTTGCCATTGTCCGAAGAAACAGGTGGTTTACCTGGTTTTGGAGTACCTGGTTTTGGCGCTCCAGGTGTAGGAACCGGAGTTGGGTTCGGCTTCGCTGGAGTTACCGGTTTCTCCGGTGCAGGTGCTGGAGATGGGGAACCCCCGCCATTGTCTTTACCTTCTACTGCTTTGCGAGCCTTGTTCAACTTCTGGTAGAAAGCACCTTTCGTTTTTACGCCTTTGAATTGTGCTGCATCTATCCCTGCTTTGGAAGAGAGAGCTTCAATCTCGTCCGAAGTTACAGCATCCAAAATATTAATGGAGGCAATATTGGTGTACTTGCCATCTTCCGTTGTCGGCACATTCATAATACCGGCATTAATCAGTTCCACGACATCTGCACGCTCCGGTGCAGTCAGGTCTACGCCAGTGATTTTCCAATGTTGCTGAATCTTCGGTTCGTAGACACCTTTCATCACGTCTTTCAGATATGCGATAGACAGATTACGGATCGTGCCTTGAATCTCACCAAAGGCTGAAGCATCCTTGGAGGACCAGAGTTGCTTGAACGTACGTCCTTCAAGCGCCCCGCCTTTGGCAATGAGTGCTTCCATCCGATAAGCATTCATACCGAGCTTGAGCGTATCACCCTCCTGAACGGCTTTTCCATTACTGTATTTCAAATTCGTGATTCGACTGCCATATGGCTTGGTCAGATCAATCTCATAGGTCACACCGCCGAAGAAATCATCGGTGCTGTACTTGGAAGCACGTCGCTTCGGATCAAAGCTGATGGTTACATCCCCTGGGCGAGTGGAGTTAAAGTATCCCGCAGACCATTCCATGTAATCCTTAAGATCTCGTCCGGTCACTTCATATACCGTCACTTCACCAAAAGTGTACTGGTAGTTAAACGCAATATCTTTTTTCTTGATCGGGCCAACGTCCAGCTTGGCTTTGTCATTATCAATCTGATGGGCAACAACGTCAGCATCACTGTAATGGAGCATGACCTCGGTGAAAAAATCAGACAGCGGCGTTTCCTGAATCTGCACGGCAGGGATGCCTTTGATCTCATCCGCCGGAACCAGATTCATTCCTTTCAGTTCCGCGACCACGATATTAGCATCGGCACGAGCGAACTCGTGGAACAGATGCAGTGTTTTTTCCAGAGAAGGATCGGAAACTTCATAAGTGCCGTCTGCTTTTTTGACAGCGAGTGCCTTGGCTTCCTTGCTCTTCAACACAACCTTGCCGTCCTCTTTGGCAAATGTCAGGTCAATACGTGACATGTGTGTACCATATTTGTTGGGTTCAGAGATCAGCACGCCGTTTACAGTCTGTGATTCAATCAGCTGATGCATATGTCCGGCAAAAATAGCAGCCAGTTCCGGGTTGGCATTGGCGATGTCCGTGACGCCGGTTCCCGGTTTGCCGTTCTCGTTATCCAGTCCCATATGCATGAGACCAACCATCACATCCACTTTGCCTTTCAGCTCAGCAATGGCTTTGCGAGTCTCTTCTACAGGGTCTTTGACAATGACACCATCCAGGTGATCGGTTCCTTTTTCAAATTCAGTAATCATCGGGGTGTTCATACCAATCACGCCTACTTTGATACCATCGCGCTCAATAATGGTATATGCAGGCATGTAACGGTCGCCGTTTTCTTTGAAAATGTTACCGACAAGCGCCTGGCCTTTGAACTGAGAAGAGATTTTCTCCAGCACGTCCAGGCCAAAGTTGAATTCATGATTCCCCATAACCCAGGCATCATAGTTCATTTCGTTCATGGCCACCATCATCGGTGACTGGGGCTGATCATTGAACAGCTCAGCTGAGTTGTCCTGAATCATATCTCCCGCATCGAGCAGGATGGTGTTAGGGTTCTCAGCACGAACCTTTTTTACCATCGTATAGAGCTGTGTCATGCTTCCGGCAGGGTTAGGGCCATCCAGTGCGTAGTCCCATGGCATAAAGCGACCATGAATATCAGATGTGCCAAGCAAAGTAATCTTAGTCTCTGGATTTGCTTCAGCTGCGTGAGCATATTCCGAAGCGAGCGGCGCGAGCAACAGGGAAGTGCCTAATAGAATGGATAATGACCAACTAGCAAAACGTTTTAAACCATGTGTGCGCATGTGTAATCCCCTTTGTGTTTGAATATTTGTAATGATATGTATCATTCCATACTAGAGAAACATCAACGCAATGTAAACGCTGATGTAACATATATGTTCGATACAGTTGCGTAAAGCAGAGAAAAAAGATAAAGCAATAGGAAGTATACTTTTCAAAGTAAATAGTATGTTTTATATGTGTATAAAACCAAAATTATCCATTATGATGTCCTTGTAAGCGCTTTATAAAATAAACCAAACCAAGGAGGAATATTATGTTGAAGTCCAAATGGTTTAAGACGGTAGGTACGCTTGCTCTGGCAGGTGTGCTGGCCGCGTCAGTCGCGGTGGGCAGTGTCAGTGCCGGATTGGCTAAAGGCAGTAAATTCTTGGGGAATATTATAGCTAACCAGGTACCTAACAATTTCAGTCCGTACTGGAATCAGGTGACGCCGGAGAACTCCACGAAGTGGGGTGCGGTAGAAGGTACGCGTAATGTGATGAATTGGGGCCAGGCAGATATGGCTTACAACTATGCGAAAAACAATAAAATGCCTTTCAAATTCCACACCCTTGTTTGGGGAAATCAGGCACCTAACTGGATGAATGGCCTTTCTGCAACAGATCAGAGAAACGAAGTAATTCAATGGATCAGAGCTGCAGGACAACGCTACTCTCAGTCGGAGTTTGTTGACGTAGTCAATGAGCCGTTGCATGCAAAGCCAGCCTTCCACAATGCGATTGGTGGAGATGGACAGACGGGCTGGGATTGGGTCATCTGGTCATTCCAACAAGCAAGACAAGCCTTCCCGAATTCCAAGTTGCTGATCAATGAATACGGCATTATCGGTGACCCTGCGAAGGCAGATCGATATATCCAAATCATCAACCTTTTGAAAAACAGAGGTCTCGTTGATGGCATCGGTATTCAAGCGCACTACTTCAATATGGACAATGTATCTGTGAACACGATGAACACTGTTCTGAACAAACTGCAAGCAACAGGCCTTCCAGTGTATGTATCTGAGCTGGACATGACTGGCGATGACAATACCCAATTGCAACGTTACCAACAGAAGTTCCCTGTACTGTGGAAGCACCCGGCTGTTAAAGGTGTTACGCTGTGGGGTTACAACGAAAACCAAACTTGGACTAGTGGTTCCCACCTGGTAAGAAGCAATGGCACAGAGCGTCCTGCAATGCAGTGGCTGAAAACCTACATGGCGAACAATCCATAAGCCCAGGTACAGACCTTGGAGTGGGCATTTGTATAAACTTTAGTAAAAGTACAATCACAGGCAGAATGGATTCACTCTACCCGTTTGAAATCAGTTAACATGCATTATCCCCTCAAAAAAGATCCTGTCCCACTACGATGTGGGACAGGATCTTTTAACTTGCATCAGTATCATGCCATGTTTGCGTTTCTTGCCGTTCATACGGTGTTTTAATTCGCTGTAATCACCATACTGTTAAAGGAATCGGCTTCTAACTGCACATGAACCGTGTGTCCTTCGGCGAACGTCAAGTGAAGGTCACGGCGATCCGGGAACGGATTGTTAACAACGATAACGAGGCTGTTATCCGGGTTGCGGAAAGCAACGGCTTTGCCGCTCCATGCTCCAGACAGACCCAGCCGGCGAGCGCCATTAACGATATGATGAGCAAAATGTTTCATGACATAATACTCTGGATTACGAGTGACGTCCTTACTTGCAGGATCAACAGTGATCATTGAATTCTGCTCCCAGCCCCATGTGCTACGTCCTTTAGGCTCAAGCACCATGTTCCAATAGATATAGGCGTTGACGCCATTACTGAAATAGTGTTGATAGAGGTTATATACGTGCTTGGCGTAGTTCCACGAGTTGTTCCCATCCCCGCATTCATTCTCGGTCTGCATGTAACGAAGCTCCGGATAACTTGCTACGGTACGTTGAATGGCGTGTTTGCCTGCCCATTGATATCCGACTCCTTTGATATAGGAGTAGGCTTTGGGATCGCTGAGCACCAGTCCGGCATATTCATCGAATCCGGTTGTTTTCTTTTTCATCAGTTCTTCCCACGGATCAGGCGCATTAATCGTACCCAGCCAAATTTCGGTGTCCAGCCCATGTTTGTCAAAAGCCGGCCCTAGATAATCAGCGATAAATTCACGCAGTTGCTCGCCTGTCCACATACAAGACGGGAATTTCTGGTCGGCGATCACTTCGTTCTGCACATGCACCTGATGAATCGTAATGCCCGCTTCACGGTAGGCTTCAACAAACTTCACGAAGTAAAGAGCATAGGCTTCGAGAATTTCCTTTTCCCAACGCAATGTTCCATAGTTGTAGGCTTTGGGGAACTTCATCCAGGTTGGTGGACTCCATGGCGATGCGAATAATTGCAAATCCGGGTTATAACTCAAAGCCTCCTTGATATAAGGGATCAGATATTTGAAATCTCGTTCGATGGAAAAATGGTCCATGGCCACATCTCCGTCTACTTCGTTGTGGCTATACCACTGCTCTGCATAATCACTCGCGCCGATCGGCAGGCGACAGATCGTGAACCGATGTTCCCCTTCCGGGTGGAACAGGGAATGCATGACTTCGTGTCGCTGCTCGTCACTTAAATGGGCCAAAGCCAAATAACCAAGCTCATTGAAGCAACCACCGAACCCTTCAACAAGCTGATGCTGTTCACCGGTTAATTTTAAGTTAGCGCTTTCATTGGTGGCTGAAAACGATAACTGGTTCCACGGCTCTGTAGGTGTAGTCGAAAATCCATTAAACGAAAATGTCATATGATGATCCTCCTCGTAGGCTGGTGAGTAATCCTCTTGATTACGTTTAGTATACCAACTTCCACTGCAAAAGCAGATGTGCTAATCCGTGCAATATTTACCCTAATCCAAGGTGGTTCGTTTGGAAATGAATCATTATGGAGTGGGAGGGAGTGGCTCACTACACCCATAACACTTATGTTGGCCACAATTAAGGGCTCATCATATAGTTAGCGCGATATACCCTATTCCTCAGAATACAGAAAAAATCCCCGCTAACAATGCAGCGGGGATATGGTTATTTGTTTTCAAAGATCAGAATCGTTTTACTCTTGGCGATATATCCAATGGTTGTATGAAGCTTCTCTGAAATAAATCGAATGGGAACATAGGCATTGCCATCCTTCATTAACAGCGGAGCATCATTCATGATGAGTTCATCGTTAATGGTGACCTGCTTGTTGCTTACGCCCCAGCGAATGATTTGATCCTCTTGTGTAATGACTGCTTCGCGTGTACCGTTATTCCAGTTCACACGAGCATTTAAATGCTCGGATACAAATCGAAGAGGCACATACGTCCGGCCTTCATTAATAAAAGGAGCCGCCCCCAGTTCGTACGCACGGTCGCCCACATATGCCGTGGCAGATCCTTCGATCAGGCGTTGAAAACGCCCCTGTGGCGTACGTTTCTGCTCTCTGACATTCATCTGGTTGAGTAGCTGCATCGTGTGGCTACCACTTGTCACATCCAGATAATTGTTATGTACAGTAAGCCCGGCAGTAGCCGTCTCTGTCATCACATTTGATGTGCTTAAGGACATAGAAGTGGAAGCAGAGATGTTGTCTACGCTTTGTACATCTGAGTTATCGGGTGTGAAGGATAATTCCGAGATTGGTGTCAGATCCCATATCCGGTTATTGGATAACTTCAAGACGTTTAGTTTGGTTAACTCGCGCAGCGGCTCCAGATTATAGATCTGATTGGACTCCGCATTCAGCTCCGTTAAGTTTGTTAATGTTGCGATGTCACTCAGTTGCTGGATCTGGTTACTCGAGATATCCAGTTTCCGCAATCCTGTCATGTGGCTCAGGGGTGCCAGGCGAGATATATGGTTACCTGCCACATTCAGCTCACGCATGGTATCTGGCAACTCTGTGAGAGCATCAAGTGCCGAAATATGATTGTTCGCCACATTCAATTGCGTCAACTGAGTCTGTTCCGCAAGTGGTGTAAGATCGGTTATATCATTATTTGAGATTTCGAGCCATTTCAGCGAATGCAGCTCTGTTAGAGCATTCAGGCTTAAAATCTGATTGCCGCTGGCATGCAGTGTATGTAGTCTGGGAAATTCTCGCACAACGTCAATGGAGGATATCGAATTGTTACTGATATATAGACGTCCCAGTTGCTGTAATGCAGCAAGAGGCTGAATGGTTGTAATGTAATTGTTTCGGACGTCAATCTCGCGAAGCTCCGTCAGGTGTTCCAGTGGTGTGAGATCGGTAATTTCATTACCGTACAGACGCAAATGGGTCAAATTCACGGCATGTTCCAGCCCGGAAAGACTCTGAATGCCTGCATTGCTCAGATCCACCACACGAAGCTGCTTCAGATCTTTAGATGTGAGGGGTTCACCTACAGGAATATTTAAAATTAGCTTGAGTCCTTCCTCTAGCGCAGAATCTTTAATGAGGGAATGATCCGAATCCGTGGTGGTGTATGCCATTGCTTGCCCCGCCGTACCTATACTTAGAATACATATCAACAATACAAGTGTGATTCTCTTCATTACATGCCTTCCCTCCAAATCATAACGTCTCTAGCTTATTAACCCATCTTGGGATTATAGGAACAGTAATTTTATAACGTTTATCTATCTATACTTTTATTCTATATGACAAGGGCCATGCCCTGCACTTTTTCAGCATAACTTTGTGTAAATTATAAAAATTTGCATGGTGATCAACATATTTGCATCACACTGTATTCAACCTCTTGATGAAAAGGGTAAGGATGTACAGAGGTTATATGCGGAGAGGGAGATGTATCGATGAGGAAAGCAATGATCATTAGCAATCCGTCGTCAGGCAAGGAAAAAGCAGAGCATTATGTATCCCAGGTTCGGTCTATTCTGGAAGTCAGTCAATATGCAGTAGTGGTGAACGAAACAGCCGGGGAAGGCGATGCTACCCATTACGGTCTACATGCCTGCAAAGATGGATGTGATCTGGTCATCTCGATCGGGGGAGATGGCACATTACATGAGACGATTAATGGTATGCTGGACCAGGAACATCGTCCTCTTTTAGGTATCGTTCCACTGGGAACGGTGAATGATTTTGCAAGGGCGTTACATATCTCTCTTGACCCGGAGGAAGCGATCGAGCAGTTACGTTCGGAACAGACCCGGTTGGTCGATCTCGGCATGGTGAATGGGCGACTGTTTGCCAATGTGGTGGCTGCCGGCTCCTTGGCGGAGGCGTTATTCTCTGTTTCGTCCGAGGAAAAATCAAAGCTGGGATCATTCGCTTATCTGAAAGAAGGATTGAAGGATCTGGTAAACACACCGGCAAACGTTCTGAAGATCGAATATGACGGGCAATTCTGGGAAGGAGAGTCACCGCTTTTTGTGGCGGCCCTTACTAACTCGGTCGGAGGATTCGAAAAATTGTCACCGGATGCAGAGGTAGACGACGGACTGATTCACTGCTTTGTGATTCAAAATATCGGTGTATTCAACAGCGTGACCTTAGGCACTTCTTTGTTCTTCGGCAATCTGAAGGACCATAAGGACGTGCACTATTTTACAGCCAAAGAAGTTCATGTTCGCTCGGACGAAACCATTCGTACGAATGTGGATGGAGAGGAAGGCCCTGCTTTACCGGTTGATATCCGTGTATTGCCTGGTTATATGAAGGTGATCGTGCCGGAAAAAGATTAACGATTACTGCCCAAGGCTGGGCGGTATTGCTTATAACAAATCATTTCTCCATATAAATGTGGGGAAAGTCTATTGAAACCGATTGCAGATATATGTCACAATCATAGACGGAAGACAGGCATGGACATGCATATATGGATATGTATCAGGGTCTCATGCACACAAACTATTTTTGAATATGGAGGGGAAACATCTTGAGAACCATTAAACTGGGCAGCAGTGCACTCGATGTGCCTGTAGTTGCTGTAGGCTGTATGCGAATCAATTCATTAGACAGTAAGGACGCGGAGCATTTTGTACGTTCTGCTATGGAAATAGGCGCGAATTTCTTCGATCACGCTGATATTTACGGCACAGGAACATGTGAGGAGATTTTCGCCGATGCTGTGCAGATGAATCCCCAGATTCGTGAAAATTTGATTCTTCAATCCAAATGCGGCATTCGCAAGGGTATGTTTGATTTCTCCAAAGAGCATATCCTGAATTCGGTGGATGGTATTCTGCAACGTCTGAGAACGGAATATCTGGATGTGTTGCTCTTGCACCGCCCGGATGCACTTGTTGAACCGGAGGAAGTGGCTGAAGCATTCGATCAATTGGAGCGTGAGGGAAAAGTGCGCCACTTCGGCGTATCCAACCAGAACCCGAACCAGATCGCATTGCTCAAAAAATATGTCAAACAACCTCTGGTAGCCAACCAGCTGCAGATGAGTATTACCAACACGACGATGATCGATAGCGGCATCAACGTGAATATGGAGAATGACGCTGCGGTGAACAGAGATGGCAGCATTCTGGATTACTGCCGTCTGCATGATATTACCATTCAACCGTGGTCTCCGTTCCAATACGGATTCTTCGAGGGTGTCTTCCTTGGCAATGAGAAATTCCCGGAATTGAATGCAAAGATCGATGAGATCGCTGCGAAGTATGACGTGAGCAATACGACCATTGCGATTGCGTGGTTGCTTCGTCACCCTGCCAAGATGCAACCTGTGACAGGCACAATGAATATTGGACGTCTGCAAGATTGTGTGAAAGCAGGTGAGGTTCACCTCACTCGTCCAGAGTGGTATGAAATCTATCGTGCTGCAGGGAATGTACTGCCTTAGGTCACATTAGATTGAGTATGGAATAACACTGTGAAATACGCTGAATGCGTAATGATATTCGGACAAATGACACGAGCCTGTCTGGCTCGTGTTTTTTTGTGCAGTTGGGTCTTGGAAGAACAGACCATTTCGATATAAAATATAGATACATATTTTATCGCTCTAAAAGGATTAAAATGTAATTAATACAAATTAGTTGAAATTATTTTATTGTAATGCAAGTATATATTACATATAATTACTTTTGCATGTACCTGTAATCTCGCTTTTTGTGTTTTTATTTTGGAGGGTGGTGTTCCCTTGAAGCCGACAACAACCACGATACGCGATCATTTAGCAAGCTATCTGAAGCGTGAACAGATGTCGATCAGTTTATTTTCAGAGCTGTCCGGAATTAATTCTGGCACACTCAGCAACATTTTGAATAAGAATCGACCTATCTCCATGCAGCAGCTGGACCGTATTACGGTAGCTATGAAGCTTGCAGCGGGCCATTTCTATGAGTTGTATATTGATGAGTGCTTTGTGCACGCAACGCCGGATTGGCGGAGGTTAGGCCCTTTTCTGCATCGATGTGCTGAACTGGATAAGCTGGACTGTATCGAAGAGGTCGTTCGTCTGATGATGGATAATCTTTCGTATATCCCGATGTTATTTGATGTGGCGGAGGAGTTCTATCATGCTGGTAAATGGAAACCGGCAACTCTCTTATATGAAACAATCGCTGAAAGTGAGAAGATGCAACATTCCGAGCGGCTTGCGCTCTGTCAGTATCGTCTGTTCAAGCTCGGACTGTCGAATGATCAGCAGCGGAATGTTATTATTGCGGCTCAATTTGAATATTATGTGGATCGACTGGATGAACGCTATCAACTGGATGCATTAAATGAATTGATTAATGCGTTCGCCTCACTTCATCGGTGGAGTAAGGTGCAGGAGTTATCAGAGAAACTGCGGGTGAAGGCAACCATTCACTATGAATTGAATGGGAGAAAGAAAGCGGAAGAAACGAAACGACCTATCATTTTTTATGTTATGTATGCTTATTTGGCATCGGGAAGTGCGTATTTCCATTTAGACAACTATGAGATGGCCCTCAAATATGTTTCGTTATACACCGATTCCTCTTGGGTCAAAGGTCCGGATCATGAAGAAATGGTTGTTATTCAACAATTTCAGGAATGGGCTGAAGGGAATCGTTATATATATCAATTAATGGCTGGACAGTTCGAAATTCTTCCTCAGTATCTGGCCTACATTTCAACAAAAGAGAACGAGATCTTTCCTGCGCTATGTGATATTGTTACTGCGGCGAATCGATACGATATGGATATCGATGATGTGTTAGAAGAGTATGCACCGCATTTTACTTATCAGGAGCAACGGAACCGAATTGGAAAAGTCAGCAAGCAGGTTACGGATGATCGTTACGTCCGATTATTGGCTGGATTGGGCAAGTATTATCTGAAGAGGGATCACTTTGCACAAGGTTTAAATTTTGTTCTGGATAGCTTAAGATTTGCTATTGAAATTAGTGATGGACGAGGTATGCTTAGAAGTGTCGGACTATTCGAACAATACAGGGATTACGCGTCCGATACTGCTATACAGCAATACAAAATCTTGATTGGTGAGGTGCAAAAAATCAATGAAGAAAAAACTGGCTTTGCTGATAGTTACTTGTAGTATCGCGGTGAACATCCTGCCGACCGTTACCGGGCCATCTCCAGTCAAGGAAGATACCCCTCCTCCAATCTACCGAACGAATGATCACGGTTTAGGGACATAAGCCTGAGCCACAGAACGCTTCTGAATAACTCAGAGGCGTTCTTTTTTGTATGTATAAACGGTCCAGTAACGCATAGAAGAGCATATCTGTCATACCCTCATTAAACTACCGATTGGCATAATAAGCTAAAATATGACAAAAGGAGGGGGTGCTATGGATCGTATGGAATTAAAATCACAGATCGAAGACGCGAGACAACAGCTACATCAGATACAACTGCAATATGGCAGTCTGCTTCATCCTGAAGTGATCAGACAATCCGTAGTCCTTGACGCTCTCCTGAACCAATATAACCGAATCCGTGTGGAGAAGTTGATCAATTAACAAGGGTCTATTTACATTTATGTTCTTGTATACTATAGTTAGTTACATGAGTAACTAACCGACTAACTAATTAAGAAAAGAAAAAATTGACCCCCATATAAGACACACGCAAATCATTATTATGTATGAAAGTTGGAAACAGATGAAATCGACCTTGGATGAATCCCAGCCTATTTTTCATCAGATCGCCATGATGATCATGGATGATATTGTGGAAGGCAGATTGAGAGTGGAGGAGCAGGTTCCCTCGACGAATGAACTTTCACGCTTTTACAATATTAATCCGGCTACGGCGCGAAAGGGGCTACAGGAGTTGGTAGACAAAGGCATCATATACAAACAGCGAGGTGTGGGAATGTTTGTTGCCAAAGGAGCCAGGGAAGCCTTGCTTGTTGAACGAAAGCGACATTTTTACGAAGAATACATCAAACCTTTACTTGAAGAAGCCAGACGTATTCGGATGGATGAGGACATGATTATTGATCTGATTCGCGGTAAGAAGGATAAGGAGAGTGAAATATGATTCATGTGGAGCAGGTATGTTACAGCTATCAAAAGAGTAAGCCCTCTATTCTGAACAGTGTCACCCTGCATGAGAATGAACCTGTAATTGGTGCAATTTGGGGAAGGAACGGTGCTGGTAAAACGACGCTAATGAGTCTGCTCGCCGGACACAACCGCCCTGACAGTGGCACCATTCAAATTATGGGTCAGGACCCGTACAATAATCTGTCTGCTCAAGGGCATCTATGTTATATCCAGGAGAATCATCCGCTCGGTAAAAACTGGACAATGAATGATCTGGTCAGCATCGGATCACATTTCCATTCACAATGGGATCAACAACTTGCCAAGCGGCTCATCGATGTTTTTGAACTGCCGTCCAAACAGAAAATGAGTAAATTTTCGAAGGGCATGAAGACAGCCGCTCAAATAATTCTGGGGCTGTGCAGTAACGCCAGTGTGACGATTATGGATGAGCCTACGAATGGACTCGATGCCGAGAAACGAAAACTTTTCTATGAAGCATTATTGGAAACGTATGAAGATAACCCTCGTCTGGTTCTGATATCAACACATCATATCGAAGAGGTACAGCCTTTGTGTGAAACCCTGATTGTGGTACATCAAGGTAAAGTGTTATATCATCACCCCATGGAGGAGATGCGCGAACGTGGAGTTCTTCTAACAGGGTTAATTCAAGATGTGGAGATAGCCTCTGCAGGTGCTAATATTATTGATTCTGCTCGTATGGGTACAACCGGCAAAGTGATGATTGATGATATGTATTCGAAGGAATGGGTAGCCAAGGCTCAACATCATGGGCTTTCCATTGAAAAAGCAACGCTCCAGGATTATCTGGTGAATGTAACGCGGAAGGAGGAGGTGAGAGCATGAATGCAGTAAAAGGAACGAATCGGCTAATTTTAGATGACATGCGTTTATATATGCTGATCTTTACATCCATTGCGCTTGGGTTGACAGCAGTCTATGTCGCGATTGGTTTTCTGTTTCATGTCAGTTATGCCTCACAATTATTTGGGCCGATGTATGGAGGGATCTGTACTTTTGCCATTGCGGGTCTAATCACACTCTACCCGGTGGCCATTGGTATGGGCAGTACACGGATTCAATTCATGAAATCTTTCTATATGATGGGAGCCTGTATGGTTGTGGGCACGATGATCATTCTGCATGTGATCTATGGGGTTGTTCATCTGCTGAATGTCGGGGGATGGCTACAGGTCACGTTGTATCAACCGGGAATGCTCTATTCTTCGAGTTATCTTGTGTTCCCATACCTGTGGATTGACATGATGCTGGGGCTCTTGGTACTCGGTCTATCTGTTTTCTTGACGGTTTGCTGTATTCGGCTGGGCCTGCGTAATTTCCTGATTCTGTTGTTTGGCTTTGGTCTGGTGCTGTCGCTGGTGGTTGCATTTGGAGATATGAGACAATTCACGCTCTGGATTGCCTATCAAAATCGAATGCTCGTATTTACGGTGCTGGGTGTAATCGGTGGCGCGCTGCTTCTGTCCACCTATCCCATGATGAAGCATGCTCCGTTGGTACGCAAAGGCAGCAAAGACTAACTGTGATGAATTACAGAGTTTAAGCCGTTAGGGGAACGCAAATGAGGATGTTCAGTAATAATCACACCAGTAATTAGACACGAGGGATAAGAAAAACACGAGGACGTATGCTCGCCTCGTGTTTTTCTTTGTCGTCTCTTATGGGTTGTACTTTAATCTAAGCGTGAGCTTGCGGTTTGAATCCTTCCTCTTCAAGATACTCGCCAGCCTCGCCGCGTGATTCAAAAGCCATCTCCAGCTCCGAATCAGCATATACACACCACATATCATTGTCATATTTTAAAGTAAGTGTGTGTCCCTCTTCATTGATCCAGATACCACCGCTTGATGACAGGATAACCGGGGCAGATTCTTTAGGGGGGGGTACGTTCTCAGTCACTTCAACTGCGTCTGGATTATGAGACATCGCTTCGAGTGTTGCATCCAGCAATGTACGCAGATCTGCTTCGGAGTAATCACGGACATTGACGAACCCTTTTGCATCCGTCTCGTAGTTTGGCAATAACCCTGCATAGATATAACCGTTACCGTTCGGGTGAATATGGAGTGCTACAATTTTTTTCTCGTAGGCACTGTCCTCGTAGTGGAAGTTCACACGACCCAGAGAAACATTTTTGCGCTGCAGCTGTGGGTACGACTCCAGAATTTCAAGCTTTTGTTCAACGTTAAGCATATGTGCCTCCTGTTACTGTTAGGTAGTGGGATTATACCACAGGTGAAGGCTGGAAACATCCTATCTTCTGTCCGTGCAAGACGGCGTGGTATGAACACACCTCATCAGTATAATCCTTATGCTCCTGTTAAAATACGTTGCCCAAGTGCTTTCAGGTTCTCCATAACTTGCAGATAAGGATAAGGCCCGTAGCTGATTCGTGCTACCCCTAGTGTTGCCAAATGTCTGAGTGAAGGTTCGTTGGAGGTTACCATCACGTTGACGGGGATTGGCGAACGGTCACATAGTTCCTGAATCCAATGCTGATCCTGTAAACCTGGAATGAATATACCGTTTGCCCCTGCTTCCGCATATGCCTCGGACCGTGCAATTGCTTCGTTAACTAACACTTCATTATGTTTCTCAGGAACTTGTTGTAGAAATAGATCGGTGCGTGCATTGATAAAAAGGGGAATGCCTGCCTCACTTGCAGCTTCGCGAGCAACGGATAATCTCAGACATTGTTCTGTGACACTGTATAAGCCTTCACCATGTGGTAACTGGTCCTCGATATTAATGCCAACTGCCCCATGTTCAATAATTTGCAACACGTTTTGCTTCACTTCTGACACGGACCTGCCATACCCTCCCTCTATATCGATGGTTACAGGCAGATCTACGCTCTTTGTAATACGTGAAAGATTAGCAAGCACCAATTGGAACGGAAGGGCTTCACCATCCTGTTCCCCATGAGCAGCGGCAACAGACCAGCTTCCTGTAGCAATAGCTTTGGCACCTGTAGATTGAATGGTCTGCGCGCTCCCAGCATCCCACACGTTCACCAGTAAGAGTGGTTGTCCCTTCACATGATATTGATGAAATTGTTCAGCTTTTTCTTTCTGTGTGCAATGGTTGTTTTTCATTTTGGCTCACTTCCTTTATAGAAATAGATAAGGTGCTGTTACTGAAAATTCCTACTGTAATGACATCTGTCTCTCGTGCTGAAGCAGCCAATTTTTCCGTGTCAGTCCACCTCCATATCCGCCCAATTCACCACTTGCGTTAATCACACGGTGACAAGGAATGACAATAGCTAGCTGATTTGCCCCGTTCGCTTGGGCTACGGCCCGGCATGCAGAAGGTTTTCCAAGGGCTTTTGCGATCTCCTGATAAGATCTCGTTTCCCCGGCCGGAATGGCTAATAACGCATCCCATACCCGCTTCTGAAATGGTGTTCCTAAACAGAACAATGCCGTGTCGAAAGTTGTCCTTTTGCCGTCGAAATATTCATTTAATTCCCGTTCAATGGATCGAATAGGTGCTGTTGTGCCAGGTACAATCGCAGATTTGGTGCGCTTGCGCAGGCGTTCCACCTCGCGTTCCAGCCCTCGGCGATCAATGAATTCGAGTAAATATAAAGCTTGCTCATCCGCTACAGCCATCATGGGGCCAAGTCTGGTATCGATCCAGGCTGCCCTTAATACCCGTTCGTTATCTACATGTGTAGGTGCAGCTCCCATAATCCTTGAAAAGGCATCCCGGAATCCACTGCTGGATTCATATCCGGTGGAGAGTTGGCTATCAATGACAGTGCGCCCTGAACGAATATGTTTCAGTGCTAGTCCCATACGCCGTGCGCGAGCGTATTCGACAAAGGTCATCCCGAATCTTTTTTTGAACTGACGGCGAGCAGTAGATTCATCAATGGATAGTGCCCTGAAATCGTGCCCCTTCCAGCGTTTTTCCGGCTCCTTCTCGACAGCCTCCACCAACATGCGAACCACATCCGAAACTTGATTGGGATGAGATAAAGGACGGCATCGCTGGCATGGACGAAATGACGCAAGCAGGGCTTGCTGAGCGGTCTCATAAAATTCGCAGTTCTCAAATTTAGGTTTCCGAGCCGGGCAGGTGGGACGACAGAATACCCCCGTTGTTTTAACACCGACATAGAATAAGCCTTCATATTCTGAATCTTTAGCGATCAGTGCCTGGTAATACTGTTCCTTCAGATCTGCAGAGATCATAAACCGCACGTCCTTACTCCAGTAGAATCATAATCTTTCCCTTATTATAGGGCAGAATCACACGTCCCATCGCCGAAAATCAGGCATCTATTCTCGAATTGAAACTTTTGTTCAGTCGGACCGATCATTGTTCAGAATTTGTTTAGAATGAAGTGATAACATAGACCTATGTATACGATTAAAAGCTAGTAATATGTGCCTATTTGGCTTTAGAGAGAGATGAAAATTATGTTGTTAAGTGAAGTTATATAGGCAAGCAAGTTGAAGATTGACGAAAAAGGAAGATAACAATCGGGGGTCAGATGGAAATGAAGTATTCCACGTACAAAAGCATTCATGAACCTGAGCAGGTTCTAAGAACCAAGCCGGAATTCTCATATGAAAAACACGCTTCAAGGCTCTTTCTACGAGATCAGATCACACGCCCGGCGATGATTAAGCTACTCATTACGATGAGCGTATTTATTGCTGGTTGCAGTGTAGTATTCAAGGCATCGGCGGGAGATCAGCCTGTGCTACTGAATGAACAGGTTGTTGTATCTTCGGGAGATACCTTGTGGAGTATATCTCTTGCGAACAAACCGGATCAGATGGATACTCGGGTTTATGTCGAAGCACTGAAAGATACAAATCAGTTGTCACACGGAAACATTCAGACAGGACAAGTGCTGGAGTTACCGCAATTGCAACATTAATTACAAGAATTGATACACGTCTGATTCCCATCTTTTTGTATGAAAACTCATACACTCATCACTGCAAAAGAACAGGTGCAGTCTGGAATTTTAAAATCATTTACATATTATGGAGCTTCATGAGGGACGATATGGTGTAGTGATGAATAAGGTTCTAATCTGTGTGTGAGAAGGATGCAAGAAGAACGAAGGGAGAAGATGGAGTATGAAACAGGGGATCAAGAGATCTGCACTGTATACTGCTGTGTTATGTATGGTCATTGTTATTAGCGCCTGTGGCGCCAAAAATAATAAAGAGTCTGTACAGGAGCATGCTTACCCGCAATCCAAGCAACCGATCGAGGAAGCTGGACAGGGATCTATACCTAATGCAGAGGCCAAAAACAAAAATGATCAGAATAGCGCAAAAGGTGAAGAGGGCAAGATGCAGACGCAGTCTAACGCTGCGGCAATGTCAGAGAATATTGATATTGTCATTGATCAATCGGATAAACCGAGTGAAGGCAACAGCTTTGATTTTGCGATCAAACAAGTGCCCAAAGGTTACAGCCTAACGGAAATGCGCTGGACATCCAACACGGTAACGATTGTGAATACGATGCAGGAAGCGATCGAGCATGGCGGGAACGGAGAAGACGGCTTTTATTTTAGCGGTAATGGACAGTTCTCAGGCTTTATCTATTCGGACGAGATGAAAGGTGAACGCGGAAAAGCCACATTTGTCTTTACCAATGATGAGGGTGACATGCTGATGTCCGAGAAGGAGATTCATTTGAAGTAGACGTAGTTAAGTATAGAAGTGGATGGATTCAACTCCTTCGTTCGTAAAGAACGGGGGAGTTTTATTTTACAACTGGGATTTGCTCATGTGGTATAAAATTTCAAATGCAAGCTATACTAGAGTATTGAATATTGTTTAATTTGATTTAAATTGATTTAACTTGGTTATTGAATTTGAGAGAAGAATGACATAATATAGGAGTGTGAGGTGAAATGATCATGTCTATTACATATAGTGAGAAGAGTCTATTTAACAAAAATTCAAATCAAATTGCTAAGGAACTTGCATTTAGGTTAGGTGATTATGAAAACAGCGTTCTGCTGTTTAAAGTTCTTGCACATTCATTGCGTAATAATGAGACTCTTATGCAAGAGTTAGATGAGGAAATCTTCGAAAACCATGAAGCTTTCCAAAAAGGATTCGAGCAATTGCTACAGCACGCATTAATTGTCGCGACAGATAAGGATACAAAGCTTGTATCCCCCTCAGGGAAAAAAGAAATCGCTGAAGAATATACTCCCAGCCAATTAGCCCAGTTTTTCGGTGTTAGTGTCATGACGATTCACAATTGGCTTAAACAAGGCAGATTCATTGGTGTTCAAAAGGCGGCTGCTAATAAACATAATAAAATAGCAGATGATACAGCCTTTAGGATGACATCAGGGAATGTCGTTACTATTCGTGATGTTGTAGATATGTGGAGAAAACAGGAGAATGAATCTATAACCAAAGAAGAGAACAACTTGGAATATTACACTCGTCAAATCTCGTTTTATGAAGAAAAATACAGTGGTGAATTTGAACAAACGCTCGGGACTAAAAGTGAACTGACATCTGAGGAAGAAACCGATGCTCAAGTTTGGCAACACTTGCTTGGGAGGCAGAGACTTGAGTTTGAAGATAGCGAAAAGTAACTTTAAATTCATAGAGAAAAACTTTTCGGATATCATCTCCGAAATTCGAGAAAATGCAAATGGAATTCGAAGTGATAGAAGGAGTATTAGAAAAACAATCCTATTTCATGATTTCTCCAAATTAATTTGTATTGAGGAATTGGATATGGATCGATGTTTCATCGAGTTATATTGGTATGATTGGTACGATAGCAACAAACAATTGATCATGAAATTCCACGCTCATAAACACCCAGAAGGTACGCATTCTTCTGTAACAAAATATGATCCATTCCATATTCACTCTGCTGATGATGAAAGACATCATAATGAGAAGTTTCATGAATTAAATGATATTCTTGAATTTATTCGATTAAGACAACTGAGTTTGAAACGCTAAATTGTAGCAAGGCCTCCTCCATATCCTTTTTTCAGGGTGATGAGAGAGGCCTTTTGACATATCTGATAACTACATAAATTCAAAGAAATAACGAACGACGTGGAACATGACCGGCGAGGTATAGGTGAGACTGTCGACCCGGCTGAGATAACTTTTTTTGAGTGCATCCGACTTGTTGTCATCCCCGATGAGCAGATCCCGTTTCAGCACAGATACGGTGAGGCTGCCGAAGAATCCGGCAAGGCCGATCAGTGCTCCGATGAACAGGGAAAACTGCCAATCAAATGGTGTCAGGTAGGGATAGATGAAATAGGAGGCCGCCGTCGTGACTAGGAATGCACACACAAATCCTTCCCATGTAATAAAAGGATTCGCTGTAGGCACCACTTTTCGTTTGCCCAGATAAAGAGATACGAGATAGTGCACCACATCATTAAGCTGTGTTAGCACAACGAGGAACAACACCAGTTTCGATCCGTACTCGGGTGAGGCAAACGGAAAATAAGCGAGATGACTTAATCCAAACACCATGAGCATGAGTCCCCACTGGGTGGAGCTGACACTGCGCAGGAATCCGATCGTTCCCTTGTTGATCAGACGTGGCATGGGCAAGACGAGAAATACATAGAGCGGAATAAAGATGATGAACATGCCATACCACCCAATGTATATCCAGTAAAATTGCACCGGGATTGCGAGATACGCCCATAGAAATAGACGGCGGTCGGCTTTGCGGGTGTTACGGATCATGGAGAAGTATTCCTTCAGCGAGAAAAATGCCAGCACCATGAGCGAGATCAGCGAGACGATGGGATTAAAAAGGGTAGCAAGGCAAAAGATGGCCAGCATGCCCCACCAGGTTTTAATTTTTGTTCCAATGCCCGAATAATCCTTGTCTGGCTGCAGTTTGGCAATCACTTTGTACACAATATGTATAACGAGTAGAGCTGCGAAAATCAGAGTTAATGTCAGTAGAGAGCTGTTCATGTACGAAGATCACCTGCTTATTCAATGTAAGATTCCATTATAGGGTACCTATGTTATTATGAAGGAATAGTGCCAACTTGATAAGGGGAAATATGAGGATGACCGATGAACGTTCGATTTATATTTTGCTGACGAATACAGGTACGTTGTTTACAAGAGTCATTCAAACTTACACCAAAGCACCGTATAATCACGCCTCCATCTCGTTCGACCGGGAATTAACGGAATTGTACAGCTTCGGTCGCAAACATCCGAGCAATCCGCTGAACGGTGGGTTTGTGAAGGAAGATATCCAGACAGGGACGTATAGTAAATATCCGAATACGACATGTGTCATCTATGAGCTTCGGGTCTCGGAGCGTGAAGTGGAAAAAATGAAGCGGGTGCTACACATTTTCATTCGTAGCCGCCAGAAATATATGTACAACCTGCTGGGCGTTCTTGGTATTACACTCAAGGAGCCGGTGGAGTTCAGCAACTCCTATTTTTGCTCTCAGTTTGTAGCCGAAATCCTGCAACGCTCAGGCATCAAGCTGTGGAACAAGCTGCCTGCGCTGGTGACCCCGGATGATTTTCGCCAGTGCGAGCAGTTGAAGCTGGTGTATGAGGGGAGACTGAGGGAATATCAGGTGAAGACGGACCGTTAAGCAGGAATTTCACCAATTTTTTTTTGAAAATGATGAATTTTGACGAAAAATATGAAGGAATCCACTCCGTTTTCAACTAAGGAGTGGATTTTTTTCCTTTTATTATCATTTATTGTTCAGAATCTGTTTATTGTTGTGTTCTAAAATAGGTCCAAAGATATAGGCATAAGGATCAAACATGAAATGAGAGGAGAGCGAAGCCTTGTTTAGAAAGATCGTAAGTTTTTTGTTGGTGGCTGTAATGTTGCTTCAGATTGTAAGTCCTGGAGGTGTGGTGAGTGCTCGATCTTACCCATACGAACTTTTAAACATGGAGAGACAAGGGTATGATGATTCCAACCCGGGCGAGAAAATAGCTAATGTTCGTCATTTGCTTGAGGATGGAGAATTGCTGGAACTGCCTCAAGGTTACGCAACGTTAAGCGAAGATCAAAAGAATGAGATTGCAAGAGGCATGATTATGCTGATTCCACTAGATGTGCAATATAATAGTGACAATCAGGCTGTATATGCATTTAATCTGATTTATAACGTCAGTGTAATACCCGGACTGTTCGAGATTGAGACCTTAGGCCAAAAAATGGATCAGGTATACAACTTGCTAGGGAAGTGGAACTCCTATTTCCCCGGTGTCGACAAGTCAGAATGGACACAAGCTGCATCTCGTTATATGCATCTGAATGGTGCGGATTGGACAATGTTTATTGATAATATATTGGTATACAATATTGTTTTCAAAAACAGTTCTGTTACGATCTACCATAATAGCCAGCTCGCAATGTTATATGAGAAACTTAATGATTACAAAGAGATAAATAAAGCAACGGATATCAACAGTATGAACGAGGCGATTGACTCACTTTTTAAAATATATACATTTATCAAAAACTACGCAATTTTTAGGCCAGATCTGAACTTACCACCATTTGTTTTTAACATGGGGAAGATGTCTACAATTCAGAATGACGACGAAAAAAATGAACTGGCTCAGTGGATGCTTGATCACAAGCAGGATGGCTATGAAACGGTATCTGATGTGCAAAAAGCATTTGATGCGTTTTTTGAACCAGGACTGAGAAAGTACAACGAATTAATAAAAGTAGCAAAAGGCAACGCAAACAACTTTTTAGCTGATGCTGTTGAACTATTGAGTGATGAAAGTTTCATAGATGCGCCTGGTTTCAAGCAACTATCCTCAGAGGATCAGAATGATATCGCAGTTTATATGCTTAATTTAGATCCACCAACCAGTGAAGGGTACGCCAATAAAGAGCAAGTTGAATACCTCGTGCAGCTAGCTTTAAAGGCGGTTGAATTCATTCATGACATTGGTGGACCGGATGAAATGAATTCACTTGATGAACTATATGCGAAGCAAATGCAACAAGTTAACTATCTGGATCAACCTGCCCCTGACAGTATGTTTTATCAATTTGTTGGTAAATATTCTGAATTCTCAGGCATTGAAAAACGTATCACAGCGGCTATGCTTGAGCTACAACTTAAAAAGGGTCCGTCGTCTGTATTCAAATTATTAACTTCTCTCGATGATGAAGCAAGGTTCACCCCCTTAATTAACAAGGCGCTGACCACTAATGAAATGTTGGGTTCGATGTTCCAATTGAGACAAATTCAATCGGAGATTGCGGACTACAACAAAAACCTAGAACATCCTAAAATGAGCTTTCCGATAGATGTAGAGAAAATAGATGGAATCAAGAAAGATATACAAAAGTCAAATGCACTGGCAGATCACATGATTGCGGAGCGGCCAGATGGGGGGTACGAATCCTTTGTTCAAATCCAGACCTCATTTGACAAATTTTTCTCCAGTGATAATAACACGGATGTATTGTCTGTCTTGAACGCTGCGAGGAAAAGTGGAAATAAAACAGCCATGCGCGAGGCTATGGAAGATCCGGCTTTAGAAATTAAATTTCCTGACGGCTACGAAAATTTAAACCCACAGGTTAGAGATTTCATTGCAGGATTCTTGATCCAATACGTCAGTGAAGATTACGAGAATAAAAATCAGGTTCAACTCATGATTGAACTTGGCATGTTGGCACAATCTGTTTGGGAACAAACGGAGCTTACTGCTTTGAGCAATAAACTGGATCTACTTGCACAAAAGATGGTAGATATATCAGAGTACTTTAACGACCAAGAAGCAGAAGAGTATGGAAGCATTGGTCAAAAATATTTGAAACTCACTAATAAAGTAGACAAAAATGTTTTTGCTTATAAATATCTGTATTCGATGGCCTATGAAAAGTTGGAAGGACTCTACCAAGGAGATATCGTGGAACCAATGGTAGTGTTAGGGCTTTTGACTGCCCCGTATCAATCTATTGAAAAGGCCACCAAAATTGATCCAATGAGTCAGTGGCTCCAAAGTGCTATGGAAGCTCAAATGGAGGGTGAGGCTTTCTTCGAGAAGTATGCTTTTGATCGTACGGGTGCCCTCGACCTGTCCAAAAGAGCAGAGCTTAGCGTGGAAGATCAAAAGGAATTGGCACAATGGGTACTTGATGAACAAGACAGCTATGAGGATATTGGGAATTTACAATATGTAATTAATCGTTTCTTCACTGCCCCTAATGTAAAAGGGGACGACGTTAAAAACGAAATAACGGGTCTGAATGATACGATGGAAATTTCATTCGATGGCAAACTGAATTGGATTGATCTGGCTTCCATTCAGAAGTTGGATTTTAGCGGTAACAAAACAGTATGGGTTCGTCATAAAGCCTTTAGTGATGAGTTGCCAGGACGTGCTGTAAAAATTGACTTTACAGCCAACGGTGACAGCGGTAATGGGAATGGTTCCACACCTAACCCGGGCAACAACACAGGTGGTAGCGGTGGCAGCGGATCATCTGCACCAGTGACGTCCACACCTGCACCAACGACCAAGCAAGAGCAGATTGTCGTGGATGTGAATGGCGTTGACGGCACAAACCTCACCAAGACTCCAATCACACGTACAACCGAAACCAACGGCACGGTCAAAGATTTGGTCAAAATGACAGATGCGATTGCCAAGGAATCGGTTGTAAAAGCGAAACAATTGGGTACCAATACGGCACGTATTGTGATTCCAGATACCAAAGACGCTGTGTCCGAGACACGTGTGGAAGTTCCGAAAACAGCTGTCAAAGATCTAAGTGACGGTTCGATGAAACTGGAAATCTCGACAGAGAATGCATTCATTTCGGTACCTGCACAGTCCATTGCCGGATTCGATCAAGACTTGTATTTCCGTATCGTTCCGCTCAAAAAGGAATCCGAACGCAAAGAACTGGAAGAGCGGGCGAAGAAAGAGCAAGTGATTCAGCAAGTTGCACCAAATACGAATGTTCGTGTACTGGTTCGTCCGGTTGAGATTGAAACGAATATGCAGAGCCGTGAAGTGACGCTGACTTTGCCACTGGGCAATAGCCTGCCAACCGATGCGGCAGCTCGTCAGCAGATCTTGGATAACCTGGCTGTGTACATTGAACACAGTGATGGCACGAAAGAACTGATACAAGGCAAACTCGTGAAGCTGGCTAATAACAGCGAAGGCATTGAGTTTACGGTAACCAAATTCAGTACGTTTACACTGGTTGTCGTCGATGGGCTGAAATCTTCTCAAAAGACAAATCAGCCATACATCCAAGGTTTCGGTGCCGATTTCCGTCCAGATGCGTTCGTTACACGTGCACAGATGGCTGCAATGCTGGCTCGTAATCTGCCGGGTGAAACAGCAACAGCTACGGCGGCGGGTACAACCTTTGCCGATGTAGCCGCAACACATTGGGCAACGAGTGAGATTCAAAAGGCACAGGCCGCAGGTATCATGAACGGTCTCAGTGACACAGCGTTTGTACCGGAAGGTTCGATTACGCGTGCACAGATGGCAACAATCGCGTACCGTTGGTTGCAGAAGCAACAAACGAACGCTGTAACAACAACGGATACCACAGGAACAGCACCAGAAGCCACTTCCTTTACGGATGTAGCCGCTGATCTGTGGGCAGCCGATGCGATTGCCTATGTGCAGTCCACTGGTCTGATGACGGGTTACAATGATGGTACATTCAAACCAGACAGCAAACTTACCCGTGCAGAAGCGGTAAAAGTGCTGAACGTCCTGTTCAAACGTACACCGCTGACGGGAGTGGCCACGCCATCCTTTAGCGACGTGCCTGCAACTCACTGGGCATATGCAGATATTGAAGCAGCGGCACAGAAGTAATAAAAAAGACTTTTTTTTCTAATTAAACTATATAGTGGTTAAAGGGCTTCACCACCGTATTTTTCAGGTTTAATAACCTTGAAAATAGGTGGTGAAGTCTTTATTATTTCCTGGTTCACTTAAAATCAAGTATATATTAGATGATTCTTTATATTTAAATAAATATGAGCATATAGTATTATTTACAAATATAAACAATTTTTATATAGTTAAACATAAGAGGGGGTAATCTATCGGAATGAATGTTTTATTAGCTGTAAGCCTGCTCGTAAACATCGAGTTTATGGTTGGGAGTCTAAAAATTTAAAATTGAGGTGACGTATGAGAAAGCTAAAGATCTTAATAATGGCAGTTGTTTTTCTAACGGGATCACTTCTGCAAACAAGTGTATTTGCTGAAAATAATACATCACAAGTTTTAGATGTAGTTACTAGGGGCCAAGGAATTTCCCTGACAGTTGATGCCTTTAATGAATCTATGGTTGGTCAGGTGGAAAAAAGGAAATCACTCGAGAGCCAAAAATTGCTAAAGAATTATGATTTGAAACTCGATAATTTTATCTTAAGTGGAGGAAATGTTTCAATTGATGTGACTGTTGGTGAAGAACAAGTTCAATTGTTTGGATTGTTGCATGCTAGTTATAAAGTTCAAAATGGTATTAATAGTATTGTGGGAGATTTGACAGATGAAACAGGTAGATATTCGGTTTTATTGTTTGAGATTTTTAATGATAACAAGAATGATAACCTTTTAATTAACCGTGATTTACAGGAAAAGCCTCATTTAAAACTATACTTACTTGATGGCGATAAAAATATTATCCTTTTTGAGACGGATTTACCCGAAGCATTGAGGGGTTTAGACGTGGGCTCTTTTGCCGAGAAAGAAGACAATAAAAAAGAAATGTTTTGGTTCAAAGGGCTAGCAGAGCCTGAAATGGTTAAAGAAATCACAACAACTGAAACCTCAATAGCAGAGGCTTCTGGGAAAACAGATTTGGATTTTGCACCGATGGCATTGAATTCATTCTCTACATGGACTAATCCTACAACATATTATACTTCATTTTATGTGGGGACAGATTATACACAATGTTGGTCTTTACCATATCTTAGCTACAAACATGTAAATGTCACCTCATCCGACTCCACATGGATTGCTCAATTTAAGATTGCAGAGCACACTAAGGTTGGAAATTACACATACTATGGAAACAATGTGTTCGAATATAAAAATTTAAAGATTGCCTTTGGGTCAGGTGATTATTCAACTATGATTAGGACGTTCCAGCAAGGAAGAATTTACGATAATTCAGCTTTTAATGGAGGGTTGAAAAAAGTTGGTGATAAAATCGCTACTAGTCTTATTAAAAAAACATT
Source organism: Paenibacillus intestini (assembly GCF_030803945.1). NCBI lineage: Bacteria > Bacillati > Bacillota > Bacilli > Caryophanales > Paenibacillaceae > Paenibacillus > Paenibacillus intestini. The sequence goes on along the minus strand of NZ_JAURUN010000005.1, from coordinate 148,921 downwards.
AAGTGCTGTTCCGTATGGGAGTACAATCAATGATGTAATAGGGTATATAAACACTGCAACATCTACATCAGGAGAGGTTACACTTGGCAGTCAAGGTGTTAGCTTATCAGGAAGCCCAGTCTCTGCTGCGGGTGAAAAACTGGCTAGTAAATTTAAGTTAGAGGAATCTACAGACCACAGTGGACGAACTGATAATGGACATTATTTCACTTATCAGGTTGTACTTAATTACGAAGGAAACGGATCTTCAAAAAATACCACCGGCAATCTACAACTGAAATTTGACGTATTCAACTCTCAGACTAATAAGACAACACCAATATCTAAAGATTTCACCCTTGCTTACAGGGCATCAAAATAAATATGGTATACTTGTAACTTGAAAAAATATAATAATTATGCCGGGAATGATATTCCCGGTTTTTGGCTTATCGTACCTAACGTAAACAAGCATGAGAGGTGAAGGGATGCAGCTTAATAAATTTGTTTCTATTATGTTGCTCATCGCGGTTGCTTTAGGCTTCACACTAGGATGGTACCTCAATTCGAGCAGTGAACGGGAGACGTGGGAGCCAGATCAGATGAATCTTTATCGCGCTGAAGAACAGAAATCAATTAATAAAAAAGAAGATCCGCAACTTTTTGATCAGCTTCTCTCTTTAATCGTATTTGAAAAAGGAGAGATGATGTCAGGTGGCAATGCTCCGTTATCAGAAGATGAGGTCAATGATATAAAAAAGAGTGGCGCCATAGAATATATCTATAATGAACCAATTACAATACAGATGAACAATGGCAATAACTCTGCAGAAAAAGTGGAATTCAAATCGATCCTTTTTCCTGTAGATGATAAGTGGAATGGTGCATGTTACATTCAAACAACGGATTCCAAATATTTGTATTTTGAATCAAGGCCAAGTTTATCTTTTATACTCAGACATATGTAGGTTTCAAAAGAGCTGTCCCCAAAGCCATTCATCGGCTGGGTACAGCTCTTTGTTGTATATGCTTATTTTATAATGGATTAATCTCAATCTCATATCTGCTGCTAAATCTATTCTGCTAAGATCCGACATCTTTAAGTCTATGCTCAGCAGGGCTAGTCCTGCTGTTCCGGTATTTCTGATTTTTGTTCATACAGCTTACCCTCTCGTAGCCGATCCACGAAACCTTGAAGCCAGACATAGTATTGCTCTGCATGCTGGAGTTTGTGCAAATCTCGTAATGCCTCTTCCCGTTCTTGTGCAGTTGTATGTTCCGCTAGAATCATGGTTGTCAGGTCAGGGATCACCTCGCGGATGCCTTCCAGCATCACATCCACTTCCCGCTGCAGCTTTAATCCGAAGAAATTTTGAAACGTGCGAAAGAAGTCAGTCTCCGCCACATATTGATCCTGCCGCTCCTTTTTCTCGTCCAGCTTATAGATCATTTGAGACTCGGTTAACGAACGAACGGCATAGCTCATATTGCTTTTGCTCATATTCATAGAGGTTTTCATCTCTTCCAGCGTCATCGGACGGTCTTCGAAATACATCACACCATACAATTTACCAAACGTATGATTAACCCCATATAAGTCCATCGTATTGGCAATCGCCTCGATGACTCTCTCCCTCAGTGCAGACCGATCAGGTAACGATAAATGATTCGGGTTCCCAGCAATTTCTTTTCCCACAATGTCACCTCGGCAATAGAATAAACGTTTCCACGAACATATTCATATTTTACATGACTCCTTCGAATTTTAACACAACCCCGAAATAGATTTTTCAATTCGAATGTACAATCATTTTTGTACAGAAGATTAAACAAGCCAATATATATCTATAAATTGCCAATTGTTAAAGAAAATTTGGACAATAAGGAGTGGGGGAATTGCGTTTGAAATGTTGGAGGGAGTCGGAGGCGGTTCTATTCACGTTGCCTGCTCTAATCCCGCTGTTGATTTTCTGGCTGGGGCCTCTGGGATACATCGTATATCTCAGTTTTACGGACTGGGACTTCATGAGCCCGGACAAGCTGTTCGTCGGGTTGGATAACTACACGTACCTGCTAACGAACTCTGAATTCTATCGATCTTTGAAAGTTACGCTGTTGTTCGGACTCGGGAGTGTGATCCCTACGATTGTGGGAGGACTTGCACTAGCGATGCTGATGAATAGCAAAATGAAATCATCCGGTATTTTTCGCACATTACTCTTCTCACCATGGGTGACACCAACGGTTGCCGTATCCATCGCTTGGTCATGGATTTTTGAACCGCAAGTGGGACTAGCCAATCTGATGCTGGGCTGGGTAGGAGTATCACCGATCGGATGGCTCCGCGATATGGATTGGGCACTTGTTGCTGTATTGATTGTAACCTTGTGGAAGTCCATTGGTTGGGCGATGGTGTTCTATCTGGTAGCTCTAAGGAATCTGCCTTCCGATCTGCTTGAAGCAGCCTCGATTGACGGGGCGGGAGCTTGGGACAAGTTCAGAAGCATTACGTTGCCGCTGATCTCACCAACGACCTTTTTCCTTTCGATCATTCTGACTATTCAATCGCTACAGGCTTACGACCAGATTAACGTCATGACTCAAGGTGGACCTGCTGGATCAACTCGAACCTTGCTGTATATGTACTATCAGTCTGCTTTTGAATCGTTTAACGTCGGAGAAGCTTCATCGATCGCTGTAGTTATTATTCTGATCTGCGTGCTGTTATCGGGAGTTTCCTTCCTACTTGGCAGACGCCTGGTGCACTACTAATGACAATGACCATGCCCAAAAGTAACACTAGCCAAATGAAGCCCAGAGAGATGCATAAGGCATCCCGTAAAAAAGTAAAAATCAGTGCCATCCTTCGCTATCTGGTGCTAGCTATTATTGCACTTGCCACTGCCTTTCCGTTCTATTGGATGGTCATTAGCGGATTCAAAACAAATGATGAAATCTGGCAGTTCCCGCCGACCTTCTGGCCGGAGACATTTCTGTGGCAGAACTACGTGGATGCCTGGAACGCCGCACCGTTTGCACGGTACATGCTGAACAGCACCGGGGTCGCCATAGCGATCTGTCTGCTCCAGATTGTGAACTCCAGCATGATGGCATATGCCCTGACTCATATGAGATTCCGCCTCAAAGGAACGTTGACCGCCATCATTCTGGTGGGTTACATGATCCCGAGCACAGCCGTATATCTGCCAGGTTACTTGGTGTTAAGTGAGCTGAATCTACTGGATTCCTACACGGGCCTGATCGTATCCAACTGTGTCAGTGTGTTCTCCATTTTCCTGATTCGTCAGGCCTTTATGCAGGTGTCTCATGAACTCGTAGAAGCCGGACAGCTGGACGGGGCATCACACTTCCGCATTCTCTGGACGATTATTGCACCGCTCGTTCGCTCCAGCTTCGCCGTGATGGTGCTGATTACATTCATCGAACAGTACAACAACTATTTCTGGCCAATGCTTATCACCAAAAATCCTGACCTACAGCTGGTATCTGCCGGGCTGCGAAGTTTCTTCGTGGAAGGCGGTGCCTATGGACTGGCTTGGCCGCAGATTATGGCTGCAAGTGCGTTTACCATCGCACCTTTACTTATTCTTTTCGTGTTCACCCAGAAAACGATTATGCAGAGTGTGAACATGACGGCTGGCGTAAACAAGAATTGATATGCTTCACCTTTTGTCTAATAAAGTCACCCAAAAACAGGAGGAACAACAATGAATTGGAGCAAGTCAGGCATGACTTTGAAAAAGAAACTGAACCTGAGCTGGAAAGGTGGCATGTCGCTGGTACTCGCCGCAAGCTTCGCTTTAATAACTGCTTGTGGAACACAAGCCCCGGCAGAATCGAATTCAACAGCGGCTGCTAGCGGCGGCACGGACACTCAGGCCAAAGCGCCGGTGGAGATTGAGTTTTGGTATGGTCTGGGCGGTAACCTGGGCGACAATATGAAGAAGAAAATTGATGCTTTCAACGCTTCGCAGAATGAAGTGGTTGTAAAAGGGATTGTACAAGCTGATTACACGGAGACTGAGCAGAAACTTCAAGCGGCCATTGCGTCCAAGAAAGTACCTGCTGCCGTTCTGAGTGCCAATATTGACTGGGCCCGCAAAGGTTATTATGTACCTATGGATGAGATGATCGCGGCTGACCCGAACTTCAAAAAAGACGATTTTATTCAAACGTTCCTGGAACAAGGGAATGTAGATGGCAAGCAGTTCTTTTTACCGATGTATGGCACGACTCAAATTATGTACTACCGTATGGATACGTTCAAAGAGAACGGAATTGACCCGGCAAGCCTGACGACATGGGAGAAATTTGCCGAGGCTGCCGCGAAGATGTCCAAAAAAGAAAATGGAAAAACCACTTTCTACGGCTGGGAGCCAATGTGGGGCAGAGATAACATGATCGATGCTGTTATGGGCAAAGGCGGCAAAATTCTGAGTGATGACGGTAAAACGGTGATGATCGACTCCCCTGAATGGATCGAGACATGGGAACTGTTCCGTAAATGGATCAACGAAGACAAAATTATGGGCATTCAATATGGCGGTCAAGGCTGGGAGTATTGGTACAAGACTATTGACGATGTGATGAAAAATAAAGCGGCTGGATACACCGGTTCAAGTGGTGACCAAGGCGATCTGGATTTTAAAATCGTTGCGGCCATGCAACAGCCAGGCTGGGAAGGCATTGGCGAAGGTAAACCTGTAGCGAGTGCAATTCTTGCAGGTATTCCGGCAGCAGCTAGTCCAGAGCAACAACAGGCAGCGTATAAATGGCTGACGTATTTCTCCAAAACCGAGAACACCGCTTCATGGTCGATGAACACAGGTTACATTGCGGTACGCCAATCTGCACAGCAAGATCCAGACTTCAAGAAATTCAGCGAAGAGCATCCACAGATTACGGTGCCATTGCAACAGGCAGCACATGCTTCAGCTCCATTCCGTGATCCAACAGGCGGCAAAATTAATGATGCCTTGAAAGAAGCAGCGGATAAAGTACAGATCAACAATGTTCCTGCAGAGCAGGCGCTGAAGGAAGCCAAAGAGAAAGCACAGAAAGAACTGGATCGCATTGCAAAATAACGGAGGACGCGTGAGGTTTGATCCGTTTTGCAGTGAATTCCTTTTCATCTTCTCTCATGTATAAGCTTTAGTGCCTAAGGAAAAAGGGCGGTACACCACGTACCGCCCTTTCCATTCATTACGATCACAGACAAGGAGTTTAGTCCATGCAAGAGAATAAAGTAGACGATAGAACACAGGTGCAGGTTGAAGCCATTCTGTTTGATAAGGATGGGACGTTGCTTGATTTTACAGGCATGTGGGGGTTCTGGACAGATTGTGTGTTGAATGATTTCAGAGAACAACTGCTTATTCGTGGTCTAGAGATGGATGAAGCCGATCTTCCAAAGATCTGGGGCACATTTCACGATGAACAGGGACGGATGAACGGTTATGATATCCGGGGCCCGCTCGCCATGGGTACGATGGATGAAGTATATGCCGTGCTGACGTGGCATGGATATCGTGCAGGACTCAGCTGGGCAGAAGCCAAAATGATCGTAAGAGCATGCCTCGCACAGGCCGAGGAAGCGATGGAGGTACATCGTCCGGCGCATCCGCTGCCCGGTGTAAGAGAGTTTTTGGAGCAGTCACGGAATCAGGGGTTGAAAATGGGCGTAGTGACAGCCGATGAAACGGCAAATGCAGTCAAACATCTGCAATGGATGGGGCTGGAGGATTACTTTGACATCGTCATTGGCACAGATCTGGTGGACCGCGGTAAACCGTTTCCTGACATGTTGCTACTTGCTTGTGAGCGACTCGGTGTACAGGCGCAGCAGGTCATGGTGATTGGGGACACGGACGGGGATATGGAGATGGCAAGAGCTGCTGGAGCAGGCTACAAGATTGGCATTGGTGAGTCTGGGAAAATACAACTGGCGGATCGCACAATCCAGACGTTCCATGAATTGCTCTCCGGTGGGTTAGGCCGATGACGAGTAGTCAGACTTATCTGGGCTGGGTGTTGCTGGCACTTGCCATTGCTCTGGAACTGAGTGCCACGATATTACTTAAAGTGTCGGATGGTTTCTCCAGATTGTGGCCTTCCGTGATGATGTTTGTGTGTTACGCCGCAAGCTTCACCTTTCTGAATTATGCCGTTAAGTATATGCCGCTGGCTGTGGCCTATGCGATCTGGTCAGGCGTGGGGATCACGATGATTGGCGTGGTGGGGCATTATTTCTTTGGTGAACGACTGCGGCTGACGTCGATGGTATGGATCGGTTTTATTTTGATAGGCATTATTGGACTGAAATGGAGTGATTCGTAATGAGTACTACTGAGCAGCCACTGGCTACCTTCCAGGTGATCACGGATACACATGTACGGGACGAGGCAGATCATATTCATAACCGGCATCTGGAGCAGGCGCTTGCAGATATAGCTTCGTTTAGCGATGGAAGCAGTGGCATTATGCATGTGGGTGATGTAACCGACCGCGGCTTGCCGAGCGAGTATCGGGAATGGCAGCGAATCTGGGAGCAAAATGCGGAGAAGTTGCCAGAGATACGTTTCACGGTGGGTAATCATGATATTGGTGCAGTCATCTGGCAGAAGCCGCCTCTGGTTTTGCTTGAGATGAATGAAGGTCAGGTAGCGGAGATCCTGGAGCAAGATGCGGAGTTAGAGCATCCGGTGAAACAGACTGCGGAGGAGTCAGCGGCGCTGATTCAGCAACTGGCTGGCAACCAATTCGTGCTACCAGGGCAGACCGCACATGAAGGGGAAATTCACGCAGACATATCCGCTAGAGCCGAAACCATTACCGTCGCGGGATTATGGCATCGGCGTTTGATTGATTTTGAAGTGGCGACAGGAATGAAGGGAACGTACCACGATCATTGGATCGATGGATATCATTACATCTTTCTCGGTACGGAGCAGCCGCATTCTAAGGACTGTGAGATGTCGTCTAAACAACTGGAATGGCTGGATGCGAAGCTGGGTGAACAGGCTATGCCAGATCATCCCATTTTTATCTTTATCCATCAGCCGTTAATGGACACCGTTGCGGGATCGCTTCAGGCACAAGGCTGGTATGGCGTGAATCAGGATGCTGAATTGAAAGCCGTGCTTGCCAAGTACCCACAAGCGATTCTGTTTTCCGGGCATACGCATTGGCAGCTGAAAGCACCGCATACGATGTATGATGGTGCAGGCCAAATGCCAACCATGTTTAACGCCTCCTCTGTTGCCTATCTATGGACGGATGAGGATGAACATTTGGAGGGTAGCGAAGGGTTGCATGTTGAGATTTACAAGGATCGAGTCGTTGTGAAAGGGCGGGACTTCACTGCCGGGAAATGGGTTGAAGGCGCTGACTATACAGTGCGATATCCAGTAGTGGAGCGTTAATCATCATTTTTTGTGAAAAGAGGGCGATTGATATAATCGTAATTGAAGCAGAGTTGTGTATATACATGACTCTGTTTTTGTCTCAATTTTCACTGCAATTTCATCAATATTAAATATTGTATTTTTTGGGATATACAAGGTATTATTAACATATCCTTTTTGGGGAATGAAATAACTGTTTTGGTAAGGGGATGGCTTACCTTGAGGCATACGAACTGGAATTTATATAGAAAATGGATGTTACCTGTGATTATATCTGTGTTAGGCATTATTATTTTTAATACTTTTAATTTTCTGCTCAAAAGCATAGTTGCTCTTGCTGAAAAATTTTATAGTACGGGATATACATTCGGAGAATTTTTAGATCGAATTTTTTAATCCAACTCAAAAGAGGGCATGACCCAATGTATCCATTTGGGCAAAGTTGTAAATGGGTATGCCGAAGATTTATACTCAAATATATACACATGGTTAGCCCTCATAAAGCTCTAATCATGGTTACCAATGAATGTATTTAATCACGGAGAGGATGTAGAAGCGGAATGCGAGAACTTCAGGTTCAAACGAAATATGGTACGGTTCAAGGCGAGCTTTTACACGGTGCAAGTGTATGGAAGGGGATTCCATATGCGAAGCCGCCAGTAGGAGAGCTGCGTTTCCGAGCTCCGGTACAGCCCGAGTCATGGGAAGGAATCAGACAGGCGACCGAATTCGGGCCTGAGAATATACAACCGCGTCGGGATTCAGAGTGGATGGGCGGGCAGAAGCCGCCAGAGTCAGAAGATAGTCTGTATCTGAACATCTGGGCACCCGAAAAAGAAAGCAGTCAGCCTCTTCCCGTTATGGTCTGGATTCACGGGGGATCGTTCGTAACCGGATCAGGCAGTCTGCCTGTATACGATGGCACACAACTAGCCGTTCGTGGCGATGTTATCGTGGTGACGATTAACTATCGTCTGGGGCCGCTAGGATTCCTGCATATGGCTCCGCTGGGTGATTCCTATGTATCCAATGCAGGCCTGCTGGATCAGGTAGCTGCGCTGCAATGGGTGAAAGATAACATTACTGCCTTCGGCGGTGATCCGGGTCAGGTTACGGTGTTCGGCGAATCAGCAGGTAGTATGAGTATTGCCGCATTAATGGCGATGCCAGCAGCCAAAGGGCTGTTCCAACGTGCCATCATGGAGAGTGGTGCTTCGCAGCTCATGCCGTCTGAGCAAGCTTCGGCTTTGCGTGAGGGCATGTTGAAGGTTCTTGGTGTGGACCGAGACAACCTAGCTAAGCTGAACAGCATTCCGGTAGAGCAGATTATGGCGGCAGCAGAAACGGTGAAGCAGCAGAGCGGAGCAGGCATGGCCTTGTTGTTCCAACCTGTGCTCGATGGTGAGACTTTGCCTCAAATACCACTTCAGGCTGTTAGTGAGGGTTTCGCACAGGATGTCTCTGTACTTATCGGCACAACACTGCATGAGGGATCGTTATTTATTCAGCCGGATGTACCATTCTCGAACGAAATTGATATGGTGCAGGGTGTCGACTTCATGACGCCGGATCTGGAGAATCGCGCTGCTATCGCGGAAAGTTATCCGAAGACAGCGGATGGACAAGCTCAAGTCATGACGGATATGTTCTTCTGGCGGTCAGCACTACAGTATGCATCTGCACAGCAGAAGCATGCCCCGGTGTGGATGTACCGTTTTGACTGGGTGATGCCGGAGCATCCCCTTCTGAAAAGAGCGATCCACAGCATTGAGATGTTCTTTGTATTTAACACGCTGGATACGCTGAAATTCATGAAGGCTGTGCCGGATGAAGCGGCTAAAATGCTTGCTCTCAAGGTACAGGATGCCTGGATTTCCTTCGCGAAAAACGGCAAGCCGGAGACAGCAGGAATCGAATGGCCTGAATATCGTGAGAATCGGGCGACACTCATTTTCAACCATGAGATCGAGGTTGTGCATGACCCGGAGGCGTCCAAACGCGAACTGCTGGGGGTTAAGTAAGACATCCTTCATTTCACAAGTCTGATGTTATGCAGAGAGTTCAACAAATTTACAGATTTCAGTATTAATTTCGATATCAGATTCGGTATCCGAAAATTCAAAGGCGGCCTCATGGATTCACCATGAAAGGCCGCTTTTTTGCCTATGTGATCGTCCCTGTAAGAGAGAGTACACTTGATTTATTATTTACGCGAGGCTCGCGTACGAGAGACTTCGTCGAAGTAGAAGGAACGTTTTCCACCCGAGAAAATTACAAGCAACACATGGATGAACAGAATGATATACACGAGGAAGTACACTATGCTGATACCGAGCGAAATCCAGACGAGATAAGGCTGAATGACATCTTCCTGATAGTTAGGGTATGCATATTTACTTACCAGTTGAATAACCGTTAACAGAAGCCACGGAGCATAGATAGCAATCAATCGTTTCAATAGTGTTGAAAGCGTCGGAGTACCCGTTTGACGATCGACATATCGGAACCGGAGAACGGCAGAGCCTGGTGTAACTCCGCTTTGAACCCATGGGATAAAGAACAGAACAATAACCATCGCCGTGGACGTATTTAATACATCCTGGATATCGTTGGACAAGGTGAAGATTGACATGAGATTGGTGATAATCACCACCACAATACCATCGATCAGCAGTGCGAGCAGCTGTGGTACAGGATAGACGCGGTTTTGCTCCACGATTTGCTCACTCTTAGCTTGAATACTCTCACGTGACGGGAACAAGGCCAACACTAGCGGGGCTGCGAAAAATCCAATCACTGCACCGGAGGTGTTCAACATCAGATCATCCACATCGAACAGTCGGTAAGGACAACTGAAATATCCGTATAACCCGGTGAGTTGGGTGACTTCGAAAAATAAGGAAAGCCCGAAACCAGCGACGAAGGCATGTTTCCAGAACGCCCTCTTTTGCCAGAAGTACCGGATATATACCCCCAGTGGCATGAGCAGTAATACATTGAACAGCACTTGCAGGAAAGCTCGGCCCTTAATCATGTTGATCCACGTAGAGGGTTGAGACCAGATGATCGGTGTTTCCCTCATAATGTCTTTCACAAACATAAAGGGTTGAAGGTTGTAATACACCGCATTCGCTGCGTGGCCAGCACAGTTATTTCGAGTCGCGGGAAGCGGCAGGATCACCAGGCAGTAAGCAGCCATGAGGAAGAAAATAAAAGAAAAGCTGACGGCAAACCGAGACCAGCTGAAGAAGCCGTCTTTGCGATAACCATAGATTAACCACGGCACCAGCAGAAACATGGAAGCAATGACAAAGATGATAAACGCGGTCTGAATGGGGAAAACATAGGATGACATAAGCAGAAACTCCTTTGGCATGGAAATACAAGCAGAGGACAATGTCCGTAAGGTTTATAAAATGATTTCGTTACACTGTTTGGATACTTATATATTAAGCGGATTTCCTTAAAGCAAGGGTAGAATCAAGTTTAAATTTGGTTTAAATTCGGTGTGTGTGGAACCTTCCCTATAAGTTAAACCGTGTTGCAGTGATCCATCGTATGGAACAAACGGCCCAAATCCCGTATACTTGCATGTAAGCCAATTTTAGAATGGAGAGTTTAATACATATGTCTACTTTGCCTAATTGTCCGAAATGTAATTCGGAATATACGTACGAGGACGGAAATTTGCTCGTTTGCCCGGAATGTGCGCATGAATGGTCTTTGGAAGCAGATCAAGGGGACGCTGAGGAATCCAAAGTTGTGCGTGATGCCAATGGAAATGTACTGAATGATGGGGATACTGTTACGGTCATTAAAGACCTCAAGGTGAAAGGCAGCTCACTCGTCGTGAAACAAGGAACCAAGGTGAAGAATATTCGTCTGATCGATGGAGATCACGATATTGATTGCAAGATCGATAGCTTGGGTGCGATGAAGTTGAAGTCCGAATTTGTGAAAAAGATCTAGGCTGCTGTCGTTCAGGGACTGCACTGTACGTGAGTTCAAATATACTTGTCTTCATCCATGAAGAACGTTCATTTCTGCATTGCTGTGGAAGTGAACGTTCTTTTTTGGCTGTGCTGAAAGAAGAAGAATGAACCTTTGAAGGATCGGCTTTGTCTATAGATTTGAAAAGGCTGATGCAGAGAAAGGAGGAGAGTTGTTTGACTGAAAAAGAACTGTTCGAAATGTACAACAAAGATGTGTACCGGACGTGTTACTACATGCTCCATCATGCGCAGAATGCGGAAGATGTATGCCACGACGTTTTTATTACCGTCTTCCGTCAGGATTGGAGGAAGGTAGATTACATGAAAACATGGCTGATGAAAATCACAGTGAATCATTGCCTTAATTTTATGAAAAGAGAGCATGCATCCAAGCAACGGGAAAAAAGGCTTTTTATGCTCACGCCGCAACGAACGGTTGATCCGGTTGACGAGGTGGCTCAGCATGCGGAGGAATCGGATCTCTGGGAACAATGGGTTCAGGAGTTGCCTGAGAAAATACGTTCAGCCATTCTGCTACGCTATATGAACGAATTCAGTTTATCGGAAACGGCCGAAACGCTGGAAGTTCCGCTGGGTACGGTGAAATCAAGAATATATAAGGGAATTCGCCTGCTGAGGAAAAAATGGGAAAAGGCGAGTAAACAATATCAGAAAGGGGAAGTGTACAGTGAAACATACGGAAAAAAGATTGTCTCATCATCTGAAAAATGATGCGGATATCCATTATCCTGATTTTAATGCCATGTGGGATCAGATCCAAAAGGATCAAGAACGTTGCCCTGAGCTTCATGCTTCAGCGAGGAAAGAAAATGTACGTCGGAACCTGAGATGGAAAAAAACCACACTGATCGGAACAGCAGCCGTTGTTCTTATGGCGACACCTGTATATGCAGCAGTACACTATGACTGGTTTGACCTGTTGGATCACCGGAGTGGTATCCAGAATGCGCTGCAAAATGGACTTGGACAGAAACTGAATCAATCGGTGACAGTCGGCGGGGTAACATTAACACTCGATACTGCCTTCACTGATGATAATCGTACCGTTATTTTGTATACCTTGAACCCCGGTAAGTACAAAGGGGATACGGTAAGATTCCCTTCGATCGGCCTGCGGGATGAGACGGGGAAGCAAATCGAAGGCAGGTATTATCATGATTTTGATCAGACGAACGGAGTATACAAAGGTTATTTTGAAACGGAGTGGACACCGTCAGCAAAAGAGGCCAATGTTGATTTCACAGTAAATGGAATCCAGGTGTTGGCTCCCGAGGAACAGGCAATTAACCTGGATCTTTCCCAGCGGCAGTCACAAGGGTTTGATATTCATAAAGACGGCTTGGGTAAACTTGCAGTGAGTGTGTTCAACGAGAAAGATAATCAAGTGATGCTGTCTACATCGTTAACGTTTGACCAGTCTGATGTCCGTGAGTATGCTTATCCTTTTTTGAAGATTTATGATCAGAAAGGACAGACATTAGATTCGGTTGCACCGAGTATAAACGGTAAGCCAGGAGCACATGGTGAATATATATCAGAACAGTTCTATAACCTGGATACGTTAGAGCAGCAAGCCTCATCTTATGTACTCGCGTATCATAAAGAAGAAGGTAGAATGGATCAGCCCCTGAATATCGGTATACGATTAGATAAAACGGAGATGCTTAGCGGCACGAGCAAAAGAGTGTTGAATCTCCCTCTGGGCCAGCAATCTGAAGGGGTACTCGTAAAGGAGGCCATCATTACACCGACACAAATCCGGGTGATTCTTGCTCAGGATCGATCCATCTTGCAACTGCCCTATTTGAAATATGATCTGGATGTGAATGGCACCCGGTTGGAAGGTAACGTATGGATGTCAGATCATTCAAATCAAATGGAACTGCGTTTTGAAGTAAACCCAGGTCTGAAGATTAATCCGGATACCCCAATGACTCTGTATGCCCATCATCAAGTCCAATATATTGAGGGTGAGTTCGAGCCGGTTACTTTACCTGCAATTGGTGAGAAGCCACAAGTTATGGATTCAAAGCTTGGTGGTTATACAATCCATTGGACATATTACCTTAAGGACGGGGATTTGTATGTGGAGAGGTATAGTGATGATCCACGTTTCGGGGGGATGAATCAGACCTTTATGCTCTTAAAGGGTGAACGAAGCTATGGTATGCCCACCAAGACCCAGTTTGCAGGCGACGGAGACAATCAGGGCATTGATCGGTATGAGAAGTATACATCGGATACGGCCGTTGTATATCCTTGGATGTACAGTATAGAAGAACCGGAAGCTAAAATAGCTGTACCATTAGTGGAAGAGATGCAAAAATAAGAAGGGTTGATGTAATACGGTTTGTATTTTATAAATGAGTGAACTATTCTGGTTTATTGTGAATTTAGAGTTGACAGTAAATATTTAGGAGAACTATACTTGGTAAAATTAAAATAACAAACGCAATGATCAGGAGTATTAAGGTATATGGCGTGGTTCAGAGAACTGTCAATTCGGTGAGAGACAGTCCAGCCTGTCCCCAACTCACCTGTGAGCGGCAGGATCGAATGCGTTCCACGTAGATTCTGACGAGTAACCTCCGTCATCAGGTCATGAGATGTTATGGAAGGATAGGTTGGTATAATCCTGTCTATGAACAAAAAGAGTGGTACCGCGAAGGTCAGACCTGTCGCCTCTTAGCTGAGGTGGCAGGTCTTTTTGATGTTCTGTCAAGCTTAATTCCAGAGAAAAGGGCAGGTGCACAAGAGATGGATAGAGATCGAGAGCGCATTATTCAATATTATTCCGGTTTTGATGAGTGGGGCAGGCTGGAGCGTGAACCCATTGAATTCATCATTAACATGCATTATATTCGCGAACATCTTCCGCCAAGCGGTCTGATTCTGGATAACGGTGCAGGGCCGGGGAAATATGCGATGGAACTCGCCAAACGGGGATACCAGGTTACCTTATCGGATCTTACACCTTCATCCGTAGAACAAGCACGAGAAAAGGCCGAAGCGTTTGGGCTGACACAGCAGTTTGAGGGATTTCATGTATTGGATGCGACTCATCTGAACGGGATTGCCGTTGAAACCTATGATGCGGCGCTTATGCTGGGGCCGCTCTATCATCTGCAACAGGAAGAAGCGCGGGAGGCGGCAGTGCGTGAACTTTATCGGGTAACAAAGCCGGGAGGCGTTGTATTTGTGGCGGTACAGACCCGGATGCGGATGAGCATCAACTCACTGCAATCGCCGCATCATTGGAGGCCCAATGATAGCATGGATGCGATCCGATCTTTTGTAGAAAGAGGCACATTTGATCATCAGGATCAGGGCCGCTTTACGGGAGCATACTATTTTCATGTGCAGGATGTTGTGCCGTTCATGGAACAGCAGGGCTTCGAGACTGTTCAGCTGATTGGTTCCTCCAGCCTTAAAGCAATGATCACGGATGAACAGGAGCACTATTGGAAGGAACGTGGCGAGGAGCAAGAACTGCTTCAATACTTGATCGAGGCGGCCAAAGACCCTTCCATTCTGGGAATCTCGTCTCATCTGTTGTATATCGGAAGGAAGTTGTAGAAGAAAGGTGCCCTCTGGAAACAGAGGGTACTTGTGTTTTTGCTCAAAATAGTTCAATATAAAGATATATAACAAAAGGTGATCTACTTACAATAGGTTAGATAAACGACGGATCGCTTCATACACAGGGAGGAACATATCATGGAAATCGGAATTAGTACATTCGTGGAAACAAACCCGGATGTTAATACAGGAGAAGTAATTAGCCACGCGCAGCGTATTCGTGATGTTGTGGAAGAAATCGTTTTGGCAGATCAAGTGGGTCTGGATGTGTACGGTGTAGGGGAGCATCATCGTTCGGACTATGCGGCTTCATCCCCGGCAGTCATTCTTGCGGCGGCAGCTTCGCAGACGAAAAACATTCGCTTGACCAGTGCGGTAACCGTGTTGTCGTCGGATGATCCAGTACGTGTGTTCCAGGACTTTGCGACATTGGACGGTATTTCAAATGGACGTGCGGAGATTATGGCAGGGCGTGGCTCATTCATCGAGTCCTTCCCATTGTTCGGCTATGATCTGGGCGACTATGATGAATTGTTCGACGAGAAATTGGACCTGCTTCTGAAACTGACGGAGTCGGAAAAAGTAACCTGGTCAGGCAAACATCGCCCTTCCTTCAACAACCTGGGCATCTATCCGCGTCCAGTGCAGGAGAAGCTTCCGGTCTGGATTGGCAGCGGCGGTAATCAGGAATCGGTTGTCCGTGCAGGTCTGCTCGGATTGCCGCTGGTGCTTGCCATTATCGGTGGTCGTCCAAAACAATTCGCCCCTCTGGTGGAGCTGTACAAAAAAGCAGCCGCACATGCCGGACACGACGCTTCCAAGTTAACCGTTGCTTCCCACTCTCATGGCTTTGTTGCCGATACAACCGATGATGCGGTAGAGAAGTTTTTCCGCCCTGCACAAGCGGTAATGAACCAGCTGGGACGCGAACGCGGATGGGGACATTATGGCAGAGAAACATTTGATGCGGCACGTAGCCTGGAAGGTGCGCTGTACGTAGGGGATGTGGACACCGTCGCTGAGAAAATCATCTATCTGCGCAAAGAGGTTGGCATCACCCGTTTCATGTTGCATACACCACTGGGTACACAGCCGCATGATGAGGTTATGCACGCGATCGAACTACTGGGCAAAGAAGTAGCGCCGAAAGTTCGTGAGGAAATTGCACGCTGGGAAGCGGAAAATCAGGAAGCACGCTAAGCCGGCTGTAGATGATAAAAATGATCTAAATTGATCTATTCAGTACACCGAAATAGAGTAGCAAAAGAAAAAGGAGCCTGTCCTAAGCGTATTACGTACGCGAGCGGACAGGCTCCTTTTACGTTTAATTTTAACCGTTTCTACATGCAGCAATCTTGTATTTATCCATTCGCAGATTTGTTCACAAGAGAGCCTATAACCATAGCTAACGTATGATCATAGAGGGTTTTGGCGGCTTCTTCGTTTTCAATATGTCCTCCCAGGTACAGATGTATCACACCATGTAAGGGAGCCCAGATCATGCGCACCGCAAGCAGGGGATCTTGCACCTGAATCATTCCTTGTTCAATGGCTGACTCAACTAACCCAGACACCTGCTTTAGTGCAGTCGCTGTTCCCTGTAACGTCTCTCCGTCCGGTTTGAATTCGGAAAAAGAACCTCCAAACATCAGCTGATAGAAGCTGGATTGAGAAATGCCGAAGTCCCAGTAGACGTAGGCCAGATCACGGAAATATTGTTCGAACGATGCTTGCCGGGGAACAGCTTCAAAATGCTGAGCCATAACAGAGCATCCCTCTAAATATAGATGTTTGGCTAACCCTTCTTTTTTGCCAAAAAGGTTATATATGATCTTAGTAGAGCATTCCATGCGTTCGGCTACGCGGCGTACCGTGACGGCTTCGGGTCCATGCTCTTGTAATAAAGCAGCAGCAGCATGCACAACATTTTGCCGAAGATTATCCGAGTGCTGCAGTCTGGCTTCCTGAAAGGTTGTTACCGTATGTGCAGATTCCGTGGAACCCGAATGTGTATCCTTCATTGATTTCATCCTCATAACCGTATTGTTGTTAAACAGAGACTGCGACGTTTCCTTTGCTTAAGGTCATTCTACTGTTTTACGCCAGATCACGTCAATTTAATTGGATTCTTGAAAGTAAGCACTACATTCTGAAGTTGAGTTAAACAGATTGAATTTGACAGGATCATGAATATTGGTTACGATGATTCTATAAAGAAACAGTGTTTCCAATAGAAAACATGTGTTTATATTCATGCAAAGGGTGGATGAGAAATGATAAAACAACATCAATGGGCACTTATTACAGGAGCTTCTTCAGGAATAGGTGAAGTTTTTGCACTCGAAATGGCTTCGAAGGGTAACCATGTTGTGCTAGTAGCAAGAACGGAGTCTAAGCTGGAACAATTGGCAGAACGAATCAAACGTACATATCAAGTAAGGGCAGAAGTGATCGTATCGGATCTCTCCGAATTAGACGCGCCACAGAAGGTATATGAGGAATGTCAGACACGGGAAATACAGATTGATATCTTGATCAATAACGCTGGATTCGCCACTCATGGTTACTTTGAACAATTGTCGGGTTTGCGGCAACAGGATGAGATTATGTTGAACGTATTAGCTTTGACAAACATGACGCATCTTTTCTTGCCAGGCATGTTAGAGAAGGAGAATGGCACGGTTATTAACGTGGCTTCGACGGCAGCTTTCCAACCCGATCCGTTTATGGCGGTGTACGGGGCGACAAAGGCATTTGTACTTTCTTTTACAGAGGCGTTATATGAAGAAAACTGGAAGCGTGGGGTTCAATTTTTGGCACTATGTCCGGGTTCAACCGAGACGCCGTTCTTTGATGTGGTAGGTGCTAGTGAAGCTTCTGTAGGCAAACGGGATACACCTGAGCATGTCGTGGCAGTGGCCATGAGGGCGCTGGAGAAAGGCAAGCCATATGCAGTACCAGGAACCCGGAATTACTGGACAGCACAGTTCTCCCGCCTCATGCCACGCAAGTCCATGCTGCGCATTGTCGGAAGCATGTTAAGACCACGATTCTAAGATTGCAATTTAAAGCTACAAGCCTGAATTAAGCATAGAAGATGAACATTTTAGGCCAGAATGCCCTTGGCCCGAGCTTCCTTAATCCAGCTTGGAAATTCATTGAGCAGACGATCATACAATTCTTCATCGCTGATTTTCGAGATGTCGTCTAGTGCGAAGAAGTTAGCGTTATCAATGAAACGCCCTTCCATCTCATCGAGATTTTCCAAAACACCGTAATTGGCTCTACCTAAACCAACGAATTGCCAGAACAGATTTTTGGTTGAGCTTTCGGTAATCAATCGCTTGATTTTTCCTTTTTGACTAACCCCGCCATCGCTAAAAAAGATAATATACGTTGGAATCTTTACATTGGGTTCCTCGATGGTGTACTTATGAATGACATCTTGCATTACAGGAGGTTCGTTATTGGTACCGCCTTTGCTACCCAGCTTATATGTACGTTCAATATAATTCTCGAAATCTTTGGCGGTAACGCTAGGGGCACGTAAGAAGTCTTTGGCGAAGAACCATACGTCTAATTCTCCGTTATCATCAAATGCGGATGCAATCGCCAGTATCCGCTCAAAGGCTTCTTGCACGATGCCTTTACGATAAAGATGGTACATGGAGCCTGATGCATCGAATACAACGGCAACACGTGCCTGAATAGGTTCAACCTTTTTCTTTTGGAGAGACAGGGTTACTTTATGCTTGAGCAGATCGATTTTGGTTAAGTTCAGTGGTGGAGGGCTCGGGACTGATTCAGCAACAGGTAATGTGGTTTGGGAAGAGGCTGCTGCCACTTCAGCTTGTGCTGTGAGCAGAGCTTGTTCGGCTTCCGAGGCTTCGTTACTTTCAATCTCTACCCCGAAGGATTCTGCCAGCGGCTGTAATCCACCAAAGAAACCACGTCCGATGGCCCGAACTTTGAATTCGTCACGATACTTGTAAATTTCAATGAAAATAAGCGCTGTTTCTTCCGTGGCCTGCGTAATCTCATACGTAATCTGCTGGGAACCCGCTTGAACAACCGCCTGGCATGTACGAACATCGGCGAATGTATGTCCCGCATCAAGTGTAGCCGTGAACACACATTTTTCTACAGAGGCCTGCCGCAATTTATGCGTATCCAGTACAAAAGTAGACTGCCATTCCTCTATCTGTTGCAAACGAACGCTGTTATGCGGGTCAGCCTCCTGATTGTAAAATACAAAATAGTCGTCAGAGGGAACTTTTCCTGCTTCGTTTACCATGAAACAGCTAACATCCAAGGCAGAGGGGGCGGATGTGCACTTGATCGTAACCTGAAGCTGAGCGCATTCGTTGATGTTGGTATTCTGGCCTGTGTTTAATTGTATGAACGAATCTGTCATAGTCGGCTGCGCCTCTTTTCTCCAAAATAGTGGTGGAAAACAAACAGTAACAAGATAGATTCTGAACCATATGTTTCCACAAGTCAATGATTTCAGATATGCGCCTAGCCCTCCTCTGACTCGTACTTTTCCCGATGATTTTTCATCATTTTCACGTAGTCGGGATCTTTCTTCGCTACCTCCCACTGCGCTTTGAAAATGGCTGCTGCTTCCGCCTTCACGGGGTCATTCTGATAAGGCAGAATGGAGCCATCCTGCTTCGAATATTTGCGCCCACCTTTATGATTGGTATAACGTCTCGCCCGAGTGTATCCCATCTGTAAAAACTTGCGAGCCATATCCATGCCAATGAAATCTCCCTTTTTCTTATACTGCAAAAATAGTTCATAGATCTTCTCCGATGACTCTGTCGCAATCTCAGGTGTTTTGAACCGCCAGTGCGGCAGAATCTCGCTTTTGTAGGGTTCCACCATGAGCACCCCTTGCTCGCCCCGGCCAACGGTATATAATTCAGGCTGCTTGCGCAGATCGAGTTCCTCGTAATTGAGACTGTAGTCAAATTTTTTCATCGGGATATCCTCCTTAGGAAATGGTTCGTTTACGCTCCCCACATGAGCATCGTATGGTGACGTTATTGTGCCCTTTTTCCTTTTTACCCCGATTCTGATGTAACATGCACGGTTAATGGGGAATAATAGAAGGAAATGTCAGGAGGGATAACGCGATGGGCATGTCGGGTAGATATGTGGTAGTAACCGATGAATTGTTGAATTCCATTCATTCGGGAGAGGTTAGTGTGCATGATTGTCAGGTTGATCTGGATGTTGATAAAACGTGGCAGATGCTACAGTTTACGTTGAATGGTAACCTCGTAGATGGAGAACCTCCACTAAGTTATGTTGTGCCGCTCGCTAGTAAACAGTATTTGGGGAACTATTCGGATATGGATCTATTCTTGATTAATAACAAGCAGGTTCTAGAGGCTTATATGGCATTGGAGCAACTTACCCCTGAGGATGTGAGGACGCGTTTCAGCTTGGACAAGATGCTTGCTGAAGGGGTATATCCCGTAATGGAAGGTTGGGACGAAGAGGAGACTTTTCAGGAGATCGTGCAAACGATTGATCAGATACAGGCTTTGTTTCAAGTGACCGTAGAGAACGGCAACGGGATTATCTTTTATGTGTTCTGAAAGGGCTCTTTCTAAAGGGATGAATTCCGATCTGTGTGCATTTATGGTTTGGAACAATGTTTGATTCATATGCCATCCGGTTATTGATACACACAAGGCAGTGCCTTGATGATATTCCGCTGAAGAGAGGGAGAGCGATTATGACACAAAATCAGAACGAAGAGAACAAAGCGATTCAAGACGATGAACCGGATCAATTCGAGACCCCTGTAACACCGGCAGATGAAGTGGAAGAGGAAGGGTCTACGGAGGATCAGGAGCAGGAATAGTCTGAAAATAATACATGAAACAGCATGTTTCCACGCGCATGTTATGACATATGAGTGATAGAAGAACCAGAAGGTCGGACGTGTTCCGGCCTATTTGGCCTATTTTTATGCGTATCCGTTTACATTACTTCCAAGTGCCCTCATAATAAGGAATGAACCATATTTTGCTAAGGGGGAGATCCCAATTATGAGCGGAAAGTTAAGACAATGGATGGCAGTACCGCTTGTCCTGTTACTGGTTATTCTTACAGGTTGTCAGGCCGTGGGCGGAGTAGATGTTGGCCAAGCCATGGTCAATAACACCAATGTAAAATCCGGTGAAACCAAACAATCCATGCATATTAACATAGAACCGGACAAACAATTCGCAACCGACGAAGACCTCGAAATGATTAAACGAATCAATTCCATTTCACTCAACATTGATCATGCCAAGATGAAGGATACGACCACGGCATCGATCAAAGGATCAGTGAGCATCGAAGGAACGAAATTGCCTTTCCATCTGTCTATGGACAAGTCGGGCATGACCATCGATGTTGATGGTGCACAGAAACCGGTTTACATATCTCTGGATACACTTGGGGGAGCCGAGACGATGCTGCTTCCTATAGATACAAAAGAGCTGGAGAAACAGATGCAAGAACTTTCTCCAAAGGTATTAACTTTTGTCATGAAACATCTGTCCAATCCGAAAAACATATCCGTTACCCCTGTTCAGGAAGCCGTTAATGGTGAAACATTGTCTCTGAACAAGCTGCATATGGAGATTAACGGTGAAGAGCTGCTTGCGATGGTTAAGCCGTTCCTGACAAGTATTTCTAAGGATGAGCAAGGTCTCAAACAGTTGATTGGAGACTTGTATGATGTACTGTACCCTGTATTTGAAAGTTATATGGGCTTGGAAGGTATAGAAGGAGAAGGTATGGAAGACGATGAGATGACTTCTATCTTGCCAAAATCGAAGGAAGAAGCAGTTACATCCATCTATGCCATGATCAAAGAAGGTTTGGACAGCATTCTGGTGAACTATGATCAGGAACTGAACAACCTGCTAAAAGATACACCGGAGCTGAAAACAGTATTTGGCCCTGAAACCAAATTGAATATGGACTTTTTCCTGGATAGTAAACTCGATATTCGCAAACAAAAGATGTCTTTGAAGGTGGCTGTGCCTGCATCAGAAGACTTGCCAGTGCGTTCTGTAACGGTTAGCGCAGACAGTGAGCTATGGAATATCGGCGGCGTAGTCACTGTGGATGAAGTGGATGCTTCCCGTGGTGTGATGGAACTGACCGAAGGGGAAGTTACACCGGGTCAGGTGCTTCGAAATTTTGATCCAAACTCATTTGTCTACCAACTCCTGAAAAATGAGATGAAGATTACAACCAAAAGTATCTTCCTCTATCCGGAAGACGAAGAAGTTGGAGCAATAACGGTCAAAAATACAACCTTTGTGCCGCTTCGGTATCTGTCCGAGCAATTGGATGCAGAAGTGAAATGGACGAAAGGCTCGAAACAGATCGTTGTCATTGACGACATCACTGGAGACGAGATCGTACTGACGGTAGATTCTCCGAAAGCAACCGTTGCGGGGCAAGAAGTCACGATGGTGGAATCCGCCTTTGTTGGCAAAAACGGCAAGACTTATGTGCCGCTACGTTTCATGGCAGAATCACTTGGGGCCACGATTGAAAAAGAACAAGATACAGGCTGGATTTTCATTGATCGTCCATAATACAATGTGGATCGTTATAAACGATGCGTGAATTGAAAGGGGATTTCAGAGAATGCCAGATTTCTCGTAATGATGTAGAAAAGAACAAGGCGCAAAAATTCCGTTAGACCAACACGGGATACGTCTGTCCTTTTTTGACCCATTACGAGGAGCTTCGGCGTTTGATCTGAAAGGATGAAACGACAAGGGAGTACCTCTATTGAAGGTGCTCCTTTTTGTCGTGTCATCACAAAATAATCCCTAAGAGGTGTTCTATATGAATCATCGTTTCACGATTGTTGCTAATTCGGTAATGTTACGTCCCTTTACCTTGCAAGACCAAGCCGCGCTGGCAACCTTGACACATCAGCCTGAAATTACCGACCTGTTACCCGATTGGAAGATGACAGAAGAGCAATTAAGTGAATTTTTGCAGTTTGTTGTAGGGAGTTATGAACAGTTTGATCCGCAGGATGTACGGATTATGCTTGCGGTCATTCATCAGGAGAGTCAGCGGTTGATCGGTTGGTGCGGTGTGTTTCCTAACGATATGCTTGATCCGTCTGATCGTGAGTTAGCTTATGCCATTTCACGCGATCACCGCAACAAAGGTTATATCACGGAGGCGGTACAAGCGTTGACAGCATATCTATTCGAACATACGTCGTTAAACCGGATTGTGGGCATTGTGAAGACATATAACCCGGCTTCTCGCAAAGTGCTGGAGCATACAGGCTTCCAGTGTGTGAATCGGAGACGTCTATCTGATGGGGAGGTCTATGATTATTTTGAACTTTATAGCACAGATTCCAATGGGAAAGCCAATGGACGGATTAAATCTAAACCATTATCAATAAACCTGCGCCGAGCAGAACACGAAGATGCCGTTGTGCTGACAGAAATCTGCACGCGTGCTTTTGATCATGCCATGCATGTCTGGGCGAATGGAGAGCAGGACTTGGATAGCAATCTTTGTCCTCCGGGTTATAACGCCGTTCGTCTCCATGAATATGTCATTCGTGAGTGGGACTACTATGTAGTGGAAGCGGATGGCTGTGCAATCGGTGGCGTGAGCATAAATGTGCTTGGAAAGGGAATCGCAAGGTTGGACAGAATCTATATCGACCCTGTCTTCCAAGGGCGCGGAGTAGGCTCACAAGTGATCAGACAGATTGAGGCTGTGTTCCCGCATATCCTGCACTGGAGGCTGGAAACTTCTAGTCGGCAGACGAGTAATCATCACTTCTACGAAAAGCTCGGTTATGTTCGCATGTATGCCTCCGATGCAGAGTACGGTTATGAGAAGAAGATCGTTACCAGGAGCGGGCAGGATGATCCAATTCAGGAGCATGAACATGTTCAAGCCAATTTGGATTCGATGTGGTACAGCTCCAGTACAATGAGGAACAGCCGCATCACCGATTGTAATCTGAGTGGAAGCAAACTAACGAACCTGAATATGACGGAAATGTTGCTTGCAGATTTACGTTTAACAAATACCAAGTTTGAATTCTGTGCTTTGGACGGGGTTCAGTTCCAAGATACACATCTTGGTGACGACCGTGTGCCAATGCAGTGGAGACATTGTGATTTGGGAGGCAGTCGTTTTGTCGACTGTGATCTTTCAGGTGTTGAGCTTGAGGCCTGCCAAGTGTCAGGAATGAAAATTAATGGGATTCCCATCGAGAAATTAATGGAGGCATATGAGTTGTCGAAGCCATGTTAGAGTCTAATTTGAAAAGGGTATTGAAATATGGATGATCTAAAAAATCATTAGGAGGTCTATACCATGACAGAACGGTTCACCAATAAAGTGGTCTTGATTACAGGAGGTGGCTCGGGGCTTGGCCGGGCGGCTGCAGTAGAGGTCGCGCGAGAAGGGGCAAAGCTATCTCTGGTGGATGTTAACATGAAGGCACTGGAGGAGACCAAGCGGGTAATTTCGGAAGAAGTGAACGGAGCTGAGTTTCTGTTGATCGAGGGAGACGTAGCCAATGAGGAAGCGGTTAAGAACTATGTTCGGGATACCATGGTCAAGTTTGGGCGCATCGATGCCTTTTTCAACAACGCGGGTATTGAGGGCAAGCAGAACCTGATCGAAAACTATGAAACCGAGATGTTCAACAAGGTAATCGACATTAATTTAAAAGGTGTATTTTATGGCTTGAAACACGTGTTGCCTGTGATGAAAAAGCAAGGCGAAGGCTTTATCGTCAACACCTCCTCCGTGGGTGGTATTCGCGCTGTGCCTAATCAGATCGCTTATGGGGCAAGTAAACATGCCGTTGCAGGCATGACCAAGGATGCTGCGATTGAATATGCAGAGCATGGTATTAGCATCAATGCAGTAGCTCCAGGAGCCATTTTGACAGACATGGTTATCGGTTCATTCAAACAGATTAACCCAAATGACTGGGAGTCGGCGTCCAAAGAGTTTGTAAAGGACAACCCGGCCAAACGTCTGGGTGATCCCAAGGAAGTCGGACGTTTGGTCGCATTCCTGCTGTCCGGTGAATCGCCATTTATCAACGGAGCCATCATTCCGATTGACGGTGCACAATCTGCCAAGTACTAAATCAGTCAGGATAAGATCATGAAAACATAAATGTGCCCTTACAAGCCATATTAGTGCTTGGAAGGGCATATTTTGTTGTTTAGATTTCATCGAATGACATTTTTACTGAATCCGGTGCTGCCAGCCGTATAACCCATCCTCTGATAAAATGCATGCGCGGCTTCACGATCCGCACGATTGCCGCTGTTTAGCGACAGAGAGTCCGCCTGCTGTTCGGCCGCCCACTGCTCAGCTGCGAGTAGAAGCTGACGGCCGATACCGGAGCTGCGGTAATGCTCATGAACAACCAGTGCCATGATGCGGCAATGTCTGCCGTTCTTTTCATATGAATAGGATGTCTGCATGCCAATCAGTCCCACTACACGTCCGCGCACTTCGGCTACCAACGTTGTAAAATTGGCATCAGCAGCGATATGAGCATATCTTTCCTGCATCTCGGCGTAGGTTGTGGGGTATCCCAGTTGATCCATGAGAATAACCATCTCCTGTACATCCTGTTTGGTGCTATGCCGAATATTTACATCGAGACTCATACACGCGACAACTCCCCGGAACGTTCTTTAAGAGACAGATCAATGATGGTGTCGAGCAACTTGGCAAAAGAAATCCCCGCAGCGGCTGCACTTTTGGGTAGCAGGCTGTTTCGAGTAAGCCCCGGTAAGGTGTTTACCTCCAGCATGTAAGGCACCCCATCCCGAATGAGCATATCCACCCTGGCGTAGACACTGCATTTGAGTACGTTGTAACAGGTTAGCGCAGCGGCTTCTACGCGCTGATGTAGCTCAGAAGGTAGTTGCACGACCTGCTCATCCGCACCGTTATCATCATACTTGGCAGCATAATCAAAAAAGGCAGCATTGGCACGAATCGAGATCACGGGTAGCATTTTACCGTCTACAATGGCGCAGGTAATCTCTTCACCCTCAATATATTGCTCAATCATTACACTGTCATCCCAGGCAAGAGCAGCCTCTACTGCGGCAGGCAGGGCTGATGGCTCATGAACGATCTGTGTTCCAATGCTGGAGCCGCCTGAGTTGGGCTTGACGACCACCGGGTACGTTAAGTGCTGGACAGCCACAGAGGACAGATCTTGCATTCGATTCACTTGAAGCCAGTCTCCCGTGAGTACTCCGGCTTGCCGCATGAGCTGTTTGGACATGTCCTTATCCATGCATACGCTACTTGCAAGTACGCCGCAACCTGTATAGGGAATGCCTAGGGATTCAAGCGTGCCTTGCACCGTACCATCTTCCCCGTATTTTCCGTGCAGGGCAAGCAAGGCTACATCGATTCCATCCGATTTGTCGATCAAATCCCGTTTGGAATTCAGCTCAATCGGTACGACCTCGTATTTACTTCTGTCCAGATTCGCAATCATCTCCTGTCCGGTGAGCAGGGATATATCCCGCTCTGAAGATGTACCGCCCATAATAACGCCGACTCTCATGTGAAAATCCTCCTTAATGTTATTAAATCAATTCATCATGCTCGCAACCGTTTCCCCGATTATACGGATGCCTTTGCGGATGTTCTCGTCACTGACTCTGGAGAATCCAAGCCGCATGGTGTGGAGCCCTTGACCGGGCTCCAGATAAAAGGTATCTCCGGGAGTAAAGGTTACCCCGTTTACTTTACAGGCAGCTAGCAACTCTCTTGTTCGTACCTCTGTTGGAAATTGCACAAACAGATGCAAACCGCCTGCTCCGGATATTTGACACATCGGCAGATGCCGTTTGAGACAATGCACAGCGAGTTCATATTTTCGCTTGTACTCTGTACGAGCCCGTTTTAGGTATTTTTCAAAATTGCCGTTGCTCAAATATTGATATAACAGGGACTGATCCAGAGTAGACGTATGAATACTGCGCGCCCGCTTCATGCTTTCCAGATAATCGATCAAGGTAGCATCCGCGATAATCCAGCCCACACGCAGTCCGGGGAACAATACTTTGGAGAAGCTGCCGAGATAGAGAAGGCCGTTACCCTTACCCATACTGGCGATCAAGGGTGAGACATGGGAGCCGGAATAACGAAGCTCTTCGTTAAATCCATCCTCAATGATCGGAACTTGATATTCGTTCATTAGACGTATAATTTCAGTTCGTTTTGCAGGCGAAGTCACGATTCCAGTCGGATTGTGATACGAGGGCACAAGATATGCCAGATCATATGCATTTCCAGCCAGTTGTTGCTCTAGCTGCTTCAGATCCAGGCCATCCGGTTCCATATCGATACCGGTTAGTTGAAACTGGTGCAACTTCAGGTTTTTGATCGCCGTGTGATGTGTAGGATTCTCACAGAGTGCTTTACCGCTCTTCTTGCGCAATGCCCCAAGGACCAGGTCAAATCCCTCCGTAAACCCGTTCGTAATCAAAATATCCTTACCCGTAAGGTCGACCCCTTTGTTTTCCATGTAGTTCATCAAATAATTCATGAGCGGTTTATATCCTTGCGCGTAGCCGTAATTAAGTAAAACTTCTCCTTCAAGTGACATGCGATCCAGGAAGGCCCGTTTCACATTTTGAAGATCAAACAGTTTTTCATCCGGCGCAATGCTGGTAAAGGAAATTTCGCCGCGCTCGGCTCCTGAGCCATGTTTCATCAGATCATATTGCTCTGCCTGGATTGCATAATCGCTAACCTCCGCCGTCCAGTCTAGTTGCCAATGGATTGCATTGGTCTGCTGCGTCTCAATAAGTGTGCTGACGTAATTACCCTTTCCTTTGAGCGCATAGATCAACCCTTCTTCTTCAAGCTCTGCGTAGGCGAGCAGAATGGTGCTTCGGCTTACCTTCATCAACGTGCTCAGCTCACGGGTTGAAGGCAGTTTCTGATTGGATTGCAAACCGCCTTTTAACATTAATCGTTTCAAATAATCTTTGACTTGTATATATACAGGGCGGTCCTCCGTCAATTGCAGATCGGAATACATCCCATCACTCCCTCTACTGGTATCTTGCCATATTATAAACCCAGCAGAAAGAACCACGATACCTTTGTTTCGTAGCTAAGGTGGCCTGAGTTGTACGCA
Source organism: Paenibacillus intestini (assembly GCF_030803945.1). NCBI lineage: Bacteria > Bacillati > Bacillota > Bacilli > Caryophanales > Paenibacillaceae > Paenibacillus > Paenibacillus intestini. The sequence goes on along the minus strand of NZ_JAURUN010000005.1, from coordinate 120,725 downwards.
CAACGGGAAAAAGCCCTGGCTCATATGCCGGGCTGGAGGTGAAGCCTGTTCAATTCTAAGGGTGTAATACTATTCTGTTCTAGCTACAGTTGAATGTTCTGACTAGTCTCTAGAAATACCTGTCTATATAATTCTAAGTGGATCAACTTCCTATGCTATATGCTTTGTCTATATTATTCTAATTCTAGATGATAAACTTGATGCTGTAATAAAAAGAAATCTTAAAAGGCTAATTATTGCCACTCAATGCTTGCTGCAATAGGTTTTCGTAAAGATGGTGATTCTACAATCTACTTCAAAGCTACGGTTCTTACTAACTGTACTCTTCTCGTGTGCACGTCACCGAATTCAGTATGAAAAAGATGAAACATGGTAGGCTCTATAAAACGAGCGTGGATACAAAGACATATGTCTTAGTGCCCAAATTCTTCCTCATACCCCTATAGTACCACTTTGAATCAGGGAAGTTAACCTTTTTTTTGAAATATTTGTCGCAAAAGCGAAAATTCCGTGAAATGTACTTCTTTTAACTCGAAATGGTGTCGGATTATGATATGTGTTAGGATGTATTTCTATAGAATATAAGGAAGTGAAATGGATGATTCAGATTACGGTTCCTACACCAGATGTGACCATTACCAAGCAGGAAAATCCGCAGTTAAGCCACATTTATGGATTTACTGATTTTCACCTGATTACGCGGGAGCAAGGCGGAATTTACATGTTTTATAATGCCGCAGGTGAGTTGTTATTTGTCGGGAAAGCGCGAAAATTAAGACCGCGAATCAAAAAGCATTTTGAAGATACAGTATCTCCAATGAAGAATCACCGCGACGAAGTCACAAAGATTGAAGTTTGTTTGGTAGAAGATCCAATGGATCGTGAAATTTATGAGACCTATATCATTAACACGATGCGGGCGAAGTATAATGTAGACAAAGTTCTATATAAGTAAGTAAACAAGTTTATTTAAGGTGCACAAGCAAGAAAGTAAGCTTGAATGCATTTAGGACATATGTCCTAGGTTCGTGTGCAGGTGGACAGGATGTGATCCATGGATTGCATCCAACTCCATTCCCTTTGCAAATATAGTTCTACGTAACAAATATAGAAGCTAAAAAGTTCACTTTTCAAGGAAGTAGCACTAGAAAATGGGTTTCACAGATTTACCCAATACATAAGAAGAGGTGATTGTGTTGATCGGTCGTAGCGGTAATCCTACACTTAAGGACAGCACGTTTGAGAACAGAGGATATGGAGGGGATCGGTACCAGAACTACATGACGATTAACGGCACGGTGAACAAAGCGTTCATCACGTTGATCATTTTGCTGGGCAGTGCATTTGCAACCTGGATGATGTTTTTCAAAGGACAAGAAGTGATGCCGCTTGCATATGGCGGGTTAATTGTCGGTTTTATTTTGGCGCTAATTATTTCGTTTAAACCGGTGGTATCTCCATATCTTGTACCGATCTATGCGGTAGCAGAGGGGATGTTCCTGGGTGCACTTTCGGCAAGTTATGAGTCCTTGTACAACGGAATTACGTTACAAGCTGCCTTGCTAACCATGGCGGTGTTTGTTGCCCTGTTAACAGCCTATAAAACGCGGTTAATCAAAGCAACAGAGAACTTCAAGTTAGGCGTAGTGGCTGCAACGGGCGGTATCATGATTATGTATTTGCTTAGCTTTGTGCTCGGTCTGTTCGGCATCACGGTTCCATATCTTCATGAGAACAGCCTGATTGGTATTGGCATCTCGGTTGTGATTGTCATTGTTGCCGCGCTTAATCTGGTACTGGATTTCGATTTTATTGAAGGTGGTGCAGAACAAGGGGCACCCAAGTATATGGAGTGGTACGGTGCCTTCGGGTTGATGGTCACGCTAGTTTGGCTTTACATCGAGATTCTTCGTCTGCTCAGCAAACTGCGGAGCCGCGACTAGAAGCACTGCTCAGCAGTGAGCCGAGCTATAAGATTGTGTCTGGTTTGATTGTGTTGCGTTGGTAACTTAAAGGGCTGCGTCAGGTCAATACAATAGACCTGAGCAGCCCTCTTTGAGTTGTTCGGCTTGCGGGCGGTTATTACCGTCGAGAAAGCTGGACCGAAGAGGACATCAAGAGCCGAATTATTGAACTTCGGTTTGCTCCGCAGGAGCGTTTACATACAGGAGATACTGTGATTGGCTATGCTCCAACTGCTCATCGGTTACATGAGATACATCATGAAGTGAATATGGAGGTAGGTAGTCTGCTCCAACATAACGTGCCAGTGCCTCCAGAGGCCGTAATAGCTCTTCAATCGTGAAGCGGTTGGTTCCGGCTGACTGATAAGATTCAGCTGTACCAAAAGTCGAAACGGCTGCGCCTATCTGTTTTCCTTGCAGCTTGCCCCCGTCAGGCCCATAGGCAAATCCGGCTTGAAGCACGGTGTCGAACCACCACTTCAGAAGTGGCGGGCTACTATACCAATACAACGGGAATTGGAAGATGATGCGTTCATGCTGCTCTAGTAGCAACTGTTCATGGCTTTCATTGATCGTTCCTTTGGGGTACTGGCGGTATAAGTCGTGCACGGTAATATGATCATGCTGCTGTAATTCTTGTACCCAAGCCTGATTAATCCGTGATGAGGCCAGATCGGGATGAGCGACAATAATTAACGTTTTCATAGTTATCTCTCCATTCTGCGGAAGTTGTGTTCGCCCTTACATCATAGTCAACTAACTTTATAAAAGTAAGTACGCACTTTTTAGTTCAATACTTACAAAGTAGTAAGTAAGCTGAAAAAGGCAGCCCCGCATGTTCATCATGCATAAGGCTGCCTTTTTGGATGTACGCTTACAGCTTACGGAGGAGACTAGGGATGGTCTAGCGATCCGCTGATAAGGGAACAGAGATTGGAGCAGGGGACTCCAGAGGGAGTTCTGTTGCGAACTGACTGCCCCACTGCTGTAGAAGACGGACGGCTGGCGTTAATTGTTCACCCAGTTCCGTTAAAGCATATTCTACTTTGGGTGGCACGACAGGATAGACTTTGCGGTTAACAATTCCTGCCTGTTCAAGCTCACGAAGTTGTTCAGCAAGCATCTTGTGGTTAATCCCGTCAATGAGCTTCTTCAATTCCCCGTATCGCTTTGTGCCATCCATTAGTTTGCATATTATTGTTGTTTTCCATTTTCCAGAGAAGAGAGAGACTGAAAGCTCAATTGGACACTGGTACTGCTTGCCATTGAATTCATATTGAATAGCAGACATTCTCTAACGACACTTCCCTTCTGGTAAGTTTTGCACGAAAAAGTGTGTACTTATCTTTTGTAAGTATATTTTGTATGCTTAGCGTTGTAAATAGAGATTATGGAGGTGGAAAGATGCGCAGGACGTTATTGGTTTATTTGGTTTCTCTGGCAGCGTTTTTTGGTCCATTCACACAAACCCTCTACTCGCCGTTGTTGCCAGAATTAGCAAATAAGCTTCAAACCTCTCAAGACGCTGTTAATTTATCAATTGCCATTTATCCGATATTTTTTGCTTGTATGCAGCTCGTTTACGGTCCGTTACTGGATCGATATGGAAGGCGTAAAATGTTGTTGATCGGATTTATGTTCTATGTATGTGCCACGATTGGCGTAGCACTATCTGATACGGTCACACAATTAATTATATTTCGAGCGTTGCAGGCTATTGGAGTTGCTGTTGGTTCGGTAGCAGCCATTACCATCATCGGAGATTTGTTTGAAGGAAAAAAACGGGGACGATCTATGGGGATCTATCAAATGCTGGTTGCACTCGGGCCTGGTCTGGGGCCAGTCGTAGGGGGCATTGTAGGACAACATTACGGCGTGGATCATTTATTTTGGCTTCTGTTTGCAGTGAGTTTATCGTTTTGGCTCATTTTGTTTGTGGGTTTGCCGGAGACATGGACGCCCCGTGTTAATGGGGGACAATTTCGGCTTCGGCAGATGACCGCGGTACTAAATCACCGCATCGGACTGGCAATTGTTGTACTAGGTTCTGTACAGTACGCAGTCTTCTATACGTTACTTGTGCTGCTTCCGAATATTTTGATCGAGGGATATGACCTGACGCCAAGCGGCATGGGTTGGCTGTTTATGCCTATATCGGTCTGTATCGTCATCGGAAGCATGATTGGCGGACGTCTGCAGGAGTATGTCGAAGCCAAAAAGTTGCTGTTGTTGTTAGCGGTCTTTAATATGATGTCCATACTGTTGTTCGTAGTGACAGCGTCACTGTCGATTTCCATACTGGCGATAAGTTTAGCCATATTTGGTTTGACTCTTGGATTATCGCTGCCCGTTCAGATTACGATACTGGCCGATGAAATGCCGAATCATCGAGCAAGTGCAACGGGAGTCTACAACTTTTTCCGCTATGTCTGGATGACAATTGGGCCAATAGCAGGTACGTCTTTCTATCGCTTTGGCTACAAGATTGAATTTTTAGTTTTCGTTCTCATTTTTGTCGTTGTCCTTTTCTTTATGTATTCTCGGTTCTTTGGGAGGACCAAAGAGTCCCGTTCTATGGAAGCCTAACGGTTCCATTTGAAGCGGAAGGACTAGTAATGACTATGACTACACCGCCCGCGCTCAAATACGTTACTTGCAGAGTTTCTTGGGGGGAGGCCCTGTACTTTGCTTCAATCCCCTCTCCCAACTGGGCTGGCATAATCATAAACACAAACACATCATCTCCCAGCGTTAGCGTCTTCCACTAGCTTGGTATACATCTGATCCAACGTCACAACTTCCGGTCTCATTGGCAGTTCACCATCGGCGGTGCAGGCAGCCAGCATATGCTTTGCATCCAGAGGCTGGCTGTAGAAACGATGGGGCATGACGCGTATGTTCTGATCACCTTCTGCATCGCTGCTCAGTTGCTCCCCTTTTTGCTGCAGCTTTCCTGTTAACTCTGCGTGCCCAGTTTGCGTGCAACACCAACAAAGATCGCCAACCTGTTGCCCTTGTACATACTGGCTTGGGAGAATAGCAAAAGAATCCAGCGGTAGCGACAGACCTGTGCCTATAGCTTTAATGTAGCTCTCCTTTAGCGTCCACAGGCGATAGAAGGTATGCAGCTGTTGATCGGCAGGCTGTGCTGCCAGATACGTATTCTCTTGTGGCGAGAAGAAACGCTCTGCGATCTGCAGGTCAATCGGTGCTATTTTCTCCACATCGACACCGAGTTCATCTTTACCTCCAGCAATCAGTGCAATCCAATCGCCGGAGTGCGAGACATTAAATTGTACATCAGCTTCGTGAGTAAGGGCGGGTTTTCCATATTTGTTACGGGTAAACGTAATCTCTCTATGTCCCAGGCCGGTCAATTTGCTTAACTTCACACGGGTCAGCACTTCACCTAGCACTGACCGATATGCATCTGCTTGATGCATGAAGCGTGAAGCCTGTGCCCGCCGCTCTTCAGAAACGAATGACAGAAAAAGATCCCAATATGGTTCAGGTACAACGGAGGGCACTTGCAGTACTTGTATAGTTATCATCATTTATCACCTGACGTTGTATTCGGCATGGATGACAGGCTTTCCTCTATATTTATCCTTATCTCGCGTTTTTCTCCAATGGATCAGGCTAGTTGTGTTTTTTTCCATTCTTCATGCGCAATCTGTATCCGTTCCCACATCTCCCTACGCTCTTGTTCCGTATAAATCACTAACGGTTCATAGAAAAGCTTGGTTAGTATGTCTTTCCACTCATTGTAATTTCGAATTTCTGTCTTGCTAATGCCTTCGATTCCATGCGTTCGAAGCACGCATCCCCTAAGCTCATAGCTGTGGGCTGTATCTCTCTGACGGAGCAGAAATGCGTTATGCCAGGGTGAATCCACGGATTGGCTGTAGAATTCATGCTTGGGAATAAACTCTTCCAGACGGGTAAGCTCCTCGGGATCATAATCCACTCCCATGCTTGGTCCGTTAGGCTCGTATTCAAGCCTCCATCCACCAGTAACAACGGAAGAAGGCATCAATGTATACGTAAACGGTGCGGGTCCATAGGCTCCGTAACGGAGAGGGAGCGGATCAAAAGGCATGCCTCCCAGACCGACATCTACAATCCAACGTTCCACATTCGGGTCCGCATCTGGCAAAGAGACGGACAGACCGAGATGGAACGAGTTCACACGTGGCTGTTCTCCATGCGGCTGAACGCCCGCGCGGTGCCAGTGCACCGTATATCCCAGGGAATGAAGTAAAACACTGAATGCGCCGTTCAAATGGAAACAGTAGCCACTGCGTCCTTGCAGGATCAACTGCACGGATTCTTGCAGATCGATGCCCGCAGGTCTACCTGCAAAAATATCGACCGTTTGCCAAGATAGATGATGGATATGTGCCTGTTGCATCTCGGCAAGGAATTCTAAAGTGGGTTTCTTGATCGTATCCAGGCCTATCCGTTTCAGATAAGCGTTTATTTCAGCTAGAGTCAATGTAACATTCATCTCGATCACCTCAATTCATATCATGGGCTGCAGGGGAAATGCCTCGAACGCTACTGCCCTGAATTCATTGTATAAGTGAGCATCTGAAATGCACACACAAGTTTATTATGATTGTACCGGTACAATTCTAATGATACTCATAGTGGAAATAGGGTACACATATATATTTTGCGCACGTTATATGATAAATGATAGTTTGGTTTCTTTTTCCGGGGTATGTTAACCGTTTGGAGTGGAAATAGGTTAGAATAGAGATAGATAGCAGGATTAGGAGATGGAAAACATGGCTAATGATGAAGTGATTTTGACACAGGAAGGTTTGGAAAAGCTGGAGGAAGAACTGAAGGAACTGAAAACGGTGAAGCGCAAGGAACTGGCAGAACGACTGAAGCTTGCGATCAGTTACGGGGACCTGAAGGAGAACAGCGAGTATCATTCAGCCAAAGATGATCAGGCATTTATGGAGACCCGCATTCTGATTCTGGAAAAGATGTTAACCAAAGCAAGAGTCATCAGCTCAGATAATATGGATTCCAATAAAGTAAGTATTGGTTCAACAGTGATATTGAACGACCTTGAGTTTGCTGAAAAGATCGAGTATCAGCTGGTCGGTCCAGCGGAAGCGGATGTATCCAACAGCAAAATTTCTTATGAGAGTCCATTAGGCAAAGAGCTGATGGGCAAAGAAGTAGGAAGTGTGATTCATGTCAATGCTCCAATGGGTGTAATCAAATATGAGTTGCTAGAGATCAAAATCTAGACAGCATCGAGCGAAAACAATACACATATGCGGGACAATACCCTGCGATATATAGACCATCTTTCAAAAAGGGGATGTTTCAGAGGCTATGCCAAGAGCTGTCTGAAACATCTTTTTTTGTTTTTTCCCAAGTTAACTAAGGGTTCATTGTTGATGGGTGATGGTTAAGTTTCAGGTTATTTTCCCATACTGAATTCATCCTGAAATCATCTCCAATTTGGTGAATTTTCGACAAATACTGATTTTTGCATGACCTGAAACGCGGACTAGTATATAATTACGGGAAAACTTTAAAGTGATGGAGTAGATACAATGAATTTGAGTAAGTCTGATCTAGACCCAAACAACGCTGGCAAAGGGGAACGCTTCTCGCGTGCCGGTTTTATTCTGGCGGCCATCGGTAGTTCCGTAGGTCTCGGTAACATGTGGAAATTCCCTTATATTACGGGCGAAAATGGGGGAGCAGCTTTCTTCCTGCTCTTTATTATCTGTCTTTTGCTGATTGGTTTGCCTGTCTTGCTTGCCGAACTTGCTATTGGACGAAGTGGACGGGGGAGCGCAGCAACTGCTTTTATTAAAGCAGGTGGACATAAAGGTTGGTTAGCGGCTGGTTTACTGCAAGTATTAACGCCTTTTATCATTCTGTCCTTCTACGTCATCATCGCAGGATGGACATTACAATATGCTGTAACTTCGTTCAGTGGCACGTTGTTTAATAATCCGGATTATGGCGCACAATTCGGCAGTTTTGTCGGTGGTTATATGCCGATTGTATGGCAGTTGGTTTCTGTCCTGATCACAGGCTGGATTGTAGCGAAGGGTGTATCGAACGGAATTGAGAAGTTTAACAAAATTCTAATTCCAGCCATGCTGGTTCTGTTAATTGTGTTGATGATTCGTGCCGTTACGCTGCCAGGGGCAGGTGCTGGAGTTTCCTTTTTCTTGAATCCGGACTTCTCCCAGCTTACAACGGAGTCGGCATTGGTTGCGCTCGGACATGCCTTTTTCTCGCTGTCGCTGGGTATGGGTATCCTCGTAACGTATGGTTCGTATGTGGATAAAAGCCAATCCCTGGGTGCGGCAACAGTTGCTGTTGGTGCGGGCGACTTGCTCTATGCCTTTATCGCGGGACTGATCATCTTCCCGACGACGTTCTCTTTTGGCATTGCACCAGACCAAGGGCCGTCCCTGATCTTCATTGCGCTACCTGCAGCATTCTCGGCAATGCCGCTAGGATTCCTGTTTGCCGGATTATTCTTTGTTTTGCTGGCAATCGCAGCGTTGACATCAGCAGTTTCACTGCTTGAGGTTCCCGTAAAATACTTCATGGAGCGTCTTTCCTGGAGTCGTAACCGTGCCGTGTGGGTCATCTCTCTCGCTGTTTTCATCGTAGGGCTACCTTCCGTGCTGTCGCTCGGACTGTTCCCAGAGTGGAAGATCGGATCGAAGAGTGTGTTCGACTGGATGGACTTTATGGCATCCAACATTCTGTTACCTGTAGGTGGATTGTTAGTTACAATCTTTGCGGGATACTTCTGGAAAACGGCTGCTGAAGCAGCTGGTCTGAGCTCCGGCTGGTTCCGCATCTGGCTCTTTATGCTTCGTTATGTCGCACCTGTTCTGGTTCTGCTCGTTCTGTTGCATACGTCTGGCATTATTCACTTCTAGGTCGTCTGCGCAGATTTACCAAGCATAAAACCTCTTGGAAGAAATGCAAAAGCCCTTGTGTTCCCTTGTTAATTTTGGGACAATACAGAGTAGAGGTTTTTTGGGTAAGACGACCGATGAGCCATATGTTTTTTGCGAAAAGAGGTTTATACCATGATTAAATCATCCATATATGGATTAACATTAGAGCAATTACGTACCTGGCTGCCCGAGCATGGGCAGAAGAAATCCCGTGCTTCTCGCATCTGGGAGTGGTTATACCAGGAGCGGGTTCATGATTTTAACGACATGTCCGATGTTCGTCAGGAATGTTTGGATGTGCTCTCTGAGCATTTCACCTTGAATTCAATGAGTGAACATGTGAAGCAGGAGTCAGCAGACGGTACGGTGAAATTCCTGCTCCGGTTGCAGGATGGCAACCTGATCGAGACGGTGCTCATGCGGCAAAAATATGGCTTAACTGTCTGTGTTACTACACAGGTCGGATGTAATATTGGCTGTAGCTTCTGTGCCAGCGGGCTGATCAAGAAGAGCCGTGATCTCTCCGCAGGAGAGATTGTAGAACAGATCATGCATGTACAGCGGCATCTGGATGCAGTTGGTCAAGGCGAGCGCGTCACAAACGTTGTGGTAATGGGCATTGGTGAACCATTTGATAACTTTGAACATATGAGCAACTTTATCGAAGTGATCAAGGATCGAAAAGGGTTAGCTCTCGCAGCGAAGCGAATCACGGTGTCCACAAGCGGATTGCCGGATAAAATCAAGGAATTTGCAGACAGCAGTCTGCAGGTGAACCTTGCGATCTCACTGCATGCGCCGAATAATGAGCTACGTACACATATCATGAAGATCAACCGGGCATTCCCGATTGAACAATTGATGGATGCGGTGGATTATTATTTGGAGAAAACAAACAAACGCATCATGTTTGAATACATTTTGCTTCGGGATGTGAATGATCAGCGCGAACATGCGGCTGAACTCGCAGAACTGCTGTCCAGTCGTAAGAGCATGGTCAGTGTGAATCTGATTCCGTACAATCCGGTGGATGAGCATAGCCAGTACCAGCGCAGTACGGAAGAGAGTATTCTGGGATTCTATGATACGCTGAAGAAGAACAACATCAACTCTACGGTACGTATGGAGCATGGTACAGACATCGATGCGGCCTGCGGACAGCTACGTAGCAAGCAGATGAAAAATGCGGAAGCTGAAGCAGATGTAAAAACAGCTGCAAAACCAGATGCCAGCCGTCTGGCTTTGGGATAAAAAACACAACAAACGCCTCTATGTACTCACTGACGAAGTGAAGATAGAGGCGTTTTCTTTGAGTTGCAAGCTAATTTCGAACGGAGAGATCATGTCTCTTAGTTCAGCTTTTTTGTCATCAGCAGATGGGGAATGCCATCCTCCATGAATTCGTCGGAAGCCGGAGCATAGCCAAGACGTTCATAGAAGCCGGAGGCTTGAACCTGTGCGTGCAACTTGGCTTTCTCTAATCCGTCCTTTCTGGCCATCTCCTCCAGCTTGTTAATTAATACACGGCCCAGACCATGCTTGCGGTAATCCAGCATCACGCAGATGCGTTCCAGCTTGGCTACTTGCTCTACGATGCGTAGTCTGGAGGAGGCGGCAGGTACACCATCCACATAGAGCAGGATATGGCGTGCTTCTGTACCTAGCGCATCAAAGGCATCGAATTCATCGGAGGCAGGTACGCCTTGCTCTTCCACGAAAATGGCCATACGAATGGCAAAGCACGCATCAAGCAGTTCCGGGGTGTTTGCTTCAACAACAGTTATATTCATGAATCGTTCTCCTTTACCTAGTCGGATGGAATATCGGAATGGAATTGAAAGTGATACACTGAACTAGTGTAGTTATATCATCAATTATGTTGCGAATGCAACAATTTTATAGGAGTGTGAACTCTGTGACAGAACCGAAAGAACCTAAATTGGCCAACGAACCGACTCAGCCGAACGATGAATCGCAGGAAGTACATGAACTGAACGAGCCAAGAGAAGTGTTGCGCGAGATTGGCATGATTGCCCGCTGTCTGGATTCCATCAGCAATGTGGAGTTTCAGCATTTGAACTTGTCCCGTGGACAATATTTGTACTTGTACCGCATTTGCGAGAACCCTGGCATCATTCCGAACCAGCTGGCTGAACTGATCAAGGTGGATCGTACAACGGCAGCAAGAGCGATTAGTAAACTGGAATCTGACGGATTCATTGTCAAACAGCCGGCATTGGGTAATAAGAAGAATAAGGTGCTGTATCCAACCGAGGCTGGGCTTGAAGCATGGCAGTTCATTCGCAAAGAAGGTGTGCATTCAGATCAGGTAACGTTGGATGGTCTGACACAGGAAGAGATTGAGACAGCAATCCAGTTGCTGCGGAAGATGAGACATAACATTGAGGTCGATTGGAAATTTGTTAAAAAGGGCGGTCGCCGCCCATACATGGATATCCATGATTAAGCGCACACTGTGGATAAGGCCTACTTCCAAAAATGTAAGAAGTGGCTCAGTTGCTCCGTCATATATTCCCGTCAGGAGGAATGGTGTGAAGTTTATTTTCCGAAAAAAGCGGTCATGGTACATATTACTTGCGGTTGTTGTATCTGTAGCGATTGTACTGCTATGGAGGGAGCGGTTTGTGATGGAGAAGGTGTCCCCTACAGTCGCCTTTGTTAAGGAACATATGACGAATCCTAATGGCATACTTGCAACCTATTTGCAGGAAGCGGCGTCGGAGAGAGCAGACATCGTTGCTGGCCGAGAGGCACTGTCGGAGTCGCTTGGATTGTGGATGCAGTATGCTTTGGCAAGTGATAACGAAGTTATGTTCGAGCAGGCCTACAAGCAGCTCCAGACATACTATGTGATCAGGCCCGACATCTATATCGCCTGGAAGCTTAATCCTCAAGGGAAATCCCATGTAGCAACCAACGCGTTAGGTGACGATCTGCGGATTATGGGGGCTCTGTTGCAAGCAGCAGACAAGTGGAAACAAGGCAGAGCAGACAAACTGGCGACCGCATCAGCCCTTTCCCGAACATTAACGCAGCGAACCGAGCAACAGGGGTATCTGGTTGATTTTTATGATTTCAAAAGTGGACATTCCACGGACACCTTAAGTCTGGTCTATGTGGATTTGCTCGCCTTGCAAGCGATGAGAGACCATCAGATGCTGGGTCCGGACGTTTACAGCAGGTACGAGGATATACTGCATAAAATGCCTGACGATGGATTATTCTATCCGAAGAGCATGAATGTCAATACCAAGGCTTACACCTACGATGAGAAAGTCAATCTGATTGATCAGCTCATCGTTGCCAATCATGTGATGGAGATGGGGCACAAACCCGACAAGCTGATTGCTTTTCTAAAAAAAGAGTTCGGCACTCGGGGTAAGCTCCCCGGACAGTATGATCGTAGAACACAGAAACCAGCCGTAGATTATGAATCGGCAGCGGTATATGGTCTATCCATCCTGCTTGCTGTTCGCTCAGGTGATCCAAATTGGGCAAAGCAGCTGTATCAACATATGATCACACTGCGAGGGCAAGACACACGATATCCGGGCGGTTACGTATTTGACGGAAACACCCACCTGTTTGATAACTTGTTTCCGTTGCTTGGCGAAACTTATTTATATAATTTTCTTAAAAAGTAAATTTTTATTTATATAATCCAAGATTATATGTTACTATATTATTGTCTTTAATTGTCGGTTTTTGTTGAATTTTCGGTTGATAAAAAAAGAGGTGTTGGCACCGAGTCATTCTGAAATTCGATGCAGAGAAGGAGGACTATGAGAAATAACGCACCTACCCAGCGTCTGGCCTGGGGTTACGCAATCTTGATTAGTCTCGCCATCGTACAGCAGTTCTTTGTATATCTCCACTTGTACATGAATCAAAGTTACACCAAGCTGGATGTTGTACTTAGCATAGCGTCACTAGGGGCGCTAGCCGCGGGGCTTTTGCTTCCTGTTGGTGTATCCGTCGTACTGATATTTATATACTTGGTCACTTATTTTGTGTGGCTCGTGACTTTCGCAGAACCCAATGCGCTCGTGTTCTCCTGGTGGCTACTTATTCCGGCGAACACGGCAATCGCTGCTTATATCAAAAGAAGACTTGTGCGTAGTGCACGGGTGATTGAACGTCTGGAGCAGATGAAGGATCACAATCCAGAGATCGATCTGGATACAACGCTGGGCAATAAGGAAGCACTTGGAGATACATTGGTTAAACAGAGCAACCTTGCCAGACGTTATTCAGACTGCTATGGGTTCAGCATCGCCATGTTTAAGATTGAATTTCTGCCGCTTGTGCAGGAGTCACTTGGTTCAGTTCGGTATTCCCAATTCCTGCTTGAGATCTCACAGTCGATTCAGAAACAAATTCGATACGAGGATCACAAATTTTTTGTGGACCGCGGACGATTTGTCATTTTGTGTCCGATGGTCAATGTGGATTACTTACCGATGTTAACCCGCCGGATTAAAAAAAATATTATGGATATGGATGTGCTCGATAAAAAGGGGAACCAGCTCCAGACCATTATCAAATCAGGCGCACTGGTTTTTCAGAAGGAACAATTCAGCAAGTATGACAATCTGGACGCTGTCCTTGCCGCGTTGGAACGAAACACGGAGACGGATTTAATCGGGGAATATATTTAACCGAAAGGAGCGAGGCTTATGGATTATATGTCCTGGTTTATCCCGATCTGTATTGCCGTCAGTTGTATTTTTGTGGTGTTTACCATCGGATTAACGATTGCCACGCTCCGATTTCGCTCTAGGGTAATTCGAAGGTATGATCGGAGGAAAACGGATGGCTGATTTCATTCTGATCTTGTCGATATTCAGTATTTGGATCGCTGTGTTCGAATCGATCGTCATTATGGCCGGGGCTATTCGTTTTATCCACAAGCAGGAGAAGAAGGGCATTCAGATTCCGGAAAATATGGATCATTATCCGAACGTCACGGTTATGGTACCTGCTCATAACGAAGGTCTGGTCATCGTGGCAACAGTGGAGCATATTTTGCGACTGAACTATCCTGAGGATAAGGTGCAGGTGATTGTCATTGCAGATAATTGCACAGATGACACAGCCGATCGGTTAAAATCGTTCCTTGGACAGACCAGTTATGTGCACCGTAACGTCACGGTACTTGAACGCAAAGGTACGGGTGGAAAATCCGGTGCACTGAACGACGGACTGGAACTGGCCACCGGCGATTGGATCTGTATATTTGACGCAGACGCTGCTCCAGAGCGAAATTCACTGATGTTCCTCGCACAAAAATCACTGGAGAATCCTGAACAGTACGGGGTTGTATTTGGCCGAAACAAAGCGCGTAACCGTGGGCAGAACTTCCTCTCCAAATGTATTAATCTCGAAATTATAACGTCTCAGCGTGTCTACCACACCGGGCTGTGGGAGCTGTTCAAGCTGGGGACCATTCCGGGCACGAATTATATTATTAAGACAAGCCTAATCCGGGAAATCGGCGGCTGGGATGTGACCGCCATTACGGAAGATACGGCATTGTCGTTTGAAATTATGAACCGGGGTCAGTTGGTGGCCCTAGCGCCGCAAGCGGAAGCATATCAGCAGGAGCCAGAGCAGCTTGGTGTATACATGAAACAGCGTGAACGCTGGGCCAAGGGGAACTACCAGGTGGTTCTGGATAACATTCATAACCTGTTCAACCGTTCCAGCTGGCGCAATAAATTGCTTGTTCTCTACTATGCGGTCAGTTACTTCTGGTTTATGTTGGCTATTATTGTGTCGGACATTATCTTTGTGGTGAACCTTGTTTATCAGGTTATCGCAATATTCAAACCGGAGGTCAGTTCTCCATTCCAGTTTGCTGGGGACGCATATGTCTACCTGGTCATTGGTTGGGCACTGATGTATTTCATCTATGTTCTACAGATCAATCTGGCACTGGCAGCGGATATCGGGCAGAGCAACACCCGGAATTTTATCTACGCATGTGTATCCTATTTCACATATGCTCAGCTCTTTATTCTGATTTCGATCCGGGCCTTTTACAATCTGCTGATGGACAAGATTCGTAAACGCGAGAGCAAGTGGTACAAAACTGAGCGATTTGGCTAGGAATTAAACAACTCAAACCAAAGTAGAAGGCTGTTTGCGGAGTGGGCTCCGGCAAGCAGCTTTTTTTATGGTGAGAGATGCTTGAATCCGGTATACTTTTACAGAATATAGCCCGCAGCAGGGTGAACCACACTAGTGTATAACTCATAGAATGGGGGTCAGTGCAGATATGAGTGAAAGAGGTTCTGATTTTTACGATAATAATGAGGTATTTGAGACGTATATGGAACGTCGTCAAGGCCAGGATAACGCCAATGATACGTTGGAGAGACCGGTTATGCTGGAGTTGGTCGGGGATGTTACGGGTAAACATATTCTCGATCTCGGTTGTGGAGACGCAAAATTTGCGGTAGAACTACTTGGCGAGAGGTATAATGGCTTGTCTTATACAGGTATTGAAGGTTCAACGAATATGGTTCGGGCTGCCCGCAAGTCCGTTCAGGGATTGAATGCCCGGATTGAGCAATCTTATCTCGAAGAGTGGACGTATCCTGTACATTCATATGACCTTGCCATTTCAAGACTGGCGATCCACTACATCGAGGATGTTGAAAGCCTTTTTCGTAAAGTGTATGGGGCACTTAAAAAAGATGGAACCTTTGTTTTTTCGGTAGAGCACCCGGTGATTACTTCAACGCTGCAACCCTCCGGAACACGAACCAATTGGATCGTAGATCAATACTTCGTCGAGGGGTATCGGGAGCAGCAGTGGCTTGGGGGTTCCGTCCAAAAAATGCACCGTACCATTGAATCGTATTACATGGCCCTGCAAGAAGCTGGATTCCGAGTGGAGCAATTGCGTGAATCAGCACCTAAGCGTGCAGAATTCGTCAATGAAGAGACGTATCAGCGCAGACGGCGTATTCCGCTTTTTCTGTTTCTCTCCGCACGGAAGTAGGCTAAGGAAGAGGCAAACATAGAATCGAAGTTATACTCAGATTGGCGAAAGTTTTACACAGAAAACCGTGGATAACACAATATATAGGAGTAGAAAACCCAAAAACTATCCACATGTGGATAAGTCTTTGGGTTTTACTTATTGTTATGCCCATATTTGATGTGCTCTTTTTCATTGGTAGGGTGTTTTTAACCTTTAGATGCTGCTGCCCGTACATAAACTCGTTCACCATGCTGATCTACTTCTACTGGGGCTTCAAAGAAATCACTTAATACGTCCTGTGTCATGAGATCAGCGGTTAATCCACACCCAAAAACTTCACCCCGACGGAGTAAAAGGCTGTGCCTGAAGACGGGCAAAATTTCCTCGGTATGATGCGTTACATAGATCAGCGAAGGTGAGTCTGAACGTGCTGTCAGTTCACTGATGCTGTCCAGTAGACGCTCTCTGGAAAATAGATCAAGCCCATTACAAGGCTCATCCAAAATGAGCAGCTGTGGATTCGCCATCAGGGCACGGGCAATGAGCAATTTCTGCTTCTCCCCCTGCGAGCAAGTGCGATACTCACGATCCCACAGATGCTGGCAATCCAGCGTTTGCATCCAGTGCATTGCCTGATTCAAATCTTCGTCTGCCAGTTTGTCGTACAGACCGATCGTAGCGTGTTTCCCACTAATCACGACATATTGCGTGCGGTCAGAAGCGTATAGTTTCTCTTGCAAGGAGGAGCTCACCCAGCCAATCGACTTTCGAAGCTCCCTCAGGTCTACACTGCCATATTCATGACCGAGTACCGAGATGTTGCCTTCCGTAGGCCACAGGTAGCCGGTAATCATATTGAGGAGCGTTGTTTTGCCAGAGCCGTTCAGGCCAAGCAGCGCCCAGTGTTCGCCTTTGTTTACACGCCAGCTGACATCGTTCAGCAGGGTGAGGGATTCTCTTTTCCAAGTCACATGCTCTATATCAATGATCATTGAACCATTCCTTCTCTCTGATAAATATCGCGCCTCCGTTTCTCAACTTATTGTATTGGAACTGTTATGGAAGTATCAATAGCTTTCCAATGTGGGTACCATGCAATATTCACGTTTGCTCCTCGGGGCATGGCGTTATAAAAATTAAAGGGTATTCCTGATTTTGTTGTTGCTAAACATTCAAGACTCTGCTAAGATGAGAAAAAGTTTATGAAAGCGTATACATTTAAATTAAAATTACAACGTTGTAATTATGGGGGATGTAAGATTTGAAAAGGTATAGTTGAGGCATGAACGAGACTGAATAAATGCAATTTTTCTCGTAATTATGCGGTATAGTATAGGTCGTTACAAAATTGTAGTTAGCCTAATATCAGATGTATTACAAGGGAACAGATTTTTTTTATCAAAAAATTCAAACGTTGTAATTTTGGAATGAAGGGGAGTGTTTACGTTGAAAAAACGCATGTCCACGCTGTTCAGTCTGATTCGGCGGGATAAGTATTTGTTGCTGATGTTCTCACCAATCTTTCTGTATTATCTCATCTTCATGTATCTGCCCATGCCGGGTGTATTGCTTGCCTTTCGCAACTTTATACCGGGTCAAGGCATGTTCAGTGGCGAATGGGTGGGGCTGCGCTGGTTTGAGCAGTTCGTCAACTCGATTTACTTCTGGCGGCTATTGCGTAATACCTTTTTACTGGCCTTTCTGCCACTCTTGTTCGGTTTCTCCATCCCCATTCTATTTGCAGTCTGCATCGTAGAGATTAAGAATCGAACCTTTAAACGCTTCGCGCAAACCGTAACTTATCTTCCTCACTTTATCTCCACCGTTGTGGTGGCCGGCATTATTATCAACTTCCTATCACCAACAGACGGTATCATCAACACTCTAATCGCAAGACTCGGTATGGAAAAAATAAACTTCATGATGGATGCCAGCTGGTTCCGTACCATTTTCACAAGTTCAGACATCTGGCAGAGCTTTGGTTTTAGCTCCATCATCTACATCGCAGCCATTATGGGCATTGACCCCGAGATGTATGACTCCGGCAAAATCGACGGTGTGAACAAATTCCAGGAATTGTGGCATCTAACCCTGCCAAGCATCAAACCAACCATTGTTATTCTGTTGCTACTGTCGCTCGGCGGTATCATGAGCGTAGGTTTCGAGAAAGTATACCTGCTCTATAACGGAGCCACATATGAAACGGCAGATGTACTGTCTACTTATGTGTACCGTATGGGGATCGAGGGTCAGAACTATGGATTCGCCACAGCTATTGGACTATTCAACTCCATTATCACCTTTATCCTTGTTTTTGCAGCCAATACTCTGACTCGCCGCCTGACCAAAATGTCACTCTGGTAAAACACACACTGATCCAAAGGAGAGCCTGTATGCAAAAATCGAGAAGTGACCGATTATTCTATCTCTTCGTCTACCTGCTGACCATTCTGGCGGTTGTAGTCACCTTATATCCATTCCTGTACGTGGTCAGCATTTCCTTCAGCTCGGTTGATGCCATCGATAAACAAAAAGTGGTGCTCTGGCCTGTGGGGTTCACTCTCTCAGGATATAAGATGGTACTGCAGTACAAGGAACTGTGGGTGTCCTTCTATAACACGGTCTGGTATACCGTTGTAGGCACGTTGCTGAACATTGTAGCAACTTGCCTGGCTGCATTTCCTTTGTCGAGACAGCAGTTTTTTCTACGGCGCAAGCTGAACTTTTTTATCGCTTTCACCATGTATTTCTCAGGTGGACTCATTCCGGTCTACATGCTGATCACATCGCTTGGTCTGTACAATACGCGCTGGGTGATGGTGCTGCCTGTACTGGTAATTACGTTCAACGTGATGATCTGTCGCTCAGCCTTCGAAGGCATTCCGAATGAAATTTTTGAAAGCGCAAGCATTGATGGAGCGAATGAGATGACGATGTTGTATCGTCTGGCCGTTCCAATTATCAAGCCTACACTAGCCGTGCTGACGCTGTACTACGCCGTATTCCACTGGAATAATTTTTTCTCAGCCTTACTGTATCTAGGCAAACAGGATATGCAACCGCTCCAGATGTTCCTGCGAAGGGTGCTGATCATGGCTTCGCCAGAAGTTATGCAGAAGATGGGCGGTACGATGACATCCGGTGCACTGGCGGTTTCATCGCTGCAGGTTCGTTATGTATCTATTGTGGTCAGCATTCTGCCGATCGTGATGATCTACCCGTTTATCCAACGGTACTTCGTTAAGGGCATTACCCTCGGAGCCGTGAAAGGATAGAGTGCATTACCAAGCACCACAGTCATTCAAGCAAGTCATTCAAGGGAGTTCAAAAAGGTCCATACCAAGGAGGAATGATGGATGAAAGTCAAAGGGGCAGGAAGAAAAAGTGTAATTGCGGCGATACTTGCGATCAGTTTGGCGGGTTGTAGCGGGGGAACGGGTGCAGGAACCGATGCGGGGAAAACACCTGAGAGTACAGAAAAAGCCTTCAATTATACCGGCGCTGGGCCGGTAACGGATCAACCGGATGCGAAGCTGTCAGTCCTGGCAACGAACGCATGGACAACCAACGTGGATCTGTCCACCGCAGCCATCGTTAAGAAAATTGAGAGTAATGCGGGTGTGAAAGTAGATTGGGATCTGATCCCTCCTCAAAACTATGCGGATGCGGTCAATCCGAGGCTGGCTGCCGGCACGGGGCTCCCGGATATCGTGTACCTGCCGGATCAGGATCAATTAATGAAGTACATTAACAGCGGTCTGTTCATCCCGATTAATGACCTGGTAGAGAAGTATGGCGTTAATCTCAAAAAAATATATGAAAAGTCGCCATCCGTGAAAGCCAGTTTAACCACGCCAGATGGTAAAATGTATTATGTTCCACAACAAACGCTGACGCGTAACTACATGCCTGTATTCATGGTGAATGAGCGTTGGCTCAAAAAGCTGGGACTATCTGAACCAACTACGCTGGATGAGTTCACAGCGATGCTGCGCAAATTTAAAACAGATGACCCGAACGGCAACGGCAAAGCCGATGAGATTCCATTGTCGATGGAATCGAAGTTTGTGCCCATGGCCTTCGGCCCAGCCTTTGGACTTGATCTATCGAACAATTTCTATGCAGATGATCAAGGCAAAGTAGACTTTAGCTATTATGAGCCTGCTTACAAGGAATACCTGACTTACTTGAATGGTCTGTACAAAGAAGGTCTGCTGGGGGTGGACTACGCGAGTACCACAAGCGACCAGGTTACTTCACGGATCTCGCAAGACGTAACGGGAGCGACGTTTAATTTCAGCTGGTATATGTCGATGGTTTACAGCCCGCTCTTCAAGGATTACAAGCCCGAAGAGCCGATCATCAAAGGTATTCTACCATTAAAAGGGCCACATGGAGATCAGTTCTACATCGGACGTACACCGGTTAGTGGTATCTTCGGCATCAGTAAAGATAGCAAAAATCCGGAACTGGCTTTCCGCTTCCTGGATTATGCAGTCAGTGATGAAGCACAGACATATTACACTTGGGGCATCAAGGATGATACGTATACAGAAGAGAATGGCGTGAAGAAATTCACGGATAAAGGTAAAGACAATGAATATATCCAAAAGCTCGGAATTGGCCCAGTCAACCTGCCAAACATCCAGTCCACGGATTCAGCGGATTCGATCGTTGCACCTTGGCATGCGAAGCTGGACAAAGAATTAGAGAAATATGTGCGTGAGCCGTTCCCGTTTGTGTATGCTTTGCCGGATGAAGCGAGCGTAGAGAGCATGTCGATGCCTGACATCACCACGTATGTGGAAGAGATGAACTTCAAGTTTATTAGCGGTGATGCAAGCCTCGATCAGTTCGACAAGTACATCGAGACACTCAAAAGCATGAATGTTGAACAGGTGATCGCAGGCAGACAAGCACAATACGATCGCTATAAAGCTGCACAGAAATAAGAGACAGGTTTCAGGCATATGAGAGGTGTTGATTCAATTTGATTACTATTAAAGATATTGCCAAACTGGCGGGGGTGAGCTACAGCACGGTATCGAAAGCGCTGAATGATGATCCCCGGATTAAACCGGCGACCAAGCAGAAGGTGCTCGCGGTAGCGGAGAAACACCAATACCGGAAAAATATGCTGGCCCGGCAACTCTCCACCGGCAGAAGCAATATCATCGGTTTTGTGCTGGACGAACTGAGCAATCCATTGTTCTCCAACATTTCGGGTAGCCTGCATACCGAGCTGAAGAAGCGAGGATATCAGATGATTCTGGTTGTTGCCGATGACGGGGTGGACGTGTTCAGCCAGCTGCGTGTCGATGGTTGTATTCTGTGGGACTATGCGCTGGACAACCGGGATGCATTTTGGAAAAAGTTTGCGACCCTGAACATGCCGTGTTTTGTACTCGGTACAGATGAAGCCCCGAACTCTCCTTACATCAAGATTGACCGTAAGGAGGGTCTGTACAAGGCTGTGGAGCATCTGAAATCCCTCGGTCACAGCCGAATTGGATTCATCGGTAACTCGCAGCATGTCAAGCTGGAGGGTTATCGGGAAGCCTTGCAGCGCACAGGACTGGTTTTCAATGAGGACGATGTGTTGCCTGCGCATTCTTCGTGGGAAGACGGATATTTCGCGATTCGGAACTATACGTTTGGCGCGGAGTCTCCCACGGCATTTATCGGCTTGAACAACCTCGTTACACGGGGAGCACTTCGGGCGTTGCTCGAAGCCGGCTACAGCGTGCCGCGTGATATCTCGATTATCGGTTACGACGATCTGCCGGATATGCAGTATGCCGAAGTGGCATTGACCACCATTGGTCCACCGCTGGATGAACTGGCCGCTCAGGCGGCAGAGCTCATCGTATCCCTGATTCGTGACGAGCGGGTGGATGTACCGGTTGTCATCCAGCCGAAGCTGAATCTTCGTAATTCAACAGCAACGTGCCGGCAGTAATGCCGGCTTTAATAGAAAGCTAGTTCAGCTCTAAAAGTAGTAAGTGAATGTATAATTGAATGAAGAACTATCCCATGTTGAGTTATTATTTTGCACACCAACGGAGAGGACAGAAAAAACCTGAAAAAGTGAAGCGTTCGCCTTTATCACCGGATTTTCCCTTTAATAAAAGGGAATTGAAAAAAATCTGGTGATAACAGCGATTGGAAGGTTATTCTGTCATTGGAGTAAGCGTGTAAACATCTTTAGTTCAAATTATAGCTTAGAACGAATGAGTAGAATGAGAGCAGTGGCTAGTAACAGATTCGATATACGGTATTGTATTCGAACCAATACAAACTACTAGGAGGTAACGCGATGCAGGTACAGACGCAGTTATCCTGGTCTGAGCGAATTGCAGCTACAATTATGCAGCAATGTAACGAGGACGGATTCCATGCATTCCCTTCAGGACGATGGGCATACGTGGAAGGCATGACGTTAATGGCTATGGCACGAACAGGAGAAGAATACGGCAAACAGGAATATATCAATTTTATGAAAAGACATATGGATCTGTATGTGCATCCAGACGGCTCCATCGGTACCTACTCCCTGGAGGAATATAATCTGGATCAGATTAATCAAGGGAAGAACCTGTTTGCGTTATTGGATGATGCCAAGGATGGGCGCTACGCAGAAGCTGCTCATCTGCTCGCTGCGCAACTGGCAGGGCAGCCTCGCACATCCGAGGGTGGCTTCTGGCACAAAAAAATCTATCCGTTCCAGATGTGGCTGGATGGACTGTACATGTCTTCTCCCTTTCTCTCCCAATATGCGAAGACGTTTCAGCGTCCAGAGTTATTTGACGAAGTAGCTCATCAAATTCTGCTGGTCGAGCGCCAGACACGTGATCCACGTACCGGATTGTTATACCATGGCTGGGATGAATCGAAGGAGCAGATCTGGGCAGATTCCCTGACCGGATGTTCCCCGCACTTCTGGAGCCGAGCTATGGGCTGGTATGCCATGGCCATCGTGGATAGTGTTGAACATTTCCCGCTGAATCATCCTAAACGGGGTACGATTATTGGTATCTTTGAGCGGATGTGTAACGCCTTGGTACGAGTACAAGAGCAGGAGAGCGGACTATGGTTCCAGGTGCTGGATCAAGGGTTCCGCAAAGGAAACTATCTGGAGGCTTCAGGCTCAAGCATGTTTGTATATGCAATTGCGAAAGGTGTACGTTTGCGTTATCTGGAACCTCACTTCAGAACTGCGGCTGAAAAAGGGTGGCAAGGGCTTACGTCCAAGTTAATGGAGGAGACCACTGAAGGCGTTCGGTTGAATGGCATCTGCCACGGTGCAGGATTGAGTCTGGATCGTGATGGCTCGTACGGCTACTATGTCAGCGAGGCTATTGTAAGCGATTCCTTTATGGGAGTTGCTCCGTTGTTATTGGCCGCACTGGAAATGGAGCGTTTGCCATGACGGAGCAACGCTCGGCAGCGGATCTCGTGATGGAATCCTCTACTCCCTGTATTACGGTTGCTTCTGACGGATCAGGAGATTATACAACCATTCAGGCGGCAGTGGATGCTCATCCAGATCATGGTACTCAAGGCCTTCCGATCCGAGTGAAGGCAGGCGTGTATGTTGAGAAGCTGCACATGGATAAGCCGGGCATTCATCTGATTGGTGAGGGCGCCGAGCAGACGATCATCACCTATGATGACCATGCACTCAAGCGGTTTCCCGACGGTTCACAGTATCATACATTCCATTCGTACACAGCGTTTATCGGGGCTGATGATTTCAAGGCGGAAGGCATCTCTTTCGTGAATTCGGCTGGGCCAGGTAGCGAGGTAGGACAGGCGCTAGCAGTCTATGTGGATGGGGATCGTGCTGTGTTCCGTGGATGCCGTTTTATCGGTCATCAGGATACGATCTTTACCGGACCATTGCCTGAGCAACCGCTGGACCGCAGTTATTTCGGCGGACCTCGTGACGGTGCCGAGCGCAGGAAGTTAAGACAGTACTTCGAGGATTGTTATATCGAAGGGGATATCGACTTTATTTTTGGCTCGGCTACGGTTGTGTTCAAGGGTTGTGAGATCTTCACGAAGAGCCGCTTGACGGAAGCGGAGGTTGCAGAAGGACATGTGAATGGCTGGATTACAGCGGCTTCTACACCAGAGGATGTTCGTTACGGATATGTGTTTGTCGAATGTGATCTGACCAGTAATGCCCCTCCGCAATCGGTGTATCTGGGCAGGCCGTGGCGTAATCATTCCAAAGTCTGTTTCCTGAACTGCTGGCTCGGTGCGCACGTGAAACAGGAAGGCTGGCATAACTGGAACAAGGTCGAAGCGGAAACCACGGTTAATTATGCCGAATATAAAAGTGCCGGGCCAGGAGCCGGACGTGCAGATATGCGTGTGCCTTGGTGCAACATATTGAAGGACGAAGAAGCAGCCGAGTATGCGTTGTCACTCGTTCTGTCAGGGGAGGATGGCTGGAAGCCATTTGAATAAGCCGAGGCTGTGTCTAAATTTCGAATCGAATTTAGGTACAGCCTCTTTGGTGCTTTTTTACGTGCTGGATAATATTTGGACCCATGAATGATTCTTAATTGGTATAGTTATGTACAGGGGATTCAACCCATTACTTGTACGTTTGTGGAGGTGTGAATGATGGAGTGTACAAATTCAATTCGAGAAAGATTGATGCAGTACATACAGGATAATCATATTAAACATTCACACTTTGCTGTGACATCAGGCATAAATTCAGGGACGCTCAGCCGTATATTACAAGGCAATAAGCCCATATCTATGAATCAACTTATAGCGATTACCGCGGGTATGGGATTACCTGAAGATTATTTTTTTGATGATTATATAGACGAGTGTTTTTCAACCCTGATCTCCATCAGACGTATACGGCCGTTTATATTTCGTTGCGCTGATTTGAATCGAGTGGATTGTATCCAGCATATCACAAACCGTATTTTAGAAGACCTTGCTTATGTTCCCGTATTATTTGAGATGGCTGAGGAGTTATTTGACAATAACAAAAAAATGGCTGCAGCAGTTTTATACCGAGGGGTATGTGAAGCGGAAAAGTATCAGCATTCTGAGCGTCTTGCACGTTGCCAATATCGTTTGTTTCTAATTGATCAAGGGGACAATATGGAAAAAAATATACGAGCGGCGACTCAGTTTGAGACATACGTGAACCGGCTGGATGAAACCGATCAGCTTGAAGCATTAAAGCAATTATCACATGCATTCGGAATGGCCCATAAATGGGAGAAAGTGAATACACTTGCCAAAGAGATGCAACGAATCGCAACGATACAATATGAATTGCAACACCGTTCTGTTCGTTCGGAAGAAGTAAAGAAGGAGACAGAAAGACCGCTTTATTATTATATTTTATACGCCTATCTGGCCCAAGCTACAGCAAGTGAGAAGTGCGGTGATTACAAAAGAGCACTGGAACTTGTAGGTCTATATGATAATGGGGAACGCTGGGTTCGAGAGAAAGACGAGCAAGCTCAGCAGATTATTGGACAATTCTCAGAATGGGCTATTGCGAATACCTACCTGTATCGTCTGATGTCAGGAGAAGTGCAGATTATAAATGAATATGCTGATTATATAGCAACTCGCGAAGGTGAGATATTCATTGCTCTATGGCACATGATCCAGGCAGCGAATATATATCATTTCAATATTGACACGATTTTGGAACGATTTGCAGGATATATACCTTATCAATCGGGAAAAGCTGAATTCGGGGAGTATAAACCGACGATAATAAAAGAAAAATACGTCCAGTTTTTAGGGGATTTGGCCGTGTATCGCTTCGTTGAAAGTAAGGATAATCACTCTGCCACAGAGCTTATGTTAGAGGGCTTGAATCTATCTATAGCTATGGGGAGTAGCACAATTCTTAATTCCTGCTTAGCTATTTTCGAAAAAATTAGAGATCGTTCAGAGTTTTATGAAGCTAAGCAAGGCTAGAGATGGCCGTGTATTCGGTCAAATTTCATATAATAGTACTCTTTTTGTGCCTTTAAATTAATAATCTATATTCTGACATCAGATTCTACAATGTTTCAGAGAGGCTAATTTGATGAGAAAAAGTGTGCTTATACATTTGAAAATGGAGCGGGCTAGAAGCCACCTGCACGAACTTGCGAAGAAATATAACGGATTTCTGCATCCTGAAGTAATCAAGCAGTCGGTGATTCTGGATAAACTCGTTGACCAGTTTAATCATAAAGAAGAAAGCAAAAACAAAGCCGATGGATGAATAATCGACTTTGTTTGATAGGTTAATGGTCTTAATTTAAAGAATTGAATTAAAAATCAAAGTTATCCGGGTCCGGACCTACGCGCACATTCTCGTTCAACGAGTTGATCCGTTCCATCTCCTTAGTGGACAGCTCAAAGTCGAATATGTCAGCATTTTCGATAATCCGATGTTCTTTGGTTGATTTCGGGATGGTCACGACACCATTTTGCAGATCCCAGCGTAGGATGACTTGAGCGACAGACTTGTTCTTGGATGTAGCAATCTCCGTGAGTACCGCGTTGTCCAGCAATTCGCCTTGCATTAACGGTGACCAGGCCTCGAGCTGAATGCCATGCTGCTTACAAAATGATTTTAAATCCTCCTGCGTTAGACGCGGGTGGTACTCCACTTGGTTGACCATCGGTTTCACTTGTGCATCCTGCATCAGATCTTGCAGGTGATGAATTTGAAAATTACTTACGCCAATTGCACGGATTCGGCCTGCTGCGTACAATTCCTCCATGGCTTTCCAAGCACCCTTGTATTTGCCGGCTTTGGGCCAGTGAATCAGGTATAGATCGAGAACTTCCAGTCCCAGCTTGTTCATCGTGGTATCAAATGCGGCAAGTGTTTCCGTATATCCAAGATCAGCATTCCATACCTTAGAGGTAATAAAGAGGTCTTCGCGCTTTAACCCGTTTTCTTGCAATGCCTCAGCGATGGCCTGTCCAACTCCTGCTTCATTGCCGTAGATCGCTGCTGTGTCGATACTGCGGTAACCGTGTTTGATTGCACTTTTCACCGCCTCAATCAGTTCTGATCCCTCTTCGACCTTGAATACGCCTAGGCCAAACCAAGGCATGTGAACACCGTTATGCAATGTTGTAGTCGATTGTAGATTTTTTGCTATTGTCATGAGAAATCCTCCTTGAAATCTGTTTATATTTCTATTTAAAGTGATATTGCCAACAATTCATGATACAAAATTAAATCATACTAGATCAAATAACGTCCAACCTATATAGTAACGTATATAGTCTGTCGATATATAATATGAGGCCGGATACGGATTCGAGCGGTCTCTGATCTATAACGAGAAAGGTGCTTTTCTTCCAGATCAAACCTTAACAGGGTTTGGTTCCAACCTGTCTGAGTTTGTCGTAACTTGCTGTTCAAGATGTTGCGCCCATATCGTCAGGATTGCCGCAATAAGCACCATTAATGCACCGACCCATGTGGTATGGATCAAACCGATGGAGTCATTCACGACTCCGCCCAGATAGGCACCTATAGCAATTCCCCCGTTAAACGCAGCAATATTAAAAGCTGACGCGACATCTTTGGCTTGCGGTGCAAACTTTTCTGCGAGTGTAACCACAACGACTTGAAGGCCAGGTACATTCATGAAAGCAAGCAAGCCCATGCCCATAATGGTCACCAGTGCAGCCCATTTGAATGGAACGGTGAAATACAGGATGCCAAGGATGATCGTTTGCACAATGAACATGACAAGAAGTGACTTCAATGGCTTGCGGTTGGCTGCTTTACCGCCAATCATATTACCAATGGCAATGGCCACACCGTACAACAGCAGAATGATAGCGATCGTTTGATCCGAATAACCGCTGATGTCATGCAATAGCGGAGACAAGTATGTGAACACGACAAATGTGCCTCCATAGCCTACAGCCGTGATGATAAAAGCAAGCATCAGACGACCGCGTGTTACGAGTCTCACCTGATCCCGAAAGGGTGTACGTGTACCACGTTGTAACGTTGAGGGCACAAGCAAGAGGTTAGCGATCAGGGCAAGGATGCCAACAGCTACAATCAGAATAAAGGCTGCCCGCCAGCCAAGATTTTGGCCTACGAATGTACCAATAGGCACACCGGTTACCGTTGCAATGGTCAGTCCCGAGAACATCGTGGCAATAGCACTTGCTCTGCGGCCTTCTGGTACCAGATCAGCTGCTATGGTGGAGCCAATCGACATGAACAAGCCATGTGCGAGAGCGGATATCACCCGTGCGATAAGAAGTACAGTAATCCCGGTGGATAATGATGCCAGGGTGTTACCGGCAATAAAAACCAACATGATCGCGAGCAGCAACGTTTTGCGTGATATAGCCGATGTAAGTGATGTTAGAATCGGTGCACCGAACATCACACCCAGAGCATATATGGTAACGGTTAGCCCTGCTGAAGATACACTAATATGAAGATCATTTGCGATCAGTGGCAAGAGTCCTACACTGATAAACTCCGTCGTACCGATTGCGAAAGCGCTGATTGCTAATGCCAGTAGCGCCCAAGTGCTGTGTTTTGTCTCATGATGCATGTCCTGTTCAACTCCTAGAATGTAGATTTGCTTACCGGCAAATGCTATTATGAATTATTCGGTATGACATGAACAGTACGTACTTTTTAGTACCCTACGTACTTTTTGGTGCCTGCACATTAGCATGAACGGAAGCAAATCATAGATGCATCAGGGAGGAAGACAACGATGGAGCGCAAAAAATATAATATATCTGTTGAAGCAACGCTGGAGGTTATTGGCGGCAAATGGAAATGTGTTATTCTCTGTCACCTGACACATGGAAAGAAACGAACCAGTGATCTGAAGCGTATCATGCCCGCAATCACCCAAAAGATGTTAACGCAGCAACTGCGGGAGCTGGAGAATGACGGCATTGTAAAAAGAATCGTGTACAATCAGGTGCCACCCAAGGTAGAGTATGAATTGAGTGAATACGGCCGGAGTTTAGAGCCCATTCTGACCGCACTATGTAATTGGGGTGACCAGCATATCATCAAGGAATATGGCGACAAAGCAGCCGTGCTGGAGGATAATGGACTCAATGACTTTACTACCGACAATGACAGGGAGCTGATGAAACCGTGAAATACGAAATTCTATACGACGGCGCATTTGCTATGCTTAAGGTAGATTTACAGCGTGGAGAGCGTTTCAAGGCTGAAAGTGGAGCCATGGTGTCCATGTCGCCTACCGTTGAACTCAAAGGATCAGCAGAAGGCGGTATGCTCGCCGGATTTGGCCGTATGCTGAGTGGAGAGAAATTTTTCTTTCAGGAATTGACGGCCGCCGGGGGAAGCGCGGAGATTTTGTTATCTCCATCAACTCTGGGCAGTGTGGAGGCTGTAGAACTGGATGGCTCGTACTCTCTCTATGTACAGAAAGACGGATTTCTGGCAGGAACAGAAGGCATTCAGGTGAATACCAAAATGCAGAATCTGAAAAAAGGTCTTTTTTCCGGAGAAGGCTTCTTTATAATTGAAATCAGTGGACGAGGCACTGTGTTTCTGTCCTCATATGGTGCGATACATCCTATACAATTGGCTGCTGGCGAAGAGATTATTGTCGATAATGCTCACTTGGTGGCTTGGCCTCATTACGTTGATTATCGCATCGAAAAAGCATCCCAAGGCTGGTTGTCCAGTGTGACGAGTGGGGAAGGGTTGGTTTGCCGTTTTCGAGGAGAGGGCACCATCTTGATTCAGAGTCGAAATCCGCAGGGATTTGGTCAATGGATAAAACAGTTTATTCCTACACGATAAATCGTTATATTATTTCATAGATGAATGAATAGAGATGCAACGGAAGTGTATTTCGAAGCGTTATTATAACAGATTCGTTATACCATGTATGATATATACATACATCTCTGTTGCACAAGATCGTACATCACGGAGGTAGAACAATGAAAAGCTCACGATACACGAATCCGCAAGATAGTCCCGGATACCTGTTATGGCAGGTAACAACGATGTGGCAGAAGGAAGTGCGCAGGGTATTAGAACCCCTTGATCTGACACAGCCCCAATTTATTTTACTGCATACTTGTTTATGGCTTAATGAGCGTGACTTGGAAGGCAAGGGAGTTACCCAGGTACAGATTGCTCATTTTGCCAATGTAGACGTTAATGTTACCTCCCAAGTGTTACGAGCCCTCGAAAAAAGAGGTTACGTTAAGCGTGAGCGTCATCAGACGGACACACGGGCTAATATCATTACGACAACGCCTGAAGGCACAAGGCTGGCGATTGAAGGCATGAATCTCGTGGAGGAATCGGATAAAAACTTCTTCGAACTTCTCGCGGATCGTAAAGAGGGTTATATGGAAATCATGCAGGAGTTTATTCGGAATAGAGCAGAACATTAATACGGATTACATTTTGATTCATCAGCGGCTTTCGTTTACATGAGTGAATTCATGATATATTTTGCGCGAAAAATGACGAAAAATGGATAAACCTCCCTAACCATGTAAGGTTGGAAGGTTTATTTGTCATTAAAATCTAATCCAGTCTGTAGGATGCGAATGGCTGGCCATAACGGAAATCCTCGCTCAGCTGATCCAGTTCAGTCAGCAATTGATCTGAAAGCTTTAGGTCAAGGCTAGCCAGATTATGCTCTAGCTGCTCCGTCTGCGTGGCTCCTACAATTACGGTGGATACGGCCGGGCGAGTTAATAGCCATGCGAGGGATAGTGTACTTGGAGAGCAACCGGCGGCCTCTGCCTTGGCACTTACCTGCTCGCTTAGCCGAATATTATGCTCCAGCAAGAAGCGGTTGAACGACGGGTCGGTATCTGCTCTGGAGCCAGACGGAATACTGGCTTGTCCATTGTATTTTCCCGTCAGGATACCTCCAGCCAGAGGGAAATACGGGATAATGCCTACACTTTGATCGAGACACAGCGGAACGAGTTCGTTCTCAGGTGTTCGATCGGCGAGCGAGTAACTGGTTTGCGTGGAGATATACCGCGCATATCCACGCATCTCGCTAATGCCGAGGGCTTTCATTAGCTCCCAGGCGGCGTAATTGGAGGCGCCGATGTAGCGCACTTTGCCGGACGTAATCATGTCGTCGAGCGTGCGCAGGGTTTCATCCAGCGGGGTATGCGGGTCAAAGGTATGGATC
The DNA here is from genome assembly GCF_030803945.1 of Paenibacillus intestini. NCBI lineage: Bacteria > Bacillati > Bacillota > Bacilli > Caryophanales > Paenibacillaceae > Paenibacillus > Paenibacillus intestini. The sequence continues at coordinate 89,611 of NZ_JAURUN010000005.1, read as the reverse complement.
TGGTACAGATCAACATAATCCGTCTGCAGACGCCGCAGGCTATGTTCCAGCTCTTGCTGTAGATGGTAGCGCGAGGAACCGCGCCCATGGGGACCATCATGCCGGGGCAAACCGGCTTTGGTTGCAAGCACAGCGTTTTCCCGCCGACCGGCCAGTGCCTGTCCAATGATTCGTTCCGATTCGGTGCCAGCATAGATGTTGGCGGTGTCAATAAAGTTGATGCCACGGTCCAGCGCTGCATGAAGAATGCGGGTCGAGGCGGCCTGATCTGCTCTTTTGCCAAATGCATTTGTGCCCAGTCCCAGTGCCGATACGCGCAGACCGCTGTTGCCTAAACGTCGATATTCCATCTCTCATCGCTCCTTTGGTGTCCAGTATTTGTATAGCCGATTATATCGTAATCTATTGAAAACGTGTTATTAATATAGTTAAATGAATGAAGAAACCGCAACTAAAGGAGATATGATGGAAAACAGTGCTGCACATTTAACTAGACGGAAGCCGAAGAAACCGAAGAAAAAATGGAAGAAGCCCCTTATCATCATACTGAGTTTATTGATTGTGCTCGGAGGCATCGGATTCATCTATCAGAAACAACTCGTTGTGCTGGCATTTAACCTGTTCGCCTCAGGTACGGTGAAGGAAGCTTTGGATGATTCGTATAAAGCCGCAGGGGATAAGGATGCGCCTGTTGTTCAACATACCGATCCTTTTTCATTGTTGCTGTTGGGCATTGACCAGCGGGATAATGAGCCAAGCCGTTCGGACACGATCATCTATTCTGTCGTGCGTCCAGAGGATAATAAAGTGTTATTGTTGTCTATTCCGCGTGACTCCTACACTGAAATTGTGGGTCGTGATGTGAAGTCCAAGATTAACTCGGCTTATGCCCACGGCGAAGCTAAAATGGCGATGGATACGGTGGAGAAGCTGCTGGAGAACAAAGTGGATTTCTATGCGGCGATTAACTTTCACGGTTTGAAAGACATTGTCGATGCGGTGGGCGGCGTGGAGCTGCCGATTAAGAAAGATATTGAGAATAAAAGTAAAGCGCATGAGAAGCTGTTCGTGCAAGCTAACAAACCGATCTATAACGGCGAAGAAGCACTGGGATATGTGCGTTATCGGGAAGATTCCGATTTCAACCGTACGATGCGTCACCGGATTTTCCTAAGTAGCTTCATGAATCGTGCGATGGAGGTCAAAAATCTGACCAAAATTCCAGACATCATCAAGATTGCCGGATCGAATTTTACAACAAATATGAAATCGGACTTTATTGTGAATTTTGCCGAGTCTCTATATATGAAGGACAGCATTCCAACCATCAGCAATTACATGCTGAAAGGCGATGGGAAAATGCGTAGCGGCACGTGGTATTATGATCTGTCTGATGAAGATCTAACCTATGTGCGAGGTATGATTACGAGCTGGCTTGACCCGAATACAACGCAATTGATTGAGCCGGAATCGGATGACAAGAAAGAGGGCACGGAGTCGTCAACACAAGATTCAACAACGCAGACGGGGAATTAAAGGGTTTAGTTATAAGTATGAACATGTACGTGGTAGTAGTGTGGGTAAATGGATATAAAACAAGCAAATAGTCTGGAAGCATAAAAGAAGCCTTGGGCAACTTTATGCTTCCAGGCTTTTTTGTGCTCTATTCGTTCAAGTGGTCAGGAGAAGCGGGATGAGTTGGGGCACCCGGCAAAGTGTTGGTAAGGTATCAGCAAAGTATCTGTTCTGTAAACCCTTTTTTGAGCTATCTATAGTAAAATATAGGAAAACAACTTATGACAACCAATGGAGGAAGTCCATGAAGGAATTTAAGGAGCGGCTTAGGCAGGTTCAGGAGCAGCAGAGGCAACTCGCTAAGGACTATCAAGCCTTACTACAGGAGTATCAGTCCGATGACCTTACGGTTCGCAACGAACAGTTGCTGGAGCAGACGGAAACGCAGCAACTTAAACTGCAACAACTGGAACGTCGTGCACGCCAGATGGAAGAAGAGAATGCGCGTCTTCGCATGGCATTGTCCGAGCAGATGCTGGACGAGAAGCTGAATCTGATCCGGGTATCGCGGGAGAAGATGGAGACCTATTTTCAAGGCAAAACGGCAGTACATAACGACCATATCAGCGAATTGGAGCATCGAACCAAAGCTAATCTGAATACTATCTTCAATCAGGCTTCCCAGCATCTGCAAGAGGATGCGGCTGAAATGAAGGAACGGATTGCCTACCTGGCAAACGAGGTGAAATCACGGATCGAATCGCACAAGCAGGCTGTGTGGGAGAGAGCTGAGGCAGTTCGCGGCCAGATGCAGCATGGTTATGAGCAGATGGCAGAGGAGGAGCTGAGCGAGGAAACGATCCAACGCCGAATCAAGCAAAATCGGATGGAGATGCGGATCGGGCTGAGCTGGATTAACAAGGTAGCGATACTGCTCCTGATTCTGGGAGTCGGCGCAGCCTTTCGATACTCCTATTCAACGTGGTTTAGCGATGAGATGAAGGGTGCGGGCTTTTTCCTGCTTGGCGCACTGATGCTAGCAGGTGGGGAGTGGCTGTTCCGCCGGAAACAAAAAACATTTGCCATGGGACTGCTTGGCGGAGGCATATCTGTGTTATTTGGTTCGATATTCTACAGTTATTTCCTGCTGCATATTATCGGGCTGTACACAGGTTTGGGTTTATCTGTGCTGGTGTCAGCTGTGTCCGTCTTGTTGTCTTTAAGGTATCAGTCCAAGACGATCTGTTCCTTTGGTCTTGTGGGTGGATATTTGCCATTCTTCTCTTACCTGTTCACGTTTGGGCTGGAAGGCACAGCGGTCTATACCGCAATGATCTATCTGTTGCTGCTGAACGGCATCATTGTGTTTATTTCCTTTGGGCAGCGTTGGCCGGTAGTGCACTACATCAGCTTCCTGTTCCACACGCCGTCCATGCTGATTCTGTTGTGGCTGTCGCCGAGTGAACAGGTGGGGATGCTGTATTCTATGGTGACTTTTGCCCTGTATCTGGGTATTACGCTTGCGTATCCGTTTAAACATCGGGTGAAGCTGACTTGGTTGGATTTTGCCTTGTTAGCAATGAATACGAGCTTGAGTTGTCTTGTTTTATATGTATTGCTTGATGCGGCGGGCTGGAATGGTGCGCAGGGCTTGCTTGCTGTTATTTTTGCACTCGTCTATCTCGGACTTGCGAGGTTTGTTCAGCGGCATATGGCGCAGGAGAAGCAGACCATTTTACTGTTCTATCTTACGTCGCTCACCTTTACCATTCTGTTTGTTCCGTTCCAGTTTGGTTCGAAATGGCTGTCGATGGGCTGGCTGATTGAAGGCGTGTTACTGGTTACGTTTGGACATTTCAGAAAATTTAAGGCAGTCGAGCGTGCGGGCTGGGGCATCGTGCTTCTATGTATTACATTCTTTGTGCAGTATGATTTGTTATCATTATTCTTTGTGGGGGAACAGTCGTATTTTATGTTAAAATACTCCAGTCTTACGCTGGGAACTCTGCTCATTACGCTTTATTATGCTTGGGCAGTACGCGGAAACGCCACCGAAGGAAGGGGAAGGAGCCTCAGCTATGCCCCGTGGGAGCGTGGTTTCCTGGAAGGTTTCAGGTACGTGACCCTTGTAAATGTATGGTTATACGTGCTCTATGAATCCAACGAACTGTATGTCAGAGCTATGGATGAAACGTTCGTCTTATATATGTTCTATAAGCTGCTTATGTTTGCGGCGCTGACGATTGCTCTGGCGTATGGACTGGGCAAAGTGAAGATGCTTCGTGATCCATTCCTGCGGGGATATACACTCTTTTTGCATGGCATTGGGTGCTGCATTGCACTGGCGGTAACCTTGACGATGCCAGCATTGCAGCCAGGTGTAGAACAGCATACGGCAGCCGAAATTGTCGGACTGATTGTGCTAATTATTTTCAACGTGGGTGTATTCTTCGCCGGGCGTGACCTGCTCATTACAAGCATACGTGGTCAGTTCAAAAGTGTCGAGTGGTATCCCGTTATTGCGGGCATCTACTTGCTCGGCGTCATCACCGTGTTCCTGACCATTCAGTTCCAGTGGGATGACATAGGACTGATGTTCAGCTTGATCTACCTTGTGCTGGCTATTCTCTATATTGCGTACGGGTTCCGTAGAAAATATGTCATGATCCGGCGTCTCGGTCTGGGCCTGACGTTGTTCGCAACTGGCAAGATGGTGTTCTACGATGTCAGTCTGTTGACGGCAGGCAGCAAAATCATCGCGTATTTCAGCTTTGGTCTGCTGCTACTGGGTATCTCGTATCTGTATCAGAAGGTGTCCAGCCGGATGGAGGAGATTCAGGAGAAGGTTGAGGGTGAGGGTCAAAACATATCCACTACGAATATAATAAATCCAACAGATCAATCAACACGATCCAATGAATCTGAGAAAAGTACCTCAGGTACATCCGAAGAAACAGATAATGAACAACATTGATGTAGGCTTATAACGTCGTCAAAGGACTCTGGAATTAGAGTGATTTCAGAGTCCTTTTGAGTGCAAAAAATGCTATGGGATCGCTTCGTAGAACTCAGTCATGAGGTCTGCCAGTTCACCCTGTGGCTCGATTGGCTGATGATTCATATCGGTAGGTGTCATATAAAATATGACGGTTTCCTGTTTGAACATGGTCACATGAAATAACACGCCTGTTGTGTCTTCTGCGTCTGGATGCTGAACAATTTTTACATGTCGAATCTTTTCAATCCAGTCATGGATCAACTTGGGATTGGTCGTTCTTTTTGTAGAACCGTCACTGCCACTCATGATTTCAATTGAATCTACTTCAGTGATGTTATTTGGATAGAACGACCCCAGCTCTCGTGGAGTTTTATTTAGTTCCGCTGGGTTGGGCAGATCAGAGCTTTGACAACTGCTAAGGATCAAAGCAGCAAAAAGAGCACATGTGATTGCGTGAATGGTATTTCTTTTCACTGTAATTCCTCCCCTTATATTGTGGAACGAAGGACGTGCTACAAATGTTTCGTATAGATGACATTCGTGAAACGTTTTGTACAGGAGTCGCGTTTATAATAGAGTAGCTGCCACATTTAAGGTTGATTGTTCATTCGAAGCCACGAGATTTCGGAGGCCGATGTCCCTTCTGGTGATACACCGCCATCGTTACTCACGCGTGACAGCACGGTTAGGGTGATTGATAAAGCGAAAGCAAGCAGCACGTATATCAAAATGGTTTTTTTCTTCATGGGAAATACCTCTCTTGTTGAATAAGCTAAAGCGTCCGTCAGGGCGTTATGAGAAAAAATGCACAACGTCTGGTATAGTTATAGAATGAGTAAAGAATGTTTAAGCCTGTTTAAGTCTATGGTGTTCCTGTATATCACTATATGAAATGGCAGACATGCAAACAATGGAACAAATCTGATGAATTTATCAGTACTCGAATGAAAAGATAGAGATCGAGTGACATTAAAGGTGGGGAATAACATGCGGGAGACGGCAAAAATCGTCATTCGTACGCCGGGACAGGAGAGCGATGGTTCATTCGCCTATGTGAGCCAGGGCCGCTCGATTACGGTGGGGCGTTACACAGGTGTCAGTGAACTGGACTTGTCCATCTATAATCAGATGATATCGAAGCGGCATTGCCGCATTCATTATGACACGAAAGAACAGCTCTGGATCGAGGATCTGGATAGCAAAAATGGAACCGAACTTAATGGGCAACGCCTCGTCCCATATGAGAAATATCCGTTTGGCGAAGGCGACAGCCTGACACTGGTCAACGGTTTGATTCACCTTCGGGTGGAAGGTGATCTCGGGGAGACGAGAGAATATCGTATATCAGACTTGCTCGGCGAGGGTGTGCGTTTACAGGATCATCTGCAGACGGTGCAGGTAAACGAAGATGAAATTCCGCTGTCCAAGAAGGAATACCAATTGTTCAAGCTACTGTATAGTGAGCTGGATCATTTTGTAACAAGGGAGCAGATCATTGCTCAGGTGTGGCCGGAACGAAGTATGTTGGAGAGTGATCCGGTGGGCATCGACGAGATTAACTCGCTCATTTACCGCACGAATCGCAAGCTGGGCATTCATTTCACGATTAAATCCGTGTACAAAAAAGGGGTATACATGAAATCTCATGTCGGGGAAACTGGCGAATAGTAACATCACTTCCTCTAGACAGAAATACCAAGTAATAATTATCATGCCTTTTATAAAATTATGGACAAAGGGAAGCTTCTGAGCGATCATAGACCGCCGAAGCTTCCCTTTGTTATGATGAGTTCATGATGATTATTCAATTAATTCCATGGCTGATTGCCGTGTTAACTTTGATTGCCGTTGTGTGGATCGTAATCGTAAGTTGGAAAAATGGAATCTCGCCCATGCCGACATCCCGCCCGGTCAGGCAGGTAGTGATACAGGAGGTCAATCGAATAACGGGTTATGCAGATATTATGGAGGCGGGTTCGGGATGGGGAACACTTGGCATGGATGTGGTGAAGCATTGTCCTGGCAAAAGACTGACGGGCATTGAAAACTCACTTATCCCACTGTGGACTTCTCAATGGCTGACATGGCTAAGTATATGGCTCCACCGCGCTAGAGGACAACAGCATTCGTTCAAGGGACGTCTGCGCTTCATCCGCGGCAACATCTATACATGTTCCTATGCGCATGCCGATGGTGTGATCTGTTATCTGTTTCCGGGTGCAATGACTCGGCTCGTGGACAAGTTCCAACGGGAACTGCCGCCGGGTGCGAAGGTGATCAGCGTCTGTTTTGTACTGCCGGGCAAAGAGCCACTGCGCACGATCACCTGCCGCGATGCGTTGCGAACCAAGGTGTACGTGTATGCTTTTTGAGAGTGGGGCAGGTTGGAATTTCTCTAAAGACGTAAAATGGTTCCCTCCGTATCTTGATTTCGTCTCAGCTAACTTCTAACGATCACCAGAGACGTTATTTGGCTGGATTTAACCATTCTTAAAATCTAACGATCCCCAGTGACGCTATTTCGGTAGAAAAGCTATATTTTGGCCGTTTTCTGGCATGTTTCTTGGAAATAAGCTTTGTGGAGATCGTTAGAAAACCTTTAGAATATATATCCATATTCGCGTTAGGCTTACAGGTTCCTGTTGGATGACCTATCTTCCCCATGTGAAAAACAAGCAAAGTCCGGCTCTGATTTCACCTTGATTGTGAAATCAGAGCCGGACTTTTTAAATTTGTGTAGGTCAGGGCAGGCTTGCCCTTTCGGCTCACAAGTACATCATCAGTTACTTTGCCGAATCCGTAGTTCCAGTTGTGCTTGTCGTACCCGTTGTATTTGTAGATGTACCGGATTGTGAACGATTTCTTCCACCGCCGAATCCGCCTTGTCCATTGCCACCGCCAAAACCACCCATGCCGGAGCGCGCTGTTGTTACGCCTGATTCATTCACCCAAGTCACATTACTTGTGGATTGGAAGGCAACGATTTGGGTTCCGCCGCTATACGTACCATCGGTATAAAGTCCATCTACCGCTTTGCCTGTCGATGTTCCGCCAGAGTAAATGACGTAAGAGCCATCTTTTTTCAGGTCTGGTGAGCTAACGACTACGTTTTGGTAGTCTTTGGCTGGTGCAAACGTCAGAATATTATTTCCTTTGCTGTCCTGAACATGAACCAGTGTTCCAGCTTTTTGTGTCTCAGGGAATGTCATCACGATTGCATTTTGCGTTGAATCATCGGAAGTGCCTTGCGCCATGCCAGAGCTTCCCGCAGCCACCAGATATCCGCCACTGATTACAAATGTGCCGTCATAATCCAGTGCCCCATTACCGTTATTCGTTGGGCCATTCACGATAACCGTTCCGCCCGTCATTGTGATGGAGCCATTGGAATCCAGACCATCACCACCAGCATTTACGGTAAGGGTTCCGCCGTTGATGTGAAGCTCGTTATTGCCTGATGATTCGCCTGCCATACCGCCAGGGCCACGGGTTTGCTGGCTTGCGTCCGAACCTTGTGCCGACTGATCTGACGTGGATGTGGTACCCGTCGTTCCAGTGGAGTTAGCAGTGTCTGTATCTGCTGATTTGTTTGTGTCGATAGCAGAACTGCTGTTATTTGTAGCTTTTCCCGTTGTAGTTGCTGTTGTGCTGCTCGTTGTTGCCTCACCACCAGCGGCATTCACCCCATCATCTGACGCCGTTACGTCTACATCCCCATCATTCAGGGTGATAATTGCCCCTTCGAGCCCTTCATAACTTTTCGTAATTTTGATTGTTCCGCCGTTAATCGTCAGCGCCTGATCGGCGTGAATGCCATCATCTCCAGACTGAATGTTGAAAGTCCCATCGTTTACTGTCACATTGCTATTGCTGTGCAAGGCATCATCCATAGAATCAATGGTGTATGTTCCACCATTCACCGTGAGATCAGTTCCTGCTTTAAGTGCTTTGGCGCTTATAGATTCTTCCTCTGTTGTCGTCGTTGCAATGTCTGCATCAGCGTTGGATTCAGATGATGTTGCTGTAGTGCTAGCCGCACCGGTATTTGCCGACTTCGTGGAGTTCGTTGTTGTACCGCTATTGGCGTTGCCATTGCTATTTGGCATCGCTGGCATATCGACAGGCGGTTCACCATCCGGTGGGGTGCCCATATCGGTTGGAGGTGTACCGCCATTCATTGCACCATCACCTCCGAAGCTACCACGGCCACCGCCAAAGCCACCACTGCCGGGGCCTTCTTCGACCTTGGCAGGTGCATTTGTACTGCCGCCAGCCGTCACGATGTTATACGTACCGCCATCGGTGACAAGTGCGGTTTCCGCCTGAATGCCGTCGCTGCCGCTCTGAATGTTAAAGGTACCGTCTGCAATCGCGACAAACCCTTTGCTGGTATCGGTGTCATTGGTCGATTTAATGCCGTCACCTGTTGCATCAACAGTAATGGTACCCGACTGAATGGCAACCATATCTTTGCCTTTGATGCCGTCGTCGGCTGCCTTGACGTTAATGGAGCCGCTGATGATTTTCAGATCATCTTTGCTTGTAATCCCTTCATTATAGTTGCCTGTGACGGTCAACTGACCTGCACCGTTAAACGTAAGATCGGCTTTGCTAAAGATGGCCGCATCCGGCTCATCGGTGCTGCTGTCTGCATAGACATATGTTTTACCATCGGAAACGGCGTTTTGGGTTCCTTTTTCAAGCGTAATCACCGCTTTGCCTGCCTTTTGAATGTAGATTCCTGCACTGTCATTGTCATGAATGGTTGCGCCGTTCAACACGAGATGTACCACGCCTTTATCGGCGACATTGACCACGATTTGGCCGTCGGTTAGCTCACCGCTCAGCACATAAGTGCCTGCTTCCGAGATGGTAACTGAACCGCTCGCTGCCTTTGCACCCGAACCTGTAATTGTTGCTGACGTACCGTTCAGCTTGATCATGGTTGAATCCGCTTCAGTCCAGCTGACATTCGTATCATCGGCATCCAGGGAGACCAGATCGGCATACTTCACGGACGTAGACTCGCTGACGGATACGATTTTGGTTGTTCCTGTTGTGGAGACGGCTGCATTGGCTGTGTTGCTTGTCGTTGCCGGAGCACTGCATGCCGCGAGCAGACTGGTAATCATGGCGATGGACCACAGTTTGCTGCCTGTAATGATGTTTTTACGTTTCTGAGCATTTTTCTTCTTCATATATATCGTTCCTCTCCAAATCATAATGGGTTAGTCGAATAAGCGAGCAAATCAATCTTCCAAATTTTAATATTCTGTCGTTGGACTCATCGTTAACGAGATATCCAGATTGCCGTTCCGTGTACGGATGGCATCGAGGAATTGCTTCTGATTCACGCTCTCGTGAATCGTGACGTTATAGACCAGTTCGTACAGGCTACCAAGTTCGGTCGTTCTGATTTTTTTCAGATCAAATGGGATATTAAAAGTATGGAATACTTCGTTCAGAGCCTCTTCATAACTCAAATTCTCGGGAATGGTAACCTTGAGCGTCTTCTGTTGACTCTTTTTCCCGCCAAAGTTAAATCGGTTCAGTACAAACATCAGCACGCACAGGATAACGGTGAACAGAACAGCGTAACCAAAAGCCCCTACACCACAAGCCAGACCGGATGCCATCGTGAACAAAACGTAAGCAATGTCTTTCGGATCACCAGGAGCGCTGCGGAAACGAATGATGGAGAAGGCTCCCGCCAAGCTGAAGGCCCGGGCGATATTGCTACCGATCAGCAGAATGATGATGGCAACGATCACGGGAAGCACAACCATAGTCAGCGTAAAACTCTGTGAATAAGTGGCCTGATTGGTTTTCATATAGGTAAGGCTGATGATAAGTCCCAGAATAATTGCAAGTCCAATCGTGATGACAGCACTGCTGAAACTCAAGGTTGAATCTTCTAGGGCGGAGCTGAAAAGGGCATCAAGCATAGAGTACACGCTCTCTTTCTCTAATTAATTTTTCTTGTGGAGTAGCCGGGGCCGCATCGTTAGGATTGAAATCAGTACCCGGGATAAGCTCTCGTTCGTTCTGATAATTCAGGTTGGTGGTTCGAACCAGATGTCTGTATTCATTGCCGTATTTGGAAAATCCGGTCCGGTACAACCCGTGCCCCGACAGTAATTGGGACAGCCACATCGGAACGGTTTTCTCGGCTTTGACTTCCATCAGCCAGCGCCCGTCTTTCACGAGCGGTTCACCGTAGTCTCCCTGTTCCAGCTTCAGATCATATCTACGGCTGCGGATGTTGGTATCAAAGGTAATGCGGAGATCGCGGCTGTTCTTATCGAACAACGCCTTGCGTTCGTAGGCCAGATAAACTTTAGGTTCAAGGTCGTAGAGCCGGAGAAAATATTTGATCTCTTCCAGCACCTGCGGGTTCATGTAGTCGGCCAGATCTGGCGCTTGTCCCGAGCGGACAAAATCGTAAGCTTCATCCAGCTTCAACGCAGTTCTGCGTTTGTTGACGAGGCCGAACACTTTCTTTTTGATCTCCAGATATACTTTCGCATTCTCTTCAGGTACACCATAAGCTCGCAAACGCAGCTTTTCCTTGTATTTCGGTTTGGATAAACTCGCTCGAATCAGTGAATCCTGCGGTGTATCGAAGTACAGATTACTGATGGAGTAAAACTCATGTTTTTTGTTGTAGGCGTCCAGTTCCATGTAGTGGAGCAGATCGTTGTAGAAATGCTGGTATTGCTCATCGGTCAGCAGGTACTTGCTCTCATATCGGTTGAATACTTCAATCGCCACGACGGTTCAGTCCTTTCGGGTATGGATAAGTTGGTGTATGTTTTGATTATGTTTGGTTTGTTGTGTGTTGCTGTCATGTCTGTATCTTAGCGAAGCAACCTTGAATGAATCTTAAATCGTTTTACATTGCGTTAACATTTCTTTTCCTTCATCTATACCGTGAGGGTGTTCCAATTATTAAGGTTGATTCAAGGTTTAATTGATAGAATGAGAACATACAAACCATCGTGAGCAGAGGATGAATAGAGGATGAGAATTTTAATTGCGGAAGATGAGGTTCATTTGGCAGAGGCAGTTTCGCAGATTTTGAAAAAAAACAACTACTCCGTGGACATGGTCCACGACGGCAGATCAGGACTGGATTATGCGCAGAGTGGCATCTACGACCTGTTACTGCTGGACATTATGATGCCGGAGATGGACGGCATAACGGTGCTTAAAACGCTCCGCAGTGAAGGAAACCATACTCCGGTTATTTTACTCACAGCCAAAGGAGAACTGTCGGACAAAGTATCCGGCCTCGATTACGGTGCCGATGACTATATTGCTAAGCCTTTTGCAACGGAAGAATTGCTTGCCCGGATTCGGGCAGCCTTAAGACGTAAAGGGGAAGTGATCCCCGAGGATGGGGTGAAGTTTGGTGATATCGAACTGAATACGACCCAGTTGAAGCTAAGTGTTCAAGGTAAGGAAATCAAATTGAACCTGAAAGAAAACGAGCTGCTGGAACTGCTGATTACTCGTAAACAAGCAATCACCTCCAAAGAGCAGATCATTGAGAAGTTATGGGGATTCGACTCGGATGTCGAGTATAACAACGTGGAGGTCTACATCTCTTTTTTACGCAAAAAACTAACCTTCCTGAATTCGGCTGTCCGCATTAACACGATTCGGGGCGTAGGGTATGTACTTGAGGTGACGACCTGATGTTCAAGAAACTCCGCAATCGGTTCCTGATTGTCAATCTGGTATCGATCTCGATTATGATGCTGGTGGCTTTTGTAACGATCTACACGATTACGTACCAGAATGTGCAACGCGAGACGAATATGGAGCTGTACAAGGTATCTGATTTCTACCATAACCCGTTTGGTTTGGGTGCTCAGCAGTCACGAGGTGAAGGGCAGAGTGGGGGAGCAGGAGTAGGGACAGGAACGGGAACGAATTCCGGATCGGCAACTGTACCCTCTTCTCCGAGTAGGGGCGGGGGCAACAACAGTAACGGCATGAACGGTGGAAACTTTGGTGGGTATCGAGGACCGGGTGGAGATCTCGGCGCACCTCCTGCCCGATCGGTTTCTTTTATGATCCAGACCGATAAGCAGTGGAAGATTACCGATACCCATTCGCGGTTTGATATGGAGGACTCGTTTTACACACAGGCTCTGCAAAAAGTAGATCAGGAGAAAACCGGTCAAGGTGACAGTAGTCGGTGGACTGGACAATTTGCACTGGATGGCACGGACTGGGCCTATGTGGTTGATCCAAGCGGGGACGGGCACATGATCGTATTCATGGATGTGACTGCGCAGCAGGGTATCCTGACCAATCTGATCTACACTTTTACCGTGGTTGGACTGATTATGTTGATCGTCATCTACTTCCTAAGCCGTTATTTTGCCAACCGTTCCATTGCGCCTGTGCGTGAAGCGTTTGAGAAACAGAAACAGTTTATTGCCGATGCCTCCCATGAATTGAAAACACCTCTGGCAATCATTAATACGAACACGGATGTCTTGCTGGCGAATCAGGATGAGACCATTGAGAGTCAGGCCAAATGGCTTCACTATATCAAATCGGAAACCGAGCGGATGTCTGGACTAACGAATGATCTGCTGTATCTGACTCAGATGGAGGACTCACGTTCCAACCTGATCCATACCGGGTTTAATATGAGTGAAGCGGTGGAAAGTATTATTTTACCGATGGAAGCTGTGATTTTTGAAAAAAATATCTCCCTGGATTACAGCATTGATCCTGATCTGATGGTTCATGGAAACCCGGAGCAGATCAAACAGGTGGTTCTGATCTTGCTCGATAACGCCGTGAAATATTCCGGGTCAACAGGGGCCGTGAACATTACACTTCAGAAGCAAAACCATGATGTGATGCTGACCATCTCCAATACGGGTGAGGGGATCGCGCCAGAGCATCTGGATCGAATCTTTGACCGCTTCTATCGCACGGATGCATCAAGAGCACGTAAACACGGCGGACATGGCCTCGGTCTGGCGATTGCCAAGTCTATTGTAGAGCAACATAAGGGAGAGATTTACGCCAAAAGTGTGGTGGGGGAGGGGGCAACGTTTTACGTGAGGTTATCGTAGGTGCGGATGCTAAGGTGGCAACTGGCGAAAATGAGCACCTTATCATAAAGGGCGCCACAAAAGGCCGGGCATAAGTTCTGCCCGTAATGGGATAACCTATGCTACAATGACAGCAAGAAGGATAACCAAGGAGATGAACATACGTGGCAGACAACAACGCAATTAATGAGCAGGAAATGATGCAATATATCGCGGACAAAACAAAGGCCAGTAAAGCAAATATCGAACTTGTATTGAAGCATGAGCAAGCTTACATCAACAAGGCACATGAGAATGCTAAAGGTAAAGACGTCGATATTGACGGCGACGATCTGTCTGACTACATTCTAAGCCGCAAAGATGTGAAGCTTGACGAGCTGACTGTCGAAAGTATTTTGGATGCGGAAATGGATTATTTGATGGACAAAGGTCACGCGGGATACGTGGATTAAAAATTCTAACGATCACCAGCGACACTATTCAGGTGTTTATACCGAAATAGTGTTCATGTTGATCGTTAGTTTAGTGGAGTAGCACAATAGCAAAGGTAGCCCTGATGGATATACGTTAGTGCATAAGAGAAAAAAGACCTCAACATCACACAAGGGAAGTGCCCTTCATGGTGGTGTCGAGGTCTTTAGTTTTATGCACTATTACTGACCCATCATACCGCCGTCTACAGTGTAGAGGGATGCGGTAACGTAAGATGCATCTTCGGACAACAGGAAGTTCATCACGGCTGCGACTTCTTCCGGTTCACCGTAACGGCCCATTGGAATGGCAGATACTGTAGCGGATTGGTAATCTTCCACGTTGCCTGAGTTAGCTTCGATCTGACGCATCATACGCGTGTTGATTGTACCTGGCAATACGGCGTTAACGCGAATGTTGAAAGGTGCCAGCTCGTTAGCAGCGGTACGTGTGAGACCAACAACGGCATGTTTGGACATAATATATGGAGATACCGCCGGAGCGCCCATCAGACCAGCAAGGGAAGAGGTATTCAGAATCGCACCGGATTTTTGTTTTTTCATCACAGGAATGACGTTTTGCAGACCAAGGAATACCCCGCGAATATTTACGTTGTATACTGTATCAAGTGCTTCAACGCTCAGGTCTTCAATTAGACCCGTTGGCCCTTCAATACCGGCATTATTCGCAAAATAATCGATACGTCCAAATGCATCCATTGCTTTTTGTACGTAATTTTTAACATCTGCTTCATCGGATACATTGGCTTTGACCGCAATGGTATGCTCTTGATCGAGATTTAATTCTGCAATCGTTTTGGCAATCGCTTCTTCGTTCAAATCAACCAAGACCAGATTGATTTTACGTTCAGCCAAGCGACGTGCAAGCTCTTTACCAATTCCTCCGGCAGCTCCTGTAATGACAGCGGTTTGTGTGTAGGATGTACTCATGATTGAATCGTCTCCTTATAATATATAATGGGCAGGTAATCTCCATAGGAATTAAATAATAATTCAGTGGGTGAAAACCTGTCGTCTTTAGTTCCTGTCTTAATGTTAAGATATACATAAATATGTGACAATAATCATTGACAGCGCAAATGTCAGCTACTGAACACAGATGTAAGCGTTGTTCATTTAGGTTACAATAATGGACAAAGGAGGCGGAAGTGTTGATTATTGAACACCCTCAGGATCGGAGAGCACGAAGAACGCAGGATGCGATCATCGCTGCGGCGGTATCTTTAATATTGGAAAAGGGGGCTGACGCCCTGACCATCCGGGATATTACGGAACGAGCCGATTATAATCGGGGGACCTTTTATTTGCATTTTCCCGGCAAACCGGAGCTACTGCAATTTCTTCTGGAAGACTTCCTGCAAGGATTAGGACAGGCTTACGCCTCACCGTATGCTAACCTTACAGAAGTAGATATGACCGGACTGTTACCGTCGACTATGCCTGTGTTTGAATATATTGAAAATCACCAGGATCAATTCAAGGCGCTCATGACAATGCATGGGGATATGGCGCTCAGGATCAACAATGTGTTCCGGGATTACCTTACTCAGGACTTCATTTTGGTAACTGAAGACAGTGAGCAAGTGATCAATTATGACATTATGTTAAGTTATCTCGTATCCGCAACCGTGGGGGTTATTATGCATTGGGCAGAGGTGGGGTTCAAATATTCCGCCCATTATATGGGAGAACAGCTGACAGCTCTTATTAACATCAAACCGACCCGTCTGCTGATTGAACCAGGGCAGAAGGGTCGGATGATGAATGAGCGTATGTTTTCGGACTAAATACATGCTTATTATACTATGTGAATGCGTTCCGCTGCGGGATCTGCGTACAACTGAAGGTTAACCCGTCATTGAAGCAGATGCAGCATGCTGCATCTGGAGCAATTGTTCGCGGATGAGTACGGACTCTCCAACCATAATTAAAGCTGGATTACAGATGTGATGCATATTAGCTAATGTCTGCAGTTCGGCAAGTGTGCCTGTGACAATTCGTTCTTCACTTGTTGTTCCTCGTTCAATTAGTGCGGCTGGTGTATGCCCGGCTTTGCCATGACGAAGCAACTCTTGCTGTATCTGTGATAACTGGCTTATCCCCATGTAAATCACAAGCGTATCTACGCTATGCGCAAGCAGGTCCCAGCGAACAGAGGATACACTTCCGTCGCTGCCGGTTCCCGTTACGCAGGCAAAAGAAGAAGCGACCCCGCGATGGGTTAGTGGAATGAGCGAAGAAGCGGAAGTACCCACAGCCGAAGTGATGCCTGGGATAATCTCATACGGGATACCAGAATCCGCCAGCACCAGCGCTTCTTCACCTCCACGGCCGAAGATGAACGGGTCACCACCTTTAAGCCTGACAACGTGTTTGCCTTCTGCTGCATGAGAAGCCAGCATACGTCCGATCATCTCCTGGCTCATAGAGTGAAGCCCGGGAGCTTTGCCACAGTAAATACGGAGAGCACCATCCCGCGCCTCAGCAAGTAATTCATCCGTGACAAGTCGATCGTACATAATAACATCAGCAGACTGAATCCGTTTCAGGGCTTTGACTGTAATCAGTTCGGGATCACCAGGACCAGCACCGATGATACTTACCAACCCTCTGCTCATGACCGTGTCCCCCATTTCGAAGTTGTATTGGGAGCTGTTAGCCCTGATCTGCCACCTTGAATGGTCGCTAGCGGAGATGATAGCTTAAGCGAGCTTCCCCAGTGATGCGCAAAATACAGACCAAGACCTGTAAATACAGCGCCGCCCAAAAAATTACCTGCCAGCACCGGAATCTGATTCCACAGCAACCAGTCTGTAATCGTGACATGAGCGCCAAGCATCATGCCGGCCGGGATCACAAACATATTCACAACGGCGTGTTCAAAGCCTTGGGCAAAAAAGATCGTAATGGGCAGCCACATCGCCACGATTTTCCCCAGTGTAGATGTAGAGGTCATCGCCATCACGGCTCCGAGCGCAACCATCCAGTTACATAGAATGGCCTTTATGATGACAAGCACGATGCCTGCCCCGCCCAGATGCTGATATCCCAGTGTTTTCGTTTCGCTGGTTTGAATCAGTGTTTGAACGAGTGGGTTACTCATATCTGTACCCATCTTGGTTATCGTCAGGCCGTATAATAGTGCGTAAAATGCACATCCGATCAGGTGACCTATAATTACCCAAAAGTAATTACGAAGCATATCGATAAGTTTGACTCTGCGCTTCATCACTGCGAGCGGAATCAAGGCGAAGTTTCCTGTCACCAGTTCAAGACCGAGCAGAATAATGATTGCGAATCCTGCCGGGAAGATAAGTGCACCCGCCAAACCAAGCGAAGTTTGAGACACGGCAGTATACGCCAGCGTAGTGGCAAAGGCAAGGATGGCCCCAGCCAGAAAACCGCGGATCAACATCTGTACCCGATTCATTTTGGCTTTATGTTCACCAACGTCAACCATGGCTTGCAATACTTCTGCAGGTTTAACAAAATCCATCGTGCACCCCTCCTTCTGTCAGCATTGTCTTGTAACACTAATCAATTGGTTAACCTGCAATCGTAATATAGATATCCCCGCTATCTCCGTCCACTTCTGTTTGGTACGTGTTCAAGCAACCATCGTCCGGTTCATGGACCTTGCCGCTTCGCAGATCAATCTTCCAGTCATGTAATGGACAGTGAACGGCTGTGCCGCAGACCATGCCCTCCGATAGCTTGCCGCCCTTGTGAGGGCAGCGGTTTTCTACGGCATGCAGGCTGCCGTCGCTCAGTTTGAAAACGGCAATTTCGGTATCCTCGACCAGAAAGGTACGAGCCCCTTTTTCATCAATATCGGCCAGATGCCCAATGCGAAATTTACTCATCGCTGATCCTCCTCTTCTAGTGAGCTACCGGTTCTGCACCGGACAGTGGGGTGAAGTTTTTACGCAATTTCTCATCTTCAATAATCTCTTTCCAAGGATCTACCGTGTGACCCAGTGTCACTTCCAGACGTTCAACCAGTGCGAGACGTACGTCTCGATCTGCTAGAGCCTCCTTCACGTGATCCAGACCTACCCGTTCAATCCAGGCCGCTGTTCTCTCATTCCATCTTGCGTTCTCTCTATAGTATTGCAGGTAAGCATAAGTCCACTCTTCGACTTCAGCATCTGTTTTCACCGTACATAACAGCTCGGCTGCGCGAACCTTCACACCGCCGTTGCCTCCAACATGAAGCTCCCATGCGCCATCGATGGCTACAACGCCCAGATCTTTAATCGTTGCTTCGGCACAGTTCCGCGGGCATCCGGAGACCGCCAATTTTACTTTTGCTGGAGCGACCATCTTGTCGAGTTTCTTCTCCAGACGAATGCCCATTTCTATGGAATCCTGTGTACCGAAGCGGCAGAACGTATTACCTACACATGTTTTTACTGTCCGTAAAGCTTTGCCGTAACCAAAGCCGGAAGGCATGTCGAGTTCTTCCCATATCTTCGGCAGGTTTTCCTTCTGTACTCCAAGTAGATCGAGTCGTTGTCCACCCGTAAATTTGACCATAGGTACGTCGTATTTCTCTGCAACTGTTGCGATCTTGATCAGTTCTGCCGGGGACGTTACGCCACCGTAAATTCGTGGAATAACGGAATACGTACCGTCCTTCTGAATATTGGCGTGGTACCGCTCATTCGTGAATTTGGATACTCGCTCATCCTCATACTCTGTCGGCCAGATCATACCGAGGTAGTAGTTGAGGGAAGGGCGACATTTGGAGCAGCCTTCTGGCTCATCCCAGCCCAGCACGTTCATGACTTCTTTGACGGTTTTCAGGCCCATTTCCTTGATTTGAGCCACAATTTCATCCCGGTCATAGGAAGTACAGCCGCAGATGCCTTCTTTAGTCTGCTCGCCAACATTGTCCCCTGCATAATACGTGAGCAGTGATTCCACGATTGGTTTACATCCTCCACAGGAAGCGGAAGCTTTCGTGCAGGATTTGATAGCACCGACAGTGTTACATCCTTTATTGAGAACAGCATCACCGATGGCAGCTTTCGTTACACCGTTACAGCCACAGATGATCTCATCATCTGGCATGGCAGCCATGCGCTCGGCTACAGACGGGCCGGAACCGGAACCGCCAGAAGGCACGCCGAGCAAAATTTCTTTTTCACGACCGCTGATGTCCTCACCGCTTTTAATTAAGGAAAAGAGGGATGCGCCATCGGTCGTATCACCAAACAACACTGCACCGACGAGCTTGCCATCCTTGATCACCATCTTTTTGTAAACACCGTCTACATCATCCTGAATGCGAATGCTGCGTGTGTCTGGTGAGTCCTTGAATTGTCCGGCAGAGAATACGTCGACTCCCGAAACCTTCAGCTTGGTTGAAGTGACCGACCCTGCGTATCCTTCGGTTGCTGCACCAGCGAGCCGTTTGGCAAGAACCATACCTTGTTCATATAACGGAGCTACGAGTCCATAGGCAATACCGCGATGCTCCGCACATTCTCCTACAGCAGAGATTCCAGGGATATTGGTATGCATATAGTCATCCACGATGACCCCGCGATTAACATCCAGACCGCTGTTTCGAGCCAGTTCGATCTGCGGGCGAATACCGACTGCCATCACAACGAGGTCTGCCTCAAGCACCGTTTGGTCGGTGAAGCGAAGTGCTTTAACCCGGCCTTTGCCTGTAATCTCTTCGGTATGTTTGTTCAAAAGGAACTTCATGCCCTGCTCCTCAAGCTCTCGCTGAAGCATTAATCCAGCAGGCAGATCCAGATTTCGATCCATCAAGTGTCCGTTAATATGAATGACGGTTACGTCCATACCCAGATTCAATAGTCCGCGGGCAGCTTCCAGACCGAGTAGTCCACCGCCGATGACAGCCGCCTTGCGGTACTTTTGGGATGCTTGCATCATCGTTTCACAGTCTTTAATGTCACGGAAGCCGATGACCCCTTCTTTATTCGCGCCTGGAAGAGGCAGGATGAAAGCCTGTGAACCTGTCGCCATAATCAGCTCGTCATAGGATGCGTGGACCCCATTCTGAGATACAACTTCCTTGCGTACCGTATCGATCTGCACGACAGGGTCACCCGGATAGACATGGACACCGTTATCTTCGTACCAGCTCCAATCATTAATCACGATATCTTCAATGGATGTTCCGCCTGCGAGAACGGAAGATAGCATGATTCGGTTGTAGTTTGGATGCGGCTCTGCGCCAAAGACGGTAATGTCATATGCATGTGGTGCGAGTTTCAGAATATGCTCAATTGTACGAATTCCCGCCATACCATTGCCGACCAGCACCAGTTTTTTCGTTGTACTCATTGTGGTTAGCCCCCTCAGATCCATTTCTGTATTCTGTTTACTACGCTACCTTCGTCTGTTCCTAAAAATCGAAAAAGCCTGTCATGCCTCGGAGGACTGCGCATATACATACGCATCCCTTATCTCCGAATTTGCAAAACAGGCTTCATTGCCGTTTCAACCAGCTACGTCGTTGTAACTGTGAGTGATCCTTCAGTTATGGAGTTCTTATGGGTTAACTATAAAAGAATGATTTGTTCATGTCAATATAGTTAACATAAAAAAGTATTTGAAATTTGAAGTTAATTATGTTTACATGAGTTTAAAGAAAAGCTGAATCGGCTACGTAAAATATGCTTTAAATTACAAAAAATAAGAAAATAAATCCATGTATCACTTCGTAAACGCCATATAATGTAGGAAATGTGCCATAGTACTCATGATTAACCCATTATTTGTTCCATTTTAATTCATTAGGATCAGACCGAGGATCAGAATGCATCTCATGATGCTACTTACGAATACTTCAGAGCACCTGGAATTTTGAAATATAGATGTTTATTCCTTGATTTTTGTTAGGTAACATGACATTATAGCGCTTTCATGTGGTAATGTATTAAAAGTGAGCGTGGGTACTGTATATCAATATAAGGAGGGATTGATCCATCATGCGATCCATATTGGTCATCCGTGTACATCCCATTCAGGCCGGCTCGTCCGAAGCAATCCCTCTAACACCGGAGAAGCTGCTGGGAGCAGTTGGCTATCATGTTAAGGTCTCGGACAGTGAGGATGAGGTGATGAAGCTTGCTCGTGAAGTCGATGCCTCCATCCTGCATTTGTCTCTTGCGGACGTGGCTTATTGGGTAAAGCGGCTGGGTGAGGAGAAGTCGAATGCTCCGCTGCTCTGGTGGTGTGCTCCGGATACAGCATCTTCCTCTGTAGAAGACTGCGAGGTTGATACCTCGTTTGATGGCATTCTTACACCGTCTATGGCTGGGCCGGAGATTCATTGGACGCTGCACTTTGCTGCGCGGCGTTATATGGAACGCAAGCAATGGGAGCAAGAGCGAAAGCAACTGCAGTCCAGATTGGAAGATCGGAAATGGATTGATATGGCGAAGGCGATCTTGTGTGATTTAAAGCAGATCTCCGAATCGGAAGCCTATGATCTGTTACGCAAAAAAGCGATGGATGAACGCAAACGGATGGTCGATGTAGCTACAGCGATTGTGAAAGCACATCAACTGCTCCAGTCATAATTGGAAGGAGGATGCTCTATGGATATGTCTCAGATCCTCAGAGAGGTAGGGCGTGGCAAACGAGGCTCACGTGATCTGAATTATGCAGAGGCATTGAACGTTGCCGAGAATATATTGAAA
The DNA here is from genome assembly GCF_030803945.1 of Paenibacillus intestini. Taxonomy (NCBI): domain Bacteria; kingdom Bacillati; phylum Bacillota; class Bacilli; order Caryophanales; family Paenibacillaceae; genus Paenibacillus; species Paenibacillus intestini. The sequence goes on along the minus strand of NZ_JAURUN010000005.1, from coordinate 67,848 downwards.
CAGCAAGTTTCTCCTGCCCAGACGGCCGCATTTCTTATGGCTGAGCGGATGAAGATGGAGAATGTCGAGGAAATGGAAGCCTTTGTCCATGCGTGCCGGAACAGTGCGGAGCGTTTCTCCGTATTTCAGGATAGCTTGGATTGTGCGGGTCCTTACGACGGACGAACCAAGTCATTTATGGCGACATACCCTGTGGCATTTGTACTGGCGGCAGCGGGTTTACCGGTTACGCTACACGGTAGTGAACCTTTACCACCTAAATGGGGAGTTACGCTGTCTGTTGTATTGAGAGAGGCAGGGATTGATACACGGAAGATCGACCGGGAAAATGCCCGGAGTGCTGCTCTCCATACAGGTGTAATGTATGTTTCTGCGGAAGACTGGTGTGAGCCGTTACGCAGACTTCGTCCATTACGGGAAGAACTAGGTTTTCGAACGGTACTGAATACAGCCGAGAAGCTGATTGATTATAATCATTCGCCTTATCTTGTTTTTGGAGTGTTTCATAATACGTTTCTGGATCGAATAGCCAAGCTTCTTACTCGTTTTCAGTATCAACGTGCTTATGTTATTCAAGGTATGGAAGGATCGGAGGATCTCTATATTGATCGTCCTACACGTGTATATGCTGTGGAGGATGGTGAGATGAAGCTTGAACTTGTAGATCCTTCAATCTACGATCTGGATATGCCTGTGCCGGATATGATCTGGACCGCGGCGAGGCAAGTTGAGGTGGCGGAGAGTGTACTACGCGGGGATGGCCATCTTACGTTTGTAAATCAGGTGCTGTTAAATGCGGGCTTTCGACTATATGTTGCAGGACGTGTCCCTTCCATAGAGCAGGGTATATACATGTCTAAGCAGTATATCGAAAGTGGAGCTGCGTTCCGGCTCTATCAACAGTGGTGTGTTTCTATGGGAGGAGAGTTGCCGGATAGCAGAACGATATCGATCTATCCGGCATCCTCCGGTTAAACTGTTCTGTGCTTATTCCCAAGGATATGTTACGGTCAGGAAGTCAGCGAACTTTTTGCTCTCTTCCCGCCGTTGTTTCCGCATAGCTGCGCGGTCAGGCGCAGTCTCGTACAGCTTTTTCTCCTCTTCAGTCTCCGGAATAATACGGGGCACGATCAGTTTGCGGTTATTTTCATCCAGGGCCACAAAGGTCAGGAAGGCTGTTGCCGCAATTTTTTTCTCCCCTGTTATCAGATCCTCACGAATAACCTTCACGAAAATTTCCATGGAACTGCGGCCAGTCCACGTAGCGAACGATTCAAGTGTTACGGAGTCCGTAGGATTAATCGGGTACAGAAAATCGACAGAGTCGGTTGATGCAGTAACGGTATTTACCCTGCACAACTTGGAGGCAGCGATAGAGGCAATATCGTCAATGTAGGACATCAACTTGCCGCCAAACAAGGTGTTATGATTGTTGACATCTGTCGGGAATACCCGTGCCGTTTTGAAGCAGCGCGTTTCACGTACATACTTTCTCTCCGTTTGATCCATCTCCGTTGGTTTCGGTATCTCTCTCATGTTTCTTCCTCCTTACAGTATGGCTGTTATGATTGTATTTCTAAATGCAGCATTTCTTGTGGGCTCTTCTTTGTTCAAAAGGTTATTCTCTCATCGGAGTGGGCTGTGTAAAATCTTTGAGTCCAACTTATATAGTATAGGTGTCGGTTAGGAACATATTCAAATGTAGAGGTACGAGACGAGGTAATACGAAAAAACCGCCAGGCGCGGACCGGCGCGCAGGCGGTGGGACTTCAATCTGTATATTAAGCCTTAGGTCTGAAAATACCGGACGGTTTGCCGATCGGCAGGAAAGTATAACCGAAGTGAGCATTCAGAACCGAAGCACCTGTACCATACAGGGACACAATGCCAATCGCCATCTCAGCGTATGCAGCGATCGTATGGAAGATATGTGGTGCTACGCCGAAAGCGTCAAAGGTCAGACCAAGGAACAAGAAATCGATCAGAATGAAAATGATAAGCAATACTTTATTGGCTTCAACAGCCCCAATCGTCATGAACAAGGTGAAGATCAGGTATCCGGCAAAAGCGAATCCAAGCTGCTTGCCATCGGTTTGCTCAGCGAGTGTAGAGCCGAACACACCCATTTTAATCATCCAGTTGGCACCCATGGCGAACCAGAAGAAGGCATAAGCGCCGAAAGCGGTGGTGCCGAAAGTGTTATTGCGTTTGGAATCCTGAATACATGCGAATAGTTGGGCGAAAGCACCCAGGAAGATCGCCCACGGAATAGCGTAGCTAAGTCCATCGGTAATGCCGAGTTTTTGGGAAGAAGCGACAAGGGTTACAATCGCAAGCCCAAATAATCCCATCGCGCTGGGATCGGCGTTTATGATTTTGACTTTAGTCTGTGACTCGGTTTGCATGGTGTTGATAAGCCTCCAATTAATATCAAATCTGAATCATAGGCCTGCGTAGGCCATTCTCGAAACTGCATGTTGGCATCCGCCGGACCCGGACACACATATCGCCCTATTGTAACCGAATGACCCGGTTATGGAAAGGGATATTATTACCTGAAACATCGGAAAACGGTTGCTTATGTGACAGCCAGTTGAATGGGGGGATAATATATCGGGTTTGTGGTGAAAAAAGACGGATAATTACATGTTATTTCCAGGACATTAACGTTAGTATCGAGGGGAAATCAAATCTGCAGTTCGGTGTGAGCCTGGAAGCGGCGGCATAAACTGCGGTGGGAAAGGGGGAGGTGGACGTGGAGTCAGAGAGGAACAGGGAGAGTTGTAAGAATCGTAGGAGGGTTGTACATCAACAAAATGCAAGCGCTTACTTTATTTAATTCAGCAGAAAAACATGTTGAAGAAACGAAAGGGTGGGTGTAGATGATTGCAAAACGGACGCGGCAACTCGGTTTAATTGTGCTGATATTCATATTTACGATTTCCAGCTTGGGATGGGGTGCATTCTATGGTACGACAGCAGTAAGTGCGGCAGCACCGGATTCAGCTGTTGATACTGGGGAAACAACCGTTTATCGATATGATTTTGGATCAGGAGTCGTGGCGGAGGGGTATACGGGTGTGGGAGCGGATGCCGTTTACACCTCGGAACGGGGATATGGTTTTGCGGATGCATCCAAGGTGACGGTGCAGGATCGTGGAACGAGTGATCCAATCAAGTCTGATTTTGCAACATTTGCTACAGGTGGACAATTCAACGTGGATTTGCCGAACGGTGACTATACTGTTTCGCTTGTTGCCGGGGATGCAGCCGGAGCTACAGAGATCGCCATCGATGTAGAAAGCATGAACAAGGTACAACTGAACAGCAAGGCGGCAGGCGAGTATCTGGAGATGAACTTTGACATCGCGATGGTGGATGGTCAGATGAATCTGGTATTCTCCGGTACCGCTGCGAATCTGAATGCATTGGTTATTACCAAGCAAGCTGAGCGTGATGCGGGAAGCAAACCTGTTCTGTATCTGGCAGGAGATTCCACGATGCAGACCTACAATCCGTATTGGGAGCCGCAAGCGGGCTGGGGGCAGATGTTTCCTTCCTTTTTTAACGATACCGTGGAGATCAAAAATCATTCCATTGGTGGACGCAGTTCCAAGTCGTTTATTTTCCAAGGGCGGCTGGATGAAATTCTGAGAGTAATCCGTCCAGGAGACTATCTATTTGTACAGTTCGGACATAATGATGCGACCATCAGTGTGCCTGACCGCTACGCTTCCCCGGCCGATTACAAAATCTATCTGAAAACCTACATAGACGGTGTGCGGCAACGGGGGGCAACGCCGATTCTGGTAACGCCGATGGGACGCAGGGACTTCAATGCAAGTACGGGTAAATTCAATGTTTCCTTCCCTGAATATGTTCAGGCAGCCAAAGAAGTAGCGTCCGAAAACAATGTGCTACTAATTGATCTGAGCAAACTCAGCATCGAATATTATGACTCGATTGGGCCTGAGGCTACACTGTCGGTGTTCCTGCATGTTGCACCGGGTATTTATCAGGCGTTCCCTAACGGAGTTGCTGACAATACGCATTTTCAGGAGTACGGTGCCATTCAGATCGCAAGAATGGTTGCTGGTGCGGTGCGTGAACTTGATATTCCACTGGCCGATGCCGTGAAAGATGCTGAAGTGCCTGCCGAGGTTCCAGTGAAGCCAAACGGTCTGAAAGCTGGCAGCATCAGTAATGCCGGTGCTGTATTGAAATGGACAGCAGATGATGCAGCAGATATCTATAAAATCTATCGCAAGCTGTCTTCCGAGCCAGCATCTGCGTATACGCTAGCCGGAACAGCAACGGTTCCAACCATGAACTTATCTGGCCTTACCGAAGGTGAAACCTATACGGTACGTGTCACTGCCGTGAATGGTCGAGGCGAATCTGAGCCTTCGGACGAGGTGAGCTTCACCACGAAGTCGGCTGCATATCGATACGATTTTGGCCCCGTTGGCTCTCCAGTCGCGGAAGGTTATAACGAGGTGACAAGGAATACCTTATACACGCCGGAGCGGGGCTACGGCCTGACCTCTTCGGCGAATATGGCGGATCGGGATCGTGGCAATGCCACGGATGCGCTGCGCCGCGATTTTGTCATTTATTTTGGCGGAAGTTATGAATTCAAGGTGGATTTACCTAACGGCAGTTATTCGGTTAAGGCTTACATTGGAGACTGGATCGGCTCCGCACGAACGAATATCAATATCGAGGGCAAGGACCACGGGACCGTATCCTCGGGTGCCCAAAATATAGCTGAGAAGGTTATCAACGATGTTCAAGTGCAGGATGGCCAGATGAATCTGGTGTTCAGTGGACAGACCGCACATCTCAATGGATTGGAGATCACACCAACCTTTATGTCTCCATCCGGGCTTCAACTGAATGAACTCGATCTGAACAGTGAGCCGATCCGTGCAGTGTTGTCGTGGGAGGCGGCTGCTGGAGATGTTCAGTACAAGGTCTATCGGCAATCTGCGGGAGCAACTAAATCAGAATTGCTCTCCACAGTTGATGAGCCAGCCTATACGGATAATCAGATCGAACTTGGCATGGATTATGTATACACGGTAACAGCGGTGGATCAGACGGGAACGGAATCGCTCGCGTCCAATGCGCTGAATGTATCTACGATTGATCCAAGTGTAACGAAAGCAGAAGCACCTACCGGGCTGGCGTTACAAGAGATCCGGAAAAACGATGTTTCTTTCACATGGCATGAAGCTGCTGGTGCACGATTTTACCAAATTTACCGTTCCAAAAGCCAGAATGGGCCTTATGAGATGATTGGTCGGACCAAGGAAACTTCGTTTAAGGATTCCACCATTCTCAGTACGGTTCCTTATTACTATAAAGTGGCCTCAGTGAATGCAGGTGGCGTATCCGAGCTGTCCAGCGTGCTTGAAACTCCGGTAGCTACAACGCTGAACCGGGCAATGGAGTATTTGGATCGTGCACCGGTTGCGGTGAAAACGGAGCAGGGAAACTACATTGGCTGGCGCATGCTGGGGCTGGATACGGATTCGATTGCTTTCAATCTGTATCGTGATGATGTGAAGCTGAACGCAGAGCCGCTGACGGGCAGCACGAACTATACGGATGCCGAAGGTACGGACAGTTCTAAATACCGTGTTACGACGGTAGAAAATGGAATAGAGAAGCCGACGACGAAAGAGTTCGGTGTATGGCAGGAGCAATACCTGTCTGTGCCGCTGCAGAAACCTGCCGATGCGTATACCAAAGACGGGCAGCCGTATTCCTACTATGCAGGAGATGCCAGTGTCGGGGATGTCGATGGGGATGGCGAGTACGAGATCGTGCTCATGTGGTCGCCGAATAACGGTAAGGATAATTCTCAGGCCGGAATTACCGGCATTGTATATATGGATGCCTACAAGCTGGACGGAACCCGTCTCTGGCGGATCAATATGGGGCCGAATATTCGGGCAGGGGCACATTACTCACCGTTTCTGGTCTATGATTTTGATGGAGATGGCCGGGCTGAACTGATGATGAAGACCGCAGACGGAACCGTTGACGGACAAGGGAAAGTCATCGGGGATGCGAATGCAGATCATCGTAACAGCTCCGGTTATGTACTTCTGGGTGATGAGTTTCTAACCGTATTTGATGGAGAGACCGGGGCGGCACTGGATACAGTGAAGTATGATCCGCCACGCGGAGACGTTGCTGCATGGGGGGATGGATACGGAAACCGTGTAGACCGCTTCCTTGCGGCTGTTGCCTATCTGGACGGAGAGCATCCGAGTGCGATGTTTAGCCGCGGGTATTACACGCGTACAGTACTTGCTTCTTACAATGTTCAGGATGGTAAGCTCAGTCAGGTATGGCGTTTTGACTCGAACGATGAGGGTTACGGTTCCTATGCAGGTCAGGGGAATCACAACCTATCCGTAGGTGATGTGGACGGTGATGGCAAAGATGAGATTACATTCGGAGCAATGGCAATTGATGACGACGGTAAGCCACTTTACAACACAAGACTGGGACATGGAGATGCGATGCATCTGAGTGACCTTGATCCAACCCGTCCGGGGATGGAGGTATTCGGGGTACATGAGGACCGAAGCTCGAAATATGGCATGGAGATGAGAGATGCAGCCACAGGTGAAGTGCTTTGGGGAGTGTTTACGGGGATGGACACGGGGCGCGGTATGGCAGCTGATATCGATCCAAACTATCCGGGAGCTGAGGTATGGGCGGCTACGATTACCAATGAACAGCATATTCCGATTACCGGGCTGTATAGTGCCAAGGGAGAATTGATCACAACGAAGATTCCTTCCTCCACAAACTTTGGAATTTGGTGGGACGGCGATCTGTTGCGTGAACTGCAGGATGGTATTCGAATCGACAAGTGGTACTACGAGAATCAGACTACGGTTAACCTGCTGACAGCAACAGGAGCTGCTTCCAACAATGGAACCAAAGCCAATCCAAGCTTACAAGCTGATTTATTTGGCGACTGGCGTGAGGAAGTGATTTGGCGCAGTCAAGACAGCTCCGAGCTGCGGATCTATACCACAACCGATGAGACCGATGTTCGTCTTCGTACGTTGATGCATGATCCAGTCTATCGTCTTGGCGTAGCATGGCAAAATGTTGCTTATAACCAGCCTCCACACACAAGCTTTTATCTCGGTGCAGGCATGGAACAGCCGAAGGCTCCGAATATTCGCTATGTGGGTGGCCCGCAAGAGCCGGAAGACACCACACCTCCAGTCATTACAGGCATGCCAGCGGAGCAGATGAGCGAGGATGATGTGCTTCAAGTGAAGGTGAAGGCTGAAGACCCTGAATCGGGTATTACACATCTGGAGCTGACTTGGGATGGCGAGACTGTGCAGTCAGGGGATGAGATTGTGCTGGCTGGGCTTGTTGGTAAGCATATCTTTACAGCTCGTGCGGAGAATGGTGCGGGACTGATTGCTGAGACAACCGTTGAGATAACGGTGGTGGCTGGGGATCAGGTTACTGGTGCACCTGGAGTGCCTGTTCTATCTGACAATAACGGTCACGGAAACGGGCTTAGTGATGGAACCTACACGGTGACGATGAACATGTGGTGGGGGAACAATGGTACGGAGTATAAGCTGTATGAGAACGGAGAACTGCTAGATCGTCAGAAGTTATCTGCATCTACCCCTGCAGCGCAGAAGGCATCCACTTCCATTCAAGGTCGGGCCAATGGTACCTATATATATACGTGTGAGCTAACGAACGCAAAAGGTAAAACGGAATGTCAACCGCTCACGATAACCGTTCGCAATGCTGAACCATCTCAGCCGGAGCTATCCCACGACAATTGGGATGGAGATGGCAACTATACAATCACAATGAATATGTGGTGGGGCACGAATGCCACATCATACCGATTGTATGAGAATGGTACGGAGATTGACAGCCAGCCGTTGACGGCATCTTCTCCTCATGCGCAGACAGCCAAGGTTGAGATCAAAGATCGTGCCGTCGGTGATTATGAATATGTAGTGGAATGGGTCAATGATCATGGGAAGACAACAAGTGAAACAATACAAGTGAAAGTTACGAACTAATATTCCAAATTTAATAACAGATATCCAATGTATAAATATACGTCAGCATAACAGACAGGACAGCTTCATCCGACATGAATAAGAGATAACCGAGAGCATCTCTCCATTCTCAGAAGGACACCAACCATGGGGTTCGAGATTGGAGGGGTGCATTTTGGTTTATTCTTATAAAATACACAATTATGACACAAAGCCTTTTCGGGCGTGAAGAGTATAAACAAATGCTGCGTATAGAGTGGGAAGAATGTGACAACATGGCGTTACATCTGGTATTTTTCACCAATCTCTATTAGAATGAAATTAGCCCTTTCAAATTTTGGAGAAGCATACAAAACATCCATGTCTCCTATGCCATATGTTAATCCAACTATAGATTGACAGGAAACACTACAATGGAACACAAATGAAGGAGGTATCAGGGGCCATGGTTATGAGTTTGGATTTGAAAAACAAAATAGAAAAAGCCAGGCATAACCTTCATAAACTGGTGGAGCATAATAAGGGAAGGCTTGGACATCCTGAAGTCATTCGGCAGTCGATGGCACTAGATGAATTGATTAATGAGTATAATCGAGTATCCCGGAATCAGACACGCACGTGAAAGTGAACAGAACGGGAATGCAACTATATATTGCAACAATGTACCATGATATGAACTTGTATGGTTTGGGCGAACAGAGTAACACATCAACCCCAATCAAGGAAGGGCATGAAGATCGCCGTCAGGGCTAACCTCACATTACCGTGAGGGAGCTTTGGAGGTGGATCATTCATGCCCTTTTTGGTTTAATGAAGCATGCGCTTGGCTTCCAGGTACAACACCTGTACGAATTTTTTCGTATTGATGCGGGTTTGGGACAGAGAGGGCTCCACGTTGTTTTGCAATTCGAGCATTTTTTTGCGAATCTCTGTAAAATCAAAAAATTTGGAGGCGTAGTTCTCGAATTTTGGATGGGTATAGTCTGTCAATCCAAGAGACACCACATGACTTAGTGTCTGAAAAATGGCTCTGCGCACCCGCTGTTCCGATGCTTTCACCTCTTTGGTAATGTCTGCAGCCGATGCAGTCTCTCCTAGTTTACGCTGAGCTACTTGCTGGAAGATGTCTTTGAGCGAAGGGAAGGTGTAAGGTGATAGCTTATGTTCCTCCGTCTCCAGTTGTTCGAGATATTCCAGCATGTCCAGTAGATCTCGGCTGCCAGCCTCCCCGATCATGCCCATCTCGGACAACAGAAAATGACCTGTGGTAGTAATGGTTTTGTCTGGAGCCTGCACCTGCTTGCGCTCACCTGTCTGTAGACCCGTCAGTCCTTGCAGTGTACGCTGGATATCCGCTATAGACTGCTGCATCCGCAATCTCTCTTCCACAAGGCGAAGCACGGATAGAATCTCCAGCCGGTTAATCGGTTTCGTAATATAATACTCAATGCCTAAGGAGTAGGCTTCTCCAATCATATTTTTGGACTCAATCTGGGAGATCATCACGATCTTGCCTTTGAACTTTCCTTCAAGTGCACGTACGGTCTGTATCCCGTCTTGATGCGGCATCAGCAGATCGATTAGCAGGACATCCACCTTATGTAGTTCCAGCAATTCGGCATGAATATGGGCTCCATCCTCGGCTTCCCCGGCAATGTCACCCAATCCTTCATCTTCAATAATGTCCATTAGCATGGAACGCACGCTTGGATCATCATCCACGATAAAATAACGCAAATTGTTCACGTCCTTTCCAATTCATCACGGTATTTCCCTAAAAAAGCTTTATTTAAACGGCCGTTTGTCTCGCCATAAAATCCTGTTTTATTTTCATCATGCTTATCTCCGTATCCTGAGACATCTCTCCTATCATACTTCCCAAACGCAAATCTGCATAGAAGCTCACATGTAAGGTTAGATGACAATGACTGGATGAGAGAGGCGCATTTTCAAAAAAAATGTCCAGAAATCATGTAGGTATTTGTCTATTTCGGTAGATGCACTTGTAGTATAAGTAACATGCATCAGTCTGAACCTGTCGTTGTGTAAAATGTTGCAAATTTTCAGTTGTTTCAAGCACGGCACTCGGTCAGACACAGGGCTGGGATAAGAAACGAATGTAGTAGTCTTTTTTAATAATACATCATAATAAGGGGCGTATCGATGGAGCAAACAATACAAGATGTTGTCGTTCTTTTCAATGATTTTCTCTGGTCTAAACTGTTAATCATTCTGCTGGTCGTCTGCGGAGTCTATTTCACAACAAAAACGAAATTCATGCAATTCCGTATGATCGGTGATATGGTCAAGGTGCTCAGAGAGCCAAAGAGCAAGGAACCGGGTAAAATCTCCCCATTTCAAGCCTTCTGTATCAGTATGGCCGCACGTGTGGGTACGGGAAACATTACAGGGATCGCACTAGCTATAGCCCTTGGTGGACCTGGTGCTGTTTTCTGGATGTGGGTTATTGCGATCATCGGATCGGCTTCGAGCTTCGTCGAGAGCACACTGGCTCAGATCTACAAAGTTAAAGATAAAGGCGGATTCCGCGGAGGACCGGCCTATTATATGGAACGTGGGCTTGGAAAACGATGGATGGGGGTTCTTTTTGCTATCCTGATCACCCTTTCGTTCGGCTTAGTCTTTAACGCTGTACAGTCCAACACCATTACAGTGGCCTTCCAAAACTCTTTTGGAACAGATCGCTTAACGGTTGGCATTATTATGGCAGTTGTTTTTGCAGGTATCATTATGGGCGGGGTTAAACGGATCGCGAAAGCATCAGAATATATCGTGGTTGTGCTCGCAGTGCTGTATATTGGGGTGGCTGCATTTATCGTGCTCGCAAACATCACAGAACTTCCAGCCATGATTGCGTTGATTGTGAAAAATGCCTTCGGCGTCGAACAGGTCGCTGGCGGGACACTGGGTGCTGCGCTGATGAATGGTGTTAAACGTGGACTATTCTCGAATGAAGCCGGTATGGGTAGTGCGCCAAATGCTGCGGCAACGGCAGATACATCCCATCCGGTCAAACAAGGTCTGATCCAAGCCTTTGGTGTTTTGACAGATACACTAGTTATATGTACAAGTACGGCTATGATTATTTTGTTATCCGGGGTATATCAGGGTTCGGATCTAGGTGGTATTGAGCTGACTCAAGCTGCGCTCAGTGTACACATCGGTTCGTGGGCTTCAGGCTTCCTGGCGGTGATGGTATTTTTGTTTGCCTTCAGCACGTTGATTGGTAATTATTATTACGGTGAAACAAACATTGAATTCATTAAGTCTAACAAAGTTTGGCTCTGGGTGTATCGCGTTGCTGTCATTAGCATGGTGGTATTTGGTGCGGTAGCGAAGGTGCAACTAGTGTGGGATTTGGCTGACCTGTTCATGGGTCTGATGGTTGTCGTGAACTTGATTGCCATCTTGATGTTGTCCAAAGTCACCTTCGAAGCCTTGAAGGATTACAAGCGGCAGAAGGCAGAGGGACGTGATCCTGTATTCACTCGTGACCGGATACATATTCCGGGCGAGATTGAATGCTGGGAGTCGGAAGAGGAAGTAACAGGTGCAGGAAAGCTGGATGCAACAGGATAAGATTGTTTATGATTTAGATTGATGTCATCCTTGGCGCGTCCAAAGTGTCAACAAACGAATAAAGCTTGTTATAACGCACTATAAAACAGGACTTGGACTACCATGATGGCATTCCAAGTCCTGTTTATTACATACCTCAATCTATCAGTAAGGTTTTTATGCGGATCGTTCGTATATGATTTGCTCTTGTTTCCCTATGTTACTTTTGTACAGAGTAAGTGATTAGTTGCTCGGATAGAGCTTTCATGCGCGTACCTGTATCATTCAGTTTCTCAATGACATCGGTGAAGGATGCAACCAGATTTGCCTGTTCTTGCGAGGAGGCAGCGATCTGGGATACTTCAACCTCCATCTGCTGAATCACTTGTTGTACGTCTTTCAAGCTGGCATCAATATCGGTCGTTGCTTGTTTCGCATCAACGGAGAGTTTACGTACTTCGGATGCCACGACACCAAATCCTGCACCGGCTTCACCTACACGTGCAGCCTCAATTGCAGCGTTCAGGCCGAGCAAGTTCGTTTGTTCGGAAATTTCACGAATGAAACCAGCCACCTTGTTAATCTGGGATGAGTTCTGGACAGCCAGTCGTGTGTTCTCCAAAATTTGCTCACTGGTAGCCTGCAATTCTTCGGCATGAGCTGCGACATGCTGCACCATGTCAACCAGGTTTGCATTGATGTCTTGATTCTCTTGGATGATGTCCTCCAGTTGGTTCTGATTGGATTGATCATAGGATACACAGAATACAGCGACAACGTTATTATTATCATCAAAGATGGGAACGTTCAGCGTATCCAGCTCTAATCCAAACACTTCTTTGGGCAATGTAGAGAGTGTAGCTTCCCGACCGTTTTTCAAAACAGCATAGTTTTGATAGGAATCGATAAGTTTCATGCCTTTTTCAAATCCAAGATTGAACTTCTCTGTCATAATCACATCTAATACTTTCTCGTGGTCATACACGGTCAAGCTTGCTGGCTCCCGCAGGATCAGGCTAATGTAAGGCAAGGATTTTAACAGTGCGTCAACAATGTTTATGTTACTCATGGAACTCAATCATCCTCTCAATATTTAAATGTAAAGTGAATTGGAAAATTTGCAGAACCTCTATTGTTCATCGGACAAAAATCGGATATCCTGAATGCTTGATTGCATGAAAATCGAACTATTTTCCAAATGATATTCCAACTTTTTCCCATGTGGTGCGTTTTCTTGGATATTAGTTCTAGTTGTAACTGTTTTTATGCCAATTATTCGTTGCTAATTTGATTGAAATATGGGACATGTGTCCACTTTGTATAGCAAGGAGATCACATTGGAGGTGGTTTGGATGAAGGAAGTGTTGAACTTTGAGCTTATGCGACAACTTGTCCGGGAGCATGGATTGGATCAGGTGTTGGACGAAACGTTAATTGCCGAGCTGCGTCTGCTTGAGGCGGAGAAGGGCGAGATTATTTGTGAAAAAGGAGAACGTCCTGAACGTTTATATTTTCTCGTTGAAGGTAAGCTAAAAATCTTCACAACACTGCCGAATGGCAAGTCACTGTTGCTCAGATTCAGTACACCACTCGCCCTTGTGGGTGACTTGGAGCTTGTGAATGGAAAAGAAGCGAACAATATCGTGCAGTCTGTGAATCGCAGTTTGTTACTCGCCATCAGCTACCGTGTCATTCAGAATACGTATGCGGAGAATCCGAAATTCCTCCATTTTATGCTAAGTCAGGTGACACACAAGCTGTACACGTTCTCGAATCTGTCGAGCCTGAACATGCTCTATCCTGTTGAAAGCAGATTTGCCAGCTATATGTTATCTACGGCTGATCAGGATACAGCTGCATCAGAGGAGATTCAGACATCCAAATTGACGGAACTTGCTGATTTGCTGGGTACCAGCTACAGGCATCTCAATCGGGTTATTCAGGACTTGTGCAGACGAGATATTATTCGCAAAGTAGGGCGTAAAATCGTCATTCAGAACGTGGAAGAACTACGAGAGATTGCAGGAGGGAATGTGTACGAGTGAAGTGATACTACAAAGAGCACCCTTCAACGAAGAAGGTGCTCTTTTGCGTTCTGTCTATTCTGTATGAATCAACCTTGATCCCGTCTGCTTCGATCAGACATTCCCGTGTTGCTCAAATAATTGTGCAATCTCCACAATAACCTGTGTGGCCTTGACCATATTATCTACCGATACATATTCGAACTTGCCGTGATAGTTTTCCCCACCTGTGAAGATATTCGGTGTTGGCATGCCCATGTAGGAGAGCTGGGAGCCGTCTGTTCCTCCCCGAATTGGACGAATAATTGGCTCGATACCCAGCTTTGTCATGGCTTCGTGCGCGATATCAACGATCTGGCGAACCGGCTCAATTTTTTCACGCATATTATAGTACTGGTCGTTCATCTCTACCATAACGCTTTTATCTCCGTACTTCGCTTTCAGTTCCCCTGTGATGTTTAACAGGTTGGTTTTGCGTGCTTCAAACTTCTCCCGATCAAAATCACGAATAATATAGTGCATCTTCGTCAGCTCTACATCACCTTCCATCGCCAGCAGGTGGTAGAAGCCTTCGTAACCTTCGGTGGATTCAGGTGCTTCCTCTACAGGTAGCTTGCTGTTTAATTCCATCGCAATTTTCAGTGAATTCACCATTTTGCCTTTTGCCGTACCGGGATGCACATTCGTACCGCGTACCGTAATCTTGGCTGCTGCCGCGTTAAAACTCTCATACTCCAGTTCCCCCAGTGGCCCGCCGTCTACAGTGTAGGCGTATTTAGCACCAAAGGCAGCGACATCAAACTTGTGTGGACCGCGGCCGATCTCTTCATCGGGAGTAAAAGCAACCCGAATCTTGCCGTGTTTCACTTCCGGGTGCTCGATCAGGTATGCCATCGCCGTCATGATCTCGGCAATCCCTGCTTTATTATCTGCACCGAGCAACGTTGTGCCATCGGTGGTAATCAGCGTATGTCCTTTGTACTCATGGAGTTCAGGGAAGTCCTTAGTGGACAAAATAACGTCCAGCTCCTGGTTCAGCACGAGATCAGAGCCATCATAGTTCTCGACAACCTGTGGTTTTACATTTTTACCGGTAAAGTCAGTAGCAGTGTCGAGATGGGCGAGGAATCCAATGACAGGCACATCCTTGTCCGTATTGGACGGAAGTGTTGCCATGACATAGCCATTCTCATCCATCGTGACTTCTTGCAGTCCGATGGAGGTACATTCTTCGACAAGAAGCTTGCCCAGCGCCAGTTGTCCGGGCGTGGATGGACAGGTGTCACTATTTTCATCGGATTGGGTATCCATCTGTACGTATGTGCTAAGTCTCTGAATCAATATATCTTTCAAGTGAAATCGCTCCTTTATGGGTAATATATAGGTTGAATATGATCTGCCAGACTGTACAAGTGTAACGTTATCATTGGATCACATCACATTCAGGATATCAGGCACTCCAGAATGTCTTTGTGCTTTGCGGGATGGTGACATCTCCTTCAGCCTTTCAAAATGGAATCTTATTGGTAGGATATCCCTTTTGATGAGTTTGTAACGATATCATACCATGTTTTGATCTTATTTCGAGAAGGGTATTCTGCTGACGGGATGGAAGGGCACCAAAAAGTGCGTACTTGAATTTTTGAACCTCAGGTTCATAATAGCTATGAAGAAAGGATGTGTGTAGATCATGCCATTTATTACAGTGAAGATGCTGGAAGGCAAAACGAAGGAGCAGAAGCGCCAGTTGATCGAACGAATGACCGAGGTTGCTTGTGATACGCTGGGTGTGGAAGCGAGTAAGGTCTTTATTTTCATAGAGGATTTGGAGAAAGATAACTACGGTAAAAACGGGAAAATGTTCTCCGATCAGGAACCAAACTGATCAGTTCAGGCGGATGACATGTTCACCCAACTAAGCTACAGATATAGACCATGGATAGGAGTTGTACTCAACAATGACAGAGCAATTATTCTCACCTTATCAATATAAAAGCTTAGCGTTACAGAACCGTGTCGTTATGGCACCGATGTGTCAATATTCGGTTACGGCGAAGGATGGCATCCCGAATGATTGGCATCAGGTTCACTATGTGAGCCGTGCTGTGGGTGGAACAGGACTCATTATTATTGAAATGACAGACGTTGACCCGGACGGACGGATTACAGACAATGATCTGGGGATTTGGTCAGACGAGCATATCCCCGCCTTCGCCAAGCTGGTAGACGGAATGCATGCTTACGGCTCTAAAGTGGCGATCCAGATCGCACATGCAGGACGTAAAGCCGAGGATGCACCCCAGCCTGTTGCTCCTTCTGTTGTCACGTTTCCGGGAGAACAATATAAAGAGCCGCGCGCGTTGACCACCGAAGAAGTGGAAGCGATGGTGCAGAAGTTCGCAGATGGTGTGCGTCGTGCGGTTCAAGCGGGTGTGGATGCAATCGAGCTGCATGGTGCACACGGTTATCTGATTCACCAATTCCACTCTCCGCTGATGAATCATCGCGAGGATGTGTATGGACAAGATCTGTCTCGTTTTGGCGTAGAGGTGATTCGTGCGGTGAAAAAAGAAATGCCTGCTGACATGCCGCTCATTATGCGAATTTCTGCGGTGGAGTATGCGGACGGCGGGTATGATCTCGATCATACCATCGAGATTGGCCGTGCCTATCAGGAAGCAGGCGTGGACATGTTCCACATCAGTTCGGGCGGTGAAGGGCCATCTGGTCAGCGTAAACCCGGGAACTATCCGGGGTATCAGGTTCCTTTTGCCCGTCGTTTTCGGGACGAGTTGAAGGCACCTGTAATCGCTGTAGGCATGTTGGAGGACGCGGCACTGGCACAGGCCGTGATCGGCAACGGTGATGTTGATCTGGTTGCCATTGGCAGAGGCATGTTACGTGACCCGTACTGGGCCAATCATGCTGCTCTTGAACTAGGTGTCAGCAAAGAGCAGGCGGCGATTGCCGAGCAATATTCTCGGGGATATTGATGGTGTGGTGGCTGACGCTTCCTATCAGGAAGCAGGGCACCGGGTACTAGGAAAGCCATGCTACAGCTTAGCGGCCGTGAAGAGCGCTAACGATCAGGAGAAACCTTATTTAGGTGATTTCAGCCATTCCTATTTTCTAACGATCACCAGAGACGTTATTTGGCTTATTTTGCTTCAATGGGAACTGTTTTTCAGGTTTTTCGATGAAATAAGCCCACTGGAGATCGTTAGAATTTGGAAAGCCTCGTTTAGGGGCAAATAAGGCCCGTGGTGATCGTTAGAATTTCTGCATCCTATTTTCTTGAATCGTTAGTGTATCGTTGGTAAGGCGTTCGTGGTGGCCAATTTAATGAACCATCGTTATTTGGTGCATATCTTATGGGTAGTTCAAATCGTGCACCAAACTCATATAACTATTTCTTGCGTCTTGCTTCATAGACGAACTTTTGACTGGATTGTGTGGGAGCTTGCTCGGGATCAAAGTCTGCATAGACTTCGATATCGGTGAATCCAATCTTCTCCAGCACAAGACGTAACTCCTCCACACCATACCATCTTAAGGTGAGTTCCTGCATCTCCGTGCCCACGAGTTTACCTTGGTGCCATTGTTCATAGCGAATCAGGTTTGTTTTATACTGGTGCAACAGATTGATTTCGGTCGTTCTCACTTCAATGGTAATCGTGTCACCACCTGGTAAGCGGACAGTAGATGTATCAATGGAAGCGGGCTTCGTCACGTCAGGCAAAAAGAGATCAAAGATTAACCTGCCCCCTGCCTCTAAGTGATCATACAGATTCTGGAGGATTCGAATAGAAGAACGACGATCCTGGATAAGCATCAGTGAGCCGCTTGGAATAATAATGGCTTCGTAACGATAGGGAAGCTGCAAATTTTCAAGATCGGCTACAAACAGCTCAGGCATAGGTAGATTACGTTCGGTGCATCGGGAACGGCAGGACTGAACCATAGCTTCTGAATAATCGACTCCATCAACTTTCAACCCTGTTTCGAGTAATGGAATGAGCATTCGGCCAGAACCTGACATTGCTTCAAGGATGCGTCCGTTGCAATGCTGCAGCAGGTTGCTGTAAAATTCGATATCGCCTCCCAAGGAGTGTCCGATAGGCTTGGTAATATCGTATACCTTGGTGCATAAAGGGCCGTAATAACTGAATGACATTGTATAATACCTCCACTAGTAAGGATGTTTAAAACAGAAGTGTGGAAGGTAAATTCTTGCGGAACTATCCCTTCCGGCAACCGTGTTTGGAAATGGATTTTTCAGAGCAGACTATCATAGGAATCACACACCTTATATGTAAGATAAACCCATTATAGGTTGAGTTAGAAAAAAGCGTCAAGGAGGTAACCCAGGAATGGAATCATCACCAACGGCATTACCGGATATTAAGGAAGAACTTGTATTGATGGCATCTGTTGCAAAAGTATGGCCTAAGGTCTCGACAGCAGAAGGACTGGGGTCGTGGTTCATGCCCAGCAATTTGGAGCCAGTCGAAGGACATGAATTCACACTGGAAGCAGGACCTTTTGGACAATCCCCTTGCCAAGTGATTGAAGTGCAACCGCAACAGAAGCTGAGCTTTCGCTGGGGAAAAGATTGGACGTTAACATTTGAACTTGCTGAACAAGCGGAAGGAACCCATTTTACATTGATTCATAGCGGATGGGATGCGGATAAACTGACTGAATTCGGACAGGCCCATGCGGTGATCCGCGAACGTATGGCTCAAGGTTGGGCTGGTCTTGTACAGAAGCTGGTTCAGGTCGTTAAGTAAAGCTTAAAACAGCCACCGAATAACACGAAATGCAGGATGTGCGTTGCGTACCCTACGTACCTACGTACCCTACCCTAAGAGCATCTCTAAGCCCCGGCTTCTCCCTGGTTTCCATCTGGCGAGAATAGTTCGGGGCTTTTTGGCCTGTCGCCCTACCATAAGAAAGCCTTAAAAGCATTTTTTTGCTATGAAATGAGCTAAAACTGTTCATGAACTATTTCCGTGAGCACCGGAAACGTGTAACATGGATTTATAGAAAAAAATCGACAAAAAGTGATATCTGTCGCTGTAATGAGGGTGGAAGGAATACATAGATGAGAAAACACTGGATCATGTTGACACTAAGTTTCATTTGTGTCGTTCTGCTTCCACTGGGATGGATCGCCCAGGTATGGATCAGTGAGCGGGACAATCCTCAGGTTATAAAGGGGCGTATAGATTTACGTCAATGGGATTTCAGCCAGGAAGGTGTCGCTAAGCTAAATGGCATCTGGGACTACTATCCTGACAAGCTGCTCGGTCCGGAAGATTTTGAAGCGGATATGTCAGGCCGCAGACCCTTGTCCGCTCCTATGGATGTTCGGGTTCCGTCCAAATGGAATGCAGCACTTGGAAAAGGACAAGGTTATGGAACATATCACATGCAAGTGAAACTCACCCCAAGCCACTTACAGAAACGTTATGGGATTCATACACAGAATATACGCATGTCACATCGCATTTTTATTAATGGAAATCTCATAGGGGGTATGGGTTCTCCTGGGGTAACCAAAGATTCAGACCGTCAAAAGAATCTACCCTTTACAGGCTTTACTTCCATAGAGGGAGATACAGCTGACATTATTATTCAGGTATCCAATTATAGCTATGCGTCTGGAGGTATAGTTGCATCTGTTTTATTCGGGGATGAGGCTAGTATTTTCCGAAGCCAGCAGTTGGACGGGCTCAAGGATCTGATGACCTTGTTTGGATTTATTCTGCCCGCTGTTTTTTTTCTCGTGTTGTTCAGACTGCGCCGCAGTGAGAAAGAGCTCCAATTTCTAGGACTGTTCAGCCTTTCGGGTGCATTGTATGCCCTCACGCATGGAGAGAAGCTGCTGGCCACATTTATACCTTTACTGACGCACGATGCGATGCTTCGACTTCAACTTCTCAGCGGAGCATTCTCGTATTATTTTTTGCTTCGATATCTGGCTGCATTAGTGCCGGGGGCCGTCCATGGTTGGTTTGTGCGTTTGGGCTTTATTCTGCTTGTTGCTCAATCTCTGATAGGTCTTACTTTTCCCACCACACTATTCTCGGCCTTTGAAGCACCGATGCTGCTTATTTCGTTCTCAGTGTTATTCTATGCGATACGAACCATGATCTTTTGGTCGCGTAAGAGGACAAACGACAGCCACTTTGCATTGGTCGGCCTAATGAGTATTATCATGGTTGTTGTGTTGTTCACGATCGGGGCATTTGTGGCCATTGATACCGCTTTTCTAGCATTACTTGAACTTTTGTTATTTGTTCTGATTCAGATGTTTGTTACAGCTATTCGTTTTGCGCAGTCATTCCTTGAAGTGGAAGCTTTGTCGGAGCGTTTGCTGGTGATTGACAGCCTCAAGGATGAATTCATGGCGAATACGTCGCATGAGCTGAGGACACCGCTACATGGCATTATTAACATTGCGGAGTCTATGCTGGAAGGAGCGGCAGGAGCTGTTACGCCAAAACAAGCCAAAAATCTGTCCATGATTACCGCTACGGGGAAAAGATTATCCCTGCTAGTCAATGATATTTTGGACTTCTCCAAACTAAAAAACAGCGAAATCGAGTTAAATCGCGTTCCTGTTGATCTGGAGTCGGTCGCTCGAACAGTGGTTGAGGTTTCGGGGTTTACGTTCGATGACAAGCCCATTGTGCTGATTCAGCAATGGCCTGATGCATTACCGCTGGTGGAAGCGGACGAGCATCGGTTGCGGCAGATTCTCTATAACCTTCTTGGCAATGCTTACAAGTTTACGGAGCATGGCGTGATCCGGCTGTATGCCTCTGTGGAAGGGGACAAGGTCAGAGTATCTGTTGCGGATACTGGCGTGGGGATTGCATCCGAAAGGCTGCATGATATTTTTCAATCTTACGAGCAAAGCAATGGAACGATGGAACGGGCTTATGAGGGGACCGGGCTGGGTCTCAGCATCACGAAAAAACTTGTTGAGTTGGGTGAAGGCGAAATATGGGTCGAATCAGAACCGGGAGTCGGATCGACGTTTCATTTTACGTTACCCATTGTACAATTACCGTTACTACAAGAACAGATCAACCCCGTGCCGGCTCGTTATGTGACAACACAAGGAAAAAAGGCGAAGGACTATGTAGCCAGGGATTTGAATGACTCCAGTCCAATGCAGGAACAGGATGGGAATCATGTTGGGGAACCTACGATTCTGATTGTGGATGATGATCCTGTGAATCGACATGTGCTTCTGAACTTGCTCTCTACGGAGCATTACCGGGTCATTGCAGCAGACAGCGGTTTTAAAGCAATCGAGCTGTATGAGCAACACCCATCCATAGATCTGGTTATTACCGACTGGATGATGCCCAAAATGTCCGGTCCGGAGCTTTGTCGCAAGCTTCGGGAGCATCGTTCGTTGTCCGAGTTGCCTATTCTGATGCTGACTGCTCGTGGATTACCCGAGGATATTCGGCATGGCTTCCAGGCGGGGGCAAATGACTTTTTGAGTAAACCTGTCGATGCGGGTGAATTACGGGCGCGGGTTCGAACGCTGATCGACCTGCGTACCTCTGTACAGGATACGATTCGGGCGGAGATGGCCTTTCTTCAGGCGCAGATCAAACCTCATTTTCTCTACAATGCGCTGAATGTAATTATTGCAACTTGTGCTGTAGATCCCGATAAGGCAACGGACCTGCTTATCGAATTGAGTCATTATTTGCGAGGCAGCTTTGATTTTCAGAACAGGGATCAACTGGTTCCGTTGTACAAAGAGCTCGAATTGGTAGAGTCCTACGTTCATCTGGAACAGGCGAGGTTTGAAGACAGGCTTGTCGTTAAATATGAAGTACAGCCGGATTTAAGGTTGTTTTTACCACCGCTCACCATTCAACCGCTTGTAGAGAATGCGATTCGTCATGGGGTTATGGAGAGGGCTGCAGGCGGTACGGTGCGGCTTCATATTTTCCAGGAAGGTGACGATGTCATCGTTCGTGTACAGGATGACGGTGTGGGTATACCTCCTGAACGTATGGCTCAGGTGAAGTCAGGTCGAACAGAAGGTCCCGGAGGTGTTGGGCTTCAAAATATCAATCGCCGTCTTATGTCGCTCTATGGACAGGGACTGAATATTCAGAGTCATGTAGGAAGCGGTACACAAATTCAATTTCATATTCCGCTGAACCAGGTTAATCATTTTACATGAGACTTTGAGTTCATGGATTGGGTAAGTATGGTTAACATGAATAAGCCAAAGCCGATATAGCGGCTATCCATATTAAATCTCTCATGGCAGGAGGTTGGGGAACGTTGAGAGCCATAGTCATTGATGATGAGAAGCCGGCGCAGCTTCATCTGCAGCGCCTGCTGCAGTCAGATGGAAGAATTAATCCTGTTCAATGTTTTTCAACAGCACGCGAAGGTATTCATTATTTGACCATCGATCGTGTGGATGTTGTATTTCTGGATATTGGTATGCCAGAGGTTAATGGTCTGGAAGCGGCTGAATATATACAGCAACTCGATTCAAGCATTCGAATCATATTTGTAACCGCGTATGCGGACCATGCGGTGGAGGCATTCGAGTTGCATGCTCTGGATTATGTATTAAAACCGGTCAGTTCTGCCAGACTTAGCAAGACCATCGATCGTATTGCAGGTACGATGTCTTATCACGCTCAGACAGCAGCGACGATGGAGGTGCAAGAATCGGAACCTGAAGCCCAGGCCGAGGAGTTGGAATTTAAAGCACCTGGTTTGTTGACTTTTAAACATCTGGATATATTCAGAAGTATGGATCATAGCGCCGAGAAGCATAAATGGCGCACCACCAAATCTCAGGAGTTATTTGCATTTTTGTTTCATCACCGGGAAGAGTGGGTAAGCAAGGAGGTTCTGCTTGATAAGCTTTGGGCCGATGTATCTCAGGATAAAGGGCTGACACTGCTACATACTTCTGTCTATCAGATTCGCAAATTATTGAAGGAATGGAACATGACAGGCAAGCTGGAGTACAATATGAACCGTTATCGTCTGCTGACAGGTAACTTGGTGAGCGATATTGAACAATTTGAGCAGGCCTTGTCCTATGAAGCTGTTACTTCGGATAATGTGAACGAGCTGAGACAGGTCGCCCTGCTGTATCGCGGCGATTATCTGGAAGAGCATGACTATGATTGGGCCAGATCCAAGAGCAGGGAGCTCCGTCGTAAGTATATGGGACTTGTCATGGATATCGCTCATTGGGAGATGTCCCACAAGCGGGGCGAGCAGGCGATTGAGCTATTAATGGAATTGCAGGAACGTGAGCCTTATTCAGAAGAAATCTGCCGGTTAATGATGGAGATCTATGCTTCCATGGATGATCAACAAGGCATATTGCGACTGTATCATTCCTTTACATTGACCTTGAAAGAGGATTTGGGTCATCAGCCCGAACCTGAAACGAGCAAACTATACGAAAGTCTGACCAAACAATAGACAATAGATATTTAGGGCGTGTCTGAAAACTCTGAAGAAGGCAGGTTTTGCTGAATTTTCGTTCCAAGCAAGGAAGTTTTCTGCAGGCGTGCTGGGGCACGTCAAGGGAAACTGACGCAGCAGGGGGGGGAAAGGCGGTGAAAGATGCACTTCAATAGGTTTCAAGACACGCCCTAGGCAGAAGGGGTGTAGCGCATGAAATTATTCATACACCGCAAAGATCTGCGTACAGATGATCTAAGCGCTTTGGATTATTTGCGTGAGCAGGAAGAAGAGAGCCTGCATGTGTTGATCTATGATCCATTCCTGCTCCGGCAAGGCCGGGAGAAGGAGCATAGCGGTGCAAACTTCCTCCGTCATGCCGCAACACTGGGCAGAAAGTATAAGAAAGCGAAACGGCAGCTGCAAGTAGCTTATGGCAAACCCGCCGAAGTGGTGGATTGGTTACTGAGCCACATGGAGGACAAGATCAGTGAGATTGTCGTCCATCGGGACATGACGCCATATGCGATGGAACGGGATCGAGAGATACGTAAAGTCTGTGAATCCTATGGGATCACATTCACCCAACTGACGGATCATTTGCTGGTTGATCTGAAAGCCTTCGCCAGTTTCACAGGCAAATCAGAACCCTATAAAGTCTTTGCCGCCTTCCATCGACGCTGGGTTGAATTCATGAATGAACATCCTAATCCACCATCGGCAATCACGATTGCAGACGTGGACGTCACTGAACGAATTGTGGATTGGCCGGAGGCTATGAAGGTTCCTCATGCTTTGTTGGAGAATTCGGATGAGGCAGGAGATGAAGAGAATCCACATATGTTGCTGGATCGTTTTCTGTCCGAACGAGTAGCAGATTACGGGGATCATCGGGATGAGTTCGAGGCCTATGAGCCAAGCCATCTCAGCTCATATGTAGCTGTGGGGGCAGTATCTATTCGCAAGATGTATGATGCTGCACAGCGTATATCCGAAGCTGGGGAGTGGATCAGACAGCTCTGTTTCCGCGATTTCTACTTGTACAGGGCAGTCTATGAGCAAGATTATTTTACGTATGAAAAAGTGTATGATCTCTCTGTTCTTCAAGATACTCATTTCGAACGTTGGTGCAGAGCGGAAACGGGCATTCCGATTATTGATGCAGCCATGACAGAACTGAACGAGACCGGGCATATGCCCAATCGGCTCCGCATTCTGACAGCGATGTTTTTGACGAAAAACCTTCAGTGTCCGTTCACGCTGGGTGAAGCATACTTCAGAAGGAAGCTGAAAGATTATGATAACATCCAGAATCGGGGGAACTGGCTGTGGTGCGCCTCGCTGGGTGAAAATGCTGCGCCATATTTCCGTGTGAATAATCCGGTTACGCAGTCTGAGAAGTATGATGCTCAGGGCGACTATATTCGCAAGTGGCTACCCGAGTTGAAGGATTTGCATAGCAAGGAGATTCACCAACCACGCAAGGATGCGATCGTAGATCTGAAAGTTTCCAGACAGGCAGCCATTGACGTGTACAAGCAGATTCTGGCGAGTCGGGAGAAAAACTGAATTTTGAATGATGATGAAGGCAGGGAGGGAACTCCTTGCCTTTTGTTATATAAATTAGGACATGTGCGAAATGTAATTAAATATGGTATTTAATTACAGAATTTGTTACTGTTTTAGTATAAGGTAGAGTTAGAACAGGAAAACATGGCATTGTCGATTTTATTGTTGAACGAAGGGATGAGGTGTATGAAACAAATACAATCTGCAGAGTTGATCGGTAAAGAAGCCGCAACAATGATTGGTCTGAAATGGGAGGGAACGTTCGCTGAGGCAGGGGCTGGAGGTATTCGCAAGGTGCAGACCGAATTTAAGCGTCGCCTGCATGAAATCAAGAATATGATGCATCCGGATGAGCTATTGGGTTTGTCGTATCATATGACAGAAACCGGGTTTGTCCACTATGTTGCCGTCCAGGTAGATGACGTGGCATCTCCGAATGTCCCGGAGGGAATGGTTCAATTTGAAGTTCCGGCACATGATTATGTGAAATACACCCATATCAAAGGAGAATCCATTGAATCTTCTTATCATTTAATCTATGCATGGATTGAAGAACAGGGACTTTTTCTATCGAATGAACCGCTTACGCATTATGAAGTGTACCCTATGAAGCAGGATTCCAATGATCATGAACCTGAGTTTAACATTTTTGTACCGGTAAATAAAAAAAGTTAGAGTAACGACACAACAAGCCTCAGGCCGCGTCACAGCGGTCTTTTTGACATGTCTGACGATGTGAATGATCTGAAAACTTCTTGGAAATTAAAGAAAAATTAAGGAATTGGACTACACATGTTAAGCGATATGCCTTTTAATAGATAGAGAGCTTAATGGACTAAGTCATATTTAACATATTGACGAATACATAAAGGAGAACCTCTAAACCATGAGTCAAACACTGAAAAGAGAACGAATCCCGGAGTTAAATCTCGTACGGGCTGTGGCGATTATCGGTGTGCTATTTGTACATTCCACCTCCAATGCTACGCTGGAAATGACCAATTCCAGTTACTATTGGTTGTACAACTTTGTTAATATTTTCATGAAATATGGTACACCAACCTTTATTTTTTTGAGCAGCTTTGTGCTGTTCTATAATTATTATACCCGTCCGCTAGACAAGAGATTAGTCACGAATTTTTACAAGAAGCGCTTTGTCTACATTTTGTTACCTTACTTCCTGTTTTCGATTATGTATTTTGTTGTGCTGCATTACTTGTATTACCAGGGACGCCCGTTTAATGAGTCGTTGATTACTTTTATTGAAAGGCTGTTTACAGGCAAAGCCTACACGCATCTATATTTTGTTTTTATTAATATGCAATTTTATCTCATCTTCCCACTGGTGCTATGGCTATTAAAGAAACATCCTTCTGTTGTAAAGTGGTCTATCCCGATCGGGCTTTTTATTCAATGGGCCTTCATCGTCAGTAATAAATACGGGTTCCAGGTGCCCAACAAAGGAAGCTGGGCTTTCTCTTATTTCTCCTATTTCATGCTTGGAGCTTTTATGGGCGTATATTTCCCGCAGATCAAACAATGGTTTGTGATCAGTCGGGCGAATGCAACTAAAGTGCGCGTAGTTTCATGGATTGTGCTGTGGGTTGTGTGGATCACGGCGGGACTTGCTCACGTATATATTTATTATTTGCTACGGTTGAAAATTGCGACCTATAACACGTTATGGTATGAGCTTTTCTGGAATGTGCATACCTTTGCCTGTGCACTGGTCATTATTCAGATTGCATACTTGCTCTACCGCAAAGGTCCTGCACTAATCGTCAAACCGCTAAATCGACTGGGTACATTATCCTTCGGCATTTATCTGATTCATCCGTTTTTCCTTTTGTTTTATCGTGAGCATCCACCCCAAACGGGGGTATCCTGGTTGATTCATCTGTGGTACGCCGCCGGATTTGGTATTGCACTGATCGCTTCATGGATTGTGGTTGGGCTGGCGGCACGATTCCTGCCACATGCCTGGATTATCTTTGGTAATTTGCCCAAACCGAAGCCGCGTCTTGTACCGCAACAACATTCGGGGCAAGTGGATGTTTGATCTTGAAGTCAGATCATACCTGATTAAAAGCCATTTTCCGGTTCAGCCTTAGGCTGAGCTCGAGAATGGCTTTTTGTTGTGCTGAAGTGATTCGGGGGTTCTGCAGATACTATGGGTGTTTATCGTGGGAACGAATGTTTCTTTTTCAGAATACAAGGGTAATCATAAGGCGGAAAGATAATAACTACTATATAAGTTGAACTATTTATTTACACAGAAACGGAGAGGACAGAAAAATCCGGGGATAACAGCGATGGGAAGGTTATTCTGTCGTCGTAGTGTTCAGTTTAGACAGCTTTAGTTCAACTTATAGAAAACTTCGAGAACAGGATCAAGGTGATCATACATGACAAGATGTGAACAATGCGGGAAACCGATGCAAGATATATTGGAATATGTGGAGCACATTCTTCACGAATGCAACGAGCAGACAACTGAATTTGAGTCGGAAGAGTACAAGTCTTATAGCTATGAGGGTGTTCGAGAGCAGTTGTGATACAATAGAAAGAAACCGGATTCATTCGGAATCGAGGTGACAACCATGGAGACAGGATCAGCCCCTTTCCGCGAAGGGAAGACAGCACACGAAACGCGACAAACCAAGACATGTATGTATTGCGGAGAGCGACGGCCTGCGTCGGAGTTTCGGCGTAGAACGGGAAGGCGTGCGAGTTCGGGAGCCAGACGCGGAGCCTGTCGCCGTTGTCGTCAACTCGGTGTACGAGAACAACATAACCGTGATATGCGAGTAGCCCAAGCATCTCCATCTGCAAAGCTGGAGCGTCGTGGTCAAGATGGGATGGACAACACCCTTCGGGAAGACATGACTTCATCTTCGGTGAAGAACGAATGGGAACGGAATGAGCGGATTGCGCTGCAGGGGTCAGCCGCAGGTAAGGAACAAGGCCGTGATTTGGGGAAACGCGTAAATTCACATGCTGAAGCTGGGGCTGTGTTGATCGACCAGATGGAGAAGGATGTAGCGATCGTTTCGGTTAGTGATACGCCCAGCCAGCGGAAAAAACGCCGAAGACGACGGAAAAAGAAGCCGTTAGAGGTGATACATGCGCATGCCTCTGCTCAGGCAGAGAGCGAGAGTGAGGCATCCACCGATCTGTATGCGGTGGATAGGAGGCTGCCGGGCGGGGAGCATCCGCCCGGCGATGTGCATTCGCCAGGCGTAGCCGCTGCGAATGGCAAGGGCAGTGCACAGCGGGCTCGCAAGCGAGCTGCCGCTGCAGTTCCGGCCGCCGAGCAAGCATCGGCGGCCCAAGCCCTGCTGCCGGCTACGCCGGATGGCCCGGCAGCAGGGCCAGCGCCTGTGGCTGCGGACGAGCCACCCGCAGCCCGGCGCAAACGCAAGCGGCGCCGCAAGCTTGCAGCGGCGCTCGCGCCCGGCGCAGGGCAGGCCCGCAGCGAAGCTGCTGAGGCCCCTGCGCCGGAGCCCGGCCTTGCCCGTGACGAGGCCAGCACGGGCAAGGCTTCTTCGGCGGCGAAGGCACAGCCAGCCGCCGCCGGGCGCGAGCCATCGCATGCCAGCCGCAGTCACGGGGCTGGCATGGATGGCCGACCGCGGCGTCATCACGCGCCGCCGGCAGCGATTGACCCGGAAGATCCGGCTTCGCTCCGGACCAACCGTCAGGGCATGGTGCGCATGCGCGGCAAAACGGACAAAGGACGCCGCTGGCATCAGGAAGTGGATATGGAACTTGCCGTTACACTGGTGAAGGAAAAAGCTGCCGTTGTGATTAATCGGTATACCATTCGCCGATTGTTCAGCAACAAGGATTTCAAGCGGTTTATTCTGGACCGTGACAAGTATACCTGTTACTTCTGCGGCTCCTATGGAGATACTATTGATCATCTTCTTCCACGGGCCAAAGGTGGACATACAACACCGCTCAATTGTGTATGTGCCTGCAATCTGTGTAATCAATCCAAAGCGGCGATGGATGCGGACGAGTTCATGCGTTCGGGCATTCCAGAGTGGAATGCAGCCCATCAGGCAGAACTGCTTGCGCTGGAGATACAGGAAACGGGATTGGAATAAGCGATAGACAAGCTATGCTCCTGAAGTTTCAGGAGCTTTTATATGTAGAGCACACCTGGGTGAATGATCAGGGTGTGCTTTTTTGATTTGCTCTCCTATTCAAATATTTCTTCAAATTGACAACGATGCGACATCCTAATGTACGTTATACTTGGAGGGCGGCAGTCGAATTGTTTTTAAAATGTACTACTTTTTATAGATCGAATAGATTGGATGGATGCGGATGACACCAGCAGCACTTGATATTATGTCATACATCACGGAGGAAAATATTCGGTTCTGGCTGGAGAAGTTTCGTTCTCTCGGTCCATTGCCGGGCATTTTGCTTACGTTTATGAAGTCTTTTGTACCACCGCTTCCAACGTTATTAATTGTGGGTGTGAACGGAGCGGTGTACGGGTTGTGGGCAGGATTTTTGTACTCCTGGATCGGCATGGTGCTTGGCTGTACCGTGACATTCCTGATCGTGCGAGAGATCGGGAAGTCTGCTTTTGTGGAAAAATGGGCACGCAAACCGCGTGTACAACGCAGCATGGTATGGATTCGTAGAAACGCATTCAGTTATGTATTCCTGCTTAGCATTTTTCCTGTGGGGCCATTTGTCATTATTAATGTGGCTGCAGGTATCGCCCGTATGCGATTGTTATCCTTCCTGCTTGCGGTGGGGCTCGGTAAAGGTATTATGATTTTCTCTGTAACGTATATTGGTTCAAATGTAGAGCAGTTTCTGGAGCATCCGGTACGCTGGATCGGCGTCGTGTTGTTCATTGCATTATCTCTGTGGGCGAGCCGGAAATTGGAACGTCACTTCACCCGGCTTAAACCGGATCAGGATGAACGACATCCGATACAGCAGGCTTCTGAAAAAACGATTTCCTCATAAGCAGACAAGGCATACGATTGGGAATACCGGGTGCGTCAACTTGTGCTTCAAGGCAAGCTCGATATGGAGGGCAATACGCGTGCCATGCGTTTTTATCGTGTTCGAATAGCAAGGGGAATGTAGCTCCAATCGGAGAATCTTCCCCCTGCTTATATGGTTTTCATTAAGACAGCAACTCAAACCCTGCGATTGAGCCACAGCTTGGTTAAAGGCCCGCCTTCCCCATATACCGGGTCTGTGCCTGGTACAGGAACCTCTAGAATTTCTTGTAACACCTCAGGCCGCTCCTCTGGTTTGCCTGTTCGAGTGTTGTAATTCATGCCTCCAGGATAAGCTCCCGCGATCCGAAAATCGGGACTGGCTTCCAGACGTTTATGGCCGGTTCCAGCGGGCAATACAACCACATCACCACTCTCCAGATAGACCTTCTTTCCGTTCTCACCGCCTATAATTAACCTCACAAATCCGCTCATTACCGCAAGCACCTCGTGCGCATTGCTGTGATAATGATGATAATCGTATACACCGTTGATCCAGCTATTGCCCCATTCATTCCGGTTCAATTCGGATTCGGCACGGGTAGGTTCGGTACGCCAGACTCCTTTGTACAGAAGTACTGGCAGATGCGGATGATTCGGAATGACTCCGTCGTCTTGAAATTTCATGGACTGGATATCGCTATAATCTTGCCTTAGATCTCTCATTTGGGTTCACCTCTTTCCATGTATTAACCTTTCAGGGAATAAAGGAATAAAAAAATATTTGTAAAATGATACAAAATGTATCGTTTTCAGGTTATACTCGATACAGACATTCTCTTTAAAGCGCCCGATGAAAAAAAGGAGTAGGGGGAAAATGTGTGAACATTGTGGTTACAGGAGCTTCAGGATTTGTTGGATTTAATCTTTCACAGTTTTTGGCGCAAAAGGGACATCAGGTTACTATGCTCGATCAGGATGACTACTGTCAGAGACTCGTTCACCGCTCTCCATTGCACGACATGCCATTCATCAAGTGTAACCTTGCTAAAGACAATATTCATTTACCCCCGAACATAGATTACATCATTCATCTTGCCGCCATGCCTCACGTCGACTATTCATATCATCAGCCCGCAGAGGTATTTCGCAATAATACCCTCAGTACACAAGCTATCCTGCAATATGCTACCGATCGCGACATTCCTCTTTTACTCGCTTCGTCCGTTGAAGTGTACGGTGGCGAATGGGGCAGAGTTTACAACGAATCAGACCCTTATGCACCTGTCTCCCCTTATTCTGCCTCGAAAGTAGCTTGCGAGACACTAGCCCAATCCTACGCTCAATGTTATCAACTTCCGGTGAAAACATTCCGTCTGACCAATTTATACGGACCATGGCAACTTCCTGATCGCATTATCCCGCGTAACTTCGGGCGCATGCTGGATGGATTGCCACTGGATATTCAGGGATCAGCTGTACGTGATTTCCTGTATATCGATGATGCGTTGCGAGCGATCGAGCAGATTATGACCCATGGCCAAGATGGACAGACCTATAACATCTCTACCGGTATTGGAACAACGATGCAAGAGATCGGGATGTTACTGGAACCACTCGATCGATCAGCAACAGCAAAAGAGATTAGGGAACTGGAGCCTACGCAATCCAGAGGTTCCAGCTTGGTTGTACACTCCGGCAAGTTGCGCGCATCGTTTGGCTGGTATCCCCAGACTACACTGGAGCAGGGTCTGGAGAGAACATTCCAATGGTACCAGGAGCATGCCGACTGGGTTAGACTATTCAACCGGGAGTACCATACAACACGTACAAGTCGCAGCTTTATCATTGATATGGCACGGTATTCCGTACCAGCGTTATAAAACAAAAAAAGCCAGGGAAGGGTGGTTGTTCTACACCTTCCTTGGCTTTTTTTGCGCCCCCGTCATCAGATTCGGATTCAGATGTTCGGCGTATCCGAACGAATTGAGCCCAAACTTCGACGGTCAGGCTGGTTTGCCACTCTTGCGATCTTCACACAAGGTGCGTAAAGATGATCCGAGAATGCAAACCAGAATACATTATTCGTGATGTTTTTTCACATCGGCCACTTTATCTTGAACGGCCCCTTTGGCCTTATCCATTTTACCCTCAGCCTGAAGGGACTTGTTGTTCGTCGCGTTACCGATCTGATCCTTCACTTCGCCTTTGGCCTTGTTAATGCCTGCTTTAATTTTATCGCCAGTTGAATTACTCATATCGAACATCTCCTTCGTTGTCTGGTGTAGTCCTTATTAACCGGGCTGAGGATAATTTAAACGTTCACGATTACACATAGATTTGAGAAGGGGTTCTAACCTGAGGTTGTGAGCGCACCTTCCTAGGGTGGAATTTTTGCATTCTCTTTCGAGAAGGTTCATACTTGCTTGAGTAAGATGTTTGAACGGGGAGAATAAGGCTGAGGCTGTCGCTGCATAATAACCAAAGTGACCAAATTCGTTGCATGAACGGTAGATTTTTGGAAATCCATTCCTGAAAAAACGTTCAACATGCACTTTCATATGTGCTTTTCGTACATATGGTTTGTTGTGATCATGTCTTAATACCACATATGGTAGCTCGTGGCGTTTGGAAAAGAAATATGACCCGTCGAGACAAGCCAACACTCCTTGACAAAAAAATCGATTTTGTTACAATGTTCACAATATCTTCACAAGTGTAAAAAATTTCTTTTTCATGTTCATGTGTAAGAGGTGTAATATAAGGGTATAGAGTTCGATTTCGGCCTGCTTGTCGTTTTGTGCGTCAACATGTGTTGTGCGCAACAGACCCAACATACCATGCATGCGAGAGAGTGGTCTTTCTGGATGCTCTTATCCTAATGTGTGAAATTTGGTACATTTAGTGTATTGATGTATTTGTGGTTCGGCTCAGCTTGACAGGCATCATGAAAGTCGCGGACTTCTATCCCAAAGTAAAGGAGGACTTTCTCTTATGTCACAATCGCCTACTCAACAAGAGGTGCCAGTAACAGAAGGCGCAGAGCGCCAGTCCCTGGACGTACTGGATCAACTGATGAAGCCCGAGGTACAGGAGTCTTTAACTGTATTGGTGGAGAACCTGCCTAAATTGGCTGAAATGGTTACTGCAATGACGAAAGCTTACGACTTCGCACAAGGTATCGCTACAGACAAAGTTCTGATCAGCGACACAATGAGTGCAATGGGTGAGTTCGCTAAACCTGTTGTAGACAAAGCTAAAGGTGTAGCTTCTGCTGCCATCGAGGCAAATGACCGTGCACAAACCGAACAATCTTCGGTTGGCCTGTTCGCTATGCTTAAAATGCTTAAAGATCCAAACGTACAACAATCGCTTCGTTTTGCTCAATCTTTCTTGAGCATCTTGAACGAGCGTCAACAAACGAAACGTTAAGACTTAGAAAGAACGGAGGATGGATATGTCGAAGCAAATTTTGATCTTGGGTGGAGGATACGGCGGTCTGTTGACTGCGCTGACTGCGCGTCAATACTTGACTCCGGAAGAAGCGACAATTACTGTCGTGAACCGTTACCCTACACACCAAATTATTACGGAACTGCACCGTCTTGCAGCAGGAAGCATTGCTGAGCAAGCTGTTGCTCTCCCGCTTGAAAAATTGCTGCGCGGTAAAGATGTGAACCTGAAAATCGATACGGTGGATACAATCAAGCCGGACGAGAAAAAAGTTCTCATGACTAGCGGCTCCACATACTCTTACGATGCACTCGTTGTTGCTCTGGGTAGTGAAACAGCTTACTTCGGAATTCCGGGACTGCAGGAATACAGCTTCACGCTGAAATCTGTTAGTGATGCAAACCGTATTCGTGCGCATGTTGAAGCACGTCTGGATGCATACAAGCAATCCGGCAACAAAGCAGACGCTACATTTGTTATCGGTGGCGGCGGCTTGACAGGTATCGAGCTTGTCGGCGAATTCGTTGATCTTCTTCCAGGTGTATGTAAAGAAAAAGGTATCGATTTCAACGATATCTCCCTCTACACGGTTGAAGCAGGTCCTTCCATCCTGGCAGGTTTCCCGCCAGAGCTGGTTGATCGTGCAAAATCCAGTCTCGAAAAACGCGGCGTAAACTTCATTGTTGGCGTAGCGATTACAGAGATGAAAGAAAACGAAGTTATGCTGAAAGACGGCAGCTCCATCCCTACGAACACACTGGTATGGACAGGTGGCGTACAAGGTAATGCCGTTGTTGCCAACAGTGGAATCGAAGTGGATCGCGGCCGTGCAAAAGTAACGGAAGTTCTGCAATCCACATCTCACAAAGATGTGTTTGTTGCTGGTGACAGCGCAGTAGTCTTCCCTAGTGAAGGCGCTCGCCCTTACCCTCCAACGGCACAACTGGCTTGGCAAATGGGTGAAACCATTGGTCACAACCTGGGCGTAATGTTCAAAGGTGGCGCAATGGAATCCTTCTCGCCAATCTTCTCCGGTACGCTGGGAAGTCTGGGTCGTAAAGACGCTGTCGGCATGATCGGTGGCAACCAGACTCGTCTGAAAGGTCTGCCTGCAACTATGATGAAAGAAGCAAGTAACATCCGTTACCTGTCCCACATCCATGGCTTGTTCGCACTGGCTTATTAATCTATAACACCAACGTTAAAGGGCGCCCATTGGGCGTCCTTTTTTTGTTATGCTTTTCTGGACTTGAACTTGCTTGATATGATCTGAGAAGTAAGAGGAGCGATGCTTCATGCAGATGGTAAGCGAAGCGCGGAGATGCTCACAGGTATGAACACAAGGCTTTATACAGATATTAAACGGAACGTTAGAAACCGATAGGAGCGAAGAAAGGCAATAGTGAAAGAGAGGCAGGGTCTCCTTTATCATGAGCAGGACAATACGTGCGCGTTCCAAAGAATTCTGTTGGTATACCGTATTGTGATATATCAAGGAGCCAAGCGTGTAGCGTTGAGCGACTCAGCTAGCGCTTAAAAGCAGCTGCTTTCGTTTAAAAGATAAGGTAAGGCTTTTACATTAAAAGTCTATAAGATAAACAAAAATATAGCAGACAGGTAGCAATGATATCGCTCTTTTGCGCAACCTGAGAGGAGAATGAACAATGAACGTACTGGTGATTGGAGCAAATGGACAGATTGGTAAACACCTGGTGGAACAGCTGGCACAGGAAGGCAAACATCAGGTTACGGCCTTGATTCGCAAGCCGGAGCAGGCAGACGCACTGAAGGAACTTGGAGCACAGGTTGTCATGGGTGATCTGGAGGGTACCGTGGATGAGATTGCTGAAGCGATGAAAGATCAGAATGCCATCGTGTTTACAGCTGGTTCAGGCGGCTCAACGGGTCCGGACAAAACATTGTTAATCGACCTGGACGGTGCAGTGAAAACGATGGAGGCCGCAGAGAAACAGGGCATTTCCAGATATATTCTGGTCAGTGCCTATGGTGCCGATCAGCGGAGTAAATGGCCGGAAGAGATCAAACCCTATTATGTAGCGAAGCATTTTGCGGATCGTGCACTGTTCGCCAGTGATCTGAACTATACCATTATTCGTCCCGGAGGTCTGAAAAATGAACCGGGAACCGGCAGAGTGGCCGTGGGTACTGACCTGAAACCGGGTAGCATTGCTCGTGAAGATGTGGCACGTGTAATTGCAGCCTCCTTGCAGGAAGAGAAGACGTATCGGATGGCCTTTGATCTGATAGCTGGAGATCATGCTGTATCGGACGCTTTAGGCAAATTGTAAACAGATGTTGTAAACTAGCGGGAGAAGGATATGACGGGTGAGGGGGAATCAGCATGAATGAAGCTGTGCTGGTCATTGAAGATGAGCCCAAGATTGCAAGGTTGCTTGAACTGGAGTTGCAGTACGAGGGGTATCAGGTCACGAAGGCAGGAAGTGGGACGGAAGGGCTGGAAAAGTACAGTGAAGGACAATGGGATCTGATTCTATTGGACATCATGCTGCCAGGCCTAAGTGGTATTGAGGTTTTGCGGCGGATCCGAGCGAGAGATACAGCTATCCCAATTCTTATGCTGACAGCGAAAGATTCAGTGGAGGATAAAGTGTCCGGTCTGGATCTTGGTGCCAACGACTATATCACGAAGCCTTTTCAGATTGAAGAGTTGCTGGCCCGAATTCGTGCAGCGCTACGACTTGCTGCAGTTTCTACTGCCAGAACATTGACTCATGCCCCAGGGCAGGAAACGGTGCATGAGTCAGTAGGTCAGCAACAGGAAACAGACACAGCGTGGTTAACTGCAGCTGATTTAAAACTGCATGAAGGGACGCGCGAGGTTTTTCGAGATGGACAAGCCATAGAGCTTACCCCTCGTGAGTTTGATCTACTGGTGTATTTGCTACGCAACCAGCGTCAGGTGCTCAGTCGGGATCAGATCGTACAATCCGTGTGGGGATACGATTATTATGGCGATACCAATGTGGTGGACGTGTATATCCGTTATGTGCGCAAGAAGGTGGACAACGGATTCACGCCACCTCTAATACATACCGTAAGGGGCGTAGGATACGTCCTGAAGGAGCAAACATGAGCCTGCGCAGTAAAATCTACGGATACTCGTCGGTTCTATTTGCCGTGCTGTTAATTGCAGTGAATCTGTCTGTCTACCTCGTATTCGAGCGAGTATCCATTAATAATGAGATTCGCCGAGTCGAAGCAGAAGCCGAGTCGATCGTCGCAGGAGTACGTCAGTCCGCTGGCTCGATCCCGCCAGACGATCTTCTTCGGGCTTATGCGCCCGTGAACGGCATGCTACGCATTGTACATGAAGACGGCAGCAGTTCACCAGTAACCACAACGGGAGCATCCGAACAACTCAGCAAGTTATCTTACCAGTATGAGAATGAGAAAAAGGCAGAGTATACCCAGGTGGATCAGGTCGGATATGTGTGGGTATCCATGCCATTAATCTGGCCGGACGGCGAAGTGGTAAATCTGCAGGTAACTCAGAGTGTAGCTGAAACAGAGAGTGGACTTGCTACCCTGCGTACAGTGCTAGTCATCGTGACTATTGTTGCCCTGATTCCTGCCGTGATCTCCAGCCGAATTTTGGCGAATCGCATGACAAGACCGATCCAGCAAATGACTCGTACAATGAGTGATATTCAAGCGAGTGGGCAGTTCAAGCGACTTCCGCTGGAGGCAAAATCAAAGGACGAACTGAACACGATGGGACAGACGTTTAATCGCATGATGGACCTGCTGGAATCAAACTTTGAACGGCAGGAACGTTTTGTCTCGGATGCATCACATGAGCTAAAAACACCGCTGACGATCATTGAGAGTTACGCCAGTCTGCTCCAGCGCCGGGGGAAGGAGCGGCCTGAAG
Organism: Paenibacillus intestini; assembly: GCF_030803945.1. NCBI lineage: Bacteria > Bacillati > Bacillota > Bacilli > Caryophanales > Paenibacillaceae > Paenibacillus > Paenibacillus intestini. The sequence goes on along the minus strand of NZ_JAURUN010000005.1, from coordinate 30,800 downwards.
TCTTTGATGAAGCTGTGGAAGCGATTCTGTCTGAATCGGTACGCATGCGTGAGTTGACGGAGCAACTGTTGCTCCTGGCCAAGCAGCCGGAGCAATGGAATGTACAACTGGAACGCGTAGATATTACGAAGTTGGCTACGGATTCTACGCGAGCATTCCGCGAAGCTTATCACCGAGAAGTGCGGTGTGACGCTTCAGGCCTCATCTGGGCGATCAGCGATGAGAGCAAGCTGAAGCAGCTACTGTTTATTTTGCTGGATAATGCCCGGAAATATAGTGAAGATGCCATCGAAGTCAAACTGGAGAGCCAGGGAGAACAGTGCCGGATACGGATTGTGGATACAGGTATAGGTATGCGGCAGGAGGATCTGGAGAAAGTGTTTGACCGTTTCTACCAGGTCGATGTCTCTAGAACTAGAAGCGGAAGTGCCAGCGGGTCTGGTCTCGGACTGTCGCTTGCCAAGGAGTTGGCAGGCGCTGTCGGAGCACAGATTGAGCTAACGAGTACCGAAGGTGTTGGCACGGAGGCATGTATTATTTTACCACGATCCAAATCGGACAGCCGAGGCAACTCACTCTCATGAAATTCTCATTCTTCTCTTCTATACTGATGACATACAAGGCTAGTTATAACGTTTCAACGAGAATACTCAGATCAGTTGTGGAAGAATGTGAGGGGGAAGTGCGTATGACAGAACAGGAACAGAGGCCTGAAATGACACGAAGTGATAACAAACATGAGCTTAGGCATGGAGATAAAAATACCAAAAGAAGTCATACTGGTAAAGGATCACGAAGGTTACTGTGGTTGGGGACCGGAACATTGGTTGTCGTACTTGTTGTAGCTCTGGTGTGGTGGAAACCGTGGGAACCTGCTCGTGAGCAGTTATCTGCTGATGCAGTCGCGCAATCTGTACTGAATCAATATCCAGGGGAGATCATTCATTCTACCCTGAAGGACGGTACGTATTTGATACAGCTTCGTTCGGAGACCGGTTTATACGATGTGCAGGTCGATGCAGTAACGGCGGCTGTTCAATCCATCAAACGTCTGGAGTCGAGTCCACAGGCTGAAGAGAAGACGCTGTGGAGCCGTGAGCAGATGAAGTCGGAGTTGCTGAAAAAAAGAGCAGGGGAGCAACTTATATCGCTGGAACTGGTTGAACAGAAAGGCAGTCCTGTGTACACCGCAGTGGTAAAAGCCAAGGATAACAGCCGCCAAGAACTGACGCTTGATCCATATACGGGCGAGATTATTTCCTCCAAAGCGATCAAGTCACCTCCACCATCGGCAACGGGAGGGACGGATAAAGAGCCACAGTTTCTAAGTGAGAAGCAGGCGGAGCAGAAGGCACTTGCGAGAGTTCCTGGCGAAGTGGATGATGTGGAGCTACGTGGTACGAACAGTGGCAATCCGTATTACCTGGTTGAGATCGACCTGGAAGACGGCCGGGAGGCGACTGTACAGGTGAATGCGATCTCGGGTGCCATACGTTCGGTAACCTGGGATAAGGACGACGATTAAGAGATGCTCGACTACGTTTGAACGTTTATTTTGTCATAGGCGGACTTGTGTGAACATCTTTAGATCCAATTCTACCGCTCTCTAAAAAGGTGTAAGCATACTCTCCTCATTTTCTCATCAAATTCTAATCTTTCTCTCTCTAAACTCTCATTCGTCCAGGTTATTCTAAATATGTAGACGAGAACGAGAACAACAACGAGGAGATGAATGATGATGATGAACAAACATAAACTTTGGATTGGCAGCTTGTCCGCTGCGGTGCTGCTTGGTGGATCGGCTGTTGCAGCTAGCGGTAATATGAACGGGCAACCGGCGCCACAAATACAATCTGAAACTACACAATCCGCACCAGCCTCAGTGACACAATCCACGAGTGCGAACCAGAACAACACAGGTAAACTGCTGACTGTATCCCAAGCTAAATCCATAGCACTGAAAGCAGTGGAAGGTAAAGTGGATGATGTGGATCTGGAGCGTAGAAACGGTCAAACGTTCTATGAAGTCGAGATCGACCGAAAAGGTAAACCGGATGTGACTGTTAGGCTCGACGCCTATACAGGTAAGGTTTTGGCCGTTGTTAATGATGATGACTACGATGACGATGATGATTATCGGGATAATGGAACAGGTAACTCTTCGAGTGCATCTGCCTCCAATCAGGTTAAATTGACGGTTGCACAAGCTTCCAACATTGCACTGAAACAAGTGACTGGTGGAAAAGTAACCAAGGTTGAACTGGACCGTGATAATGGTCGTTATGTCTATGAGATTGAGCTGAGAACCGCTCAAGGTGAGGCAGACGTTGATATTGATGCGAACACAGGTAAGGTGTTGTCGTTTGATCAGGATTTTGATGACGAGGATTAATTGATAAATTGCAGCGAAGTATGGAATGGATGGAATTGATTTTCGACTCTGATCACTGTTTGCGGTATATACAGCTTAGACCGATCGTATCAGCAGAAAGACGCTTCGAATGAAGCGTCTTTTTTGTCGTACTATATAGAGTTCATAGATCCCCTAATCCAAACTGTGGTAAACTAGTAGAATTGTAGAAAAAGTATAGACGAGGAGCTGGATAACGAAGTGGCTGGTGAACAAATGAGATCGGAAACGACTAGAGAACAAGTACTGTCAATTGAAGGCTTACGTATGCGGTATAACGGGCGTTATGTATTAAACGGCATCGATCTGGAAGTGAATCGTGGGGAGATGATCGGATACATCGGGCCCAATGGAGCTGGCAAGAGTACAACGGTCAAAATTTTGCTTGGATTAGTGGAAGGTTATGTGGGAAACGTTCGTATTTTTGGACAGGATATCGCTGGCGGCGATGTGGAATATAAGCGTAGAATCGGGTATGTGCCGGAAGTGGCAGAACTGTATGAACAGTTAACTCCGGCCGAGTATTTAACGTTTACGGGAGAGTTATATGGCTTGTCTTATGAAGATGCAGATTATAAAGCAAAGCTGCTGATGGATTGTTTTGGACTGGAAAAATCATATCATTCCCGCATTGCCTCTTTCTCCAAAGGGATGCGTCAGAAAGTGCTGTTAATCTCGGCTCTGCTACATGATCCTGATCTGCTGTTTCTGGATGAACCGCTGAGCGGGCTGGACGCCAACAGTGTAATGGTGGTGAAAGAGATTTTGTCACAGCTGTCCGCAAAAGGTACAACGATCTTCTATTCGTCACACATTATGGATGTGGTGGAGAAGATCAGTAGCCGGATTGTATTGATAGCCGAGGGCCGTGTCGTGGCAGATGGCACGTTCAAGCAACTCCAGCAACAATCGATGGAAGGGTCACTGGAGGAAGTGTTTAATCAATTGACAGGCTTTAATGAACATAAGGCGATCGCTGAGCGCTTTGTGTCGATTGTGCAGGAGGTGAACTAATATGGCGAAACCCTCTGATTTTCGTACGCTCCAAGTTCTGGATCGTTTTCGGCCAATCATTACCAAGACGGGTGCTGATTATGATGTGCTACGCCTTATTTTACGGGTGAAGTTCCAGATGGATCAGCGCAGAGTGCCTACGATTATGGCTGGAAGGTCAAAGAGCAAGGAGAACAAAGAAGGTAACCAGTATGTTCGCTCTCTCTGGCTGTATGCCTTGATGGGAGCAATCATGGTTCCCTTTGTCGTCTGGGATACAGGACAATTCATGCTTCAGATGGGCATTCTGTTTGGCGTGCTGATGTTTATGATTATGACGTCGATGATTTCGGATTTTTCATCCGTGCTTCTCGACATCCGTGATAGAAATATTATTTTGACCAAACCCGTTAATGCGCGAACGGTGGGTATGGCGAGAGCCATTCATGCCGGAGTCTATCTGGTGCTGCTGACAGGTTCAGTGACGGCTGCGCCGCTGATCGCCGGGCTTGTTACGCACGGGATTGGTTTCTTTCTACTCTTTCTGTTACAGATTATTCTGATCAGCATCCTGATTCTGGTGAGCACATCTCTCATCTATCTGTTCATGATGAGGTTTCTGGATGGGGAGAAGCTGAAAGACATGATTAATATGGTGCAGATTTTGCTTTCCGTGGGGATTGCGATTGGATATCAGTTTGTCATTCGTTCCTTCGATATTATTGATTTTAAAGTAGCTTTTACGCCGGAATGGTGGCAACTGCTGTTACCTCCGCTATGGTATGCTGCTGCATACGATTGGTTATTCGCAGGAAATGGCGGGGGGTGGATCTATACGTTAACAGCGCTGGCTGTTGTTGTTCCGGTGATATGCCTGATCGTATATGTGAAGCTTATGCCATCCTTCGAGCTGTATTTAGAAAAAATGGCTCATTCCGGCCAGACATCGAGTCGCCGCCGGGGAAAGTGGGATCGTATGGTTGCCAAGCTGTTCAGTCGCTCTACCGAAGAACAAGCCTGCTTTCGTCTGTCGGCCAGCATGATGCGCGATGAACGGGAGTTCAAGTTGAAAGTTTACCCATCTTTAGGTTTATCGTTAGTTATGCCTTATATTTTCTGGTATACAGCTTTACAATCATCGACCTGGGCAGAATTCAGGCAAAGTTCCTTTGTGTACACCTTGTATATTATGCTGATCCTGTTGGTAACGGTAGTCATTATGCTACGGTATTCGGGTCAGTACAAGGCATCCTGGATCTTTCGCGCCGCGCCGATGTCTGATGAAAATGTATTATATCGAGGCGCCCTGAAGGCATTTCTAAGCAACATATTTATACCGGTATTTCTGTTGAATGCGGCCATGTTCACATGGACATTTGGACTTCGGATTTTGCCGGACATTGCGATTATTCTGCTCACAGCTACAGCGCTGATCCCGGTATCCGGCAAGTTTATGCTGCAAAAGCCACCGTTCTCCCAATCGTTCAGTGTGGCACAGCAAAGTGACGGCTGGTATATTTTCGCTGCTTTGCCTGTGTTCGCTTTACTGTGGGGTGCTCATGTCTTTTTCCGTTCTTTCTCCGGAGGTGTCTGGATGTACGGTGTGATCTTGATTGTGGCGAATGTGTTGTTGTGGACGCTGCTGTATCGTGTGAAGAAACCAGCGGTCAAGTCGGCTGTGGTCATTTAAGCTGAAGTCTATCGAGGTATCTTTTCAGAGTTGTTAGCCTGATTGAACTGGTCGCTGGCTTAAGCCGTGTAATTTTAAGAAGTGGGTCTAAGCATGATTGATGGAAGTGAGTATTTATTTTCGCCCCGTGAGCGGCTTGCAACTACCTTAAAATGAAATAAATGAAGGAAATGAAGTAAGTATGCAAACAAAGTAATTGAACTGAATGAAGAAATGAAGCGAACAAAGGAAACAAAGTGAATAAAGAAAACGGAGTAAAAAGCGTAAAAGAAGTAGGTGAACCGAGTGAAACGGGTACAGTAAGTAACCCAATACACAGTAAATCGGATAAGTAAATCATACAATTAGGCCAATGTGCAGTGGTGACTCAAACAAGCAACCTGACGAGTAGTAGAGGGGATAAGTAACTCAAACAAATAATCCTAGGTGCAGTAGATGGATAAGTAACTCAACAAGTAACTCTAGGTGCGGTAGAGTAAAAAGTGTGTTGTGATTCTAACGATCTCAGATGAGCTTATTTGGGTGAAAAGTGGCCCTCATGAATTCTAATGATCACCAGGAAGCTTATTTCTGCAAAAGAGGGTGTTTTAGGCCGAAAGTGAGCTGACTTTTGCAAAATAGCGTGTCTGGTGATCGTTAGCCTGGTACAGCATGCAAAATGGGCCAAATAACGTCTCCTGTGATCGTTAGTGTGTGGTGACAACAGTGGTGCAGAAGTTAGTGTAAATGCAGATACAGATACAGATGCAAGTGCAGGTGTAGATGTAAGTGAAAGTGTAAGCAGGTGGGGAACTGTTTAGAATAAAGAGCTCTGCGAGGCTACGAATAAAAATGCTTAAACAGTACTTTCCTCATACATGAAAGACAGAGATATTGAAGTGTGACTTAATAGGCCTAGTCGTTCTGGCCTGATTCGAGAATGGCCTCGGCCAGACGATCGGCTGCATCTGCTGTGGAGATTACAGATCGCGCAGCCTCGGCGAATACCTTGCTGAGCGTGCCTGCTATCCCCGCCACTTTCTGGCGGATCAGGTCAGGCCCAGCTCCCTGCAGTTCGCAGGCGGTGCTGATAATGCCGCCTGCGCTCAGCACGTAGTCAGGCGCGTACAGAATGCCGCGCGCCTGCATGCGGCCAGCAACCAGCTGTCGTTCACTCAGCTGGTTGTTGGCCGCCCCGGCGACAATGGAGCAGCGAAGCTCCTCCACGGTCGCCGGGGTGATCACGCCCCCTAGGGCACAGGGGGCGAACACCTTGCAGTCAGCGGCGTGAATACGGGCCGGATCGGCCGGGATGGCGCCGCTGAACTGCACAAGGGCGCGTTGTACACGTTCCGGTACAACGTCTGCCACGATCAGCCGTGCCCCGGCTGCATGCAGGTAACGGCACAGGGCATACCCGACCTTGCCCAGTCCCTGGACGGCCACGGGAATGCCCTGCAGATCGGCTACGCCCTGGTGGCGCAGAGAGGTGACAATGCCGATATACACGCCGTAGGCGGTCATGTCGGCAGTGAAGTCATCCTGTGCGCCAAGGGAACCTGTGGTATCCGTCACATATGCCGTCTCCACCCGGATCTGGTCCATGTCTGCCGCCGTTGTGCCCAGATCCAAACCTGTCACGAAGCGACCTTGTAATCGCTCCAGAAACCGCCCGAGAGCCCGAAACTGCGATGCACGAATTTCTTTATTCTTTGCTGGATCTGCCAGACCTTCGCCAAACGTACCATTCACTGACGAGTCTGCTTGCGTCCTGCTAAAAGAGCCATCTTTCGTTGTGTCCATCCACACTTTGTCTTGTGCTTGTGCTCGTGTTTGTGTTTCGTCTTCCGAATTCTCCGCTATGATCCCGTTGTTCGCTTCGCCTGCTTCGTCCATTCCTGAGTTTGCCAGCATCTTGCCCAGCACATTATCTTTCGCTGAGTGCTCTAGCCCTTTACCAAATGTGTCTCCCTTAACTGATTCGATCAGCGTCCCAACAAGCATATCGCTTTTATTCGAGTCTATCAGCAAGCTATCGAAAATATCGCTCTGCAATGAGTCCACCACGCCCCCACCGACCCGTTCCCCTGTCGTCATCTGCTCCGAAGCACCGGTTACATCCCAGACAACAGCCTTACCTCCGCCATAGGGCAAACCTGCCATGGCATTTTTGTAGGTCATGCCTTTGGCCAGCTTTATCGCATCCCGGATTGCTTCTTCTTTGGATGTATAGGCCCAGTAGCGGCATCCACCCAGAGCTGGACCAAGAGTTGTGTTATGAATGGCAATGAATGCTTGAAGTCCGCTGGAGGAATCGTGGCAAAAAACAAGCTTTTCCATACCTTCCTGCTCCATCTCCCGCCATATTTCCATGGAACACTCCTCCTTTGAAATTCATTCGTCCTGTACTCACCAAAGGCAACAGATTTCCTTATAAAACCTGCATCCCGTCTGTATTTTGGCTCGAATATTTCTCTTGCATGGCTCGAAAGATAAGGGATCACCCTAAATCCAGTGTGATTTATATATCATATTCGCGCTACAGTTATTACGCCCCTGGGACTATCGCCGGGTTGAACATCGACACAAACGGTTCTATAATGGCAGTTCCGGGATCGTCAGACTGGACAGATGCCTGAAAATTTACATCAAACCGTTTAGGAAGAGGGCATAACGTCCAATGATGGAGATAGAGGAATATGATGGGCTACATGAGCCTGGGTTGTTAAACGCATCTCCAATAAGGTGGGAATGTTCGCCATGCAGCACGTAACCAAGGCCCTGATTCATCGAAAAGGTCTAGGAAAGAGGGATCGTCATTGCTTAAAATTTTGTTATTTATCTTTTTGATTCAGATTGTATATGTATCGGCCTACACCCTTCGCATGATCTTAACGCTCAAAGGACAGAAATACATCGCTGCCCTAATCAGTATGGGTGAGATTGTAATCTATGTACTGGGCTTGAATCTGGTACTTAGCTATTTGACCCAGCCGTCCGCTCTAATTGTATATGCAGTGGGATACGGACTTGGAGTACTGCTCGGAGCATGGATTGAGGAAAAGATTGCACTTGGTTACGTTACCGTGAAAGTGATTTGCAACCAGATGGACGGAGGGCTTGCAAATGCTTTGCGCGATAAAGGGTATGGTGTAACCTCATGGGTTGGTAGCGGACGAGACGGAGATCGGCTGGTTATGGAAATTTTGGCGAAACGCAAAAACCAGAAACTGCTCTACCAGACCATTCTGGCTCTCGATCCCAAAGCTTTTGTCATCACCGTTGAGCCCAAACAGTTCCATGGCGGCTTCTGGACACGTTCAATCAAAAAGTAAAATCGGGCAGGTCTGCATTAGATGCGGTCCTGTCTTTTTTATTTCATTTATCTGCACACGTGTTATTCTCTTCACGGATTTCCCATTCCTACATCAAACCCCGTTATACAAGTTAACTTGATACGATGCCAGGTTGTTTAGGGTACCATTTGCCTCCTGTCAGCCGTTCTCACAGGGATGTGAAATCAGGATTATTGTTGTAATCGCTTCCAACATTTACATTGTGAATATGTCACTTGCGACATGATATGCCGCAGAGGGACAGGCAGGACAACTCATCACTCATCATCATACTATCGGGAGGAATCAATTCGATGAAAAAAACAGTACGAAGTTTATGTAGCACGGCTCTGGCCCTTACGCTAGGGTTCACCTTATTATCCGGACCTGCGAGTGTGCAGGCAGCGGGCAACGCGGATTACAATCTGACCGGTTTCTCCCAAGGGAACACAGGCGGCGGAATCATCAGTGAGTCGAGCACGTCTACGTATAAAAAAGTGTATAATGCCACCGACCTGGCGCTGGCTCTGAAAAAGAACTCCGGTGTCAAAGTCGTTGAAATTATGAACGACCTCGATCTAGGATGGAACGAGATTCCTAGCGCCGCACAGACTGCACCTTTTGCCAAGCATAACGATGCATTGACACATCCGGTATTGAAGCAGACGGGTGTCAGCAAAATTACGGTGGACGGCTTCAATGGACTCACCATTTTCTCGGCTAATGGCTCTAAGATCAAACACGCTGCCATCACGGTGAAACGAAGCTCCAACGTCATCATCCGCAACCTGGAGTTCGATGAGCTCTGGGAATGGGATGAATCGACCAAAGGGGATTATGACAAAAACGATTGGGATTACATTACTCTGGAGGACAGTAGCGGCGTGTGGATCGATCACTGCACGTTTAACAAAGCCTATGACGGCCTCGTCGATTCGAAAAAAGGAACCAGCGGTGTAACCATCTCCTGGTCCACCTTCAAAGGGGATGACGGTAGTGCGAACAGCTGGGTTACCCGTCAGATTAACGAATTGGAAGCCAATAAATCTTCCTATCCAATGTATAACCATCTGCGTAGCAGTGCGGTCGGTTTAAGCAAAGAAGATATCATTGCCATCGCTGGGCCGCAGAAAAAAGGGCATCTCGTCGGTGCGACCAGTCTAGAGTCGGCTAACGCTAACCTGTCGATTACTCTGCATCATAACCTGTATAAAGACATTCAGGATCGCATGCCTCGTCTGCGTGGCGGTAATGCCCACGCCTATAACATCATCATGGATGCTACAGATGCTCGTTCAGCTCAAGCGCGCATTACTAACGCTATGGCCACAGCCATTGCATCTAAAGGCTACAAATTCGGTATTACCAGCAATGGGGCAATCTCAACCGAAAGTGGCGCAGTGTTAGTTGAAAAATCAGTAATCAAGGATGTGCAGTATCCTGTACGCAACAATCAGACAGACCCGACCAACGCCACATACACCGGAAAAATCAGTGTGCTCGATACGATTTACTCTCTGGATGGAAGTTCCTTCCGTGGTAATAGTGACACAGCAGGTAGTCCACTTGCACCTGTTCCGGCTGTCATCAAACCGTTCTCGTGGAATGGTTTTGGTTCCCTTCCATACAGCTACCAGACAGATGATCCATCTACACTGAATGCACGTCTCACCGCTTCCAACGGTGCAGGAGCAGGAAAGTTAACTTGGTCTAAAGACAACTGGCTGAAGACGAGCTACTGAGTGAAGTGCTCCGTACAATCTAACGATTAAAAATAAGTAAAAAAAACAAGCGCCCCGCAGTTGTTGCGGGGGCGCTTGTTTTTAATGTTACTTGTCCATGTTACTTGCCTCAGCTCCAAATGCCTACAATTTACTGTTCATGGCTTAAAGGCTTTATGTTCAGTGGTCTTCTGCTTCATTATTATTGTGTCGTTGTTGTCACTTGATGCTGAGTCTCTGGTGCAACACTTACTGATTCACGATAGATGATATTGCCCTTTACATGGACGCGACCGAAGCTACGGTTCGGGTTGTCGATCTTTTTGAGCATGGATTGAACAGCCGTCCGTGCCATCTGTTCGATATCTACTTCAACTGTGGTGAGTTTAGGTTCAGACAGCATGGCGTAGATATCATTGTCGAACCCAACGACAGAGCATTGGGCCGGCACTTGAAAACCCAGCGAAGTCAGCTTCTGCACGAGCAGATGAGCAACCTGATCACAGTTGCAGACAAATGCGGTGGGAAGCTGTTCTGGTAGATCGATCTCGATAAACGTACCTCGTTCATCCCGATCATTAAGCACCAAATCCGGATTCATGGGCATCCGGTGCTCAAGCAAAGATTTGTAATAACCAAGAAAACGATCCTGAATGCTGCTTGTCGAATACAGATTACCTACATAAGCAATACTGCGGTGTCCCTGCTGGATCAGATAGTTTGTCATTTCATACGCGGCATAGAAGTTGTCCGTCACAACAGAATCAATATCGGAATGTTCATCGTAGAAATCGAGGAACATCTTAGGTACGTCCATCGACTGCACCAATTCAATATATTCCTTGCTGATCTGACCCAGCACAATGAAGCCGTCGACCTTGCTGTCGCTGTACAGTTTGGGCAATGATAGCTCTTCTTCGTCCTCACTGTTCAAAATATGAAGAATACCGTAATACCCCTGTTCCTCCAGATGTTTGGTAATGCGTTGGAACACGCGTACATAGAACGATTGCGTAGGACCGGTAAACCGCTCCGGGATAATTACACCAACATTATGAGTTAAGCCTTCCTTCATGGAACGGGCTGTGGCGTTATACCGATAACCCATCTGGACGGCAAGTTGTTTAATCTTTTCCTTTAATTCGCCACTGACGCCTTCTTTGTCATTCAACGCTTTCGAGACGGTCACACTGCTGACCCCGAGCCTGTCGGCGATATCCCGCATGGTGATATTGTTCTTCAGCTTTGGTCGCCTCCTTCAAGCCGGTTTAGGTACAATGTGCTGTCATTATGATGAGCGCTTTCTTCCAACATAACAACAATCCATATTAGTATACATCGTTACCAACCTGGAATAAAGCCATTCCGGGCCTCACATCACTATTTTTCGCAAGTCCCGGCAGGTTGGACAAGGTTGATTGAGCGATGTTAGTTTCATTGATTTTGCAATAAACGTTCGTTCTGTTCAATCAGGTTTCCTCGCTGGCCGGCACAGTCCAGGGAACGATAAGGATCAGCAGGGGTATTAAACGTGTAATCCATCAATTGCTCCAGCGTGGTTGTGGCAACATGACAGCGCGTATCACTGGATGCATAATAGATAAAGACTTCACCCTTTTCATTAACCACGGCACCGTTGCAAAAAATAACATTCGATACATCGCCTACGCGCTCGTCATCATAAGGGGCAAGGAAGTGCCCGCCCGGCTTGGCGATGATGCGTGCCGGATCATGCAGATCGGTGGCGAAGGTGTACAGTACGTACCTAAGACCTGCTGCGGTGTTCCGTACGCCGTGGGCAATATGAATCCAGCCACGGTCTGTTTTGATCGGGGCAGGGCCTTGACCATTTTTCACCTCATACACCGTGTGGTATTTCCGTTCATCTATAATGATCTCTTCGTGAATAACCGGATTCAGGATATCCTCGCACAGACCGAAGGCAATACCGCCACCGCTGCCTGTGGAGATAAATCCATCCTGCGGACGTGTGTAGAAAGCATATTTACCATCGACAAACTCGGGATGCAGCACCACATTCCGTTGCTGCGGGGAGTTCGTCGTAATATTCGGAAGGCGTTCCCAACGGGTCAGGTCACGTGTGCGAACCAGACCCGCCTGTGCAACAGCGCTGGAGGTGTCGAAGGCAGGCGCATCCGGGTCTTTGCGTTCCGAGCAATAGATGCCGTAGATCCAGCCGTCCTCATGCTGAACCAGACGCATGTCATATTGATTGGTTTCCGCTGCATCGATATCGTCCCAGACAAGCGGTTTGCGGGTGAAGCGGAATCCGTCTACGCCGTTGTCGCTCTCTGCAAGGGCAAAGATCGATTTCCGATCCAGTCCTTCCGTGCGTACGACCATAATGTATTTTCCGTTGTGATAGATTGCTCCCGGGTTGAGTGTTGCGTTAATGCCCAGACGCTCCATGAAATACGGATTCGTTGTTTCGTTTAGATCAAATCTCCAGTGCAGTGGCACATGATGGCGTGTAATGACCGGATACCGATAACGCTGGTAAACGCCATTGTAGAAGGAAGAATCCACCTCATTTTGACGTGACAAAAGCTGCTCCTGCTGTTCTAGTAACGATTTGTATTTTGGGTGTATCATGCTTATCCCATCCTCTCCATGAGTTCAATGCAAAATCGGCTGTTATGATACGGACATTTCCACGGGCCGGCCATTTCATGATGATCAGGTGTGCCATTTTCGTCCACAGCCCAGTACCACTCACCGCCTGGCCGGGAATCCACGATGTGCGTTCGCGTATAATTCCACAACCGTTCGACCGTTTCCAGAAATTTAGAATCCCCGGTGCGCTGATAAGCGTTATAGAAACCAACCATCGCTTCCGCCTGAACCCACCAGATACGTGTGGTATCTACATGCTTGCCTTCCTGTTCGTTCATGAGCGAACCATCCGACTGTACAGCTACATTCATAATGTTGTATGCGATATCCGTAACCATGGCGGCATACTGCGGATGATCTTCAAGTCCCAGCACCTTGAGAGCATCGTCAATCAGCCAGCTTGCTTCGATGTCATGTCCGAACGAGCGCAGATCAATGATGGATTCCCACTTTTTGTTGAAAAAAACCCCGAGGAACCTGGTGTTCTTGTCATATACCCGTTCATACAGAATTCCGAGCAGTCGCTCAAGGGATGCTTTTACTTGTGGGTCCGGCCACACCCTGTATAGGGTGGTGTAGGCTTCCAGCACATGAATGTGCGTATTCATCGTGTAATCCGCAATGACCCCGTTTTCACTCAACATTTCATTCGGCTGTTCATTCCAACATCGGTCAAATTGCTCTTTGTAAGCAGATGATTCTGTGTTGAACCCTTTGCTCTCAATCAGCATAAAAAGCGTTTTCGCTAAGTCCAGCGCAGAAGCATCACGGGTTGCACGATAGTATTCGCTGAGCGCATATACGCCAAAGGACTGGGTATACACATGCTTGCTCGTATCCAGTGCTTCACCAGTGGCATCCACCATCCAGTACATCCCTCCGTGCTCTCTGTCTATCAGGTGTCCAGTGAGAAAACGATAGGCGTGTTCAGCGTGCTCCCGCCAGATGTCCTCACCGGTTACCCGGTAGGCTGCGGAAAAAGACCAAAGCTGCCGTGCTGTAGCGATTCCGCCTTTGGGTGCCTGATGATTGATCTGCAGATCGTTGCCAACCCAGCCGTAGAATCCACCATGATCTTCATCTTTTAACTTAGACCAGAACGGCATAATCTTCGTCTTCCAATGCTCCGCAATTTCTGTTTGAAGCTGATTCATCTTATGAGTCATCCAGAGCGCTCCTTCATCCGTGCAAAATCATGTTTGATTAAATTAAGTTATCGGTAACTTTATAAAGTAATATTAGTTCTATAAAATTACCTTGTCAACGAAATATAACTTTCATTTTTTTGGTGAAGTAATAAATAATTCAATTGACACGTAAGCGTTACCATAATAAAATCTAATCTGTAACCTTAACGATAACTTAACGGAATCAAGAAAGGGGTCGGAACAAATGAGGAAAAATAAAGGCTGGATGATGCTGCTGACGATGCTGCTCATCACTTCGCTGCTTGCTGCGTGTTCATCGGGAGGTGGGTCTTCGCAGGCGGGGGAAGAGATTAGCACAGACCCGGCGGATATCAAGGGCGAAATTACCGTTTTGACGCAACGTACAGATATTGTTGATACCGTATTCAAGGACTATGCGGCCGAATTCAACAAGGAGTATCCGGATGTGAAAGTGAATTTTCAGGCCTTGGCTGATTATGAAGGGCAAGTGAAAATTCGAATGAGCACCAAAGACTACGGCGACGTGCTTATGATTCCAACAAGTGTTCCGATCGCCGATATCCCGGACTTTTTCGAGCCGCTTGGCACGTACGATGAGTTGAAAGACAAATACACCGCTATTGAAGAACGTATGGTGGATGGTAAGGTATACGGAATTCCAACCGTTATTACGTTCTCCGGTATCATTTATAACAAACAAGTTTTCAAAGACGCAGGCATCACCGAGCTTCCGAAGACACCAGAGCAATTCCAGGCAGCACTTCAGAAGGTAAAAGACAACACCAAGGCAATTCCGCTCTATACGAACTATGCATCCGGCTGGGCGCTTACCCAATGGGAGGCAGACCTGCCAACGGTTGCAGGAAGTGTAGACTATGTTAACGTGGATCAACCGAATACGGATGAGAACTTTGTGCCAGGGAAGCCGCACTACGAGCTGTACAAAGTACTCTATGATGCAGCCAAGAATGGCCTGATCGAGAAAGATCCGACAACAACAGACTGGGAGAGTTCCAAGGCAGATCTGGCTAATGGCAAAATTGCAACGATGGCTCTCGGATCATGGGCGATTACACAGATTCAAGGCATGACAGATAAACCAGAAAATATTGGTTTCTTACCCTTCCCGACTAATGCTAGCGATGTAATCGTACCGCTGTCCGCGGATTACAACATCGGCATGAATGTGAACAGCGAGAACAAACCTGCGGCAAAAGCATGGATCGACTGGTTCCTGGCGAAATCCAACTATGCAGTTGAGCAAGGTGGAGGCATGAGTGCGGACAAGAGTGCAGAGCTACCACCGATTCTGGATCAGTATAAAGATGTAAAATTCTCTACTTTAACTCCAGCTAAAGAGGGGCAAGAGGGATTGATGGACAAAATCGATAACGAAGCCGAGATTGGCCTCTGGCAGCCTGACTTCAAGAAACGAATTATCGAAGCAGCTATCGGTAACCGAAGCGAATCGTATGATGACATCATGAAAGACCTGAATGATAAATGGGTAAAAGCCCGCGCAGAGGTTACGAAATAATAGGAAAAACGAGCGTTCATACAGCAGATGTGAGCAGATGAAGCAGATGTAATACGGGTGCCGGTAGTTGTCGGATTTTTGGGCCAGGTTCGCACGGGAGTTAAACCATCAAATGAATTGATTGTGGTGAAGACTTGTTAAACATGTGTATTCACTTGGCCCACCCTGCGGTTACATCCGCGGAGCGATACGGAGCGTGTATGAACCAAGGCGGCTGAACCGCTGGGAGGTGTGGGGAGCATGAAATACTGGAGAATTTCAAGCTGGAGTTACTCAGCACAACGCATATTTATTATCTGTGCCTTCTCGATTATTCCGCTGGCACTGTTATTTACGTTTGCTTATTTGCCTGTCATTAACATGTTCAAATACAGCTTTACCGATTGGAATGGATACAGCAAAAGGTTCGACTATGTTGGATTTGATAATTACACACGGATTTTTAGCGATCCGGAATACTTTAAAGTGTTTATCGTCAGTTTGTATTATTTTGTGGCAACCTTTGTACAGATGGGTCTGGCCCTCTATTTTGCCACGATCCTCAGCTTCAAAATCCGGGGCAAAAATTTCTTTAAAGGCATTCTCTTCTTCCCTTACTTGCTGAATGGCGTGGCTATCGGTTTTATCTTCCTCTTTTTCTTCAAACCGGACGGTACGCTTGATACGCTGATGCAGGCTGTCGGACTGGGACAGTACACCCAGCTCTGGCTGGGTAACCCGAATATCATTAACGTATCCCTCGCGGGTGCATCGGTCTGGAGATACATGGGCTTCAACTTCATCATCTTCCTGGGTGCGATTTCTTCGATTCCGAAGGATGTGTATGAGGCTTCCGATATTGACGGTGCGAACCGCTGGCAACAATTCCGCCATATCATTTTGCCGAGTATTACCCGCATTCTGCAACTTAATCTGATCTTGGCCATAAGCGGCGCCATCAGTGCGTTCGATATTCCATATATTATGACCGACGGTTCCAACGGAAGTATGACCTTTGTTATTCAGACCGTTCACTTGGCATTTAAATACGGCAAATTGGGACTCGCATCAGCGATGGCTGTCGTGCTGCTTCTGATCGTAATTCTTGTAACGCTTGTGCAGCGTGTCAGCATGAAAGGAGAGGAATGAACGTGAACCAATTCAAATATACCATCGCCAGCATAATCAAATACGTTTCTCTGATTCTGGCGGCGTTCATTGCACTTTTGCCTATCGTAGTGATCCTGTTTGCGTCCCTGAAGACCAATGCCGAGTATGCCAATAGCAGTCCACTAGCCCCGCCCGCCAACTGGCTGAACTTTGCGAATTATGCCAAGGCATTTGTGGATGGCAACATGCTTGTCGGTTTCAAAAATACAATCATTATTCTAATCATATCCATCGTGGGTGCAACGTTGACGGGTTCCATGATTGCCTATGTACTGGACCGCTTCAAGTTCAAAGGCAAAAAAATTATGGTTGCCGCTTTCCTGCTGGCTACCCTGATTCCGAGCGTAACGACACAAGTTGCCACCTTCCAGATTATTAACGCCCTCGACCTGTTCAACACACGGTGGGCAGCTATCGTCATGTACCTGGGAACCGATATTATCGCCGTGTACATTTTCCTGCAATTTCTCGGTTCGATCTCCAGCGCGCTGGATGAATCGGCTATGCTGGACGGTGCTTCATACTTCACGATCTATTGGAGAATTATATTGCCTTTGTTGAAACCGGCGATTGTTACGGTCATTATCGTCAAAGGTGTCAACATTTACAACGATTTCTACACGCCATTCCTGTACATGCCAAAAACCGATCTGCAGGTAATATCCACCGCCCTGTTCAAGTTCAAGGGCCCCTTCGGATCACAATGGGAGGTCATCAGCGCCGGGATTATGATTGCCATTATTCCAACGATGATTATTTTCCTGTTGCTTCAAAAATACATCTACAACGGTTTTGCGCAAGGTTCCGTGAAATGATTGCGTGAAACCATTCCTTGAAATCATTCAATTAGAAGGAGAAATGAGATATGACAGTCACTGAAACGAAAAAGGTACACATGGTTGGGGATGCTTTGCCAAACATGCCTTGGGAGGATAAGCCGGAAGGAACCGAAGGCCCGGTGTGGAGACACTCGGCTAATCCGGTGGTGCCACGTAATCCGGTGAAGGGAGTTGCCCGTATTTTTAACAGTGCAGTCGTTCCTTATGAGGGGAAATTCATCGGTGTATTCCGTGCCGAGACAGTCAATGGCCGTCCACACCTGCACATGGGTTCGAGTGAAGATGGGTTATCTTGGACGATAGAGGAGGAGCGCATCACTTTTGTAGACGAACAAGGCGAACCGTTTATGCCGAACTACGCATACGACCCGCGTCTGGTCAAAGTGGAAGATACCTATTACATCATCTGGTGTACCGATTTTTACGGTGCGGCCCTGGGTCTCGCCAAGACGGAGGACTTCAAAACGTTTGTCCGTCTTGAGAATCCGATGCTGCCATTCAATCGCAATGGTGTATTGTTTCCGCGTAAAATTAACGACAATTATGTGATGTTGTCCAGACCAAGCGATAGCGGACATACCCCGTTCGGAGACATTTTCCTGAGCGAAAGCCCGGATCTGGTGTACTGGGGCAAACATCGTCACGTCATGAGCAAAGGCGGTCAGGGCTGGTGGCAATCCGTGAAAATTGGCGGTGGCCCCGCTCCGATCGAGACGTCTGAAGGTTGGCTGATGTTCTACCACGGTGTAACCGGAACATGCAACGGTTTTGTGTACAGCATGGGTGCGGTGATTCTGGATCTGGATGAGCCGTCCAAAGTAAAATATCGTTCCTCCAACTTCGTGCTGACGCCGGAGAAATGGTATGAGGAGCAGGGCTTCGTTGATAACGTTGTCTTCCCATGCGCAACCCTGCATGATGCCGATACTGGACGAATTGCCATCTATTACGGCGCAGCCGATACCTATGTCGGTGTGGCCTACACAACGGTCCAAGAGATCGTGGACTATGTTAAAGAAACGGATGAAGTGATCGCTGGCGACCGCGAGGAAGGCAAACTATAATGGGGTTTTGCGCATCCAGAAATGACTTGATGAATTGAGTGTAGGTATGAAATGAATAGGAAATGTACAGAGAATATGCAGCAAATTTGCTGCTATTCACCAAAAAAGCCCCTCATCCTATAGGAAGGGCTTTTTTGGCTATTTAATGGGCATACATATTATGTCGATTTTTGTTGACAAAAGGGAGGCTACTTCATATTCTTAATGAATATGAGAATCATTATCACGGTAATGGTCAGGTAAAGAATGAGAGAAGAGAGAAAAGGGGTTTATATCTATGTCAGGACAACAAAACAAACGTTCTACTACCCTTATGATGGTGACAACACTGTTGTTGCTGTTATTTATCGTGGGTTGCAGTAATAAAGAGAGCAGTTCGGCGTCTTCTTCTGCTTCGGGAGATCAGGCGGCTTCAGCGAAGTCGATTACGATGTCTTGGCCACGGGATATCGGTACGATGAACCCACATACGTACAATCCGTCCCAATTGTTTGCCCAATCCATGATCTACGAACCACTGGTGAGTTACCAGAAGGATGGTAAATTGGAACCGGCCCTTGCTGAGTCATGGACCATCTCTGATGATGGCAAAGTATATACATTCAAGCTGCGCCAAGGGGTGAAATTCTCCGATGGCACACCTTTTAATGCTGAAATTGTGAAAAAGAATTTTGACTCCATCATGAAAAATAAAAAAACACATAGCTGGCTTGGCATCATCGGCGTGCTGGGCAAGACAGAGGTCGTGGATGACCATACGTTCCGTATGACTCTTACCGAGCCGTACTATCCTGTACTTCAGGATCTGTCTGTTGTTCGCCCGTTCCGTTTCCTGGGTGCGGCTGGATTCCCGGATGATGGGGATACATCCAAAGGCATCAAAGAGCCGGTAGGTACAGGCCCATGGATGCTGGCTGAATATAAGCAGGATGAGTATGCGGTCTTCAAACGTAACCCGAATTACTGGGGTACTGCACCGGCGTTCGATCAGATTACGGTCAAAATCATTCCTGATGCAGAGACCCGTGTGCTTGCTTTTGAAAAGGGCGATCTGGATCTGATTTACGGTGAAGGCGTGATTAGTCTGGATGCATTCCAGCAGCTGCGTGAGAACGATAAGTATGTAAGCGAACTGTCTGACCCTGTAGGTACTCGTGACCTGTTGCTTAACTCTTCGAATCCGAAGTTGTCTGATGTGAGAGTGCGGAAGGCACTTCAACAGGGCTTCAACAAAAAAGCGATGGTGGAAGGTGTCACATCGGGTCTGGAAGAACCGGCTGATACCGCATTGTCCAAAAACTATCCATATACCAATGTGGATCTGAAACCGATCGAATATAACGTAGAGCAATCCAAAGCATTGCTGGATGAGGCAGGCTGGAAGTTGCCGGCAGGCGGAACCGTGCGTGAGAAGGATGGACAGAAGCTGGAATTCGAATTGATTTTTGATAAGACCGACCCGATTCAGAAAGCGATGGGCGAAACGATTCAGGCCGAATGGAGCGAGCTGGGGGTTAAAGTAAACCTTACCGGACTTGAACTGACGGTACAAATTAAACGTCTGAAAGCCAATGATTTCGATCTGTACTTCTGGTACAATTACGGGGCACCATACGATCCACATTCCTTCATTAACGTCGTAGCAAGCCCGGGATTCGGAATCTCCGAGACACTAACTGCTTTGCCGATGAAAAAGGAACTGGACGAGCAGGTGCATGCCGCACTGTCTTCTACAGACGAGAAGAAACGTCAGGAGCTGTATACATCCATCCTGACGACATTGCAGGACCAATCGGCGATTGTACCGATCTCTTATGTGAAGAAAACAGCTGTATATCAGAAGAAAATTGCTAAATTTGTCTTCCCGGCCAATCGGGATGAAAATCCGTTTGTGGGAATGCAGTTAAGTAACCCATAATTATAATCGAAGAACATATTCATGAACACGTAACACATCAGGCAACAAGAGCTTGTGTGGCATGGTAAAAGGGGAGGAAAGTTTGGTGATCGGCTATATAGGTAAACGAATGATCGCGATCATTCCTATCGTTTTTATCGCTACACTTGTCACTTTTGGGCTAATCCATATTTCACCAGTTGATCCAGCCGAAGCGTATCTGACAGCTGCACATATTTATCCAACACCAGAGCTGCTGGCAGAGAAGCGACATGAATTCGGTCTGGATCGGCCTTTGCTTACTCAGTATGTTGATACGTTGAAGAGGATGGCCCAGCTGGATTTTGGTACCTCGTATCTCACGAATAAACCCGTGATCGATGAGGTCAAAGATAAGTTCCCAGCCACAGCAGAACTGGCCTTGTGGAGCATTCTGTTCTCTGCACTGGTGAGTATTCCTCTCGGAATTTTGGCGGCGGTATACAAAAATAGCTGGATTGATATGGTGAGCCGGGCGATCTCCTATTTTGGTGCTTCCATTCCGCAGTTCTGGCTCGGTTATCTGCTTATTTTCTTTTTTGCAGTAAAACTGGACTGGCTTCCCGTCGAAGGGCGCGGCTCTTGGGAGAACCTGGTGCTGCCTACGCTTACGCTCTCTATGGTGATGATTGCGTTATACACCCGTATGTTGCGTACCAGTGTACTCGAACAATTACAGGAAGCATATGTGCAATACGCCAGAACCCGCGGCATACGTGAACGTGTTATCATGCTGAAACATGTGCTCAAGATTGCCATTACCCCGTTTATTACAGGAATGGGCATGACCATGGGCAGGCTGTTAACAGGAACAATTATTGTAGAGCAGGTCTTCTCATGGCCGGGTTTCGGGCGTTACTTTGTCGAAGCCATCTTCAACCGAGATATTCCCGTGATCCAATGTTATGTCTTTATTTCGGCGTGTCTGTTCATCGTGTGTAATCTAATCGTTGATCTGGTGCAGCTGTATATGGACCCGCGGATTTCGGCGAAAGGACGGGCAGAGCATTGATGAACCGATGGCGAACGATGTTTCGAGGAAAAAAAATAATTTGGATTTGCGCTACGATCGTGCTGCTTTTCTTCATTCTGGCATTATTGGCTCCATGGATCGCACCGCATGATCCGGTCAAAGTTAACCTGTTGCAGAAGTTAAAGGACCCATCTGCCGAACACTGGCTCGGCACAGATCATCTGGGAAGGGACAATCTCTCCAGACTTCTCTATGGAGCGCGGGTTTCGATTGGATTTGCAACGATGATCTTCCTGTCGTCTTTGATTATCGGGCTGATCGTTGGGTCGATCTCCGGTTATCTTGGTGGCTGGATTGACAATGTGCTGATGCGTTTATGTGAGGGCATATTGGCATTCCCACAGCTGGTACTGGTGCTGGGCATCATCGGGATCTTCGGTCCAGGGCTGATGCAGATTTTGCTGGCGCTCATGATGGTACAGTGGGTGCATTATGCGCGTATATGCCGAAACATGGTGGTTAGCTTGAAGGAACGGAACTTTATCGCAGCCGCTCGAATTAGTGGTTCCTCCACCTGGACAATCATTCGTAAACATATCATTCCCAATGTGCAACGTCCCATCGTGGTCATGGGCACACTGGAGATGGGCTGGGCGATAATGGATATCTCGGCGCTGTCCTTCCTGGGGCTTGGCATTCAACCGCCTAATGCGGAGTGGGGAGCCATGATTCATGAAGGCACAGGGTATATTCGCAGTCATCCGGAGCTAATGATCTATCCGGGTGTAGCCATTCTGCTGGTTGTAATGACGTTTAACATTTTGGGAGAAGCATTATCTGATCGTTACGGCATTTCTAAAAAATAAACTGGACAAGGGGGGAATGTGGCGATGGACGATCCGGCGATTGTACTTGAAGTGCGCGATCTGGAGGTTAAGCTGAAGACAGCCAAGGGAGCCGTCCCGTTACTGGAACCTGTTCAGTTGAATTTGAAAAAGGGTCAGGTCTTCGGCCTTGTCGGTGAGAGTGGTTGCGGCAAAACGGTGACTTGTAATGCGCTACTGCGCTTGCTTCATCCCCGCAGAATGGAATCGTCAGGCAGTGTTCGTCTGAACGGACGGGAGCTTAGCAACTTATCTGAAGAAGAGATGCGGCGCATACGAGGGAGGGATATCGGATTTATTATGCAGAATCCGATGAATGCTTTTACCCCGGTGTATACGATCGGCTCTCAATTCATTGAAACATTGCGAACCCATAAGAAAATGTCCAAAGCAGAGGCGCGGGAACAGGCCATTGCCGCGCTGGCTGATATGAAACTTCCAGACCCGGCAAAGTTGATGAAACGATATCCGTTCCAACTCAGCGGAGGTATGTTGCAGCGAGTGATGATTGCCGTTTCCATGTGTCTGCGGCCAGCTCTGGTGATTGCTGATGAGCCTACAACAGCGCTGGATGTCGTGAATCAGTTGAATGTGCTACGTGAACTGGATCGGCTTCGCAAGGAACACGGTACATCTATTTTGCTCATCTCACATGATCTGGGTGTCATCTCACAGATGGCAGACGAAGTAGCAGTAATGCAGAAGGGGCGGATCATTGAACAGGCAGATGTATACCAATTGTTCGATCATCCACAGCATGAGTATACGCGGATGTTATTGAGTGCTCGGCCGAAACTGTCCATTGGTCGCTAAAGGTGAGAAGATGTGGAGTAGTGCGGAACTGTCTGGATACGTACTATTGAAACGAAGGAAGGGGGGCGGAGAACCGAATGTTACAAGTACATGAAGTAAGTCATCGCTATGGCAAGCGGAGCTGGCTCCAGCGTTCGGGCTTGCGCCCTTCTGTGCTCGAAGATGTTTCACTTACGATTGAAGAAGGCATGTGTTTAGGACTGCTTGGAACGAGTGGAGCAGGTAAAAGCACCTTGGGCAAAGTTATTCTTGGGCTGGAGAGACCCAGCCAAGGTCAGGTGTTATTTCAAGGCCAGGATATCTATCGAGCGGATAAAACGGTGCTCAAAGGGCTACGTCGTGACTTGCAAGTCGTTTTCCAAGACTGTTACTCCGCCGTGAATCCGATGATGACGGCCGCGCAGATTATTGGAGAGCCGCTGGACAATTACGAGCGCCTGTCTGCCAAGGAACAACAGCGCGTGATTGAACAGCTACTCGTGCAGGTCGGGCTTACACCGCAGGACGCGAGCAAGCTTCCACATCAATTCAGCGGAGGGCAACTACAACGGGTCAACATCGCGAGAGCCATTGCCCTTAAACCGAAGTTAATCGTGCTGGATGAATCGATCAGCAGTCTGGATATGGTGCATCAGACACAAATTCTGTCTTTACTGGCAGATCTGCGAGCAACGTATGGGCTGTCCTATCTGTTTATCACGCATGACATTCGCGCCGCATTGACGATCTGCGACAGCATCGCCGTGATGGATCAGGGAAGGCTGGTCTATACCGGGGATGCCACGGATTCCATCTTGGAGTCGGATCAGCCTGCTGTCCGGCAGTTGGTGTCGTCGATTTTGCCTGAGCATCCGTCAGGGAGAATTGTGTTTGAATAGGTGTGAGAAACCAAAACCAATTTGAGTTACCAAAAGAACCAAGTCGAATGATCGGCCTGGTTCTTTTTTGTATGCATTGGATTCGGCTGGCGCTCAGTATTTTATTCTCTGGAAACCGTTCTAACCCTTCACCGCAAACTGATAAGATGAGGCAATAACCTCAACATAACTGTCATATCCGGCGACAAGATAATGCTTCAGATCAAGCCGGTTTCGGGGATCAAATAGTGTTCTTTTCTCCTCTAGAATGGGTGAATCTACGACCTGATAAAAGCCGGGATCGGGATGATACCTGCTCGTCTCCCAGAAGGCGAGCACATCGTCTTGCTGGCTGATCCCTTCAACCTGACCTGCATGTAGCTCGAAGAAATTAACCGTGATGCAGCGCAGTTCAGCAACGGTGTCGAAAGTGAGTTCGATTTCTCGATAATGATCTAGAGGTACATCCCCACGCGTTTGCACATCTATACGTAAAGTTACACCGCCCGATTCAGTGTAGATGGCCTTCAGATCGGTTGTGGAGATGCGGAAATCTACTTTTTCAGGTATCAGTACAATGCTCATGGTCGTTCCTCCTATGTAAATGTTCAAGTACCCTCACAATCTGTCGTTCCATTATATCATTGTCTATAAAGGGATCGGAAAAGAATGAATGGCACAGGGAGAAAAATGCACTTGTGATACACCTCTGCTTAACAGTAAGAAACACCTCTTGCAGGCCGTTCATCTGCAACGTATGATGGATAGAAATCCTGTACGGAACGGCTAGACAGAAGGGAGGGTGAGTTTATGAAGAGCATGGAAAATATAGAGGATGCAGAGAATTTCGAGAACATGTTTCCAGAGCGCTGGGTGACATCCGAAGGAACAGTAGATGAAAAGCAGGTTACAGCACGGCAGATTCTCTATAAGGGGATGAACGGCAGGTGTGTGGAACGATTTACTGTTCAATCTGGCCAGACTTATATTTTCAAACCGCTGACGAATCCTGCACAGCATGGACGGGAACGCTGGATGTACGAGCATGTGATGGCACAATTGCCACCCGTATATCCGCAGCTCATTGCGGCTTCGGACCAGGCGGCGGCTCCGGAGCAGAGCTGGATGATCTACGAGGACATGGGACAGCTGGGGCATCACTTGTGCGAATCGACGATATTGAATGCTGCCGCACATATGGCGGCTTGGCATGCACTTCCCGTTGCAACGTGGCAAGACCTGCCGCGAGTCGGGCATAAGCCGCCCATTCGGGATATGCTGCATGAACTGCTGCAGTACCCGTCAGCAACGGATAAACTGCTACGCGAACTGCATCTGACGTTGTCTGCAGCGGACTGGGACAGACTCACCATGTTGATCTTCACGGCAGAGGACGAGCTACCGCTGGTGCTGTGCCATGGTGATCTGCACCCCGGCAACGTAGCCGAGGTGGAGGGTAGATTGGTCATTCTCGACTGGGAGCATGCTCACCTGAATACGCCATTGTGGGACGTATATCATCTGCTGGACTTGTCGCATCCGCTCTTTCCACGTACGATGACGCCGGCGCCGGGGCTTCGGGCGCGTGTGATGAAGGTGTATCTGGACAAGCTGAAGAGCCTTGGCGTGCAGGTTGAACCGGGTTCTTTTGCTAAGTGGTACGATGCTTATGCGATTGTATTCTCGCTCTGGATGTTACGTCTGATCGACGGCGATTTACGGAATCCGGACTGTGTGTGGCCGCAGGAACAGCTGCGCAATCAATGGCATGAGACGGCTACCACGCTGGAGCAATGCATGAATCATCTGAACGAGGTAAGATAAAAGATTAGACGGTTGAAGTGCAATATGGATATAAGGGGTGAAAAGTTTGCGTAAAGTCGGACTGGTTATGCGTAAAATTCAATTCACGGAGGCTCAGGGGCCGCGGGTGTTCGCGGATCGACTGAAGCAGATCGGGCTGGAGCTGGGCGTGGACGTTGTGTTCATCTCGCCGGAGCGCCATGTGAGCGGATACGACTGGCTACCGGGGTACGAGCATGAGAAGGGTGACCTGGTGAACTATGATATCGTGCTGGATCAGATTCATAGCCAAAATATTGAGCATGTGATCTATACGGTATCGGGATTTACATTTCTGAAAATGTTTTTGCCGAAAAGTGTTCTGTTTCCGCACAGTTTCCCTGACCCGGCATTAACCGGGTATGAGATGATGAAGCCATTCTATACGATGGTGGATAAAGCGATTGTGCAGACCGAGTTTTTGAAAAGAGAGCTGGGGCGCAATTTCGGCGTGCATGACGTGAACGTCATTCCGATTGGCTTCAACGAAGAGCTGGCGCACCGCCATTATGACCCGAGTCAGGTCGTGCATAATCGCGTGCTCTGGATCGGGCGGGATGAGGCGAACCGCCGTCCCGACCTTGTGCTGGAATATGCCCGGCAGAACCCGGACAAAGAAGTGTACATGGTATTTGGCGGTGTGCGCTACCAGGAGAGCATGAAGAAATACGATATCCCAAGTAATGTGAAGCTGAAGTTTGCACTTACTCAGGATGAGATATTTACGCTGATGAACTCAGCCAAGGTGTACTGGAGTTGTTCAGCGTTTGATACGTTTGCGATGCCACTGACGGAAGCGATGGCGATGGGGAAAATGGTCGTGAAACCCGAGCATGCCTGCTACGGACATATTAGATCCACACATGCCTTTGCCGGCAACGAGGATAATTGGTTTGAACTGGTGAACATGGCTGCGGCTGCGCCGCGAAGTGTATCAGAGGACAATCGCGAGTATGCATTTGGTGCCTTTTCAAGAACGATAATGAAGGAAGGGTATCGGAACTTTTTTGCAGACTGGCTCAAGTAGCGGTCGATATGAATATCCAATCATAAGGAGAGGATTTTGTGGATATCGTTATTTTGTGGACGCTTGGGATGTGGGTAGTACAGCTGTTGGTTGAATGGATTGTGTATCGGGTTCAGGGACGCCGGATGACGTGGATGCAGTCCATTTTGCCGTGTCTGACATTGCTTGGCGGAGCGGGTGTCATTATGATCAGCATCGATATAGGTGGTTGGAACGGTATCGGGTATGCGTTCCTTGGTGCGGCACTAGGTACATCAGGGTTGCTGACGCTGATTACGGTTGCGATTACGGCTTTGGTGCTTCGGCGCCGAGGAAAGGACATATGATGAATAGCTTAATCATGGAACATTGGTCCGCTGAACAGCGAGAGATGCCAGGTATAAATTGCATCGCTTTTCCAGAAGGAACGGTCATTATTTTAGATATCCGCACATATTTTGACCCTAACAGCAACGAGCGAACCATGTATTGTTCTCCCGTTTGTGATACGACGATAGACAGTATTGTGAAATACAATCCGGATTGCTGGACGATGGTAGATGTATGGACAAGTGTGGATTATCAAGGTGGGAAAATCATTGGTGGAGACGGGCAAATGGGGAATGAAGGCTTCATTGCTTGTACCGATGCAGAAGATCATTTGGTGTGGGCGATTTTTTTGGAGGACACCAATCCCATCAAAAAATTAAGTGTTAGCGGTAACTCGTTAATTGCGATCAATGAGCATGAGGAACTGCGCGTGGAGATAAATTTGCACAATGTAGTGGATATTCGAATGACTTATATAGGGTAATTTGTCTTCAGGGTAGAAGAGATGTAGGAAATCTGAAGAAGAGCCGTGGAAGATTGTAGGAATTCAGCAAGAGTACCCAGGGAATGAAAACGGCTGATGGAGAATGGCGAATGAAAACCTTGAGCACAGCATATGACAGGGATGCTAGGCGCATGAGGTGGTTGCAGAGGTGCAACCGTCTGTGATATATTGACATTACTTATGACAAAGGGAGGTGAAGACAGGTGAATCACGAGATGCTTAACAACCGTATTAGCCAGCTGCCGATTGCTATGGCTGGCATTGTTCACACTTTTTCGAACAACGGGAGAAGTCTGTCCAATTTTGAATATACGGAAGTTAACATGTACGAGAAGATGCCTGCCTTGACCTCATTCGGACGATAAGCATATTTGCTTGAATTCTGAAGAGCCGCGGAGCTAACCTCCTGCGGCTCTTTTTGTGTTGCGGTCGGGCTCTTCCACACCATAGGAGGAACCTTATTATGATGATTATTAGCGCGCAACAGTTGAAACAATATCACGGAGCACATCTGGTGCTGGACGGCATTACATTTGAAATTATGGAAGGCGACAAGGTGGCCCTGATCGGCCGCAACGGAAGCGGCAAAACCACCTTGATGCGTTTGATGGCTCGGTTAAGCCAGCCGGACGAAGGCCAGTTAATGCTGAAAAAAGATACACGTGTCGGTTACGTTGCCCAAGTACCCGAAGGAATGGATGACCACACGGTGCTGGATGTACTGGGCCTTGGTTTTCGGGAACTTATCGCTTGCCGCACCCAGATGACCGAATTGGAGCAGCAGATGTCCGATCCCGCCTGTGCGGCAGATCCAGAGCAACTGGAGCGTCTGTTGAAGCGGTACGCAGCACTGCAGGAGCGGTTCGAACGCGAAGGTGGATACGAAATGGATGCACGGATTGACCAAGTCGCAGACGGGCTGGATATTGCGAAGGCACATTACGGCTGGCGGTTCGATTCACTCTCAGGTGGCGAGCAGACCCGTGTGGTGCTGGCTTCGCAGCTGATCGTCAGTCCGGATCTGTTATTGCTGGATGAGCCGACGAACCATCTCGATTTGGAGCGGGTGGAGTGGCTGGAAGGATTTTTACGAGATTATTCGGGTACCGTCATTCTGATCTCACATGACCGCTATTTTCTGGATCGGGTCGTGACACGTACGCTGGAGCTGGAGGACGGAGAGGCCGAAATCGCTACGGGCGGATACACCGAATATATGAAGGTGAAGGAACAGCGGCTGCTGAAGCAGTTTGAGGAGTTCAAGGAGCAGCAGAAGGTTATGAAAAAAATGAAGGAAACGATCCGCCAGCTGGAAGAATGGGGCCGCGTTGGCGGTAACGAAAAGTTTTTCCGTCGTGCAGCCTCCATGCGTAAAGCGCTGGAGCGGATGGAGCAGGTAAAACGTCCTGTGCTGGAACGTCGTCATGCAGATTTTGATGTGCGTCCGACGGATCGGACTGGTAAACGTGTAGCGGTGCTGGAAGACGTGGAAAAACGATACGGTGACCGGGATATTTTACGTGGCGTATCTGCTCTACTGGAATATGGAGATAAAACGGCCTTGATCGGTCGCAATGGCTCCGGTAAAACAACACTGTTCAAGCTGCTGCTCGGTGAAGAACAGCCGGATGCAGGCAAGCTGGAATGGGGCGCACGCGTTGATGTGGGATATCTGGCCCAGCAGGAGGAGCCTGAGGATCCAAAGCTGAGTGTGCTGGAGCACTTCCGTCTGGAAGCAGGCGTAGAGGAAGGAGAAGCCCGTGGCATTCTGGCGAGATATCTATTCTATGGCGCAGATGTTTTCCGTTCGGTAGGGCAACTGTCCGGCGGGGAATGGACTCGCCTGAGGCTTGCGTTGCTGGTACATCGCAAACCCAATGTATTACTGCTGGATGAGCCGACCAACCATCTGGATATTGCCTCAAGAGAAGCGCTGGAGGATTCACTTGCTGATTTTGAAGGAACCGTGCTGGCTATCTCCCATGACCGATACTTTGTGAATCGTCTGGCTTCTGGTGTCTGGGAACTGGAGGACGGACAGCTGACGGCATATCTCGGAGATTATGAAGCGTACCGGGAGAAAAAGTTTGATTTGCAGGCTCGTGTAGCGAAAGAAGTTGCACAAGAGCTTGGAGCAGGTCGTGCTGGAAACGGATCGAAAACCGGAAGAAGAAAAGCGGAAAAGGAAATTGGTACTGGGATCGATGGGAAGTCATTGGAGACGGGAGCGAACAAAGGTGCCCGACTGAAAGCCGAAGGCGACGGACCTGATGTTGCGTCTGCAAGCGGAGAGATCATGTTGGAGCAAGCTCATACTGAGCTCGATGCTGGACGGGTGAACATGAATGTTGCAAGTGGGAATGGTGATTACAGTAGCAGTCAAAGCCGAAGCCGAAGTGGTAGCAGTAGTGGGAATTGTGACCACAGTAACAATCAAGGCCGAAGTGGTGGCAATCGTGGGAGTCACAGGTCTGCTCAGCAACTGGAGCAGGCGATGGCTCTTATAGAAACGCAGATTCGGGAACTTGATCAGCAGCTTGAATCGTTAGCCAATGATCCGATAGCGCTGGAGCAAACTTGGAACGAGCGTGAGCAGTTATCCGCAGCTTATGATGAGTTATTGGCTCAATGGGCTGAGATGTGATCGTAGAAGTGAAGATGACAGTAAAACGTGCAAGTAAAACATCTAAGACTCGTACCATGGGGTAAATACTAGGCTGATTGTTGAAGGTAAATAGCTATAACTGTAGGGAACTAACTGGAGTGCAAGGAAACTGAATAGAGCACAAAGAAACTGACTAGAGTACAAAGGACGTAAAGGGCTATCTCACGGTTGATGCATTTGGTGTGCATTGACTGACATGGGGCAGCCCTTTGCTGTGTGGTTGTGAATCAGAATATATTCTAACGATCTGAGGAGAGGCTATTTGGCTGATTTTTAGCGATTCAAAATTCTAACGATCACCAGGAACGTTATTTACTAAAAATGTGGAGCTTTTAGCCGATTTCACTGGTTTTTCTCCTAAATAACGTTTCTCCCGGTTCAACCCCTTAATATTGGACACTAGCTAGCTTTTTCTCAGATTGACGCATCATAACGCAATGGATTTGGGTTCTATGGTTCCTTCGTTGAC
>NZ_JAURUN010000004.1:0-434607 GCF_030803945.1 Paenibacillus intestini | reverse complement strand
GCATCTAAATCGTCTTTTCATGAACACTCTCCTCATTTCATTTAGTGTATCTGAGGTAGCTTCGAGTGTCCAATTGGATTAGGGGGCTTTAAAGCTCCTGATCGTTAGAATTTGGAAAGGTTGTTTTTCCGCCAAATAAGCTCTGTGGTGATCGTTAGCGCATGAGCGGGGGATAAAATTAGGAAAGTATGGAGTTAGGTTGTTAGGTAAGTAAGGGAGTATAGGAAGTAAGGAAGTAAGGAAGTAAGGAAGTTAGGGAAGGGAGGTAGATCAGTAGCTAAACATGTAAGGCATGTTAGGTAGGCAGGCAGGTAGATAAGTGGATAAGTAGGTAAAGTAAGTCTGGTGTGTGGGCTGGAGCATAGTTAAAAGAGCACCATAAATTAAATGTGTTTCTTTTTACATGTCTCGGCGAATAGTGTAACTTTTTTCCTCCTCATGCGTTTAATACGTTTGTGTATATTGAATCGGCTCACCTACGAGCTTGCAGATTGGGAGGGAATCACCATCTATTATTCATTGATGTATCGCAGTTGGTCGGAGGATAAACAGGCAGAAACGGGCGTGCTTGAGCAGGCTTCAGTGACGCGGGATGAACTGTTTATGCGTAAGCTGGTGGATGCTACCCTGATGAAAAACAAACTATGGGCCCATCTGTCCAATGAGTGTCAGGATCGGCGGGATCACGCCATTTATGTGACTGCGTATGACCAGCAGATGCCGGAAGGGCACGGTGCTGCTATTGCGGAATCAGCGCTGGGCAGGTGTAAAATGTCTTCCATGTACAGCCCGGAATATATGCTGTGGAATGGACGTTCCTTTGAGGAACTGGAGCTTGCGGAATCCTCGGGTTACACCATGGAACTGGCCGAACAGCTGCTGGATCACTACATGGTACTCGAAGGCAAGACGTACGAGTTTTTGTACTCCGTGCTCGATGCGGATCGGAAGAAAGTACTGTTTTTCATGAAAGAGGTGGATCTGTAATGAAGGAAGAAGAGGTGCAAAAACCTGTATCCGGGCAAGTGTCCAGAAACGTCATCGGGGATGAAATTGCATTCACGTTAGAGTCTAGTTCTGAGACTGTAGTAGCATCTAGCAAAGCATTAGAATCAGAATCATCATCTATTTTAGGCTCTGAAATAGGCTTTGAACCACACTCTACTCCAAGCGCCAAACCAGGCTCCAAAGCGAAACTGGTTGCATTCTCGCTGATGCTGGCTGTGCCTGCGGTGCTTGCGGGATGTGGCAGTAGCAATGACGAATGTGATCCCGAATATGATACAGGCTGTGAGTACGACTCCAGCAGCGGTCATTACTATTACGGCGGATCTTCTTATCGCGGAAGCAAAGACGGCAGTAGCTCTTATAAAAGCTCAACCAAATCCAAATCGAGCGGCTTTGGCAGCTTTTTCCGAAGTTCGGGAGGTTAATGACATCATGAAGCAGGCAAATATTCTCCGCATCATCCGGGGGAGGTCGGTGGGATGAGGGAAATGTACTCATTGCCGTTCAGTCATGAGGATATTTTCTCAGGTAAGGCTGGCGAGCAGATCCCCTATCATCGTATGTACGGCAAACAGTACTGTGTGCCCGCATTGACGGTTTATACACCGGAAGAACTGAAAGAGCTACACACTGCGGCGGAGGCGGTGGACGCGATTTACGGAAAAGTGATGCGTTTTATTCAGCGATATATGCCAGATTCGTTTCTGGAGCATGCACTTGGCATACATCCGGGGCTGATTCCGGCAGCGCGTATGGAGGCTGTTACAGGCGGAATCACTCGTCAAGACTGGATTATTGGCGAAGCTGGTTTGAAATGTATTGAAAATAACACCGACACGCCCACAGGTATTCCTGAATCGGCGGCACTTGAACACATTTTGATCGGACGGACAGAAGACCAGGCATGGACTGCACCCTCTGTGCATATGGATGCACGTATCCGAGATTGCTTCCGATCGTGGTTATCCTTTTATGCTGAGCAAGGGTTGCAGGGGCCAGTCACATTCACCTCTTACGGTGAGCATGTCGAGGATCGTACGAATACCACCTACCTGATGGAACGCTGCCGTGAGGCTGGATATGAGGTGTTATATGCTCCGCTGGAGGAGCTTGAGATTGTGCCGGGAGAAGCGCTGTATCATCAGGGCCGCGAGATTCAATTGTTATATCGGTTGTATCCGCTGGAATACCTGATTGGGGATCGGGACGAAACGACCGGTGTGGACATTGGCGCAGCTTTGATTGAACTGGTACGAGAAGCACAGCTTGGCCTGATGAATCCTGTCCAGCATGTGCTGATGCAAAGCAAAGGTTTTATGGCTGCCATCTGGTCGCTGTACGAGCGGAATGAGCAGACGCCAGAGTACTGTGGATTTACGCTTTTTGACGAGGCAGAGTTGGACGTGATTTCACGGTATTTGCTGCCGACCTACTTCACCGCGGAGCCGTTTGAGCAGAGCGATGCACCTTACGTAGCCAAGAGCTATTGGGGGCGCGAGGGCCGGGGGACTATTTTGCTGGATCATCAAGCAGATTCTCTTTCTAAATTGAAAAAACAACCGGAGTCAGACACCACGGGGGACATCCCTGCAGTCTTGAATAAGGATGATGACGAGGACGAAGAGGTCACTGCTTATTATGAAAACCAGCCTAAGGTATATCAGCAGCTCATGCCGATGGAACAGGCTGTCATTCAGACAGAAGACGGCGAGTATAGTGGTTATTTGCTGACAGGAGTATTTGTAATCGGTGGACGTTTTGCCGGAATGTTGCCCAGGGTCGGGGAGAAGGTAACCGGAGATATGGCGTATTATTGCGCAGCCGCTGTACGTAAACCAATGAATGATGAGGAGGAGAAGGAATGGAAAAGCTAGGGTTAAACCTCGTGAATGTTGCGGTGGGGATCGGCATTCTGTTAGTGGTGTTGATTGTGGGGTATTTTGCATTTAGCAAATTGACCCGGTATAACGACAGTGAGGAGATCGCCAAAGGCAACGAGGCGGCAGGTATGTACATGGGCAGCAAGCTGCTGGGTCTGTGTATTATTGTGGGTATGGTGTCGTTCTCAACGCATGCATGGCTGGATATGCTTCTGTGGTCGGGACTGGGTATCCTTATTCTGTGTCTGGTCTATATTATATTTGATTTCCTGATCCCGAAAATGCGAGTGTGTGACGAGATTGCACGTGGTAATATGGCGGTAGCACAGTTGTTACGCTCCGTGATCATCGGCGTTTCCATCGTCATTGGTACGTTTTTGATGTAAAATAAACCCTGACGTTTCGCGTAGATATGTCCGTTGAATAAGTATAGTGATATAAACGAGGGTCGTTTGGCGGATATAAAACGAATACTATACAGAAAAAGGAGCGCGGCAACATGAGAAGAGTCATCATTGATACCGATACAGCAGGAGACGATACGATTGCGATCCTGACAGCATTGCATCATTTTCAGGTGGAAGGCATTACGATAACCGGAGGGAACGTACAGTTTGACCAAGAGGTTGAAAATGCACTGTACACCGTGCAGGTTGCCGGACACGGCGGCAAGGTTCCGGTATATAAAGGCTGCGAGCGTCCACTTATGGCCTATGGTCAGGCTCAGCATCGTACGGTAGAAGATGTGCATGGCGATGACGGTATGGGCGGCGCGCATTTCCCCAAGGCGGATCAACGTCCCGAGAGCGGGCATGCGGTTGATTTTATTATCGAGAAGGTTCACGCACATCCTGGGGAGATTGAACTGCTGGCGATTGCGCCGCTAACGAACATCGCGATGGCGATTCAGAAGGACCCAACGATTATCCCTGAGATTGCTCATCTATATATCATGGGTGGAACGAACAATGCACTGGGCAATATCACACCGGCGGCGGAGTATAACTTTTACGTAGACCCTGAGGCAGCCAAAATTGTACTGCATGCAGGCATCCCTATTACGATGGTTGGCTGGGAGATGTGTACTCAATATTCCGTTATGGATGATAACGATCATGCAGAGATTGCAGCACTCCGTACCTCGGGTTCCGATTTCTTCATTGCAATCAATAAAGTGGTCATGCAATTCAACAAATCGGTACATAAATTGAACGGAACAACCCATCCTGATACCCTGTTAATGGTGGTTGCCGCAGAAGAGTCACTCATGACGAAGTCGGGTCATTATTACGTCGACGTAGAAGCGGCAGGGGAATTGACACGCGGATACAGCGTGGTGGATATCAACGGACGTTTTGGTAAAGCGCCAAATGTACGTGTCTGTGAAGCAATTGATCGTCCGAAGTTCAAGTCCATGCTGCTGGATGTGCTGACTGCCATTCAGTAACCGCATCGTTAAACGCAGAGCAGGAGAAACGTTTGTAAATGGTTTACATAATATGCGTAGACTAGGTTACATCTATTAAATCCGTACCTCTAACCAGGTGCGGATTTTTATTTTGCCTATTTTAACTAAACTACTTCATCTGTCGTAGTAACTGTGCTATACTCAAACTACTACGACAGATGAAGTAATGAGGGGGAATACCTTTTGTGATTAGCAGTGACGTAATACGGGGGTATAATGATACGCTGATCCTCTACATGTTGCTTGAAGGAGAATCGTACGGATACGAGATTTCCAAGAACATCAGGCAACTGACCGATGAGAAGTATGTCATGAAGGAGACTACACTCTATTCGGCCTTTACCCGCTTGGAGAAAAACGGATATATTGAATCTTTTTATCAGGATGAAAGTCTGGGCAAACGCCGCACGTATTACCGGATCACGCCAGCTGGCCTGGACTATTACAGAGAAAAATGCGAGGAATGGAAGGTTACGCAAGAGGTCGTTAATCTGTTTATCAGGGAGCTGTGATCGGACATGGAGACAATAATGGTATATCTGGACAATATGTTTGCGGGATTGCCGAGAAGTCCTGAGGTGGAGCGCATGAAACAGGAGCTTCTTTCGGGTATGGAAGATAAGTATCTGGAGTTAAAACAGGAGGGCAGATCAGAGAATGAGGCCGTTGGCATTGTGATCTCTGAGTTTGGCAACATCGAAGAATTGATGGAAGAGCTCGGAATTCAGACTGAAGATGCTGCGGAAACCTATCCAGTGCTGACCGAAGAAGAGGTTCAGGCCTATCTCGCGGCTAAGCGAAGTGCAGGCTTCTGGACGGGGCTGGGCGTGTGGCTGTCCTCGGCGGGAATAGCTTTTCTCATATTAATGGATACGCTGTTCGAGAGCTTAGGATCTTCATCAGATCAAGGTACGTTCGGCATTGGCTCTGTAATTGGCATGAGTGGTATGTTTGTGCTGGTGGCTGTTGCCGTGGGTATGTTCATCTATAGCGGTATGAAGCTAGGACGGTTTGAGTATATGGAGAAAGGGTTCCAGCTCCCTCGTTCCCTGATGATGACTATTCAGCGTAGAAGGGCAAGCTTTGCACTCACATATCGTGTGGCTCTTATTACGGGCGTGTGTCTGTGCATCCTGTCTCCTGTTTTCATCTTTGCAGGGGCCTATGTGAATGATACGTATGCGGCTTACGGTGTGTCGGCTCTCTTGGCTACAGCGGGGATCGGTGTGTTTTTGTTTGTCTATTACGGTAATATTCAGGGCTCCTATACGACGTTGCTTGAGGATCAGCATCTGAATGCAGCCAAGAGAGAAGAGGCACGAGCAGTGCGAGCCGTTGAGGCTGTGGTTTGGCCACTCGCGACGGCGTTCTTCCTCTTTACCGGTTTCGTCTACCAGCGCTGGGATATTAACTGGGCGATTTTCCCGATTGTCGGCATTCTCTCCGGCAGCTTTAGCAATGTATATCACATGATGAAAAATAAAAAGCCATCCTGATTCCTTAACTGTGTTCTGGATCGAAAAAGTTAAAAATACTAAACCCGCCTTATTCAATCATATAAGGCGGGTTTCCACATGCACAACGTTCCAGGACACGCAGTTATGAGTATGGAGTATGTGCTACCCCTCTAAAAATGAGCGAATGCCTGTGGTGACGAGATCATGATCTTCCTCATCAGGCAGACCCGAAATTGTGATTGTCCCCACTTGCCCTTCCTCTTTTAGGATCAGTGGAAATGCACCACCAGCCAGTACATAATCGGAGTCAGATAGTTGGTAATCTTGCTCCAATATTTTATTTTCGCTCCGTAGTCGTAAGGCCGTATGCCAGGAGCTGGAGCCGAAGTGGTTGACCACGTTATTTTTGCGCCGAATCCAGTTTTCGTTATCGGGGTGGGTGCCTTCCATCGCATGCAAAAAGAGACGGTGTCCCTTTAGCGTAATATCAATGGTCACCGCTTGTGAGCGGCGTTTCGCTTCCTGAACTAGATACAGGCCGAGTTGTAGTGCTGTTTCGGAGTTGAATGTATCCCATACCAGTTCCTGTTCTTCCTGCTGCATCTGTGCAAGTCTTGCAGTGATTTCGGGATTAATCGGATTCAAATGAAAGACATCTCCTTCGTATGTGTGATGAAGCTCTACATTCGACGCAGGACGGGGCTCTACCTGCCCGTAGTGAATTGCACACTTTATCGAATGTTAGAAGAGACTTAAGATCGGATCATTTGGAGACGTTATAACCGCTGTGGTAGAGTAAGAAGAACGTTATAATGATTTTTCTGCAATTGAACATAAAGAGCGGCTTAGGCAGGCAGGGGGAAAACGATGTTGTTTTATTTTATCGCGTTGCTGGTTACGCTTGTAGATCAGGGTACTAAAATTGCAGTTCGGATGTATATGGAGGTTGGCGAAGTGATGCGGCTTGGGGATTCAGGGATGCAGCTGCAACATTACGAAAATAGCGGTATGGCCGGAAGCATGTTTCAAGGGAATGCACGTTTATTCGGGGTCATTGCTGTGCTGTTTATCGTAGGTATGCTCTATTATCGGCGTAAAGGTGAGATACGGGGATTCTGGATGCAGGCCGGGGCAGGTTTCATGGTCGGCGGTGCACTCGGCAACGCCATAGATCGCTTTGTTTATGCTCGTGTGACGGACTTTCTGGTGTTTCCGTCGGGACGGGGCATTTTAAACCTGGCGGATGTGGCAATTAACATTGGTGTAGTGATGATCATCATCGGCATGCTGATTCGTGCATATCAGAGGTATCGGGAGAAACGTCTACGTAATGCGCTGCCTAAAGGGTAACATTGATGGATATAAGCAATGATTGGTGACGAATGTTCTAATGTATGGTTGCAAAAGAGCCGAAGCAGAGGTTAGTCCTGTTTCGGCTCTTTGTTATGGCGACTTTTAAAAGGGATTTAGTCATTCAATTTAGATAATTCTGCATCAAGATCGGCTAGTTTTGCAGACGAGGTGGTCAGATCCTTTTGTATGTATAGCCGGGTCATTATTGCCTCCTCGTTTGACAATTGAGCGAAATTTTCATTGATATATTTTTTATAAATGGCTGTATTTAATTGAACGATTTCATTTGCAAGTTTTAGACTCTTATCTAAGCTAGCAGTTACAACTAAGTCAGAAGCTGGTTCTTTTTGCAAAAGAAGTTTTTCAAACATAGCTTTGCTTGAATTAAAGTAGATAAAACCAGGAAGATAATTAAGAGTAATAGGTTCATTCTTGTCCAGAGAAAAAGCCTCTTTCCCATCAGGAGAGTTATAGATCAGCACATAGTTTGCATATTGAATCTGATTTTGATTTAACTGTTCATAGCTCTTGTATAACA
Source organism: Paenibacillus intestini (assembly GCF_030803945.1). Taxonomy (NCBI): domain Bacteria; kingdom Bacillati; phylum Bacillota; class Bacilli; order Caryophanales; family Paenibacillaceae; genus Paenibacillus; species Paenibacillus intestini. The sequence continues at coordinate 426,903 of NZ_JAURUN010000004.1, read as the reverse complement.
ATAATAATTCCTCTTTACTAATCTTCTTTTTATCTATAGCGCTCTGCAAAGTTGACAAGATTGAATCTGAAGTGGAAAGAATGCTGCGTTCGTAATCTGACAGCACCTGACTGTATTGTTGATTTAAATAATCTTTTAGTCTTCCATTACTTGAACTATACCCAACAACATTTGCAATTAGAGAGGCTACAAGAGCAAGAGCTAATATAATGATAAGATTTTTTGGGCTCATTTTTTTCATAAGTTAAGGTTCTCCTTAGAAAATTAGGTATTTGATTTCGTTTTGTCATATTGTCTATCATAATGGAATATTTCATAATATTATATATAATTACATATTAAGGAGTTTCAAGGGGTGGAGCTTCCGTTGCTCCATGTTCTTCTCTTATCATGTTCTAATCTATTGAAAATCAGTTGAAATCCATTGATCCCCAAACAAAACTATGTTATTTTGAATGAGATAATTTAATGGTTAAACAAAGTTGATCCGCTAAGAGGAAAAGAAACATAAGAGAGTTTAATTTTTCGGCTATTTTGCAAGCGCTTCAATATAACCTTAACAGAATAACGTAGATGAATCCGGCATCGAGTGTATTCCCGTTATGTAACATACGGGCGTGAGATGGTGGTTTCTTTTACATGCAGAAAGAGGAGGACGTCTAGATAGTGCAGCGGAAAACAAGGCATTTTAACTCGCTTCGTAATCAGATCTTTGTCGGTTTTGTAATGGTCATGCTCATAGTCCTGCTGCTCGCAGGCATCACAGCCTATGACCGTGTAGCGGTTTTGTTGAAAAACAATGCCGAGAAGCATATCCACCAGACCGCGGTACAGGCCAGTGGCAGGTTGGATGCACTGATTGCACAGGTGAATTCCCTGACCGCTCAGGTTGCAGATGATGCTTACGTGCAACGTCTGCTGAATGAAGAGAAGCGAGGGCAGAAGGCGAGTTTTAATCAGCGGCAGGCGCTACTGCAGATTGCAGGTAGTTACCAATCCTTCATTAATGGTGCGCAGAGCATGGAAATCTACACGACAGATTATAGCCGTATCTTTCCGATGGATGATCGTTCATTAAGTCATAGGCTGGAGCGGAACTGGATTGTCAAAGCGGATGAGGGTAAGGGTCGACTGGTGTGGGCTGGCTCCGATCCCGACGATCCGAGCATTCTTCTGGCTGTTCGGCGAATCAGTCTGCTGGAACGTTCCTTTGAGCACGGGGGATACGTGGTTGTACGTATGCAACGCAGTTTTTTTCAACTGAATGATTCGGTTGGGGCAGACGGCTCCCAGGATTCAATCATGCTGCTGGACGGTGACGGTGAAGTGGTGACCTCTAATTTGGATGTGCATCTCGATCCTCAGGCAGTGATGAACAGTGAATCGGTTGTTCAGAATGGCAAAGAATCTTATATCGTGGTGAAGCAACGATCTGAGTTAACCGGCTGGACACTGGCTGTACTGACACCACTACGAGAAACTACCGAAGGAGTGTCAATCCTGAGAACGGCATTGCTTGTATCGGGAATTATCGGCGTTGTGCTTTTCTTAGTCATGTCCTTTTTCCTCTCCACGATGATTACCCGTCCGTTGATTCGACTGATGCGGGCGATGCGCGGGGCACAACCGGGGGCAATGAGACCTAACCTCATGGTGAGTTCTACCTTAGAAATCAATGAACTGAATGACGTGTATAACCAGATGGTGTACAGGCAGAATGAATTGACGCAGGTGGTACATGAGAAAGAAGTCATGCAGTCCCGGGCTGAGATGAAGGCGCTACAATCCCAGATCAACCCTCATTTTTTGTTCAATACTTTAGAGGCATTCTACTGGTCGTTGGAGGAAAAAGGAGAGGAGGAGATGGCACGTATGGTTATCGCGATGTCTCGGTTATTTCGCTACATAATCTCCAGCCCCCATCAGGATGAATGGGTTACGCTGGCGGGCGAGCTTGAACATGTAGAACGGTATCTGAACATTATGCAGATGCGGCTGGGTGACAGGATGCAGTGGGAGATCAGGTTGAGTGAAGAGTTGCGAAGCGTACCCATGCCTAAGCTGCTAATTCAGCCGCTTGTGGAAAATGCCGTTCTGTACGGCATCGAAAATACGTTAAAACCTGGAATGGTAAAGATCAGCGTACAACCTTCATCGATAACAGATATCGTGTGTGTGGAGGTGCGCGATAATGGGCCAGGAATAAACGAGGAACGTCTTCAGGACATTAAACAGGCACTAAATGGTGGTGAGCCTGTGGTTCCCGGAAGAGGAGCAGGTGTGGGGTTGATTAATGTACACCAACGTCTCGGGCTTTATTTTGGCGATCGGCTCGCTGAGCAGGCCAAACTTACGGTCGAGAGCGAAGTTGGAGCAGGAACAGTGATCCGATTCAACATTCCGAGGGGAACGGAGGCTACACATGATTCATGAAAAAACGATCCTGATTGTGGACGACGAACCGCGTACAAGAGAAGGCATACGTAAAACACTTGAAGCATGGTCTGCCGGGAAGAACCGGATTCAGACAGTGGCGAGTGGCGTGGAGGCCAGAGAGTGGCTTGCAAGCCAACCGGCTGACCTGTTGATTACGGATGTACGCATGCCAGAGTTGTCTGGCTTGTCTCTCGTGGAGGCTATTCAACATTTTCCTAGCAAACCAGCGGTGCTGATCATGTCGGGATACGCAGATTTCAATTATGCGCAGCAAGCGATTAAGCTGGGTGTGGTGGATTACTTGCTCAAGCCGATTGATAAAGAGCAGCTGCTTCAGACGGTACAGAAGGCACTTCTTCTTCATGAGCAGCAACGACGTATCCAAGCGATGCAAGACATCGTTGACCCGAAGCTGGTAGACATCCGGGAACGGAGAGAGCAACAGGATAATACACCGATTGGAGAAGCTTTGGCATACATTGAGACACATCTGGGTGAACCGATGACGATGCGTGAGCTTGCCGATTCCCTGCACTTGAATTCCAGTTATTTCAGTGTGCTGTTCAAAGAACAGGTCGGGCTGAATTTCAGCGAATATCTCATGCGCAAACGGGTACAGCGAGCAAAGGAGTTGTTAGTGCAGACGAACCTGCCCATCTCCGAAATTGCGGAGAGAGTAGGCTATCAGACCGATAAATATTTTATCAAAGTATTCAAAAGCCTGGAGGACATCAGTCCGAGTAAATATCGTCACTCTGTGAACGAAAAGGATTAACAGATGGAATTAAGCAGAGTTCACTCTTTCAACAAAAAGGGAATGAATACTCAAAATAGTGGAGTTTTTCCAAATCATTCTACCCTTATAGGCGGATGATGCCCATGCTACACTTTTATTAAAGCGGTTACAAAAACCGAAATTCCACTATTGGGGGTTGGAAATATGAAAAGAAAGACACTGGCTATGATCCTGTCATGGACGCTGATTCTGGCTGTCATTTTGTCTGGATGCAACAATGCAGGTTCCGGGGCGGGCAAGGATTCCGGTAGTAATGCAGGCGGCGGTGACAGTGGTGGAGATGGCAAGGTTACTCTGAAATTCATGCATCTATGGCCTGCAGGCAGCTCGGCGCAACAGAACAAGCTGGTCAACGATATTATCCAGCAGTATCAGACCGATAACCCAAATGTGACGATCAAGCAGGAAGTGCTGGAGAATGAACAATACAAAAACAAACTGAAAATTCTGTCTGCTTCCAATGAACTTCCCGATGTGGGCGTAACCTGGGCTGCGGGATTCCTGGAGCCTTATGTGAAGGGTAACCTGTTTGCACCACTCGATGATTTGCTTAAAGGGGATCTGGGCGAAAAGTTTATCGCCGGAACGACCGAGGCTTACGCGGTAGACGGTAAAACGTATGCACTGCCGATTGAGCTGAATATCTCTCCTATTTATTACAATAAAGCGATATTTGAAAAATATAATTTGCAGACACCAGCCACCTATGATGAATTCCTGAACGTGGTGAAGACGCTGACCGATAACGGTGAAGTGCCGATTGCACTGGGGAACAAGGACCGCTGGACGGGTTCACTCTGGTACATGTACCTGGCGAATCGTGTAGGCGGGGATGCATTGGAGAAAGCCATTAACGGCTCCGGTAAGTTTGATGATCCGGCACTGACACAGGCTGCGGCTGAAGTGCAGAAGCTGGTGGATATGAATGCATTCAACAAAGGTTTTAACGGCTTGTCCAACGATGAGGGCAAATCCGAATTCATGAATGAAAAAGCGGCTATGTATCTGATGGGAACGTGGGAATTGCCAAACTTTACAACGAACCCGGACATTCCGCAGGACTTCAAGGATAAGGTTGGATTTTTCAAATTCCCGACGATTGACGGCGGCAAAGGCGACATTAACAGCTGGGTAGGCGGACCGGGCGTAGGATTGTTTGCGGCTCAGAACTCAAAAGTGAAGGACGAAGCACAGAAATTCATTCAATACTTTGTGGAAAAATGGGGCGAAAGCTCGGTGACTGAAGCTGGAGTCATTCCAGCAACTAAAGTGGATACTGCTGCTGTACAGCTGCCACAACTATACATCGATCTGCTGAACGAGCTGAATCAGGCGAGTAGCCTGACCCTCTTTGCAGATGTGCAGATGAAACCGGCTGCCGCTCAGGCGCATCTGGACATGATTCAGGCACTGTTTGGTAAAGCAGTAACACCGGAAGACTTTGTGAAGAATCATCAGGCTGCGATCGACAAAGGCAACTGATGTAGACCTCACCGACACGTACACCATATGAATGTTTGAACGCTTGAAGGGAGGAATACGTCTTGGACAAAGTCATGTCGAACCGCCTGGTGGCTGCGCTGTACGTGCTTCCTGCGCTGCTCCTGCTCCTGGTTCTGGTCTACATCCCCATTGTACTTACGGGCTATTACGGTTTGATGCAATGGGATGGAATTGGGGCAATGACGTTTATAGGTTTGGATAACTACGCCAGATTGCTTCAGGACAGTACGTTCTGGCAGAGCGCCAATCATACCTTTTTATTAGCCTTGTTCTCTGCGCTGAGTCTCATCGGTTATCTGATGATTGCACTCGTGCTGTCAGGCAAGATCAAGGGTGCAAACTTTTTTCGCAAAATATATCTGATTCCAATGTTGCTGTCATCCGTTGCGATTGCCCAGTTATGGCTGAAGATCTACCACCCCAGCAACGGTGTGTTAAATAGCTTTCTGGAAGCCATCGGATTTAGCAATCCGCCAGCCTGGCTGGCGGAGCCATCACTCGTGCTGTATGCATTGTTCGTTCCGATTCTGTGGCAGTATGCAGGCTTCTATATTTTGATCTATTATGCGGCACTCAAAAATATCCCGGAATCACTCATCGAGGCTGCGCGTATTGATGGTGCAAACCCGTGGCAGATTGCTTTCCGGATTAAGCTGCCGCTCATTACGGAAGTGATTAAAGTGACCGTGGTGCTCGCCGTGGTTGGCTCACTGAAATATTTTGACCTCATCTATGTCATGACAGATGGCGGTCCGAATGGCTCCAGTGAAGTCATGGCCTCCTACATGTATCGTCAGGCGTTTCGCAGTTTTGACTTTGGATACGGCAGTGCGGTAGGTTTCTTCCTGCTTCTCATCTGTCTGGTTGTGACATGGTTACTGCGTAAGGCAACCGCATCCAAAGATACAATTCAATATTCCTGACGCTTACTTACAATGAAAGGAGGTCATCCCGTTGAAGATGGAACCGGCTGTTCGGTTACCCGTTGGCCCGGAGACAGGTCATAGCCCGGTATGGGCGAGAAGGATTGGATACGTCCTGTTATATGTGCTTCTGTCTCTGGTGGCTTTGCTTCAGATTTTGCCTTTAGTGTGGTTGCTGTTATTTTCACTGAAAAATAATCAGGAAGTATTCGACATGGCTCCTTTTGCGCTCCCGGCTATGCCGCGTTGGGAGAACTATGTCAAGGTGTGGACGGAAGGCAATATCAGCTTATATTTTTTCAACAGTGTATGGATTACGGTCGTTTCAGTGGTGTTCACGGTGCTGTTTGCAAGTCTCGTCACCTTTGCGATCACACGCATGCGCTGGAAGGGACGTTCACTGGTGCTGGGACTGTTCATGGTGGGTCTGATGATCCCGGTACATTCCACGCTGATTCCGCTGTTCAGTCTGTTTCTGAAGTTGAATCTCACCGATCATCCGTTATCGGTCATTCTCTCTTACATTGCATTTAATATGCCGATTACGATTATGATTCTGCTGGGATTCTATTATGCGCTTCCGAGAGAGGTAGAAGAGGCCGCTGTGATGGATGGCTGCTCGGTGAACCGCATCTTCTTCCGCATTGTACTGCCTATGACGGCTTCGGTCATTGCAACAACCGCGATCATTAACATGATCTATGACTGGAATGAATTTATTTTTGTGAATACCTTCATCAGTTCGGATGCATACAAAACGCTGACCGTCGGGGTTCAAAACTTTATCGGGCAGTATACAACCGATTGGGGAGCCATTGGTGCAACGTTGATGATCAGCATTTTGCCGATTCTGATTGCGTTCCTGGTGTTGAGTGAACGAATTGTCGAAGGGATTGCGGCTGGTTCGGTCAAAGGCTAATTGCTTGCCAGTGCTTCCACTGATTATAAACGTAAGAGAATATAGCCCTCCCACTAATCGCTTAATACGCGTGCTGGGAGGGTTTTGTTATGTCCTGGGGGCATCATCGAGCGCCACTCGAAAGGAGTAGCGAGACGTGTTTTATGAAAACGATATAATTCCTATTTCTGGAATTTCAAAAAACTTTCAATTATTTTCGCAAAACTACTGCATTTTCAAACCACCTGTGCTAACATACCCTATGAATTAAAGCAAACGTTGGAAAGGTGAGAAAATGACAGCAATATCCTCGACCAAAGAGTCTCTCCGTTCAGATGCCCAGGATCTGAAGCTGATTCGGTTAACCTGGCCTATATTCCTGGAACTCTTCTTGTTTATGTTGATGGGGAGCGTGGATACGCTCATGCTTAGCTCGGTATCGGATAATGCCGTCTCCGGGGTGGGTGCAGCCAACCAGATTATTTCCATTGCGATTCTTGTACTCGAAGTCATTGGACATGGCGCTGCGATTGTTGTAGCCCAATATATCGGTTCGAAAAAGCTGACAGAAGCAGCTCAGGTTACGGGTAATGCCATCACGCTTAATCTAGCGGTTGGATTGATTCTTAGTGTGATCTTCCTGGTGTTTGGCGGACACTTGCTGTCGCTTTTGAATATACAAGGTGAAATTTACGATTATGCTCGTTCCTATATCAGCATTGTCGGGGGCGGAATTTTCTTGCAGGCCCTCATTAATGCACTGGCGGCAACGATTCGTACACATGGTTATACCAAGGAAACGATGTATGTGTCCGTATTTATGAACGTCATCCACGTGATTGGTAACTATGCTCTGATCTTTGGACATTTCGGCTTGCCGAAGCTGGGTGTGGAAGGGGCAGCGATCTCGACGGTAGGTAGCCGTTTCGTCTGCTTGTTGATCTTTTTCTGGCTCTTGTATCGTGTAAGCGAGGTTCGTGTCGATTTTGAATATTACATTAAATTGTCCAAAAATTTTATTGGCAAAATTCTGCGCATTGGTATTCCTTCTGCGATGGAATCGATGGTGTATCACTCCTGCCAGCTCGTATTCACGCTGTACGTGACCTATTTGGGCGCGGAAGCGATGGCAACCAAACAATATGCAGGTAACATTTCGAGCTACATTTATCTGTTCAGTATGGCGATCGGCATGGGAACATCTATCATCGTTGGCCGGCTTGTCGGTGCTCGGCGCAAGGATGATGCATACAAACGTGTATTCGACAGTGTAAAATGGGCGCTTCTGGCGACCGTTGTGATTGACGTGATCATTATCATTTTCCGCGTGCCACTGATGAGCATCTTTACGGAAAATCCGGAGATTATCAGGCTCGGCGCACAGGTGTTGCTGCTCAGTCTGGTGCTTGAAACCGGGCGTACGTGTAATATCGTCATTATCGGTTCCCTGCGTGCTGCAGGGGATGCGAAATTCCCGGTATACATGGGCCTGATCTCTATGGTATGCATGAGTCTGCCTCTTGGCTATCTGCTGGTTTTCCAGTTGAACATGGGGCTGGCAGGTGTGTGGCTTGCCATTGCTGCGGATGAATGGACACGTGCGGTTATTATGTACTTCCGCTGGAAGAGCCGTGCGTGGGAGAAACACGAGCTTGTAGAGCATGAAGAAGAAGAGACTGGTGTACAGCCGGTTCCAGCAGTCTGATCAGGCTGTACTTGGCCGAGAAGCACATTATTTAAATGAGAGTTATGAAGAGTCGGTTAGGGACATGGTTGTTCCTAACCGACTCTTCTTTTTTTATTTTCCGCAAAAATGATCAAAACGGCTCCTTCGTGAACACGTATAGTAAAGATATGGAAGGGGGACATCTTCAATTGAGTCGATATCAGGAGATGATTCAGGACAGCTTGTTCTACATCGAGAACCATCTGCATGAAGAGATTGGGCTGGAAGACGTGGCTTCCAAGGCGGCATTATCGCCTTATCATTATCACCGGGTATTCCGGGATGAGGTGGGCATGACGGTGGTTGATTACATTCGCCATCGGCGGATGAGTCTGGCATCCACCGCGCTGCGTTCTACGGATGCAGGGATTCTGGACATATCGCTGGCCTGCGGATTCGAAAGTCAGGAAGCGTTTACTCGGGCTTTTCGCAAAATATATGGGATGCCACCTGGGCGGTTTCGCAAATTATTTGATCTTAAACTATTTACTGGGAAAACCAGAGGAGGAGAAATAGAGATGAATACTACAACGGCAATCAAAGGTTGGATGTTAACAGGGAGTCACCCGCAAAACTATGAGATGGGACTTGATCCCGCCGAGGTACATCAAGGAAAGGCCTCAGGGTATTTGAAGGCCGTTACACCGATGGAACCAAATGAATTTGCTACGATGATGCAGCAGTTCAGGGCAGATAAATATTTGGGTAAACGGATGAAGTTGACGGGATTTGTTAAAACGGATCGTGTAGAAGCATTCTGCGGACTATGGATGCGTGTGGATAATCAGGTGCAGGATGTGCTGCAGTTTGATAACATGCATGACCGGCCGATCTCAGGTACACAGCCATGGAATCAGTACAGCATTGTACTGGATGTACCAGCAGAGAGTGCAGTTATTTCATTTGGGGTGATTCTGAACGGAAAAGGAAAGGTCTGGGTGGACAGCTTCCGCTTCGAAGAGGTGGATCTAAACACACCTGTGACGCATATGGAGACGGAATATGAGATGTCGGACGAGCCGTTAAATTTGTCGTTTGAGGAATAAGAAATCAAATTGGGAGGTGCTGGCCATGAATGAACCGATGTTGAAGAAAGCGATGGATACGCTGGAATTTCTGAGTCATGATGCCGCTACCCGTATGGCGTATGATGCCCGTATGAAGGCTCTGAGTGATGAAAAGTCGATGATTGAGGGGGCGCGGGCAGAAGGGACGGCCAAAGGCAGGCTGGAAGGTTTACGAGAAGGTAAACAAGAGATGGCCCGTGAGCTGTTAGCCCTTGGAGTGGACATGTCCACTATCGTGAAGGCCTCCTGTCTTTCCGAAGAGGAAATCCGTAAGTTGCTACCTTAGCAATAGGTACCAACAAAGATGATTAGCGTTTAAATATTATCAGTCAATTTCACATCGTTACAGTCCACATGTAATAGAGAAATTTTGAGCCAATCCAGCGGTGGAACGGCTCTTTTTGCCGTCTTTGGGGTATAAAAGAAGAAGAGCAACGTACCTGCTGCGAGGTATCCATAGGGTAATGAAAACGACCAAAGTTTCATGGCGTAATGATCGCGATCTTGATAACATAAACGCATAAACCAATGACACAGATAAAGAGGATGAATCCGATGAATAGAAAAGTGCTTGTTGTGGATGATGAATCCAGCATCGTCAGTGCCATTGCGTACGCACTGCGGCGTGAAGGATATGAAGTAGAGACAGCGAATGATGGCGAAGAGGCCTTGGAGAAGGTGGCTTTGTTCCATCCTCAAGTCATGATTCTGGATGTGATGATGCCCAAACTGGACGGATATGGCGTCTGCCGCAGGCTGGAAGATCGGGAGGATATCGGCATTATTTTGCTCACCGTCAAGAACGAACTGGTGGATAAAATTGTCGGTCTTGAAATGGGCGCAGACGATTATATGACCAAACCGTTCGAAATCCGCGAATTGCTCGCCCGCGTGAAGGCACTGATGCGTCGGGTAGAGAAAAGCAGTACCCCACCGCAGGACGACTCCAAGAGCCAAGCAATTGTCAATGGAACCCTGCGTATTCATGTTGCTCATCGCACTGTGACGGTGGGTGAAGAGAAGCTGGATTTAACGCCCAAGGAGTTCGACCTGCTGACCATTCTGATGTCCAATCCGGAACGGGTGTACACACGGGATGATTTGCTGGATCGAGTGTGGGGCATGGAGTACGCAGGGGGGACACGGACGGTAGATATTCACATCCAGCGTTTGCGCAAAAAAATCGGAGATACCGATCAGCAAATGCTGCAAACGGTATACGGTATTGGGTACAAGGCAACTGCTCCTGAAGCAGGCGGAACGGTATGAGAGTCAGCATCAAGCTAAAATTCAGCGTGTTTCTGGCCGCATTGCTCATCCTCACGGTGGTTGTGCTTAGTTCCCTCGTACTCCGAGGCATTGAGCTTAATCAGCAATCACAGGTAGAGCGTACTCTCGCGCAACAGACGCGTCTCATTAATCTGAATGTGCGCCAGGCGTATTATACGGAGGCCATTCGTCAGGAGCCGGAACAGTTCCTGCAGCAAAATGGACGTAGATTGGCGCAAGCTCTCTCTGACTCAACAGGCCTGCCAATTGCACTATATGACATGAGTGGCAAACAAGTGGGAGCTTCTTTTGCGCCAAGTGAGAATGAACTCGTTCAGGAGACTCTGAATTACGCATTGAAGAATAAAATTGCCTATCACGAGCAGGGAGAGACATTGCTTTATGCCGCTCCGCTGGACGGCCCGGAGGGACAGATTGGTGCCATCTGGATTCAATATTCCGTGCAGAGTTATCAGGATTTCTATGCCCGGATTCAACAATTGTTCCTATGGGCAGGCATCACGGTGGTTGCGCTTAGTTTCATTCTAGGTTATCTGTTCTACAACCGTTTTGCTGTAGCGATTACCCGATTGAAGAAATCAGCAGCCTCCATTCAAGAAGGGAACTATATTACCGAATCCCCGGTCAAACGTAAGGATGAACTAGGCGATTTGGGACAAGGGATTTATTATATGAGCACGTCTATTCAACAAAACATTGCAGCCATGCATGCCGAGCAGCAGAAGCTGCAACTGGCAATCGAGAAGTTACAAGCATTGGAGCAGCAGCAGAAGCAATATATCGGCAACATTAGCCATGAGTTCAAGACACCACTGACATCCATCAAGGCGTATGTGGAACTGCTGAACATGTACAAGGATGATCCACAACTGCTGGACGATGCGACGAATAATATCGGGAAAGAAACCGAACGATTATATGAAATGGTAGAGAAGGTGCTACACCTGTCTGCGCTTGAAAAGTACGATTTCGAGAATCAGGCGGAGGATGTGGAAATCAGGGCATTGCTTGTGGACGCTTGCGGACGAATGCGAGGCAAGGTTGAAAAGTTTGCACTGAACATGGAGCTCGATCTGGTGCCTGCCGTCATTCACAGTGACCGGGAGAGTCTGATGCACATTTTCATCAATCTGCTGGACAATGCGATCAAATATAACGTTGCTGGAGGCATCATTCGAGTGGAGAATGAGCGGCGTACAGAGGAACATCAGGCGGTTATTCGCATCTATAACTCAGGTATGCCGATCCCTGAAGAGGCACGCGAGAAGATCTTTGAACCTTTTTACACCGTCAATAAGGACAGAGCTCGCAAAACAGGCGGAACCGGACTTGGTCTATCCCTCGTAAAACAGTTTGTTGAAAAACAGGGCGGAACGATTACGTTACTACCAAGTGATCCAGCGCATCAAGAAGGCGTGACATTTCAACTTGTATTCCCGCTTGTAGATCAAGACATAGATACAAGTTTACAAGTTGGAAACAAGTCTGAATAACTTTGGAAGTATGCCAGCTTTATGATAGGTGTATAGCATAAGTAACCGAGGGGGATCACGACATGATGAGATGGATGAAAGTGACGTTTGGAGCACTGGGGGCAGCTGCGTTATTGACCACTGTTGCCTGTGGAAGCACCACAGAGCCGTCAGGCAATATACAAGGTGCAAAAACAGGTACAGATATTACGGTCAAAGATAACACGAACACGTCCGTTTACCAGAATTTCAAACTTGAGAAAATAGATAAATTACCTAATATGCGCGGAATCGCTTGGTTGAGCGAGAGCTCGATTGTGACGGATAAAGAAAACACGTCCATGAAACCTGTTAGTGTAGAGGGAGAGGAACGTTATCCGCACAACCTGTACATGTATGATCTGACGAAAGGCACAGATACACCGCTTATAGAGAGCGAGGTTAACCTGGGAGCACCGCAGGTATCGCCGGATGGACAGCATCTGTTCTACTGGCAGACGGAGGAAGCGACAGGCTGGCCTTTCATTCTGAACCTGAAGAGCGGAGAAGTGGTTGCTGCGGGTAAAGAGGATGGATTTGTTCAGGAAGGTGCCTGGCTGGATAATGAACATGTTGTTTTTTCCAATATGAAAGGAGATCTGATCTCGGCTGCACTGGACGGCACCACTAAAGTATTGGTAGAGACAGGTAACTTTAACGTGCGCAGTATCAAGGTGTCGGGCAACATGATCTACTACATTACGGGAGAGGACGGTCAACTGAACACCTATGATACGAAGACGGGCGAAGCCAAACAGGTGCTCAAAAGCGTGGAGTGGGTTATCCCTTCGAACGACGGAACGAGGCTTGCGATTGTAAAAAGAACAGCGGATACCAAACGGGCGCTGGTGCTCACCGATCTGGAAGGCAATGAGAAGGCCACACTCGCCAGAGGCACGCAGATTTTTGGCACAAGCTGGTCGGGTGATGACTCCAAGATCGCTTACACGATTAATTCCGATAAGGATAACGAAAAAGGATTGTTTGTTTCCAACACGGAATCGGCAGAGCAATTCCAGATCTCCGCAGAGATGGACAATGTGGCTGATTCGTTAGCCTGGAGCCCACAGGGGAACAAAATTTTGCTGTCACAATCCGTGATGGAGAATGAAAAATATCACTTTGTGACCTCGATCATTACGATTTCGGAATAGTTGCCCAATCAAAGGATAGTGGCGGCATGGAAGGCGTGTTCCATATCTTTCATGCCTTTCTATACATTTATATTGACTAAGTCCTTGCGCTTCCGATAAACTAGTATGCAGGAATATAAAGTCGAATGGTTAGACAGCAGTTCGAGACGATGTTTCGGGCGGCTGTTTCTTTTCTTTTTCTGCAAGTCAGGGTGCAATGTAGGTGGCTCGCCGGAGGAACCGGCCAACAACATGGAAGAGGAACAGGTGATATACATGTGTAACAGCGCGTATCGCGTGCTTTTATATTATAAGTTCGTGAAGATCGAAGACCCCGAGACGTTTACGCAGGAGCATCTGCAATACTGCAAGGACCTAGGGGTGAAAGGCCGTATTCTGATTGCTTCCGAAGGCATCAACGGCACAGTATCAGGAACGCCGGAGCAGACAGAGCAATATATGAAGGACATGCATGCCAATCCGCTGTTCAAGGATATGGTGTTTAAGATTGATGATGTGGAAGAGCATGCGTTCAAAAAAATCTTTGTGCGTCACAAAGCAGAGCTGGTAACATTCCGCGTAGACGATGAACTTGATCCGAATGAGATCAGCGGTAAACGCCTCTCGCCGAAGGAATTCCACGAGCATTTGCAACGGGATGACGTTATCGTCATTGATGGACGTAATGATTATGAGTATGAGATCGGCCATTTCCGTGGCGCCATTCGCCCGGATGTTGAATCATTCCGTGAATTCCCGGAATGGATTCGGGAGAATCTCGGTGATATGAAGGACAAAACAATCATTACGTACTGCACAGGCGGTATCCGCTGTGAGAAGCTGACAGGGTTTATGATCAAGGAAGGTTTCCAGGATGTTGCCCAACTGGAAGGCGGAATTGTAACTTACGGGAAAGACCCTGAGGTGCAGGGGCGCCTGTTTGATGGAAAATGTTATGTATTTGACGAGCGGATTTCCGTACCGATCAACCGTACCGATGAGGATATTGTTATCGCCAGCTGTTATCACTGTGGTACGACACATGACCGATATATTAATTGTCCGACCTGCAACCTGCAGCATGTCTGCTGTGAGGATTGCGAAGAGACGCATAACCGCTTTTGCTCGGATGCTTGCCGGGAGGCAGCGCCCGTACAGGCATAAGCAGGAGAGCAGGTGCTGAACATGAAGCGTGAAGAAGAACGTACAACGCGTGAACGGATTCTGTTCATGCTGAAGCAGCAAGGAACGATGACGGCTCGTGAAATCACGGCGGAGCTAGGGCTGACCGGAATGGCGATTCGTCGCCATCTGACAGCACTGGAGCAGGAAGGATGGATCGAGGTGCGTGAGGCTCGTGCAACAGCAGGGCGTCCCTCCTCGGTATATCATCTGACGGATCGCGGAGACAATTATTTCCCGAAATCGTACTCTTCTCTAACGCTGGAACTGCTTGATGAACTGTCTGATACGGCCGGCAGTGGAGTCGTGGATGCCCTTTTTGAAGGTCGCCGTGACAAGTTGCTTCGCAGCGGCTTGCCGCAGATGGAGGGGCATGACCTTGCCGGACGTGTCGAGGAACTGGCGCGAATCCAGAATGCCAACGGGTATATGGCTGATGCATCTATCGAAGAAGATGGTACGTATGTCATTACCGAGCTGAACTGCCCAATCGTGCAGGTTGCGAGTGTGTACAAGCAGGCTTGTCGTTGTGAGCTGGAGCTATTTCGATCCTTATTGCAAGCGGACGTCGAGCGCACTGAATGTTATGCTGATGGCGGCAAGAAGTGCAAGTACCAGATTCGTGAAGTATCGGGGAAGTTATCATAGCCGGTCATTTATAAGATTGTTTCGAATTGTCGAAGCAGTCTTTTTTTTTATCTAAAAAACACTTGTACATAGTTTTTATACACGTTTATTCGCTCTGATATGAATAAACACACCCATATCTCATTATGAACATATGTGAGTTAAAGTCCTTGTTATCTGAATTTTTTATCCAAAAATTTTTTAAGAAACGGTATTTTTCGGATTAAAAACAATCGTGATTATACCGATATATATCATATAAAAATTATAGCTTCTAAAAAAAAGGGGATAGGTCATGGCTCGGAAAAAATCAGGTTTTCTTCGTTCAATACTCACATTTTGTTCATTAAGGCAAACGGCAGGACAAATCATGCTGTCTTCACTAATCATCGTTATTGTCTGTGTTGCGGTCCTTTCGGTTACCTTCTATGTTCCTACATCGAATCAAGTCAAAAGCTATTCAACGAAACAGCTCGTATTAGATACGAAATTGCTGGCCAAAGAAATGGATATCAAAATGAAAGAGCAACAAACCGTCGTTAGAATGATTGCAGAGCAAGGTGCGTCAATTGGGGACAATAAAGAGCAACAGATGCAATTTCTCTCCAGTTTAAAAGAACAACATCCGGAGTTTACTACGGTTCTCTATTCACCGGATGTAACAGGACAGTTTGCGATGGACGCGACAGGTAAAGAATATGACTTATCGAGCCGGCCTTATGTAAAAGAAATTCAGGCGGGTCGTCCGTATGTCTCTGAACCGTTGATTTCTGTAGTAGATAATAAACTTGGCGTTGCCATTGGGTCGCCGATTATGAAAGATGGTCAACCGGTTGGTTTCTATACAGCTGGATATCAGATTAATGAATTGGTCGAAGATGTAATTGCATTTAAGCACGGCAACACGGGACAAGCAGTGTTGACGACAGCGAGTGGAATCTTTATCTATTCTCCAGATGAGACGAAGATTATGAATAGTAATATTACGGATATGGGCAACACCCATATGAATGAAGCATTTGCTGAAGCGGTAAAAGGCAATTATCTTGCATTTGATTTTCAAATAGATGGTGTTAAAAGATTGGGATACATGACTCAAACAGAACTGAACTGGGTTGTTGTTACATATATGGATGAGAGTGAATTTTCAAAACCGGTTAATGATCTGCTCGTACTTGTACTAACTGTAGGAATCATCATCGTTGCGGCAGCATTGTTACTCAGTATTTTAATCGCGACAAAAATTGTAAAGCCCATTCGTCAACTCACACACGGGATTGATCTACTGGCACAAGGCGATCTGACGTATCGCATTCCTGTAAAAGGGAAAACGGATATTAGCGCAGCCTTGCATTCATTTAATAGATCTAGTGAGCAACTACATCAGTTGATGACGAATGTTTCGGATCTATCCGGACAATTAACCGATTCTGCCAAACAGCTAGCCGTAGGTGCTGAGCAAGGTTCCAATGCATCACAGAGCATTACGGAGGCTATTATGGTGGTTGCCGAGGGCTCGGAGCGTCAAACGTCGAGCGTACAAGATGGTAGCGATGTAGCGGAAAATATTGCGATGCAGATTAATGGCGTCGCAGAACATAGCTCTCATGTATCCACCGTTGCTTCGGAAGCGAATGTACTCGCAACGGATGGATCTACAGCGATGCATGATCTGGGTAGGAAGATGGATGAGATGGAGTATGGAATTCGTGAGTTGTCCGGTACGATTCAAAACCTCAGCAGTTTGTCCACCTCTATTGGTGAGGTTGTAGGTGTAATCAGCAACATCGCCCGGCAAACGAATATCCTCTCTCTGAATGCGGCAATAGAAGCATCACGTTCTGGTGAGGCTGGCCGAGGATTTGCCGTCGTGGCCGATGAAGTTCGTAATCTTGCCGGACAGTCGATTGCATCCGCAGAGCAAATTGCTGGATTTATTGGGCGCATTCAGGTGGAGATTGAGCGTACACTTCGTGCTTCTGAGCAGACCGTTGAGCAGGCTGCTCAAGGCAAACAGGCGGGCGAAGTGGCAAGTGAGCTGTTTACGAATATTCGCTCGTCCGTGGAACAGGTCGCAGATAGTATCCGTAGTGTAACAGCGGCGGCAGAGGAGATTGTCTCTGGAACGGGAAGCCTGGTGGGCTCTATTCGCCTCATTGCTGATTCGGCTAGCGAGACAGCAGCAGAGACTGAAAATGTCTCCGCAGCGGCACAGCAACAAATGGCTTCTATGGAGGAAGTCGCTTCCTCATCAGCGGAACTTGCTAATATGTCAGAGCAACTGAGGTCACAGATTGAGAAGTTTAAATTGTAGATCGGTATAACGTATTAGATCGATGCTTATGGATTAAAGTAGATATAAAAATGAGGCAACCCGTTATTTGGGGTTGTCTTTTTTTGATAATGTAAAGTTTTCTATCACGTATTCGGGTAAAACAAAAATGGAAGCGGTTCAACCATTGACGGAAGCCGGGATGCCCTTTAATATTAGGAAAACAATAAAAGAGCAACACGGCATGGACTTCAGTCGCATGCCAAAAGTCTAGATTTGTCTGCTTTTGTCGATCAAAGCAACAATGCGTTGAAGCGTTTGTTTTGTTCCGCTCTATCGTACCTGAGGGGATACAAGATGGAGTGTAACCGGAAGACCACATTTTTAACATTTGGAGAGGGGTTCTTACAGATGAAAAAAAAGTTTTGGATGTCATTGATGATGGCTGCTTCGATGATCATAGCGGCAGGTTGCGGAAATAACAGTGGTGCAGGCTCGGAGTCCAAAGGTTCAGACAGCACAACAGGGGGCGGAAGCGCAGAGAAATCCTACCAGATTGCCATCTCCCAGATTGTGGAACATCCCTCGCTGGATGCTACACGTGAAGGTTTCATCGCTGCTCTGAAGGATGCCGGCATTGAAGAGAACAAAAACCTCAAGATTGATTATAACAATGCGCAAGGGGATTCCACGAACAACTTGTCTATTGCCCAGAAAATTGCCGGTGATTCCAAAAACGACCTCGTGCTCGGGATTGCGACGCCATCTGCACTGGCTCTCGCACAACAAGTGAAGGACAAGCCACTCTTGTTTGCAGCTGTGACGGACCCACTGGGTGCGAAGCTCGTGAGTGATATGGACAAACCGGGTGGCAATGTAACCGGTGCATCGGATACGAATCCAGAGGCGATTGTGCAATTGGCTGATTTTATCGCTAAAAACCTGCCGGATGTAAAAACAGTAGGACTGGTCATTAACGAAGGTGAGCCGAATGCAGTTGTCATGGCGAATAATGCCGAGAAGGCTCTGGCAACACATAACATCAAGCTGGTTAAAGCACCAGTAACCAATACATCGGAAGTCAAACAAGCGACAGACTCGCTGGTTGGTAAAGTCGACGCATTCTACATTACACTCGACAACTCCGTTGTAAGTGCGGTGGATACGATCATCCAGACGGCAAACAGCAACAAAATTCCGTTCTTCTCCAGTGATCGGGATACGGTAGAGAAGGGTGCTTTTGCAACCGTAGGATTTAAATATTATGACCACGGCTACCAAGTCGGTGAGATGGCTGCGGACATCTTGAAAAATGGAACCAAACCGGGCGATATGAAGGTGACTGTTCCGGACAAGCTGGATCTGATCCTGAACCTGAAGGCAGCTGAAGCTCAAGGCATCACGGTAACGGATGAGATGAAGGCCGAAGTGAAAGATCAGGCAAACAATATTATCCAATAAGAACCAATGGCCGGATTCATTTATTGATTAGCTGAAAGGTTGACATTACTTCGGCAGACGGAGGCGAGGCGAACGAGCAGGTGGGTTCGCCTCATTCTTTTCCGGTAGAGATAGACAGGGAGGAAGCAGTGTGAGTATAAGTTGGAATTCCATTGAAGGGGCCATTGAACTGGGACTGTTATATGCACTGATGGCACTGGGTGTTTATATTACGTTCCGTATTCTGGATTTCCCCGATCTTACCGTAGACGGAAGTTTTACTACAGGAGGCGCTATTGCGGCGGTCATGATCTCCAATGATTACTCCCCTTGGCTGGCCTGCTTGGCAGCTATGGCTGGCGGCATGATCGCTGGAGCCCTAACGGGTCTGCTGCATACGAAAGGCAAAATTAACGGACTACTGTCCGGGATTCTGATGATGATTGCCCTGTATTCGATCAACATGCGTATTCTTGGCGCACCGAATAAATCGATTATGGGCGTGGAAACGCCATTTTCAGGCGAACATGTCATGATCATTATCATTATTGTTGTGCTGGTATTTAAAATCATGCTTGATCTGTTCATGAAAACAGATATCGGACTCGCGCTTCGCGCTACAGGGGATAACAAACGCATGATTCGCAGCTTTGGTGCGAATACGGATGTAACGACCATTATTGGTGTCAGTCTGTCTAATGGGCTGGTAGCCTTATCTGGTGCGTTTATTGCTCAGCAATCCGGGTTTGCTGATATTACAATGGGCATTGGCATGATTGTCATTGGTCTGGCCTCCGTCATTATTGGCGAAGCAATTCTGGGTGCCAGAACGGTATTCTGGGCGACGCTGGCAGCTGTCGTTGGTTCCATAATCTATCGGATTGTGGTTGCACTTGCCTTGCAGGTGGAATGGTTTGATACATCTGATCTGAAGCTGATCACTGCCGTTATCGTTATTATTGCACTCGTCTTCCCGACAATGCAGCGTTCCATGAAACAGCGTAGCCTCGCTCGCAAACGGACCGAAGAGCTGATGCGTTCCGGCGGCCAACAGGCAAAGGGGGGCATGTAGCATGTTAGAGATTACACAAGTCACCAAACTGTTCAACCCGGGCACAACGGATGAGAAAACAGCTCTGGTTGGTGTGAATCTGATTATGAATCCGGGTGATTTTGTAACGGTTATTGGCAGTAACGGCGCCGGGAAATCAACCTTGATGAACATTATCTCAGGTGTGATGAAACCCGATATGGGTGACGTGCTCATCAACGACCGTTCAATCAGAAATCTTCCAGAGCATAAACGCAGCAGTTGGATCGGTCGTGTCTTTCAGGACCCGATGGCTGGAACCGCCCCGCATATGTCCATTGAAGAGAATATGGCAATGGCGTACAAACGCGGCAAGGGACGCGGACTTGGTTTTGGTGTGACCCGTGCGAGACGTGAAATCTTTAACGCGCAGCTGGAGAAGCTGGGAATCGGGCTGGAGAAACGCCCGAATGCGAAGGTGGGTCTTCTGTCGGGCGGTGAGCGCCAGGCGCTCAGCTTGTTGATGGCAACCTTCACTCAGCCGCAGATTCTGCTGTTGGATGAACACACAGCTGCGCTTGACCCATCTCGCGCAGAGCTGATTACCGAGCTGACAGAGACCCTTGTCCGCGAGATGAGACTTACCACGTTGATGGTAACGCACAATATGGAACAGGCCATTCGTCTAGGCAACCGCCTGATCATGATGGACAAAGGGCGAATCATCCTCGATGTCAGTGAAGAGCGTAAGCGCACACTAACGGTGCCAGAACTGCTCGGCGAATTCGAGCGGATCAGCGGCAAAAAAATGGCGGATGACCGCGTGGTATTGGGATAAGGTTGAATTCATGTGAAGTCACATCCACAACTATCGCTTGAGAAACAGGGCCCTTTGCGTTATCGCAAGGGGCTTTTTTTATGGTATCTTGAAGAGGTGTAAGTTGGAAAATACTTGAGAGATACATAGATACATTAGAAAAAAGATAAAGCAGATTGCTGATCTGCGTATGGCATATATGAGGGCACACAAGGGAGGAACGAGAATGTCTCTTCAATTTGATGAGGGAACCTATACGGTATCTCAGCAAATGGATTCGATTCGCTTGCTGGCGAAGGAGTTTGCGCTTTTGCATTTTCTGTACGAAAACAAAGATAAGGCCTTCACACGTAGTCAACTGCTGGATCGAGTATGGCCGCTAGAATATCCGGTGGAGCGCACCGTAGATGATCACATCTATCGTCTCCGTAAGAAGTTGAAGCGCTGGGATGAAGTCAGTCTAGATACGGTTCGTGGTTATGGATATCGGCTTGCTTTACGGGAGAATAGGGCCGTGTTGCCCCCGAATCCGTCTATCCATGATCCCGAGATGCAGGAAGTTGTGCATGGACTGCTTCGGAAATATCATCTGTTCGGCCAAGGGAATTCAATCCAGATGCTGATTCGTCAACAAGAGGCACTCGGCGTACGAATAGAACCGTATTATCAGTTGTACCTGCATTTCATACAGGGAGATCTGGATTGGCTAATGAACACAGCGGAGTTTCCCTTGGAGGAGCGTCTGTATTGGCTGCTGATTTATGTCCATGCTCTCGTTGAACCTGCGGAAAGTCTGATGTTGTACAAACAAGCGATTCATTCATCTGTTTTGCCTGCCGAGCACCGCCAGGAATTAAGGATTCTTAATATCATTGATATCTATGCCGAGACGGGTCAGTATCAGGAAGCCAAGAAGCAGTTGGAAGAAACATATCGGGTGATGGAAGCAAATCAGTTAATCTATTTCAAGTTACCTGTGAGTATAACTGCACTGTCTGTTGAACTATGGGGTGGGAGCGGTGAGGCCGTTGAGGAACAGATGGCCGTTCTGCGCACGCAATTAAAAGACGCTCCTTATCTGCGGGAGATCGGCCGTTTCCAGGTGATGGAGGGCTTATGGCTACTGCGGCAGGGACGGGTGCGAGAAGCTGAACTGCGAATGGATGACGGTCTGGAAGTATTGAAAATGTCGCTCCATGCACCGCTTTATCTTAATTCAGCGTATCAAATTCTCCTGTTCATGGATCATCACCGAGTTGAAGGGAGACTCCGCAATAAATACCAACAGATTTATACAGAAATCAGTAAATCCTATGGCGTGTCCGTATACGGGCAGCAGATCGTGAAGACGATCCGTCACTTTTTATCCGCTAATTCCTTATCCTCTGATCTTCCTCTGACATAGCTCACCTAAGATTACAGCTAAGGACATCATGTTCGCAAAACCGCTGTAATCAAGGGAGGAAGTACATGTATGACAGCTAATTCATCAAGAAACGACACATCCGATTCATCTACACCAGATAATTCATCTGGTAAATCTGCTGCAAAAACCTCAAAAAGCCTCTGGACTAATCTTAAGTTTGTGCGTCTGTTTGTTGCTTACGCACTCGCCACCTTTGGCGATTGGTTCGATGCGCTCGCCATCCAAGTCATGGTGGCTTACCGATGGGGAGCCGATCCGTTGATTATCGCGCTGATCCCTGTCTGTATGGCTGTGCCAGGTATCTTGTTTGGGTCGGTAGCTGGTGCTCTCGCTGATCGACTGCATAAAGTGAGAATTATGATTCTCTGTGATGGCATTACCATTGCACTAACGGTGGGCATTTTATTCGCACCAAGCCCGGCATGGCTGCTGCCACTTCTGGCTCTGCGTGCGATGATGAGTGTGTTTCACGTTCCTGCCCAGCAGGCGTTGACACGGCAGATCGTGGCAGAGGAGCAACTGTTTCAAGCCTCGTCACTGAACGGGTTTGTGAATCAGTGTGCGAAAATAGCAGGTCCCCTTCTGGGTGCAGTTGTATTGGCCTTTTTTTCTCCACAAATCTGCATTCTGATCAATGCGTGTGCTCGGCTGTTATCGGGCGCTGTATTATGGCCTTTGCGACGTTTGGTAGAGAAGAAAGAAGCTTTAGCAACCGATGAGCATAACGAAGAGAATCGGAAGGAACCCGAGACTTTCTTCAAGCAGTGGCAACAGGGCTGGAAGTATTTACGCCACACCCATACAGTCAGGAATACCATCGTGTTTGGCTGTCTTGGCCTCATGTCTATTCTGATGGTCGAATATCAATTTACGACCCTGTTTCGGGAAATCAAACCAGGTAATGAATCTATGCTCGGCTGGCTCGGTTCATCCGTAGGTGCGGGAGCAGTGTTTATCATTTTGCTGTTAAACCGATTGCCGAGATTAGGGTACGGATGGGGTCTAGGCGGCGGATATTTCCTCATTGGCGCCGGAATTGCAGGACTCGGCTGGGTTGATCCGGATACGTCGACGGCATGGATTATTATGTTGGGCCTGTGTACAGGTCTGGGGAATGGACTGTTTATGGTCACGATGAATTATTTGCTGCAAAAAGAGACCTCTCCTGACTATGTAGGACGTGTATTCGGCATTCAAAACTCGTTATACAGCGTTGTGCTGGTCGCTGCCCCGCTTGCTGGCGGTGCGATCATCCGCTTGGCGGGACCGAGTCCGACTTTTCAAATGATCGGTCTGGCTACGCTAGCCATTGGTCTGACAGGCATCCTGTTCCAGCGTATGTTGTGGTCGCTTAACAGAAGATCCACTTCGAGTGAAAAGGTGGGATCTGCACAGCAACAGCAAGGCGTCTCCTAAATTGCTTGTTTGGATCGTTCCATATCCTAACATACGAAATAGCCGCATTCGGTCCTTATCCGAACGTGGCTATTTCTGTTCTTTGGCCTGCACAGAGGCAAGGCTATAGACCATCATACTTCCCACCAAGTGAAATACGTCGTGGAGGCTAACAAACCAGCAACGGAGAGTGATCCGGTTACGGACAGGTTTATGGCCTGACCCGGAGGGATCACGTATTTACCGAACTCGTTGGATTGAAATGGACCAACTTGCAGAGGCATGGACATTATAGCGGTAGCACCGGATGGGGCTGCTGTAGAAAATCGAACAAGAGCAACACTTGTGTTACTACTGGACAGATTACTGTTTACGGCTGTAAGTGTGCTGGGCGATGAGAGTGTACCGTTTGCAGTTAGGGTCAACGTGCCGCTGAACGAAGACAGCAGATTGAGTGCAACAGTAATTCCACCAGACAAACGGGAAACATACAATGTTCTGCCGCTTCCAGTTGGATTGGCGAGTTGCAAAGTGGCCGTTACGCTCCCTCCAAGCAAACCCAGTGTGGTGGAGTTAGTGGAACCTGCATTGTACAGGTTACCTGTGCTGCCCGCATTATTTTCAGGTGGGGCAACAATGCCAGGTGAGATATATGTGTTGGTATTGGAGGTGTAAACGGGTTGGTTCAAGGGATTAAATACATTATTGTTCGGCATGATTCGCTCCACCTTTACTCAAAATACAGGTTAGAATTCCCACCAAAATAGATTGATAGATCCCACCTGGCTTCCTGTTCCCAAGCTTATGGATAACGATTGACCCGGAGGCACAACAATAGATCCATTCAAATCGAGAGCATACAGACCTGCGGTGAGCGGAATGCTGAGCAGGCTGGTGAAGGTACCTCCAAGTGTCCCTGTATTCTGTCTTGTCGTTACGATACTGGTGTTGGCATTGCCTAGCAATGTATTGACAGGCACGGGTGTGCTACCGACAGTGACGGTTCCGCCGGAATAGACCACAAGTGTGGCCGCTGCTGTTGTGCCTCCTGATAAGCTCGCAATGCGTATCGTTCTGCCGCTTCCGGCGGCATTTAGAATTTGTAGAAGGAGATTTTGGCTCGAAGGAATAGAGACATTGTTTGTGGTCAGGGCGAAAAAACTGCCTGCCGCAGCCGCACCGGTGTCTGGAGCTGCTCCGATTCCCGGGGCCGCGTACGTATTGGTTAGCTGTGTGAATAAAGGGCCGTTAGACTGGTTGAACACATTCGTATTGGTCATCCCGCTTGACCTCCTCTGAAGCATGGAATAGATGGAAAAAAGCCTATAGCCTGCGTTATTTCGCCTGTCCTCATTACTAGCATGATATGTAGAAGCAAGAGGAAGCGTTTGGGGATTACATCCGAATCCCCAAATAACGGCGGATGCCGTGCCCGTATTTTCCTTCCGGGCATACGATGCGTAAGCACATTTTTTAAGGGGAAATCGAGATGAGTCGAACAGCCAAGCGAAGCAGGAAGAGAACGAAACCCTCAGCCAAGCAGACAATGAAACCAAAAAATAAATATGTCAGCCGCCGCCCATCCCGTTGTTCTCGCCGCGCCAAACTGCTGAAGCCCCCTTGTTCCCGGATTACCCGTCCTAGGTTCAAACAGGGTGCTTTCTCACGCACGAAACTCCCTGGTGCTACTCACTGTTTTACAGAGCATACCTACACTGGAGCAGAGACAGGTCAGGGTGAACATGCCCTCCCGCCGCAGGATACCTCATCTCTGAGCATGTACAGTTATGGCGTGGTGAATCGCGGAAAACATCCAGCGATCGTTCAAGTTCAGGTCAGTCCGAATGCCGTAGATTATGCAGTGGATAGTCAGGAAGTCATTGAGGGGGGACAGACGAAGGCGCTGGTTCCCTTGCGATTTCTACACTATACCCGGCTTGTGCTCCTGCCTGTAGATCCGGCTCAGCCTACTCGGCTTGATGTATACTTTCAGGCACAGCGTATGCTCGTAAGGTAGTTTAATTACCCAGATTGTCCAGGGAGGAGGACGAGGCTTATGCCTAACTTTACAACGTTTAATACGAATCCGGATAACTTGAGAACACTGATTTTTGGTCAGGATAGTACAGGTACGGCTCAGCCCGTCAGAACGGATACAAGCGGGAATGTGGTAGGTATCATTCTAGACGGGACGATCAGCAACATTTCAGGTCTGACCACGGTTACCATTAACGCGGGTACAATCACCAACATTCTGAACGGTACCATCACGAACGTACTCGGCGCGACGATTACAGCCGGAACAATCACCAGTGTGCTCGGAGCTACGGTGACTGCAGGGACCCTGACGAACTTGCTAAACGGTACCATCACGAGTGTCCTCGGTGCAACAATCACTGCCGGAACATTAACTAATCTGTTGAACGGTACAATTACCAGTGTGCTCGGAGCAACGATCACCGCAGGAACAATTAACAGCGTACTCGGTGCAACCATCACGGCTGGAACGCTGACCAACTTGCTGAATGGTACTATCACGAACGTGCTCGGCGCGACGATTACAGCTGGGACAATCACGAGTGTATTAGGAGCGACGGTGACGGCGGGGACCCTGACGAACTTGCTAAACGGTACGATAACCAATGTGCTTGGAGCAACGATCACGGCGGGAACCATCACGAGTGTATTAGGTGCTACGATTACCGCCGGAACGATAACCAGTGTGCTCGGCGCAACGTTGACGGCAGGTACCTTAACGAACCTGTTAAATGGTACGCTCACCAGTGTACTGGGCGCGACCATTACCGCAGGTACGTTAACGAACTTGTTGAACGGAACGATTACGAATGTTCTCGGAGCAACGATCACAGCAGGTACAATTACGAGTGTGCTTGGAGCAACAATCACGGCCGGAACGATTACCGGTGTGCTTGGTGCCACTGTGACGGCTGGCACATTGACGAACTTGCTGAATGGTACACTCACAAGTGTTCTCGGTGCCACGATCACAGCCGGAACGTTAACCAACTTGTTGAACGGTACAATTACCAGCGTGCTTGGCGCAACGATTACGGCCGGTACACTGAGCAGCGTAACCTCCATCTCGCAAAAAAGTTTTCAGGAGAACCAACTTGTCGGCACACCGACTGCTAACACATTCACACCGCTACCTGCTGTGACCACGAGTGTATTCGGCACATACTCCTTTTTCGTGTATAACAGGGGACCAGGTGTGAACAGGGTGGATGCCCAAGTGGAGATCAGTGCGAACGGAACCAACTGGTACACCGATGTGACTACGGTAACAGGGATTCTATCCGGTTCTGTAGATGTTCTGGTACCGCAACGTTTCCTGAAATACACACGTCTTTCTTATCGCTCAAGCTTGCTCGGTGCACCAAGCACGATTGACGTGTTCTTCAATGGACAAGGCACATAACCTGCTCTGCTGTCATATAGGTACATGGAGTTCACTTTAGTGGGCTTCATGTATTTTTTTGTATTGGAGGTCACTGCGGATGCAGAACCGGTTACTCGGCATTCATATGATTGTGCAAAATGAAGAGCATCACCTGCCCCGCTGTCTGGACAGCTTGAAGCAAGCGGGTTCGGAATGGTTCATTACGGATACAGGCTCGTCCGATCGGACAGCTGATATGGCCAGAACATATGGTGCGACAGTACTGCACGCCAGTTGGGAAGATGATTTTGCTAAAGCTCGAAATATTAGCCTGCCCCTGGCAACGACCGAATGGATTCTCTGTCTGGATGCCGATGAGTATGTCATCGAAGGTCTGGATCAATTGATGAATGTTTTGCCAAACGTCCATAAAAGCATCACCCGATTACGCATCACGATCGAAAATCAATACGGCGAAGGGATAGAGGACAAGATCCTGTCCCATCCTGTACGGCTGTTCCGTGCTCAGCAAGGTTACCAGTACACAGGGCGAATTCATGAGCAGTTGTTTCGCCAAAACACGGACCATCAGAGCGATGCCGTTACACCAAATAAGTCCATAAGTAAGAGCGATATACACTTAGATTCACTGGAAATAAGTACAGTAGATCATTCAGCAGCTGTTGAAGTAGAAATAGATGTAGAAGTCGAAGAAGAGCCGCTTGCTCCTTTGCGTCTGGGGCATGATGGTTATCTTGCTACCGTAATCGCCAAAGGGGATAAGAGCAAGCGTAATTTGCGCCTGATTGAGCGGGAGCTTGCCGATCATCCTGCAGATCCTTTTCACTTGTATAATCTGGGCGTAACACGCTGCCAGTTGGGTGATTTGGAACAGGCGGTGGAGGCATTTCGTGAGTCACTGAAACAGGCCAAATGGCGAGCTCCCTATCGCTCCACCCTTGTGAGAGATTTGGCCAAAGTGCTAGTAGAACTGGAGCGTTACGAAGAAGCACATCTGTTGCTTTCCGAAGAAACTCAACGTTACCCTGCATACGCTGATCTGCATTTGATATACGGTGAAGTGTTGGAGCGACAAGGCTTGCAGGAACGGGCTTATCGTGCCTATGCACGGGCGTGCAACTGTGGCTCTAGTCCGAATGATCACGGAAGGTCTGGCGGCGGTGAAGCCGTGGTCAAAGCTTTTTACGTGACAGAAGCAGGCTCTTGCAGTTACCGGGCATATACATCGATGGCTCGGCTGGCACAGCAACGGGGATTCGGGCAGGAAGCGGTTCGGCTATATGAGCTTGCCCTGGAGCATCTATCTACCTACAGACCGGCTTGGATGGGGCTGGCGGATGCACTGCAACAACAGGGAGTTTCGGACGAATCCATTGCAGATCGGTTGCTTCATCTAGCTCATCGATTACATCAGATCCATGTGACGACAGATCATGCAGATCAAATGAACCGGCCACATCCCTCTTTGGGAAAGGAAACGGAGATTGTGCTGATGCATATGCTCTATGCCCTCGCTAATTGTGGAGCGTATAAACAAGCACTACTTCTTCTGGGTGGTGAGGCATCCCATATTCATATTCCAGTAGGTGATCAACTTCACTGGATGTTGTGTGCAGGCCAAGTTACCGATGCATGGAATCTCGCTCAGAGTAGCTGGGGAGAAGCGGATAGAGAGGATCATAAACGGACCTCTTTCTCGGCTGTCATCACGTCAGGAGTGGAGGATGCTGCTGATATGAGCCTTCAATCGGATGAGCGAAGTGATTGGGCGCTAGCGTGTTGGGCGAGTGGCAGGCGGTTGCCTTCATCTTTCTTCGCTAAAGTATCTCCTCTAGAGAGGGGAATGTGGAAGGTAGCGGACCGATTACTGTTTGAGTATAAGCCTGCGGCTCTATCAGCTAGTTCTTCTATCGCTCCTGTACCTGCTGTATCGGATGGGCAGCTTCTGCAATGGAGTGAACCTGTGCAAATGATCGCAAGGCAGTTAGTGGCTCGTGCGATTCAGAGCGGGCATTTGGTCATCGCACAGCAGTTGCATGAGCGACTGGTTCGTATCATGTCAGATCCTGAGAGGACAGAAACAGAAATTCGGCGGAATTATGCGGGTCTGTTGCACCAGCATGGATACACGATGATTGCCGCCGAGATGCTGATTCAGTGTATGACGGAAGGAGAACTGGATGCGGAAGGGCTGTTCTGTCTGGGCGAAACGCTGTACTCCAAAGGACATTTGGATCAAGCACTGTCGCTTTTGGAACAGGCACTGGAGCAAAAACCGGATTTCAGTGAAGCCCGTGCTGGAGCGGCTATCTGTTACTTGCAGATGGCCCTTGGTTTAATTCGTCAGGAACGGAATCGTTCTTCCGAGGTTAGGGTGCTTGCGGATCAGCAGCTGGTTTTGGAGAAACAGTTACGAACAGCGGAGGGGATACCTTGGCGGACAGTATATCATGCAAAAGAAAGGAGGAATCATCATGCAGGCACATCAGCATCAGAGACAGCGGAGTCAGGCCGAGCGGATCTCTCTGTGCATGATCGTCAAGGATGAGGAAGAGATGTTGCCACGTTGCCTTGAAAGTGTGCGGGATGTGGTAGATGAGATCATTGTAGTAGATACTGGATCATCTGATCTCAGTGTGGCCATTGCGCGGGAGTATGGCGCGTCGGTGGTTGAGTTTGCGTGGTGCGATGATTTTGCCGCCGCACGAAATGCTGGCCTGGAGCAGGCTTCCGGCGACTGGATTCTCTTTCTTGATGCGGACGAGGCGCTGGAAGCGACAGCTCGGGAGCAGATCAGGAGCTGGACGGAAGTCAGCGGATGCGACGGATTGTTTTTAAATATTCATAACTATACGGGTTCGGGTCAGCAGGGCGCAACGGTCAATCCGGTGCTACGTTTGTTTCGCAGTCATCCTGAGCATCGGTTCAAAGGTCGCATCCATGAGCAGATTGCGGCGGCGATCTGTGAGCGAAATCCGGAGGCCGCGTTTCATATCACGGACATGGTGATTCACCATTACGGGTATCAGACGGTTGTTGTGGAGCGCAAGGACAAGGTGAATCGCAACGTGCGTTTGCTACAACAGGCGGTGGAAGAAGAGCCAGATCAACCGTTCCATCACTATAACTTGGGCGTGGAGTATTTGCGTGTGGGTGAAGCGGAGCAGGCACTGGAATCGTTCGGTAAAGCCCGGAAGATGATTGATGATGCTGCAGTGACCAGTTATGCTCATCTGCTATTGAAATACGAAGTCCGCTGTCTGGAGCATTTAGAGCGCTGGCAGGAGGCGCTGGAACTTATGGACGCGGCGCTGGAACTTTTTCCAGAATACACAGACCTGATGCATCATCGGGCGATATGTGCGGATGCTGTGGGGGATACGGATGCTGCTGAGATGTGGCTTCGTAAAGCCGTTCAGCAGGGGCCACCGCCAGCGATTTTTCACACAGAGGAAGGCATGGGCACATACCAGACATGGTACACGCTGGGCCGCTTGCTGGAAGGAAAGGCCGATCTTGAGGGAGCGGTCGATGCTTATGTGGAAACGGTGCGGGCAAAATCCAGCTTGGTACCGCCACTGTATCGCCTATTTCGAATCATGCGGGTATCCGGGCAGGAGGGGCAAATTCCAGCGGTGATGGAGTCGCGTTTTGCCATGAGCTCGGAGGAAGCTTTATCTAAAGTACTAGGTATTCTGGAACAGTACCATTGTTACGATGCGGCGCTTGAACTGCTCGGGGAGTTACCATCTGCTTCTTCCGGCGAGCAACGGGAGAAACGTTCTATAGCTGAAGCTGTTCTGCATGTACAGCGAGGGGACTGGAGTAGCGCGCGTTTGAAACTCGAAACGGTGAAGCGAAAAAAGGGCTCATTTGCGCCTATGGCTGCCCGTTGGCTTGAACGTTTGCAATGGCTGAGTGGGAAAGAGGGGCAGGAAACGAAATTCCAGGATGCCTTCACCCGTTGGCTGATGAACGGCTCACAGGTAGGCGAGGGCAGGGAGAGTGCATCTGAGGAAGAGTCAGGGTCTACAGGATGGGGAAAGGTCGCAGTAGAGATGGGGAACAGATCGAACATGGAGAATGCAGCTACACTTGAGGGTGTGGCGGACGCAGATCATGCAGAGTTGTACGACGGATGGCAAGCTCTCGGGCTGATGCTGGAAGGGTGTGTTCAGTCTGGAAGATGGCAGGCACTGCATGGATTGATTCAACGGGGGAGGCAACTGCTGGATGAGGTGCATGATGCAACTGAAAAAAGACTGGCGAAGGAGAGAAGTCAGGGAGAACAAGTTGAACGGGATATAATCGATGCCGAAAAGTTGATTCGAGAACCTTTTACAGGAGCTTCGGATACGCTTAGCGGAACGAGCTGGCTAGTTAAAGGACTAATTCGTGCCGCAGATCACCATCTGGCGCAACTGACGTCTGATACGGAACAGGTGGAGCCTGGGAAAAGGCAGCGTCTTTCATACTGGCCTGTCATTCAGCATATTCGGCTGGAGTTGCCTGGAGCAGACGGATTCGAGGGCTGAGTCGGAAGAGCGGCGGACAATACATGGAAGGCGAAGGATATGCAGGGAGGGTTTTGACGGAAGGAGGGCAGGGTACGGGTGAAGGAAGGTATTAGCTTATGTATGATCGTGAGGGATGAAAGCGAGTTTCTGGAACGTTGTCTGGCTTCTGTACGTGAAATCATAGACGAGATCATTATCGTGGATACAGGTTCAGCGGATGATTCCGTAGCTATTGCTCAGCGATATGATGCAACCATCATTAGTGCAGAGTGGAACGGAGACTTTAGCCAGGCGCGTAATCTTTCACTTGCTGCCGCAAGTTTTACATGGATTCTGGTACTGGATGCCGATGAAATGTGGATGCATACGTTATGGACAAAGTCAGAGCTAATGGAATGGCTCGAAGCGGGGAGTGAAGAGAGCTGGGGGTATTGGGTTAAGGTGACGAGTCTGCTGGGTAACTCAGGCGAAGAACGTGTAACGGACGAGGTGTGCCGTTTATTTCGAAATGACCCCCGAATTGCTTTTCATGGGAGAATCCATGAGGAAGTCGCTTCTTCTATTCTTGCGTTGATGCCGCAAGGGATTCGTCATTCGGACATCGAGGTTGTTCATTACGGTTATTTGGATAAAGTGATTGCTACTAAACGAAAAGATGTGCGTAACATGAGATTGATTCGGCTGGCTCTGCAACAGACACCAGATCAGCAGGAACTGCTCTATGCGCTGGCTGCAGAGTGGTTTCAGCAAGCGAAGTATGATGAAGCAATTCGATTACTGCTGCCGCTGCTGGCAAAGCTTGATCCGACGTGTGGATATCATTCGGATGTGGTACTAAAAACAGCATATACGTGGAGAGAGTTGGGGCAGATTGAGCTGGCGCTCTCTGTGGTGGAGAACTGGGTAACGGTATATGATGATTTCCCGGACCTGCTTGAACTTGCGGCTGTGTTGGAACTGGATCAGAACCGTGCAGATCATGCATTAGAATGGTTAAAACAGGCGAAATCCGCCGCATTGACAGCAGGGAGGTATACCTCGGTGTCCGGTGCCGGAAGCTACCGCAGCCTAACGTTGGAAGGCATGGCACATGAACAGAATGGCCGCTGGGCAGAAGCGGAAGCGTCCTATACGGAAGCGCTGGGCATACAGCCCGGCAACGGGGCGGCATGGCAGCGAATGTTGCTGCTTGGGGCAGCCACGGGACGGCCGCAGGCCATTGCTAGCGTAGCCGAGGGGGTGAGCTTGCCGCCAGCGGCATGGCAAGCACTGGTCTCTGTCGCGCTGGCTGCGCATCGGCCGGAATGGTTGCTGCGCCATGCGGGGGCACTGGTCCCGGCGCAGCGCGCGAAGCCGCTTGCCGCTGGGCTGGCGCTGGCCCAGATCGGTGAGGACGCAGCCGCGAGGGCGGCACTCCGGCCGTGGGCAGTGCATGCGCAGCATGGGCCAGAGGCTGTGCTGGCACTGTGGGCGCTGGGCTATAAGCAGCGTGAGCGCGGCGTGCCCAGGCGTGCGGCGGCGACGCGCCAGCATGTAGCCGTGCCGGAGGTGGCGCGTGCGGCCGAGGCGCTGCTGCAGGGCGAGGGCGCAGCAACGTGCGGCGCTTACGCGAGCAGCATGGCGCTACCCGCGCAAGCGCTCGCCGCCGTGGGCGCCTGGCCCGCATGGCTGCACCTGCTGCAGGCCCTGCCGCCAGCCGCCGCGCTGGCGCTGCTTGCAGCGCTCCCGCCTGCGGCCCGCTGCGGGCTGCTGCGCGCGCCCGCTCACGTCCGCGCAGGGCTGCTTGCGCTATGCGGCACGCCTAGCGGCGCGCAGCAGCCCTGCGCGGACGAAGTGCCCGCCCCGGCGCTCGCAGCGCATGCGCTCCTGGCGGGCACGCTCGCGCTGCTCGCCAGGCGGCAGAGCCTGGCGCGTGATTGGGCCGATTGCGCGGCCCGGATCACGGCACGGCCTGCTGCCGCCCAAGGCCGCCCGGCGAAGACCCCGCCGCCGGGCCTACAGACCCTGCTGCGCCTGACGGCCTCTGGCGCAGCCCATGCCCCAACCTTCCAGCAGCAGTGCAACATGCTGCTGGTATACCTGTAATCCGGCGTACCCATAGCGCCGGATACCCCGGGATGCCCCGACTTCACAGCATAGCAAAAAAGCCGGGGGCATCCCGGCACACACTGCATTTACCACAAGTTTGGCCTGCTGGTTCAGACGGATAAACATATAACTATGCAATTCGTTATGCAATCCGTAACACTACCGTTTCCTCATATTACGTTTGGACACCCGATCGTTTTCTTATCAAAAGCCTCTATGAGAGTGCTTATTTAGATGCTATATAAGTTGAACTATTCTTTTACACAATAACGAGAGGACAGAAAAAACCTGGAAAAGCGGAGCTAAAAGCTTTCTGAAAGAAAGCTAGCATCGGAAGCATACGCTTATCACCGGATTTTTCCCTGTAGAAAATGGAATCCAAAAAAATCTGGGGATAACCGCTACTCTCCAGGTTCTTCTGTCATCGGAGTGGACTATGTAAAATCTTTAGTTCAAATTATATAGATCGGATGAAGTACTGTATAACGTGTGTAAAGATAGGTGTATTAAAATGTTGTGCCTCACTAACGACACTATCCCTTTCCCGTCTTGCATATGACAGCCCTGAAACAGCGGATGGGCGCGCCGTACATCTCCGAGGAGATGGCGTCCGTAGGCTCTTCCACAGTTAACTTATCTTCAATCATCAGCCCTGTGACAGCCATGATCGTTTCCAGCAAATCCGGTCGCATCTCGGGCACATCAAAAGTGGCGATTAACTGTCCGCGTGGTTTCAACACCCGAGCGAATTCGCGAAAAGCCCGCAACATCGTGCCCGTGTCCAGATGCTCCAGAACAGAGATGCAGAATACGCGGTCAAACTGCTCGGGACGATATGGAAGCTGAGCCAGATTGGCCTGAGCGCGGTGAAGCCGGGTGAGGTAATGTTCGGGCAGATGGAGAGCCGCCTGTTCGCCAAAATCAGCCGCAATATCTAGACGAATCGCCTCTTCCGACAAGATGCGTTCATCCCAATCACATGCGTGAACTTCGCGGCAATGTTCCGTGAGCCAAAACTTGAACGGGTGCGAAATACCGCAGGCTGCATCCAGCACTACGTCGCTTGAACGCGCGAATTGCCTTGCCCATTCATACTCATAAGGACGGCTCCACCATGCGGGATGAAGCGGAAAAACGAGCGTGTCTGTCTTCGGATCGCTTTGCCGGATGTACCTTGATTCCATTATTGCCGTGGTGTCGGGTGTGTCCATCATGTTTGAATCGCCTCCTTCAATCCTGTTTCAGCTAAAAAAGATTCCAGTACCCTGCTCCACCGGCTGCGCCATATGGACAGATCATAAGACAGTGCAGTTTCGCGCGCATAGATCCCCAGCCGCTCCCGCTCGGAGCGATCTTGAACGAGCCTGATGAGCGCGGCAGTCAGTGCCTGCTCACCCGGAGGTACGAGCAATCCGTTGAACCCATCCTGAATGAGATCATTGAGTCCGCCGACATTGGAAGCGATCACCGGAAGACCGCAGCTCATCGCTTCCAGGCATGCGTAGGA
The DNA here is from genome assembly GCF_030803945.1 of Paenibacillus intestini. Classification (NCBI taxonomy): domain Bacteria; kingdom Bacillati; phylum Bacillota; class Bacilli; order Caryophanales; family Paenibacillaceae; genus Paenibacillus; species Paenibacillus intestini. The sequence continues at coordinate 391,898 of NZ_JAURUN010000004.1, read as the reverse complement.
GGTTCCCTCCGAGAATAGGGTAGGAATGACAACGATATCTGCCTGATGGTAAGCGTCACGAATATCTTTGAAATCGTACGTATGCTGGTAGATGCGGGCTGTATGCGGATGTGTACGCTGCCAATAGCGAAAGGCTCTGCCCACCGTACTGCCTTCGACCAGTTCTCCGGCAAATTCAACCTCCACATCTGGAAAAGCCCCGAGCAGCTTATCTGCCGCCAGCATCATAGGAATAATACCGCGCTCGCTACTGATGCGGCGTGGATATAGAATGCGGATTGGACGTGGGACTGGTACATCCACAGCGTTGTTCGTATGACCCTGACCTTGATGAGGAGTGATTTCCGCAAACCCGTTTTCGAAAGAAACAGCATCAGCGCCGGAGTCTTCACTTTGCTCTCGCTTAAAATTCTTCGTTCTGGCTTTTTCTCCTGAACTGCGATATAACTCTGAATCATTAAGGCCTGCTGTATGATGATCTGCTGCATCCTCTTTGTATTCCTGAACAAGGGTGTCTTCATGTTCAGCCTGAAGTGCGGTGTCTCTTTTCCATGCCGTCATCCATTCCTCTTCATGCTGCGGTGTGAGCATCCTGCTTGGCGGAGCCGGGATGAAATAAGAGGTGTCCACTGCGTTGGGAATCAGCACAATTTGTTCTGAATCGGTATACATACAAGCTGCCCTGCAGAAAGTCTGGAAATGAGAGTCTACCGAAACGATGCGAACCAGTCCGTCCAGCGCGAGCTGAATGTGATCGGCAACCTGGCGTTTCGTCTCAAGCGGCAGACGGGGGCGATCCCAATTAATGCCATGGCATATTCCGAGACTGCCAGGTTTATAGGTGATGGGTTGCCACAGGCAACTGGCATAGATGATTGGACCGCGAGCGGCTGCGGCCATCCGGTCAAAAGCTTCCGGTACATTTTCCATGTCGTAATCGTAACCATAGACGTCGATCTGTTCGGTTCGGGTCTGGAATGATTCGAAATAGGACAGCTGGTGTACCTCGGGAATATGTCCGAGTCCGCGGATGACACTGCATAGATCGAGAATATAACGTTCCAGCCCGCCGCCAAATACCCGGCCAAACTCCCGGTTGTAACCATCGGTAAAACTATGGGTCAGTATGCTGACCACACCCATATTACGACTCCTCCTTCCAAGGGAGCAGGCGCGGTTCAGGGTCCAGAATGGACTCATACTGCGCTGGGTTGCCCCATTCCCCATGCGGATCAATACGTTTGTAACGTAAATATTTGCGTACCCGATCCTCCAAACTTCCAGCCCAGCCGAGATGCTGAACTTTCAGTTCAGTGCATACCCCTGGTAACACGGTGCAGGACGCGGGAAGACGAGGAACATGGTGATTCTGTTGCGGGTAAAAGTAAGGATAGCCCGGCATATAACGGACAAGGGAGGCAGTGTGACGTTTGTGCATGGACCACAGCTCATCCTCCCGATAATGTGTTCGGCAACCCCACATATCGTAGAATCGGAAGGCAAACCAGTCTGCGTAGTCCTGATCAATGAGTTTGCGCATTGCCTTTTTGGCTTCAGCACTGTATAGTTCATCGGCATCTACCGAGAGAAGCCAGTCTGGATCTGTACTGACTGCAGCTTGCCATAACGTGTTGCGAAGGCGCCATTCTTCGGCAAACAATGGCTTCTCTAACACATCAAGACGAACTACTTTTGGGAAAGCTCTGCATATTTCCGGTGTTCCATCTGTACTGGCATCATCCACAATGACGATTTCATCCACGAATTCACTCAGATTTTGCAACACTTCTTCCAGATAACGTCCTTGCTCATTACGTACCTGAAGCATAGCAGTCAGCTTGTTGTTTTTATTTTTGCGCACCCGACGCACGGGAGAGTTTTGTTCGTACGCGTCTACCTCTACATCACGGCTCGCGGAAGAATTCGTTTCCTCTTCGATCCGTGAGTTAATGATGCGATGAACTTGACTTGAGAAGCTTTGGCTTTGGGCTTCGGAACTCGAAGTCGATTGAAGTGAATCATGCATAACGGGCCTACTTCCAGGGGTTCTGCGCTTCTTCGGGTCTATCATTAAGGCACCTCCCCAAGCAACTGCTGTACGGCTTGATCGAGCAGCTCCAGTTCCATAATCCGAGCTAAGGCCTCTTCATCCTCCACAGCTGTCTCCAGAAACAGCCTTACCGCACCGTGACGTTCCCCTCGAAGAGCCAGTGCCGTCCCGGATAGTTGTCGATATTGCAGAAGGCTGGTCGCATCCTGAATATCACTGGCATGAACGAGCGCGAGCGCATCCTCCACACACTCTGTTTCCTGATAGATACGGAACTTCCAATGCCTTGCCGTTTCCCCGCCAAGCTCATCCAGGACGCGCAGAGCACTGCCATAATCATCATTGATGCGCAGCAGTTCTGCTCGAACCAACTGTTCTTCTCCGGCTTCAAGCCAGCGGCACAATTGCTCATAATGATGACGTTCCTGCTCATTATTTGCACTGATGCCAAACACCTGTAGAGCTTCTTCAATCTGACCTGATCTCGCATAGATGGCGGAGAGGAACCGGTAATGAGACACCACACAATCCTGCCTTCCGTTGATGATAGCATGAGTGAATGCTTCCTTGAGTGAGGCGGCGGCACGTGAATCTTCCAGTAAATACTCATATGCGGACAGAAGAAACGAGATGGTTTCATGAGCACCTGTTTTGGCTCGGAGCTGTCTGTAGTAGTCGGCTCGCAAACGACATTGAAGCGTGGTAACGCGGTCTGGTTTACCAGTCAGTACCTGCTGAAGTGCATGCATAAAAAATATCTCATAATCGCGCAGTGGAATACGTGTACCGTCATAATGGATGTAACCGGCTGGTGAAGTGTCTTCTCCCCCTAGCCAGATGGCACGGGTACCTTGAAAGAGCAGCTTCATATACCGGGTTTCCGAGGATGTGGCCACTAGATCGGCAATGCCGACAAGTCTGGAGATATTGCTCTCCCAGAGTGGAGATGCAGCTTCATCTCCTACGGGTTCAGGCAATAGTGCAATACATAATTCAGGTTGTAGTGAAGCTACCGCTATAAGCCAGTATGGGTGTGCGACGATTGCAACTGTATGTGGTTCCTGTAATCGGTTCTCCGCTTCCGAAAGAGAGATCACCTGAATGGATTTTGGTAATTCTTCTTCCTCAGCCGTACGGCTACTGACATATAAGATCGTGCCTTCTTGAGCTGCAAATAAAGCAACGATGTCCGGGTAGGGGAAGGATAACCAGCCTCCTTTTCGCGGGAAAATCACATATTGAACGGCAAGATCTGTGGACACAGACAGGTCCATTGTTGCCTGTTTTATATCCTCTTCCTGCCTCTGTTTTGGCTTTGGATCCGCATCTGTTAACGGTTCAGCATGTTCCATTTGTAACTCACCACACCTTGATAAGGGATTTTTGGTATGTAAAAAGCCGCTGTAGCACTTCACATATCTCCGTCTGACACTAACATATGGGCATTTGTCTCCAAACATGAACAACTTCCATGAATACGTGCATCAGTCAAGACCAATCAGGCAACGAACAAGCCTGATAAATAGGCTTAATTTTATCTATTGTGTGACCGAGGTCACTTTTTTTACGTAAGAGGGACGAGTTAGTGATAATTATCACATGTGAAAATTAGGTAATCTGGCACAATACGTTCATCAACGTATTTGGAGGACAGACAGCGAAGAAGCCCGCTTCAAAGCCATTTACGTATCTTGCTAAAGCGAGCAGAAAGAAGGGGTAAAGGTATGGATCCGATTATGTTATCGCGTATCCAGTATGCACTTACAACGATTTTCCACTTTTTCTTCGTACCGCTATCCATTGGCCTCGTGCTGTTGGTAGCCATTATGGAGACGTTGTATGTTGCGAAGGGAAAAGAGATTTACAAAACGATGGCCAAGTTCTGGGGCAAGTTGTTCCTGATTAACTTTGCCGTCGGTGTGGTCACCGGTATTTTGCAAGAGTTCCAGTTCGGTATGAACTGGTCGGAGTATTCCCGCTTTGTTGGTGATGTCTTCGGTGCGCCGCTGGCGATCGAGGCTTTGCTGGCATTTTTTATGGAGTCCACATTTATCGGTTTATGGATATTCGGCTGGGATCGACTGTCCAAAAAAGTACATCTGGCTTGTATCTGGCTTGTATTTGTCGGCACATTCCTGTCAGCGGTGTGGATTCTGGCAGCGAACTCGTTTATGCAACATCCCGTTGGATTCGCCATCAATAATGGCCGGGCGGAGATGAATGACTTCTTTGCACTCATTACAAATGGACAGTTTCTCGTTGAATTCCCGCATACGATTTTTGGTGCGTTAATGACGGGAGCCTTTGTCGTGACGGGCATTAGTGCTTATAAGTTAATGAAAAAGAAGGATGTCGAAGTATTCCGCAGATCCTTTAACATCGCGGTTATTATCGGTCTTGTCTCCTCGCTGGGCGTGGCCTTCTCAGGGCACTTCCAGGCTCAATATCTGGTGGAAACACAGCCGATGAAGATGGCTGCAAGTGAGGGAACCTGGACAACAACTGAAGACCCGGCACCGTGGACGGTTATCGCTTCCATTGACCCGGATAAACAGGAGAACTCCGGTGAGATCAAAATCCCTGGATTACTCAGTTATCTCTCTTATAGTAAATTTTCCGGTAGTGTCAAAGGCATGAAAGAACTGAATGCCGAGTACCAGCAAACGTATGGACCCGGAGATTACATTCCACCAGTGCGAACCACATTCTGGAGCTTCCGTGTCATGATTGCTGCAGGCGGCTTGATGATTCTGCTTGCGATGTATGGTACATATCTGGCTTGGCGCAAGAAGCTGGAAGTGGCGAAACCCTGGTTTATGCGTCTGATGGTCTTTGCGATCTCCCTGCCGTTTATTGCGAATTCAGCAGGATGGATTATGACTGAAGTCGGAAGACAGCCATGGACGGTGTTCGGGTATATGACGACCGAGGCAGGTGTGTCACCTAATGTTTCCGCAGGAATGATTTTGTTCTCCACGATTGCCTTTACTGCGGCGTATACGGTTCTTGGCATCGTGATGGTGTATCTGTTTGTACGCAAAATCAAAGCAGGTCCATATGCCGTCGATAAGTCAGACGAGCATGATGAGCCGGCTGATCCGTTTGGCGTAGATGGGGGGTATTCCGTTGTTACTAAGTGAGTTGTGGTTTGTACTGATCGCCGTATTGTTTATCGGTTTTTTCTTTCTCGAAGGATTCGACTTCGGGGTAGGGATGTCTACGGGTCTGATTGCCAAAACAGATCGTGAACGTCGTACATTAATCAATTCGATTGGGCCATTCTGGGATGGAAACGAGGTCTGGTTGCTGACCGCAGGCGGTGCCATGTTTGCGGCTTTCCCGCACTGGTATGCAACGCTGTTCAGCGGATTCTATCTGCCACTGGTGGTTGTGTTGCTGTTGTTGATTGGACGCGGCGTCGCCTTTGAGTTCCGCAGTAAAATGAAACAGCAGCGCTGGCGTAAAACATGGGACATTATTATCGTAGTGGCAAGTACTTTACTGCCATTCCTGTTTGGGGTTGTTTTTGCAACGTTGATGAAAGGTCTGCCCATTGATGAGCAAATGCAAATGCATGCCGGTTTCCTGGATATTGTGAATCCGTACACCGTTGTGGGTGGTTTGAGTGTAACGCTATTATGTCTGGTTCACGGGCTGTTATTTGCCTCCCTGCGTACCGTAGGTGAATTGAGAGAACGTGCACTTTATATGGCGAAAAAGTTGATGATACCGCTGGTTGCAGTGCTTGCGATATACGCATTATTGACCTATCTGATGACCGATGTGTTTGCTGTTCGTGGCTGGGCGCTCTGGATTATGGTTCTGCTTGGTGCCATGGCACTGGCTCTTGCGGCTTACTTCATTCGTCAGCAGCGTGAAGGTTGGGCTTTCGGGATGACAGGTGCGGTTATTGCCATTGCTTTTGCCTCCGTATTTATCGGATTGTTCCCACGAGTTATGGTGAGTTCCATCAATTCGGCATTTGATCTGACCGTATATAACGCAGCATCGGGACCTTACTCATTAAAAGTGATGACTATTGTTGCGTGCACCTTGTTACCGTTTGTACTTGGATATCAGATCTGGAGTTATTATATTTTCCGCAAACGTCTGAACGAACAGCACCACCTGGAGTACTGACATGGGACGCGGGCTAATGAAGCTGCCGGGCATCCGGCCGGTACTCGCACTGGCATCTGCGCTGGTGCTCTTGCAGGCGATGACGATTATTATGCAGGCCAAATGGCTGGCACAGGCGATTACGGCGTTGTTCGAAGGTGCCGCGGTTTCGTCACAGTATCCGGTGCTGCTGCTGTTTCTGGCTGCTTTTTCCGCCCGCTATGCCTTGTCATTCTGGTTACAACTTGTCACTACGCGGTATGCGGAGAGAACCGGAACCGATCTGCGTAAACAGATGACGGAACAATGGTTTAGACTCGGGCCACGTTATGCCAAGACAGAAGGTACGGGACATCTGGTGACACTGGCACGTGAAGGGGTTTCCCAATATAAAACGTATCTGGAGCTGTTTATCCCGCGTATGTTGGGCATGGGGTTTATACCTGTTGTCCTTCTGCTTTATGTATTCAAACTGGATACGATGTCCGGTGTGATATTAATGCTGACGCTACCGATTCTGATCGTATTTATGATTCTCATTGGTCTGGCGACTCAGCGTAAGATCGATGGACAATTCAAGTCCTACAAAGCGCTGGCGAATCATTTTGTGGATGCACTGCGTGGACTGGAAACGTTGAAAACGCTGGGGCAAAGCAAAACACACGAAGGCTCCATCATGCAAGTAAGCCAGCGATACCGAAAAGCAACGATGTCCACACTACGTATGGCCTTTTTGTCCTCATTTGCGCTGGATTTCTTCACCATGTTGTCGGTTGCGTCCGTTGCAGTAGGTCTCGGACTCCGGCTTACGGAAGGACATATGTCACTGTTTCCTGCTCTAACGGTATTAATTCTAGCACCTGAGTATTTCCTGCCCGTACGCATGTTGGGTGCGGATTACCACGCGACTCTGGATGGCAAGGAAGCTGGCGAAGCGATTAATCAAGTGATTGAACGAGGCAAGGCCGCAGAACAACGTCAGACAGAGGCTTGTGCAAGTGCATTGGATCAAGCTGAAGTGTTGGGTGAAAATGAAAATGGTTCTGTCTCCTCTTCACAACTGCGAGTGGTATTTAACCGGGATAAACATGGGATGTATGATGTGGCAACTTCATCATCTTGGGGAGAGCATAGCCGATTAGCGCTGAAGGATATTCAGGTTCAGCATGAAGCAGAGGGAGCCTACTCCCTTCAGGATGTTACTTTCCAGCTGAAGGGTCTTGGGAAAATTGGAATCATTGGCGCTAGTGGAGCCGGAAAATCAACGCTCATCGATGTTCTCGCAGGTTTTCAGCTTCCAACAGCCGGACAAGTTCTGGTCAATGGCCAGCCTCTAAGTCTGGAACGGCTCAAGGCCTGGCGTAGCCAGACGGCGGCGATTCCGCAGCATCCGTATATTTTCAGTGGTTCCATTGCGGATAATATTCGTTTTTACATGCCGGAGGCATCCGATGCGGAAGTAGCTCAAGCGGCACAGGTAGCGGGGCTGACAAAGCTATTGTCATCTCTGGCAAATGGACTGCATGAACCGATTGGTGCAGGGGGCAGACAGCTCAGCGGCGGTCAGGAGCAACGTGTAGCGCTGGCAAGAGCTTTGCTGAGTGAACGCAGTGTGCTGTTGCTTGATGAACCTACGGCACATCTGGATGTCGAGACCGAATATGAATTGAAGCAGACGATGTTACCCTTGTTCGAAGGTAAACTTGTCTTTCTGGCAACGCATCGTCTGCACTGGATGCCGCATATGGATCGCATTATTGTCATGGATGGCGGTACGGTAGCGGAGACAGGCACACATCAGGAACTGCTTGCACGAAAAGGGGTATATTATCACATGATTGAAGCGCAGATGGAGGCGATATGAGATGAGATCCGGACACCCAGGGACAGAGACCGAACGAGGCGCACAAGGTGAGAAAAATAGCTGGATTACTCCATACGCGGTACAGTACCGCTGGCGATTGATCGGTGCGATTGCACTGGGCACTTGCGCGGCTCTCTGTGCGGTGATGCTCCTTTTCACCTCCGGATATCTGATCTCCAAGTCTGCGCTGCGTCCTGAAAATATTTTGATGGTCTATGTTCCGATTGTAGGTGTACGTGCCTTTGGTATCTTCCGGGCGGTGTTCCGTTATGTCGAGCGGCTGGCAGGACATGATGCTGTTTTGCGTGTGCTCGCAGATCAGCGAGTGAAGCTCTATCGCATTTTGGAACCACAGGCTCTGTTTCTGCGTTCGCGAATGCAAACCGGTGACGTGCTCGGTGCACTGGCCGATGATGTAGAACGTCTGCAAGATATATATCTTCGTACCGTATTCCCGGCTGTTACAGCACTTGTGATCTACGGAGCGGCTGTACTGGCATTCGGCAGTGTAGATCCGATGTTTGCACTATGGATGGCACTGTATATGTTGTTTATTGTTGCATTGCTTCCTGCAATTTCTTTAAAGCTGACCTGGAGATGGCGTGTGCAGCTCAAAAGAGAAAACAGCAAGCTGTACACACGTCTGACCGACGGCGTACTCGGGCTGGGAGACTGGATTGCCAGTGGCAGAGCGGCAGCGTTCGTGCAATGGCAGGAAGAGGACGAGGAGCATGCTGATCAGATTCGCCGTAGATTGCGTCGCTGGAACCGCTCGCGCGATTTTATTGCGCAATGCTTCATTGGCGGGATGGTTGTTTGGGTGACCATGTGGGCAGGACAAACGACTACAGCGGCCCAGCTACCTGCGGTTATGATCGCGGCATTTGTGCTCGTCTTGTTCCCGCTTACGGAATCACTGCTACCTGTTAACGATGCACTAGGACATATTCCGGATTACCGTGAATCTCTAGATCGATTAAGCAAGTTGGAAGGCTCGGAGGGTAAGGTGCGTCAGAATGGGGAAGAGCAGAAAAAGAAGTCTAAAGTATTGGAGTCTCATAACAGACATCGATCTGGTTCAGTTGCGGTGCAATCGACCGATGATATAGCCGCAGCGGATCGGGGAACGACTGCAGATGGACGAATCCGTCTGCGCATTCCGCCGAAACTGCGCGCGGATATTAGCATTGAGCAAGTGAGTTATCGGTATGAAGCAGAGACAGCATATGCCGTTCAGGATATCTCTCTGCATCTGCCTCAGGGCAAACGTATGGCTATTCTTGGACGTAGCGGTGGTGGTAAATCGACATTACTGAAGCTGATTCAAGGTGCTTTGTCTCCCTCATCCGGCAAGGTTCTAATCAATGATCTGCCTGTAGAGATGCTTGGCGAGAGTATAACCGAAGTGATAGCAGTACTCAATCAGAGTCCACATCTCTTTAATACGACGGTTGCAGGCAATCTGCGGATTGGTCGTCCAGATGCAACGGATGAAGAGATACGTCAGGTCGCTGCACAGGTTGGTCTGGCTGAACTGATCGAGTCTCTGCCACAGGGGTATCAGACACCGATGCTAGAGACAGGACTGCGCTTCTCCGGCGGGGAGCGTCAGCGGATTGCACTAGCCAGGGTGTTGCTACGGAAGACGCCCGTTGTTATTTTTGACGAGCCTACTGTAGGGTTAGATCCCGTGACAGAACGCGAACTGATGCGCACCATGCTGGACAGCCTGCAAGGCAAAACATTAATCTGGGTCACTCACCACCTGATTGGTGCAGAGAAGATGGACGAGATTGTGTTTGTGGAAAATGGAAACATCGTCATGCAGGGTTCTCACGAACAACTGCTGGCTCGGGAAGAACGATATCGCCGACTCCTTGAGCTGGATCGGCCCGGATGGCTGGAGCGGCAGCGCAAATCCCCGCTGCCTCCTGTCGCTACTCTCAAGTAACCGACTGTGGCAGGAGATTATGACCTGTCCGTGAGTGAAGGGATTCCGTCCCTCCACTAGTCTTGTAGATGTCACCGAGTAGCAGATAGGATGCAGGAAAATGACATAATGCAGGTGAATAATGTGAAAAAAGACGAAGCAGGCGCAGTCCTGCTTCGTCTTTTTGTTGTTTGTGCCCGAAGTCGACAATCGCCCGAAGTCTGTCCATTTAGCTCTCATCATGTGCTGACTCGTATCCAATGAACACCCTCGCGCCTGCTTAAGTACTCTCTATCTATTCACTGCCAAGCTACAATGGAAAGGACGTGTATGCCCTTATTGTTATGAAGGTTTCGTTGAGCCGTCTCTATCACCTTTCAGTGTCAGTTATACATCTTTGCCTTGATGACAATGCGGCTAACGATCACAGGTGACCCTATTTGGCCCGTTTTAACTCTTTTCGAATTCTAACGATCACGAGGAACGCTATTTTCTCATTTGTGCCCGAAAACCGTAGTGAACAAGCCGTTTTGGTTCAAATAGCGTCGCTGGTGATCGTTAGAATTTTTACCAAGGCCAAATCCGGCAAATAAGGCTTCTGGTGATCGTTAGCTGAACCATCCATATAATCAGAGCCTCGATTTCAACATATACCTGACATGACAGACGATGTTTCTACTCGACGTCACTCTCAAATCACAGTGCCGCTCAACTTGAATAATGCGATATCCAGTCAAGCAGCCTAGTCCTTCTTTACACTGCCCGACTCTTTTACTGGTATGCCAGCAACGTGCCACAGGATCGGCGCAGTACCAGTTCCGGCTCTACTTTAATGCAACGATTATCCATTTGTTTGTTCATCAGGTCAAACAGGATCATTGCCGCAAGACGTCCAATTTTGTCTGTATCCTGCTTAACGGTCGTGAGTGGAGGATCACTGTAACGACAGGCTTCGATGTCATCACATCCTGCAACAGCAATGTCCTCGGGAACGCGTAATCCCGCCTCTTTAAAGGCTCGTACTGCTCCGAATGCAAGCAAGTCCGTGGCGGCGAATACAGCTCGCGGCAAGACATCTGCTTGTAACAGCTGTTTGGCTGCCTCGTAACCATCGGTAGCGGCATAATCTTGGCTGTATACCAACCATTCCGGTTTCTCTTCGAGACTAAACTGCTTTAGGGATTGTTTAAAGGCTTTTTCCCGATGCTGCATCACGAGGGAGGCGCGCTGGAGCCCGATAAACCCGAGATCCCGATACCCATTCATATAAAATTGTTCCACCACTTTGGTAGAGATTTTTTCGTTATCCGACATGATATAACAGGAGTTCTGTCCATTCATCTCAATGTCAATTCCGATGCACGGAATGGGACTTGCATCAAGGTCAGACACGCTGCTCTCCACCTCATCCCCCGCAATAATAATACAGCCATCCACTTGAAAATATTTGGAACGTGCCAGGTAGTCTTCACCCTGATCTAGGAACTTTTCATTGGAAAAGAAGAGCAGATCATATCCTAACAGGCCGATCTGTTTCTTAAAGGCATTAATGACCTCTACAAAGAAAGGGTGACTGAAATCGACATTCAGTTTCCCTGCAAAGACCACACCCACCAGATTGGACTTTTTAGTTGCCAGTGTTTTGGCGGAAGATGAGGGGCGATAACCCGTTTCCTCCATAATCTTAAGTACGCGTTGGCGTGTCTCTTCACCAATGTCAGGGTAGTTGTTAATAATTTTAGACACCGTTGCAACAGACACACCGGCCAAACGAGCTATCGTTTTGATATTCATTATATATCCCTCAAATTCTAAACTAGTTTCGTAGATTGTGGCTGTGCCTTTTTATTGCTTTCTTGCCAACATTCTATGTCACAAGCTTCTGAGAGTCAATAACAGAAAGGGTGATCGTCGAGGTGATTATGATATGTATGGATATTTTATAAGTATTTTCTCTCAAATCTAACGAAAATACTACTAGATTTTAGTGAAAATAACCTTATTTCCTACAAACAGAGGCTCATTTTAACTAGAGTGGAAGGAAGAGTAGAGGTGGGAAAATAAAGCCAGCGAATAGAGTTTTCGTAAAACAAAGTGTGAATCCACCCATGGAAGAACGCCCAATCCCATATCAGATGCGGTTTTCATCACATATTTTGTAAAAATTCAAATAAACTATTTACAAATTTATCAGGTGAAGTCATAATGAGGGTGTAATTAACGAAACTGATTTCGTAAATTTGTTGAATCGTAAATTAATCTTGAATGGTTGGGGGAAAGTGATATGAAGAGAAAGATTTTATCTATTACACTTGTAACCGCTTTAATGTTTGTACTTGCAGCATGTGGTAACGGTTCGACTGATTCGGATGGGAAGGCGTCTACGGATGGAAACAAAAAAGTGACGTTAAAGATCATTCACTGGCAACAAGAGAATATCAACAATTACATCAAAGAATTTAATAAAAAATTTGAAGAGAAGTACCCGGACGTGAAAGTGGAGTACACAACAGTTCCGGCAGATGCAACGTATGATCAACTAATGCAAACACGGATGAACGCAGGTAACACGGGCGATGTAGATATCATTCCGCTCAAGTCCAGCTTCGTTGGTGCTCCGCAAGACTGGTCCAAGGGTGCGGCTGATCCGATGTGGAAGCAGTGGATCGACGCAGGGCTGATCAGTGACTTGTCTGGTCAGGCCTTTATCAAAAATTATAACGAAGTTGACGTGCAGAACGCGATGACGTACAACGACAAGGTGTACGGTGTCAATATGGGTAAAGTGGCATTCACAGGCCTGTTCTACAACAAAGACCTTTTTGCCAAATACAATCTGCAAGTGCCGACAACATGGGATGAACTGCAAAACGTCATCAAAGTATTCAAAGATAACGGCGTAGAAGCACTCGGCTTCGCAGGTAAAGATGTTTGGCCGATTGGCCTTGCGGTGCAAGGTCTTCAAGCCTCCATCCATGATGATCAACTGAGCTACATCAAAGGTCTGTGGACAGGTCAAACCAAGCTGACTGATCCGGTACAGATTGAAGTATTGCAAAAGGCTCAAACGCTGATGAACAGTGCAATGCCTGGTTTCATGGGGATTGACTACGGCACACTGCCAAGTCTGTTTGCTACAGGTAAGGTGGCTATGATTGCGGACGGTACGTGGGATGCAACGACGATTCAAGCAGCTAACCCTGATCTGAAGTTTGGGTATTTCCCGATTCCGGGCAGTAACGATGCAGCGAAGAACAAAGACTTGGCTGGTAAATACGATATGACCTGGATGGTAGTAGATAAGTCACCAAACAAGGATTATGCGCTGAAGTGGCTTGAAATGCTGTCGGAGAAAGGGAACTATACGGATTTTGTTAATGCAGCCGGATTCCTTCCGACACAGCCTGATGTAGAAATCAAGAGCGAGTTTATCAAAGACATTCAACCATACCTGGAGAACTTCAAGCTTTCCTGGGATCAGCTGTTCATTAATCGTCAGAACGTAGGACAGTACATTGCTGAGTCTAGTGTTCATGCAGAGATGCTTAAACCGGCTGGGCCAATTGCTACACCAGAGGAACTTGCGAGCAAATCGCAAGCAGACTGGGATGCGGCAGCACCGAAATAAACAAATGATTGGACTCGTGTACTAAAGATAGTTCGAGTATCGATCTAAGATTCAATACAGAGTAACCACCGGAATAGCGCTTGGGGTAAGAGCCTTCAGGCCAGCCCGTACCAAGTCAAGCTGTTATTCCGGTTTTTTGGTTTTACCCGATGAAAGGTGTGAGGACGATGTATCCGTTTGGAAAAGGGAAGGCCCGGCTGATTCCTTATCTGTATTTAAGCATTCCACTACTGCTTTATGTCGTGTTTGGTTTTGGTCCATCGCTGGTGACGGTGCTGTTTTCGTTTACCGATGCGACTGGAGTGAGAGGACAAGAGTGGAGCTTTGTCGGTTTCGAAAATTATAAAACCTTCTTTGGCGCATCTAATGCAGGTGACCGGCTGGATGCGATCGGGCGATCCTTATATTTTGCGTTTGCTGTAGTTATCATCCAAAACGCAGTAGGTCTGTTTATGGCCATTCTGATTAACAAAAAGCTTCGAGGCGACAAGCTGTATCGTGCGGTATTCTTTCTGCCCGTGGTGCTTGGTGTAACGGTGTCCGGATTGATCTGGCAGCTCGTAGCAAATCCGCTTGGCGGGCCGGCGCAGTCAATTCTGAATTTCTTTGGCACCAGCTCGAACTTTTTCGGGGATTATAATATTGCCTTTGAGCTGATTATTTTCGTGCAGATCTGGATGTATATGGGGTATTCCATGACCATCTTCCTTGCCGGGCTGCAGACGATTCCGAGTGATCTGTACGAGGCGGCTTATATGGATGGTGCATCGGGATGGAAAGCATTCACTAACATCACGTTCCCGATGATTGCTCCTTCTTTTACCGTGAATATGCTGTTGTCCATCATCGGCGCACTGCAAACCTTTGACATTATCTACGTCCTCACAGGCGGTAAATTTAATACAACAACGCTGGCATTTGACGTGTATGCAACAGCGTTTGGTAGCGGCTCAGCCGATTATGGTCTGGCTTCTGCGGTAGCAATGATTCAGTTCCTGTTTGTGTTTACGATCTCGATGGTCGCGTTGTTCTATCTTCGCAAAAGAGAGGTGGAAGTATAATGAAGCAGAGCAGAACATCAAGAACAATCAGCTACATTATTGTGCTGCTGATGCTTGCGCTATACGTCTTCCCTCTGTTCTATCTGTTTAATGTGTCCATGAAAACACAGACGGAGTATTTACTGAATCCCGTAGCACTTACGGAAGGCATTCGGCTGGAGAACTTTGCCGAAGCATGGACGAAGGGCAGTTTCTCGCAGTACATGTGGAACAGTGTGCTTTACACGGGCATGTCCACACTGCTGACCTTAATTTTGTCCATATTTGCAGCTTTCCCGCTTGCTCGCAGATACGTGAAATTCAGTACGTTGATTTATATTTTCTTTTTGATCTCCATGTATTTGCCGAACCCGTTGATTCCTCAGTTCTCTTTGATCAATCAACTGGGGCTGTATAATACGCAAACGGGTTACATTTTGCTGAAAACGACGGGCACAGGCATTGCGTTTCTGATGTTTGTCGGTTATATCAAATCGGTATCCCGCGAGCTGGATGAGGCGGCTGCCATGGACGGATGCGGATACACCCGTTATCTGTTTACCATCCTTGTTCCGCTAATGAAGCCGATTCTGGCAACAGGCATTATTCTCACAGCCATCGGGGTATGGAATGATATTATTGGGCCGACCATTTATCTGTCTGATCCGAATTATCAGCCGGTTACCAAAGGTTTGTTTACCTTCTATGGGCAGTATATGAATAACTGGCCGCTACTAGCGTGTGGTATTCTGATCGTGACGTTGCCACTGGTTGTGCTGTACGTTGCGTTGCAGCGTTTTATCGTTGGCGGTGCAATGGCGGGTGCGGTTAAATCATAGTTTTTTACGAATAAGAAAAAAACGGCTAATCTTGATGTGTTCTTGATGAGTTGATACTCATGTAACAAGTTATTCAATAACAAAAGAAGCCACCCTCATTCGACATGGGGGTGGCTTCTTGTATTTCTATTGAATCATTCATTGGCATAGCTTGCATTGTGTGATCCAACGACTTTTTTTACATATCGACTAACAATAAAATAATGGAGGACAGACACAGACAAGTGCTGACCAGATAGAGCACGGCAACCACCTGTTTGTGGTTCAAACCGGCACGAAGCAGGCGGTAGTGAGCCTGACTTGCATCGGCTTGATAGATCGCTTTGCCTTGCAGGAAACGTTTGATCACAACAAAAATATTATCGAAAATCGGTACGCCCAGCGCCAGAATCGGAATGAAAATGGACAGCATCGTTGCTTGTTTGAATGCACCGTCAAGTGCGATAACCGCTAGAATGAAGCCTAGGAACGTAGCGCCGGCATCGCCCATAAACACTTTGGCTGGAGCCTTGTTATATTTGAGATAACCAAGCGTTACCCCAACTAAAGTAATGGACATCAGTGCTGAATCGCTCTGGCCCTTAGTGATCGCTACAATAAATAGCGTGATCGCCGAGATCGCGGATAAACCACCAGCCAGTCCATCCATACCATCCGAGAAGTTAATCACCGTCGTAACTCCGAAAATCCACAGGATCGTCAGAATGAATTGCAACCAGATCGGCAGGAGCACATACTCTGCATTGAACGGATTCACGAATCCGGTAAACGCAATACCAGAAGCAAAAACGAGCACTGCAGCGGAGACTTGAATAATCATTTTAGGTAGCGCAGGAAAGTCTTTTCCTTTGGTTTTGTACCAGTCATCAATCGTACCGATCGTCAGGAGAAGCATGCCGCCCGCAACCAATGCGGCTGTCTCCCAGGTCAATTCTTTAGTAAGAGCAATGTATGTCAGGAAAAATCCAGTAAATATCGCGTAGCTAGCGGTCAGTGGTATCGGTTGTCTGTGTAGCTTACGCTCCACATCTTCCCGGGGCTTGTCCACAAAATCCAGCTTGTGCGCCAGTCGGCCCAGCGGCGGAATCAGCAGAACCACGACAGCAAAAGACAATATGAAAGCCAGTATGTACATCATAAACTCGCTTGGTTCACTCCCATCATCCTCATTTCCTCTTATTATACGAGTTCAACCCGAAATCTGTCGATATCAGTATTGTAACCTGGAGCATGGATGGTCATGCGAATCAGATGTAATAGATGAAACCAATCTAGAGGTTACTTGGAGGCAGATAAGGGCCAAAGTAATCAAGTACGTTTTCGGCATGATACCCATCATCGCCCTGCCAAGAAGCGACAAAGATAAAGTCGCCTGAACCACCTTTACGTTTTCTTGGCGTATCCATAGGAACGAGAATACCAGCGGCCGCCCAGATTTCTAGTAGTGAATCCCGTTCTTGTTTACTGGATGGTACACAATCCTTCCACTTTTTCTCCAGGGAGCGTGCACTGTCCGTTGGATCTCCTGTCTGTGAGGCTTCCAGCATCTTGGCAAGAATCGTTCGGTCTTCCTCAGTCACTTCGTAAGGGGAAATGTGATTGCTCTCCGTGCTGTTGCTACTGTTATCGTTGTAATCCTGAAGCAGTAACTCCAGATCCATCAGGCAGTAGAGCAACCAACCGTGCCGTACCCCGCTCCATTTGATTCGTTCAAAATTGAGCACGTTTAAATCTGCATCCACATATTGTTTATCCGATTGTAAACGAAGGAAGTTACAGTCCCCGCAGGCACTTGTATTGGCATGTAAAGCCGGGCGTTCACCGTAGGTATGCAGAGGCATGTTTCGTGTCAAAGCCCAGCTGGATAATGCGCTGCGCAGATACACTTTTTTGGTGGATAGACTGTGTAGAAAGGCTGCAATGACGCGCTCTTTAAGCGCAGGGTTCTGATGCATGTGATGCAGACGCTCTACGATCTCGTCATGGCTGATCGTGAGCGGGTCGAACATGACGCCCTTGCTTTTGGCATATTCGAAATCATCACCCGAAAAGGGGGCATGGGTGATTTCCAACCGCCACCGCCCCAGAATGTACTCATTAGAATCTTGATTGCCTTTTTATCCATTAATCTGAGCCTCCTGTTTGTAGAATCATAGCGACCAGTCCTGGAAAACGTGCAATGAGTTCGTCCTTTCTAAGGGAATAAAAGTGGTGTTTGCCTTCAATACGTGGCTGAATAATGCCAGCTTCTCGCAGGATTTTGATATGGTGGGACAACGTGGATTTGGAGATATGGTCGACTTCAAAAGCCGAGCAATTTTTCTCACCCGAGCTCGCCAGGCAGTATGCGATTTTCATGCGAATGGGGTCACCGAGTGCATTGCAGACTGTGGTCAAACTCATCTCCGAAGCGGTAGGTATCGTTATAGTTCTCATAAGATAGACGTTAGCATAGTTGGCTATTTCTTTCAATGTTCGAAAAATTTCGAAATATGTATTGCGATTCGGTAAGCTAGTGTGATACAGTTCTTATCGTAATAATTAGTTCGAAATTATTCGAATTGATAGCATGTGCTGAGCATACGGTATGAAATATTTCATTCGAGACAGCAAGAGACAACAGGAGGCTAACCATTGATGAATACAGCAGCGAACATTACGATGTTGAATAACTATTTCCGATTATTTGATGCTTCACGAACAGATAAACAGGCTATGCAGGACTTGTTATCCCTGTTTACGCCAGATGCCGAGATTGTGTTGAATGGCACCAGTCATGCCGGGTTTGAGGGGTTTATGAAAGCCTTTTATGATTATAACCAAGACATTAAACATATGTGGGATGCCTGGGTGCCCCAGCCGGACGGTAGTTATCAAACCAATTGGGCTGTGTGCGGACAAGCAGCGGATGGATCGGTGTATGCGAAGACGGGCGTGGATATTGCGCGTGTGAATGATGCAGGCCAGATTGTATACTTGGAAAATGTACAAGCGGACGAGAATGCGTTCAGCAAATATAATTCGTAGGTGTGTTATAAACCTCACGGCTTTAAGCTGTGGGGTTTATTTGTATCTTGGAGAGTGTGTACACCTTATCATGGACATATTTTCTTGAAAAAAAGATGGAATGAAACAGGCCCTTCCCCTCTTTAGAATAGGGAAGAGCCTTCATTTACTGCATCATTCGATTCTGGAACGCCGCGATATCGGCATATTCCTCTTCGAATTTGCGTGAGATGCGGATGAAGATCGGCAACAGTTCGCGATACACACGTACACGTTCCGGGTGTGGCTTATGGCGGTGTGTCGAGCCAATCATGCCGGAAACGGCGCTCAGGGAATCGATGCGGCCTGTGGCATACAGCCCGAGCACAGCAGCACCAAGGCAGGAACTCTCGATGCTTTCCGGAATGATGACATCCTGATCGAATATATCGGCCATCATCTGGCGCCACAGCTCGGAGCGGGCGAAGCCGCCGGTGGCCTGAATCTTTTTCGGACGACCAATCTTCTCCTCAATCGCGAGCATAACCGTGTACAGGTTAAACAGCACACCTTCCAGCGCGGCACGGATCATATGCTCCTTCTTGTGATGCAACGTCAGGCCGAAAAACGATCCGCGTGCGTTCGGGTTCCAGAGAGGTGCGCGCTCCCCGGTCATATAGGGGTGAAACAACAGTCCGTCTGAACCTGGCGGTACATTTTCAGCGACACGTGTCAGGACTTCATACGGATCGATCCCGAGACGTTTTGCCGTCTCCACCTCAGAGGCCGCGAACTCATCCCGAATCCAGCGGAAAATTACGCCGCCATTGTTCACCGGACCGCCGATGACCCATTGATCTTCCGTTAGCGCATAACAGAAGAAACGTCCTTTTGGATCGGTCACTGGTTTGTCTACGACCGTACGAATTGCCCCGCTGGTGCCGATCGTCACAGCAACAACCCCTGGGTCAATGGCATTCACGCCCAGATTCGAGAGCACGCCGTCGCTTGCCCCAATCACAAACGGAGTTGTTTCCGCGATACCCATCGCTTTGGCATATTCGGGGTTAAGCCCCTCTTTTAATACATGAGTTGTGGGTACAAGGCTGGACAGATGCTCCGGCGTAATGCCAGCAACATGCAATGCTTCCGCATCCCATTCGAGTTTTTCCAGATTCATAAGTCCGGTGGCAGAGGCCATCGAATGATCGATAACAAATTCAGAGAATAGCTTGTAGAAAACATATTCCTTCATGGAGATCAATTTATGTGTCTGCCTGAATAAGTCCGGTTCTTCTCGGGTGAGCCACATCATTTTAGTCAGTGGAGACATGGGATGAATGGGTGTACCCGTTCGGAGGTAGATTTTATGTCCGTTCATCTCCGATTTGAGTGCTTCTGTCCACTCGGCACTGCGATTGTCTGCCCATGTCATTGCTCGCATCAACGGTTTGCCTTGTGCATCTACAGGCAGAATGCTATGCATGGCCGAGCTGAACGAAACAAACAGAATGTCGTCCGGCTGTACCCCAGCTTTAGAGGTAGCTTGTTGCACGGAGGAAATAACTGCTTGGAAAATGTCCTCTGCATCCTGCTCTGCAATCGCGGGTGTTGGTGTGTATAACGGATAATCTGCACCGCCTTGCGCCACGATGCTACCGTCTTGCTTGAACAACACAGCCTTGGTTGAGGTTGTGCCGATATCTACGCCGATCATATAAGGTGAAGCCGCCATGGTGATCATCCCTCTTCCATTTCAATATCCAAGCTTATATAAAGTCTGGTATCTCATCTATAGAATAAGAATATCAGACTTGAAGGAAGGATCAAAATGGCTTCATATCGGTACTTTGCTCCCAGTGCTCTGGTTATCTCTCATCCCCCTCATCCCTCTCATACCTACCTCACCTCAGTTAATCCTTCACCGCTCCTGCCGCAATGTCCGAGATAAACTGGCGGCTGATGAACAGGAACATGATGATGAGTGGAAGAACGGCAAGCAGTGTACCTGCAATGACCATCGCATAGTCCGTGTTATAGAGTCCGTTTAATTGAGACAATGCAATCTGCAACGTGTACTTGCGTGCATCTGTCAGTACAATTAGCGGCCACAGGTAGTCATTCCACACGCCGATAAAGGTGAATGCACCAAGAAAGGCAAATGCTGGCCGCAGAATCGGCAATGCGACGTTCCAATACAAGCGAAAGAAATTGCATCCGTCGATCCGCCCTGCATCGAGCAGATCGTTTGGGATGGATTCCGTCGCATACTGACGGATCCAGAAGATGCCGAAGGCATTGACCATGCCCGGAATAATGAGGGCTTTGAAGGAACCTACCCACCCGAACGTGGCCATCAGCACGAAGGAAGGCACCAGCGACAGCTGGGAAGGCACCATCATGGTGGCGAGCAGCAGGACGAAGAGCCATTTTTTGCCCGGAAACTCAAACTTCGCAAACGCAAATCCCGCCAGTGAATCAAAAAATAACACCAGAATGGTTACTACACCTGATACAAACAAGGTATTCAGAAAGGCTCCCCAAAAATCAATCTGCTGCAAAACCCGTGTAATATTGTTCCACAGTTCACCGCCGAACCAGAGCTGGGGCGGAAACTTGTAAATGTCGGACGTTGTTCGGGTGGACATAACAATGAGCCAATAGAACGGGAACATGGATAGAAGCATGCCACCGATCAGGCCGGTATACAGCACCAGCGACTTGAGATGTTTGGACGCCATGAGCGCTCCCCCCTTG
Organism: Paenibacillus intestini; assembly: GCF_030803945.1. Taxonomy (NCBI): domain Bacteria; kingdom Bacillati; phylum Bacillota; class Bacilli; order Caryophanales; family Paenibacillaceae; genus Paenibacillus; species Paenibacillus intestini. The sequence goes on along the minus strand of NZ_JAURUN010000004.1, from coordinate 370,686 downwards.
TCACATCAGGATGATTTGCCTTGAACAAGCTTCCAGTTCACGATGGAGAACAGGGCGATAATCAGGAACATGCCCCATCCAACGGCTGCACCGTATCCAAAATAATTGTTGATAAAGGATTCACGATACAAGTAAAGTACGATGGTCATACCAGCTGCTCCGGCACCTCCGTCATTGCCCACCAGCACCTGCGGTTCAGTGAACAGTTGCATGCCGCCAATCGTAGATGTAATGACCGTGAACAGAATGACCGGACGCAGCATCGGAATGGTAATACGGAAGAAGGATTGCACAGCGGATGCCCCGTCGATTCTGGCCGCTTCATACAGCGTCTGCGGGATGCTCTGAAGTCCGGCTAGATAGATAATGGCGTTATAACCGGTCCAGCGCCAGACCACCATGGAGGAGATAGCGATTTTGATGCCCCAGGGAGCATTCAGCCACTCGACGACCGGGAGGCCGACCGACTGCAGAAGATAGTTAAGGAAGCCATAATTGTTTGCGAACAATGCCCCGAAGATGATGGCTACCGCCACAATTGATGTGACGTTGGGCAGAAAGTAACCGACCCGGAACAAGGTACGGAATTTGATGAAAGGCGCATGTAGTAGAAACGCAATAATAAGAGCGAAGAAAAGCATCGGAATGGTCGAATAGATCCAGATCATCAACGTGTTGCCAACCGCTTGCCAGAACTCGACATCGGTGAGCATATATTTAAAATTGTTCAAGCCGTTATACGTCATCACACCGATTCCATCCCATTTGTGGAAAGCCAGATACAGTGAGAATGCGATCGGGAATAGACCGAACACGGCGAACAGAATGTAAAAAGGCGAGATGGCAACATAGAGCGCACGATGCTCCCATATACGGGCCCAAAGTGATTTTTGCCGGTCCAGATCAGGCTGGAACGGCCCGGAATCAGGGGACGTGCGAGGTTCGGTGACAGCCATAACAACTCCTCCTTTACGGATCACATGCATGCTTTAACGCTGTAATTCCCGCTCGACGCGGTGCACCGTATCTGACCAGACTTGCTGTGGATCAGCGTTCTGTTTGGCAATATCGTTCAGCCGACGGGTGATGATATTGTGTACCGAAGGGTATCGTTCACCAAAAAAAGCATCAGGCACATGCTGTGCGGATTCAGCGAATACCGGGCCTGTTGCTTGCCCGCCGAAGAAAGGTTCCTCTTCTTTCATGGCTGGTTTATCAAACACACCTGGAGCTGACGGGAACAGGTTGAGCGTCTGATACTGCTCCAGTTGGTTCTCTGGACTTTGCAGCCAGCGAATCAATTCAAAGGCTTCTTTCGGATGTTTGCTTGATTTTAAAATGGAGAGAAAGGAGCCGCCGTTATTGCCATCTCCCCCAGGAGCTCGGGCAACACGCCATTTACCCGAAGTGTCTGGTGCCGCCTCCTGAAGCACCTGCTTCATCCAGACTGCACCAACGAACGAGGCAATCTCGCCGTTATTCATTGCTGCATTCCAGGTGGGTGTCCAGCCGTCAGCGTTAGCAAGCAGTCCCTTTTCCTTAAAAGCAACGGCTGTGTCCCAGCTTTTGCGTACAGCAGGAGAATCCATGCCGATAAACGACCCGTCAGGACGGAAATACCGTTCTGCAGCTTGAGAAAGCACCTGATTGTAAACGCTTCCGATATTATCGGTCAGAAAAACCTTTCCGCCAAACTTCTCCTTAATCTGCTCTCCGGCAGCAGCGTAGGCATCCCAGTTATCAATCTGGCGTGCAACTTGCTCCGGTTCGGAAGGTAGCCCTGCTTCCTTGAACAAGTCTGCACGATAGAAAAGTGCTGTCGGCCCCGTGTCCATCGGAAAGCCGATCATCTGTCCATTTGGCGTCACGCCCTGCTTCCATTTCCACGGCAAATACTGGTCTTCGACCTCTCCTGCGCCTAGATCATACAGGTTATAGAAGCGATCCTCGCTCGGGAATAACTCCATGATCCAGTCGTTAAGTGCAACGATATCTGGCTCGCCTGAGCGTGCAGCGAGGGTGGTTTTGAGCTTGGCTTTGAAATCCCCACCGATCTTCTGGGCAGTCAGTTCAATATTCGGGAATTCCTCTTTGGCCTTGGCAATGAGTTTGTCGTCAATGGATCGATTCCAATACCACAATGTAAGCGCTACCTTTTTACTGGATGCTGAATCATCCTGTCCCGGCCAGATGGAGCATCCGCTGATTAGCAGGACACAGACCATGATGATGGCTATCCAACAGGTTCTTCTACGGCGGTTCATAGGCTAACCCCCTCATCATTAGGTTTGACGCAAGAAGTATCAGAGACTAAGGCTGGGCTTCGTGGACTACACCAATAGTGTATGAGTAGTTTCTAAACTCATACCCAATTTTCCTTAAATGAAACACATGGGTTGTGTCCATTACCTAACATAAAATTAGTAGTTACTTTAAAAATAAAAGTTACTTGACACAATATAATTTTTATTCTAAACTAACTTACATTAAGTAACTAATTATAGTGAGGATTATATAGATACGTAATATTTCGCTGTGAGCAGAGCTTGAAAATAAGACGTTTTAATGTATTACGTCAGTAAGTGATCCAAAATCAAAGCGGATGCGAATGCATAATATTATGAGACATTTTGAGATGAAGATGCTTAACAGGAGGAACGAACGATGATCAATTCACATATTATTCAACTGCTTGCCCCTAAAATCCAGACTTTTCCGAGCGGAAAAGAATTCATACATTTGGTGGGACCGATTAAACTGCCGGTCAATCTGGATGGGGAAACGAGAACATTTCAATGGTACAGCTGGCTGAAAACGGACAAAGCGATGGAAAGCGGCGAGCTAATCGCATCTCTTGCGGGTGCTGAACTGGCAGAGCGTCAGCAATCCAGCGTGCTGGTGTATGGCGATTTTGCTGAGGCGCAGGATGCGCTGATTCGTATGCATAGCATCTGTCACACAGGCGATATCTTCGGCAGCAAACGCTGTGACTGCGGATTCCAACTGGAGCAGTCCATGAAGATGATTGCGGCACATGGCGCAGGTGCGCTGTTCTATCTTGCGAATCATGAAGGACGGGGCATTGGCCTGTTCAGCAAAGCAATGGCTTACATTTTGCAGGAAGAAGGTCTGGATACAGTAGATGCGAACCTGCAACTTGGCTTCACGGATGATGCGCGTAATTATGACGATGCGATTGCTGTATTGCGTGCACTTCGGTCAGCTCCGGTTACGTTGATCACGAATAATCCACGTAAGCTGGCTGCACTGCAGGAAGCAGGACTCAATGTGGGCGGACGCGTTCCGCTCTGGGGAGATCGGTCGGCATTTAATGAGAAGTATCTGCAAACGAAAGTGAAGCGTTCAGGTCACCTGGCGGAAAGCGATAGCTGGACAGAGACGGCGACAGAGACACGTGTTCCACATGCACAGGCTTGATTGATTAAGAATAAATATTTGGATTTACATGGTAATTTATAGTGATCATACGTTGGTTGTAATGTATACGGGCTGTTACGGTGCTTTTCATATTGAAAAGTGCAGTAGCAGTCTTTTTGCGGTGTAAGATAATTTGCCGGGAGGAATATGCGGTATGTCGCCTGAATTCTTGAATTTGGTGACTTCCCCCAAATCACTTGCCGTTGGTGTGTGACGAATTATACAATATAGACATCTGATGAATGCAGGGGGAACGATGGTGGCATTTGAGGGACAACGTATTTTGCCAGCGGCGAAGAGTATGAAGCAGTTTGAAGCAATCATCGAAGGCCCATATACTTACGGGGTCATGTTAGAAACGCATATTGCACAACTGCAAAGTATGATGGACCAGGCTCGGCGGTATGGGAAGAAGATTTTGCTACATGCCGATCTGGTGCAAGGGCTGAAAAACGACGAGTACGCCGCAGAGTATCTGTGCCAGCATATTCGTCCGGCTGGACTGATCTCCACAAGGGCCAGCATCATCCAGAAAGCGAAACAAAAAGGCATTACGGCGATTCAGCGGGTGTTCCTGCTGGATACCCATGCACTGGAGAAAAGTTACCAATTGGTTGCCAAAACACAGCCCGACTATATCGAGGTATTGCCTGGAGTCATTCCGCATATTATTGCGGAGGTGTCTGAACGGACAGGTATTCCCATCATTGCAGGGGGGCTGATTCGTACACCTGAAGAAGTGGAACTTGCACTCGGTGTGGGAGCGGCGGCTGTAACGACATCCAATGATGATTTGATCAAGTATTTTGGGAAAACGCTTACATTATAATTACACACTGGAGGCACAAGGTATGGAAAAATTTATTTTGGCTCTGGACCAGGGCACAACTAGCTCCCGGGCAATTCTGTTTAACCATAGCGGCGAGATTGTGCATATGGCACAGCAAGAGTTCCCGCAGTATTTTCCCAAACCGGGCTGGGTAGAGCAAAATGCCAACGAAATCTGGAGTTCGATCCTCGCCGTAATGGCATCCTGTCTGGCGGAGAGTGGCATCAAACCTGCACAGATTGCAGGTATCGGCATCACCAATCAACGGGAAACCGCAGTGGTGTGGGATAAGCAAACCGGCAGACCGATCTATAACGCAGTGGTATGGCAGTCCATACAGACAGCATCCATCTGTGATGAGTTGAAAACGCAAGGGCTGGACGACCTGTTTCATCAGAAAACAGGCTTGCTGATTAACCCCTATTTTTCGGGTACAAAAGTAAAATGGATTCTGGATCATGTCCCTGGTGCACGTGAACGGGCGGAGAAAGGGGAGTTACTGTTCGGCACCATCGACAGTTGGTTGATCTGGAAACTCAGTGGCGGTACCCATGTTACGGACGTTTCGAATGCTTCGCGCACCCTGATGTATAACATCTATGAGTTGCAGTGGGATGATAAATTGTTGGATATTCTGGATATCCCTAAGGCGATGCTGCCTGAAGTGCGGGGCTCTTCCGAGATATATGCACATACGACAGATTACCATTTCTTCGGCCACAGGGTTCCGATCGCGGGTGCGGCAGGGGATCAGCAGGCTGCATTGTTTGGTCAGAGATGTTATATCCAGGGGAGTATGAAAAATACATACGGTACCGGATGTTTCATGTTGATGAACACGGGCGAGGAGCCTGTACAATCGGATCACGGGCTGATTACAACGATTGCCTGGGGTGTGGATGGTAAAGTTCAATATGCGCTGGAAGGCAGCATTTTCGTAGCAGGTTCAGCCGTGCAGTGGCTGAGGGACGGTCTTCGCATGCTTCGTTCGTCCAAAGACAGTGAGGACTATGCGAAGCGAGTGCCTTCGACGGACGGGGTCTATATGGTGCCTGCCTTTGTGGGACTCGGAAGCCCGTATTGGGACAGCGATGTGAAAGGAGCTGTATTTGGCCTTACTCGTGGCACTACGAAGGAGCATTTTATCCGCGCGACACTTGAGGCGCTGGCTTATCAGACCAAGGATGTACTGGAGGCCATGGTGACCGATTCTGGATACCCCGTACATACGTTACGTGTTGACGGAGGTGCTGCGGCGAATGATTTCCTGATGCAATTCCAGAGTGATATTCTGGGCATTCCTGTGGAGCGTCCATCAGTGAACGAAACGACAGCTCTCGGTGCAGCCTATCTTGCGGGCCTAGCCGTGGGGTTCTGGTCAAATACAGAAGAACTGAATCAACATGATCATACGGAGCGAGTCTTTGAGTCTGTGATGGCCCAGGACGAGCGGGAGCAGCTGTATTCGGGTTGGCAGCGAGCGATCAAGGCGGCCATGGCTTTTAAATAAAATAGAATTACGTCTTCCTCATTATAGGCAAATGGTTATTTGTACTTTTTCGTTAAACATATGTTATAAATGATATTTACTGGTGGAAAATGATACTTAATTTACAGGGATTATATTCCTGGATGGAGAGAAAGTATTGTCCACAATAAGGAAAATTGTAGAGTTAGTGGGTTGCTTTGAAATTCCATCCTTGCACAAAAAAAGTTTTTTAAATTTTTTTGAATAATGTGTCAAATCAGGCCTTCACGCCACCGAAAATCTGTGATAGGATTAGGTTACAAGTTAAAAAATGATGTCTGGAGATCGGGAGGGACCACGTGCGTTCAGCAATTGCTGAACGAATGACGTGGTCCTTTTTTTGTTGTTTTTTAGAGAAAAATAAGGGAAATTATGGAGGGTTTTTACATGACAGCAACGTTCTCGGCGGCAAAACGAACCGAATACATGGAACAAATGTCGAATGCACATTTTGACGTATTGGTGATTGGTGGCGGCATTACAGGTGCCGGCATTGCACTGGATGCGGCATCTCGTGGATTGAAGACGGGACTGGTGGAGATGCAGGATTTCGCGGCAGGCACATCGAGTCGTTCCACAAAACTGGTTCATGGCGGCTTGCGCTACCTGAAGCAGTTTGAAGTGAAGATGGTAGCCGAGGTTGGAAGAGAGCGGGCGGTGGTTTATGAGAATGGGCCACATGTAACAACACCGGAACCGATGTTATTGCCCATATACACGGGAGGCACGTTTGGCCGTTTCAGTACATCTATGGGTCTGATGGTGTACGACCGACTTGCTGGAGTGAAGCGCAGTGAACGTCGCCAGATGCTGAACGCCAGTGATACATCTGCAAGTGAGCCTCTGCTGCGGAAGCAGGGACTGCTGGGAGGCGGACGTTATGTGGAGTACCGGACGGATGATGCGAGACTTACGATTGAAGTCATGAAGGAAGCAGTGCGGCACGGGGTGCTGGCTGTTAATTATATGAAAGCAACTTCTTTTCAGAAGGAGAATGGAACGATAACAGGCATCCATGTGATGGATCAACTAAACGGGAATCGTTACAAACTTATGGCGAAAAAAGTAATCAATGCTTCAGGGCCATGGGTGGATACCCTCCGTGAAGTGGATGGCTCACGCCAGGGTAAAACGCTACAGATGACCAAAGGCATTCATCTGGTATTTGACGGCGCACGATTCCCGCTACGGCAAGCGGTTTATTTTGATACGCCAGATGGACGTATGGTCTTTGCGGTGCCGCGGGATGGCAAAACCTATGTAGGTACAACCGATACAGTATTCCGTGATGACCCGGCTCATCCGTTAATTTCGGAATCAGACCGTGATTATGTCATTGATGCAGTGAACGGCATGTTCCCGGATGTCCAGATTCGTGCAGAGGATGTGGAGTCAGGCTGGGCAGGCGTGCGTCCACTGATCCATGAGGAGGGCAAGGGCCCTTCAGAGATTTCGCGTAAGGATGAAGTCTGGGTATCGGATTCCGGCCTGATTACCATTGCTGGAGGTAAATTGACGGGGTATCGCAAAATGGCCGAGATGGTCGTGGATCTGGTTGCGCGTCAGATGCAACAAGAGTTTGGTTACACCCCGGGACCTTGTGTAACCAAAAAGATGCCGATCTCCGGGGGGGATGTTGGCGGTTCGGCCGGATACGTCACGTACACCGAACGCAAGATCAAGGATGGCGTTGCGCTAGGTCTGGACCGGAAAGCGGCGGAACGGCTTGCCCGTACGTACGGCTCCAACGTGGATGCGCTGTATGAGCGCATGCCTGACCCGCGAGCCAAGGCAGAGCTTCACGGCATGTCGCAAGAGCTTTTGCTGATGCTTCGTTACGCGATGGAGGAAGAGATGACGGCAACGCCAGCCGATTTCTGGGTACGGCGAACGGGTGATTTATTTTTCCGCATCGATGAGGTACGCCGTTATAGATCAGCAGTCAGCATGTATATGGCAGAACAGCTTGGCTGGTCAGAACAGCAGGTAGCAACCTACGCTAAGGAATTGGATCAACTGTTGCTGGAAGCATCCGGCAAGAGCTAGGGGAGCAGGAATTTGCCGAGTGGGGTCGAATGGAACATGTAAGCGCGTAACAGAGAGGGGATTACATCCATGACATTGCAGATCGGAATCATAGGAACAGGCTGGTTTAGTAAAGTACACGCAGATATTCTTACACGCATGGAAGGTGTTCGTGTCGCAAGTGTATGTGGAACAACACTCGAAAAGGCAGAAGCGATGGCCTCCGTGTATGATGCAACGGGATACGATGAGCTTGAACATATGTTGGACGGTGAGAAACTGGATGCCGTATATATCTGTGTGCCTCCCATGTCTCACGGATTCATTGAGTCAGAGTTGATCAAACGGGGCATTCCGTTCCTGGTGGAAAAACCATTGAGCACAGGAATGGACGTACCACTCAGTATATTGGAGCAAGTGCGACAGTCTTCTTTGTTAACCTCTGTAGGATATCATTTCCGTTATCAGGGTGCTGCGCAGGTCATGAGACAAGCCATGCAGGAGCAAAAGGTGGGCATGGCTCTAGGACGCTGGATGGGCGGTATGCCTGGCGTTAGTTGGTGGCGCCGTCAAGACGGATCGGGAGGTCAGTTTGTGGAGCAGACAACCCATATTGTGGATCTACTGCGTTTCTGCGCAGGCGAAGTGACGGAAGTTTATGCCGTAGCAGTCCAACGTAGCATGCATGAGAAACATGAGCATGTGACGGTTGATGATGTCGCTAATGTGACGCTGAAGCTGGAAAGTGGTGCGATTGCAAGCATTGCGAATACGTGTTTACTGCCTGACGGCGAGGGTGGAGCAGGGCTGCAATTCTACACGGATGCCGGTGTATGGGACTGGACGCCCGACCGCCTTCTGCTACCGAGCGCGGCTTCGCATCCGATGGCAGGACTTGAGGTTTCAGCAGGACAGAATCCCTATGAACGGGAGAATGAAGCATTTATTCATGCACTTCGCACGGGAGATCGTTCCCGCATTTTGTCCGATTACGCAGATGCCTGCCGTACACAGGCAATTACTGTCGCTGCACAGGAATCCGTGGACTCCGGTCTGCCAGTAAAGATCAAAGCTTAAACAGATCGTTAGCGCACAAAAACGCCTGCGACCCCGAACCATGTTCTCTGTGGTTCCGGGTGCAGGCGTTTTTCGTATAAAACTTAGGGTGAAATAAGACCTCTTGTTGTAGTTTGTATCTGAACTACTTCAATTGTTGCTGTTCTTTTAACCAGTCCGAAGACCAGCTGTAGATTTGATTAATGACAGGTTCAATCGCTCTACCTTTAGGGGTAAGTTCATATTCCACACGGGGCGGAATCTCGGGATACATATGCCGGGTTACGATGCCTTCCGTCTCCATCTCTTTCAGACGCTCCGATAACAGACGTCCGCTAATTGCCATCTCGGCTTCCAGTTCCGTGAACCGTTTTGGTCCGGACAGCAGCTGATACATAATCAGCAGTACCCACTTTTTCCCGATGATGTCCATTGCTTGTGTAATCAGACAAGGGCTTGGGGATTTTACTTTTCTCAGCTTCAACGTGTTTCACCTCGATTCATGGCAAATGTGCAATATAACCTATATAAAAGGACAAAAGTTTCTGCCGCTCTGAAAAATAAAAGCACCTTCAAGTCAAAGGTGGTCACTACAAAATATACTGTAACATACCTTTTGTATGTATTATACATCATTTCACAAAAAATTACTTGAAGAAATTATCTTATTATTATATACTCACTTCATAAAAGTAAGTTTGTGAGTAATAATGCGTATTATAAATGTACATACCATTTCCGGGTGAGCAGTCACACAACCAGAGCAGTGGATAAACCTCGGAAATTAGAACCTTATCCAAGTTCCAGAGGAACCTGAGTAAACTACAGTTTCTTCTAGGGAACTTTTACATAGATGAGTGCTGCAATACATACTGTATTTTGCTGATTTTTGTGCAGAAGAGATTAGCAATAAGTTAAAGATTCTCAAAATAATACTTGGATGAATGGGAGATGGAAGATATGAAAAGAGTGTTGGGATATGTTTTTTTGGTGGTGCTGGCGGGTGTTTTCGTCATGACGGGATATACGAAAGTTACGGGAGCGGAGATGATGATTGACACCTTCGAGAGTTTCTCTTACCCTACTTGGACAATGTACTTGATCGGTGCGTTGGAACTGCTTAGTGCGGTTGGGTTGCTCATTCCGCGTACCCGTATTCTGGCTTCAGGCATACTAACGTTCATTCTGATCGGAGCTGTAGGAAGCCACCTAATCTATGCACAATATGCGGCTATACCTCTCCCGGCAGTATTACTTGTAGCCAATATCGCCGTGTTACTGGTTAGTCTGCACAGACTGGAAGAAGAAGAAAGCAATATGGATATGGATATCGTACAGGCATAAAGTAATAGTGACAAAAAAGAAGAACCCGATGGAACAATGGGTTCTTTTTCAGTGTAACTTCCTGCTTGGAAGTATGTTGTATATTCATGAGTATCAAAATTCTAGCTATAATAGCTTTTTTAGTTGAGAGACACGTCCCTGGCTAATGCCAAGTTTCTCCGCAATTTGCTGTTGAGCGAGTCCAGGGTGCTGTTCGATAATCTCTTTCATCTGTTGCAGCATGCGCGCCGTCTTTGGCCGCAGGTCGGGGTAGTCCTTGCTCGCAGCATCTCCTTCTTCCCAAGAGGAAGCTGAGGAAGCTACGGGTTTAGCAACAGGACGTTCTTTGGGTGCAGAAACCTGTTTGTTTTCAGGTACGAACCAGTCGGGAGTGTCATCTGGGTGTTTTAGTTGAATTGCACAAGTCCGGCAGATGAATTGCTCTTTGAAATACATTTCCGTATCCACGTCACCGCAAAAAATACACAATGTTGATTTGTACTTTCTTAAAATCAACTCTTTCCCTTCAATGAAAAATTCAAGCGGATCGCCGATATGGATTTCCATTGTATCCCGCATTTCTTTAGGAAGGACAATTCGTCCGAGACGGTCCAGAGATCTCTTCATTCCGGTTCTTTTCATCGCATCTCCCCCGCAATATTAACATTAAAACCTGTCTTTATTGTAAGGAAGAAAGGGCTTTAATACAACAATAATATTTCAAAAAAAAGGGATTATTCCAACTATTATGGGAAAATAAGTTTAGAGAGCGCGGGAGCGACGGCTAAAGTGAAGAGTGCAGCCAAAACCATGGAGATACTGGAGATCGTTCCTGTCAATGAACTCAGCTCAAAGGCTTTCGAAGTTCCTGTGCCATGAGCACCTGTTCCGAGGAGTGTACCGCGTGCAATCTCGCCATCAATACGCAGCATTTTGACGATGGAAGGCCCCATAATAGCCCCAAGTAGCCCCGTCATAATCACAAATACGGCCGTCACTGCCGGGATGCCTCCGATGGAAGCCGATACATTCATCGCAATGGGCGTTGTGATCGAGCGCGGAATCAGACTGTGAATCAAGCCGGAGTCGAGGTGCAACCATTTTGCAAGCATAGCCGAGGAGAGTACGGCAACAACCGATCCGGTCATAACACTGATGACAATCTCGGAAATATGTTTTTTGAGCACATGGAAGAAGGTGTAGAGCGGTACCGCAAAAGCGACCGTAGCAGGTTGTAGCAAAAGGCTAAGCCATTTGCCTCCGCTGCTGTATGCGGCATAATCCGTTCCGGTTAATAGGAGTACGCCTACAACGAGTAGCGGCGTAATAAGTAGCGGTGACAGATATACTTTGGGCAGACTGCGATACATTCTCTTGGCAACCATGTAGATTCCGACCGTTAACAACAAACATAAAAGTCCAATCATCCGGTGTGACGCTCCTTTCGTTTGGCAATGCGTGTAGCAACGAGGCCGGTGCAGGCCATAACCAGAAACGTGCTTAGCAGCACGATAAATAAAATCTGCAATCCGTCATGCTCCAGCATGGGCATGTAGTTCATGATGCCGACCGCCGACGGGATAAAGAATAACAGTAGTTCACCAAGTAGCCACGCCGCTCCGACCTCAATCCACCGAAGCTTCACCACGCCAGTTTGTAACAAGATGAACAGCACGATCATTCCGAGAATGGAGCCAGGTACAGGCAGGTGGAGAGTACGGGCCAGCAGGTCCATCAGCAGTGAAAAAACCATTAATAACGCAATTTGTGCAATCCCGACACCCCATTTTTTCACGCAAATCCCTCCTTGTATATCAACATGTATCTGATCGATTTAATTCGTATGATTATGAAAATGAATGGAAACGTTGCTTCGTATCACAAATTTTACAACGCATTCTTTCATGAGTAAAATGCATATTAAGAATGTTTACTATTCCGTTTGTCTATAGTTAAAATAGATTTGACTAGCAGGATAGGAGGGGGAGGAAAAGATGGATATTCGTCATTTGCAATATTTTCTCGAAGTTGCAAGGCAACAAAGCTTTACAAAGGCCGCCGAGGTGCTGTATATCACCCAGCCTACAATTAGTAAAACCGTTAAAAGTCTGGAGGAGGAACTTGGCGTAACCTTACTGGATCGCTACGGTAAACAGGTGCAGCTAACAGATGCCGGGCATGTTTTTTTTCGGCAGGCGCTGGAGATTGAAAAATCGTTCCGCAGTCTTTCGTCCGAGCTGGACGATCTGATGAATCTGAAGAAGGGACATCTGCGCATCGGTCTGCCGCCAATGGTGGGGTCGAGTTTCTTTCCGATGATTATCGGGGAGTTCCACAAAGCGTATCCTCAAGTGAGCATTCAATTGTTCGAGGATGGGGCGAAAAAAGTGGAGGCTGATGTCATCAGTGGTGCGCTGGATATCGGTGTGGCGGTGTTGCCAACGGTCGATGAACTGCTTGATCATTTTGTGTTTGTTCAGGAAAAGCTTAATCTGCTCGTGCATCCTTCCCATCCCCTTGCTGAAAAGGAGTCGGTCGCACTCCATGAACTGGAACAGGATGCGTTTGTTTTGTTTCGGGAAGATTTTGCGCTCCATGACCGCATTATTGCGGCTTGCCAGCAAGCTGGATTCCAGCCGCGTGTGGTCTATGAGAGTTCCCAGTGGGATCTGTTAAGTGCGATGGTTGCGGCGAATCTGGGTGTGGCCTTGCTACCGGAAACGATCTGCCGTGAGGTTGATCATATGCGCGTACGGATCATTCCGGTTATTGAACCGGTCATTCCTTGGCAGCTCGGTATGATCTGGCGGAAGGATCGGTATCTGTCTTTTGCTACCCGGGAATGGATTGGATTTACACAGTCGATGCTGGGGGAACAGAGAGTAAGGTCGATTGCTGAGGCTGAGCATCCATAGGTGAGTTATCGATCTTTTCTTCTAATTTTATTGTTGTTTCAACCGATATAAAGTTACTGAGGGGGTGTGATTTAGGAAGATACTTAGTAAAGGAAGCATACAAGATTGCTGGAAAAAGATCATTAAAAAATGGGTTGGTGCCTGGGCGTTCTGAAGTTAGATGATTTAAATTCTGTGAAAGTTATACAGAGTAGAGTGCGTGTTGCTTACATATATTTTCCATCTATGACGTGTGAAGTATGACGTGTTTGTTGCCAATTATTCCGAATTCGAAAGGGTTGTGTAAAGTTGAAGAAACGTACTGCGAATAAAGGGTTCAAGTTGTCTATAGTGATTGGTTTGATGACGATTATGCTGGTGGCTTGTGGTAAGCCGTTAACCGAAAAACTATATTCAGAAACGGTACCCGAGGATATCAAGAATAGCACTGAAATCACGCAAGAAGATAAAGACCTCTTGGGAAAAGCCATTTTATATTCAATGGGTAGCAATACCGATCTTTCTACTAAAACGGTGGGACAAATTATAACCGATGAGAAGCAAAGACAGCTGAAGCTTGAGGAAGAAGAGAAGAAGAGACAGGAAGAAATCAAGAGAAAACAGGAAGAAGCTGAAGCAAAGAAACAAAGTCAACTAAAACTGTTGGATGAGTCTGTGCAGGTTGGTTTAATCAAAAAAAGTGTGACATTGAAAGACACGAATAAATGGATCTTCAGCGATGTTATACATATGACGCTTGACTTGAAGAACATTTCGGACAAGGATATTAAAGGGTTTCAGGGGGTCATTACCTTCAAAGACATGTTCGATAATGAGATCAAGTCACTAAACGTTAAATATGATGAACCCATCAAATCTGGAGCTTCCACGCCTTATGAGGGTAGTTTCGAATTAAATCAGTTTATGGATAAAGATACTGAACTTAGGGAGACACCTTTAGATAAAATCAAAGTTGAGTTTGAGATGGATCAAATCATCTTTGGTGACGGCAATATTGCGAAACGTTCGGATATTGAATAAAAGGGTTCCAGGCATTTGATTAGATAAATGGGTTCTAGGTATTGGATTGAATAAATGAGTCTTCTAAAGCCTCTTCATCATATGAAGAGGCTTTTTTGTATAAAAGTGAAGGATGTAGAGGGATGAATAACGTGTAAGTATTGTCGCTACATTGCCTTACCTCCGTAGCTATAGCATTAGATAAATCGTCGGATCATTGATACAATATAACCACAATACTGGTGGAGGTGTGGGACTTATGAAACTGCGGGTATCCGCTGTACAATACCAATTGCAAACGATCCGCTCATTTGAGGAATTTGCCGCCCAGGCGGAGCATTACATACGGACAGCTTCCGAATTCGGAACGGAATTTGTGCTGTTTCCTGAATTTTTTACAACACAATTAATGTCCATTGGAGACGCACAAGGGAATGCGTTAACGATTGAAGATTTGCCTGATTTTACAGAGCAGTATGAGCAGTTGTTCGTCTCCCTTGCAGCCAAATACAACATGCATCTGATCGGAGGCACTCACGTTATCCGGCGGGAAGGCAAGCTGTACAATACAGCGCATATGTTCTACCCGGATGGACGGATTGCACGTCAGGCGAAGATTCATATTACGCCGACCGAAGTAACGGAGTGGAATATGGCTGCAGGTGACGGACTGGAAGTGTTTGATACGGATAAAGGCCGCATTGCGATGCTGACTTGTTACGATATTGAATTTCCCGAAATTGTGCGTATGGCGAAAGCCAAGGGAGCAGATGTGATTTTCTGTCCTTCCTGTACGGACGACCGCCACGGATTTTACCGGGTAAGGTATACGAGTCATGCTCGCGCGGTGGAGAATCAGGTTTACGTTGTATTAACGGGAACGGTGGGCCATCTGCCTACAGTGGATTTCATGCGTGCCAATTACGGACAAGCTGCGATCATTACCCCGAATGATGTGCCATTTCCGCCGCGCGGCATTCTTGCGGAAGGTGAGATTAACAACGATATGATTGTAACGGCCGATCTCGATCTGGATTTGCTGTACGAGGTGCGCGAACGTGGCTCGGTAACAACTTGGCGTGACCGCCGTACAGATCTGTACACCGATTGGGAATAGATCTGTTTTTGGAAGCTGATTAAAGCTGTACAAAGGAGGGGTTAAGCGGGATGTATGTCAAAGAAATGCTGATAACGGCACCCGGTGGAAGTGGTAAACATGGTAGAGCTACAGCGGTCATCCGCAATTATGTGGCCCATGACTTTGAAGAGCTTATTCGTATCCAGGCAGAGAGCTTCCCACCCCCATATCCGGAGGAACTTCTTTGGAACCAAGAGCAACTTAGTAGCCATATTCAGCATTATCCTGAAGGAGCCATCTGCATCGAGGTGGATGGGGAACTGGCTGGCTCGATGACTTCACTGCGAATGCAGTGGGATGCTGCGAACCCATCCAGCCATACGTGGGCAGAGGTCACAGATGATGGATATATCCGCAATCACCGGCCGGATGGGAACACGCTATACATTGTTGACCTCTGTGTCCGTCCGAAGTATCGTAAGTGGGGGCTGGCCCAGCTGATGATGCAGGCGATGTACCATCTTGTGATTGCACAGGGGATGGATCGTTTGCTTGGAGCAGGGCGGATGCCTGGATATCACCAGGTAGCTGAGCAAATGTCAGCACAACAGTATCTGGATCAGGTTGCCGCTGGAGAGAGGCATGACCCGGTTATTTCTTTTCTGCTACGATGCGGGCGTATGCCTGTTGGAGTGGCTACCGATTATCTGGATGACGAGGAATCTTGTCATTACGCGGCTCTGATGGAGTGGCGTAATCCTTTTAAGTAAATACATATCTAAATAGGGAGGCTTTTATCTATGGAATTTACACGTATTACATCCATTCAGGACCCGTTGTTTGCTCAAATGCACAAGTTGATGCAGGACATTTTCCCGCCAGAGGAAGTGCTCGATTTCCCGTTATGGGCTGAACCACTGGAAGACCCGGGCATTCGGGTGTTTGTCGCTGTACATGAAGGCCAAGTGGTTGGTGCGACGGAGTACCGTTACTATGAGGACTGGAATGTGGCCATGACTGATTTTACGATTATCGGACGCGAAGGTTTGGGAATCGGCGCATTCTTGGCGAATCATCGCAAGCTTGATCTGCAGCAGCTCGCCGCTGCTAATGGTAAATCGTTGTTCGGCATGTTTGCTGAAATCTACAATCCATATTTGACTCAGGATCACGCGTTTGGCGGTATCAAACCGATGGACCCTTATGTACGCCGTGAAGTGCTGTCCCATCTGGGGTATCAGCGCCTGGACTTCCCTTATGTTCATCCATCCTGGCAAGGTGACGGTGAAGCTGTGGGAGGATTGGACCTGTGCTTTATGCCGGGTGATGAGTCTCTTGCGGAACTGCCAGCCAGTCTGGTGTCCGATTTCCTGAACCGTTACTATGCTGTACTTCCAAACAAACCGCAGGAATGGCTGTCTATGGTGGAGCAGTTGAACGCGCGTGAATCCGTGGCATTACGTCCGTTGTAAGTTGATGCGTAGCAGCGGATATAGAGGAAATAGGGTGCTTAAGCTGGAACATGGCGCTAGTGTGATTAAAGTTTAAATTTAAAACCCGTAATTCAGTCTTCTCAGTCTGAATTACGGGTATTTTACTTTGTTCTTCTGGGAAGACAGTGGTGGTTTTCTTGAGTAAAGGGAAAGAGTGAGGGAATGCGCTAACGATCTCATAAAGCCTTATTTAGGCGTTTGAGCCAAGCAACTCCAACTAATCGTGACTCGCCAACTCTACTCTCTCTACTCGATTGTATATGTGGTCACAAATGAAGGTCGCGGGAACATAGTTGGCTTCTGCGCGGTCAGGCCCTCACTAGTGCTGCGGTTACGATGGGCGTGGTTATAAGCTTGCGATTGTTGCCAGCCTTTGAAATGTTCTTCTGTTTGCCACAGTGTCAGCACGACATACGTATCACCCTTCAATGGACGGAGTACACGAATACCGACGAATCCAGGTTCATCTTCAACTTTGCGGGCACGGTTCTTAAAACGTTCCTCAAAATCATTCCGGCCATCTTCGGTTACAGGAATGTTGTTCAGCACAGCAAATCCACCGCCTGCCCATGCTCCTGCATCATCGAATGCTTCATAAGAAGCTACCTGTTCATCTGACTCAATATCCAGCAGACGATCAGTGGTTTCCATAGCGAGAAGTACCTGACCTTCAGCTCGCAGTGTCAGATGTGGATATGCCGCAAGTGCATCCGGTAACGGGGATGGGATCAAATAAATATACATAGGAAGTTTGCCTCCTCTTTATACGTAAATTCAAAATAAGTTTGCCTATACTTTTACACGCGAGAACGTAGAGGACAGAAATAAGCTGGAGAAGCAGAGCGTTCGCTTCATACAACTCAACATAGCATACGGGAACGGACGAGTCCAATTTGCCAATAATCTGGTTAGAGGAACCTGTTTCATGATAAAGTAGAACCACTACAAGCAGAACGGGTGATCGTATGAAAACAACAATTCGGATATCAGTCAGGCCACTGGTCGAGTATGTTTATCGGAGCGGCAGCATCCGTCCGGGATTCCGCACCAATGCCTCGATGCAGGAGGGGACGCGAATCCATCAGCGTGTGCAGAAGGCATATACCGAAGAGGATTTAAAAGAAGTTGTACTCGAAGCCGAGCTTCAACATGGGGATTTGACCTACGTCATTGAAGGCCGATGTGATGGCTTGATTCGCTTGGAGGGGCAATTAACGGTGGATGAGATCAAATCCACGGCGGGTAACCTGGACGAACTGGAAGGCGGCCTCGACGTGCACTGGGCCCAGGCGAAGATGTATGCCTTTATGTATGCCGCTCAGCATGATGAGCCGCGGATGCAGGTGCAGTTGACGTATGTGCATTCGGTGACGGGTGAAGAGCGGCGGTTTCGCCGCATGGCGGAGCGGCAGGAGCTCGAGCAGTTTGCAGGAGAAGTTATCGCCGGATATGCGCCGTATGCGGAGATGATTGTTGCTTATGAAGCGGAGCGGGACGTTAGTGTGCGCG
Organism: Paenibacillus intestini; assembly: GCF_030803945.1. NCBI lineage: Bacteria > Bacillati > Bacillota > Bacilli > Caryophanales > Paenibacillaceae > Paenibacillus > Paenibacillus intestini. The sequence continues at coordinate 352,493 of NZ_JAURUN010000004.1, read as the reverse complement.
AGTTGCCGTTTCCTTTTCGCAAATACAGGGAAGGACAGCGTAAGCTGGCAGGTGCAGTGTACAAAACGATTCGTGAAGGACAGGGACTTATGGCCAAAGCACCTACAGGCATCGGCAAAACCATGTCCGTGCTCTTTCCTACGGTGAAAGCCATCGGTGAAGGTGAGGCCAGTCGTTTGTTCTACTTGACCGCGAGAACGACAACGAGAGTGGCGGCGGAGGAGGCTTTTGCCCGGATGCAGGCAGAAGGGTTGAACATGCATGTCATCAGCCTGACGGCGAAGGACAAAATTTGCTTCAAGGACGAGGAAGCCTGCGATACAGGACAATGCGGCATGTGTGAAGGGTATTATGACCGAATTAATGGTGCTGTGCTGGACATGCTGGAACATGAAACGTTGATGACACGGCCAGTCATTGAGCAGTATGCCCGCAAACATCGGGTGTGTCCGTTTGAGTTCTCGCTGGATGCGGCATATGCAGCCGATGCGGTGATCTGCGATTACAACTACATTTTCGATCCGCGTATTTCACTCAAACGGATGCTGGAGGAACAGAAGCGCAAGACGGTGCTGCTAGTAGATGAGGCACATAATCTGGTGGATCGTGGGCGTATGATGTTCTCGGCAGAGTTGGAAAAGGCCGTTTTTCTCGATGTCAAAAGAGAGTTCCAGACGCTGGGCAGCAGTGTGCCTGCCGCCAAAGCGATTGTGGATTATACCGGGGCCATCGACAAGTATCTGATCACCCTTCGTAAGAACGGCGGAGAAGAGGGCAGGATCATTCAGCAAGAAGCGCCAGAGGAGCTGATTGAACGGCTTGAGCCTTTTGTCATGGTGGCGGAGCAATGTCTGGCCGAGGGTGGATCTGGCAATGCTGAGATGGATCAGCTGCTGCTCGATGCCTATTTTACAGCACAGAACTTCGTACGAATTGCCAGGTTATATGACGAGCGTTTTATCACCTATGCAGAGTGTGTACGAAGCGAGGTACGGGTGAAACTGTTCTGTCTGGACCCATCTTTGCTACTGCGTCAGACGGCGAAGGGCTTCCGCTCAACCATTCATTTCTCGGCAACCTTGTCACCTCTTCGTTATTACCGTGATATGCTGGGGGCAGAGGAAGAGGACTACACATTGCAGATTCCGTCGCCGTTCCACCGGGAACAGCTGGATGTTCGGCTCATGCCTCTGTCTGTGCGTTATAAAGACCGGGAGCGATCCAAACGCCCGATTGCCGAGATGTTACAGCAGCTCGTATCCGAGTGGCCGCGCAGCAACCTGCTGGTCTTTTTCCCTTCTTATCCGTACATGCGTGAAATCTATCAAGCATATACACAGCTTCCGGGGGCCAGCGATGCGGATACGGTGATGCAGGAGCAAGGTATGAACGAACAGGAGCGAGAGCAGTTCCTGGCGGCTTTCCAGCCGCATCCCGAGCGCACACGTCTTGTTTTTGCTGTAATGGGCGGTGTGTTCTCGGAAGGGGTCGATCTGCCAGGAGACCGTCTGAATGGCGTTGTCGTTGTAGGAGCAGGGTTGCCGCAGATTGGTCTGGAGAACAACGTGCTTAAGGATTATTTTGATAAATCAGGACGTAACGGTTTTAATTATGCTTATGTTTTCCCAGGCATGAATAAAGTGCTTCAGGCTGGGGGCAGGCTCATTCGAACGGAAGAAGATAAGGGTGTGCTCGTGCTAGTTGATGACCGTTTCACGCAGGAGCCGTATCGTTCTCTTTTACCTGACGAATGGATGGATTATAAACGGATTTGATGATGTTTACGTTTTTTATGTATTTATCGTGCTGTTTTCAGTGCTTTACAAAAAAAATTCTTTGAATTTCTTAACATTCTTTCATTTTCATGATTGAAACATAGGGCAATCGGGTTATAACTTGGTTAGCACGAACGAACAACGGCGATACCCTATCCGTTCCGCGGTCCGCTTCGAATGCAAATCAAGGAGGTCGGTTTGTGATGAAGAGAAATCATACCATGATGCAGTTTTTTGAATGGCATTTGGCTGCAGACGGAAATCATTGGAAGCGACTGGCTGACATGGCCCCGGAACTGAAAGCAAAAGGCATAGACTCTGTATGGGTGCCTCCTGTAACAAAGGCAGTGTCTGCAGAGGATACAGGTTATGGCGTATATGATTTGTACGATCTGGGTGAATTTGATCAAAAGGGTACGGTACGCACGAAATATGGCACCAAGCAGGAACTGGTGGAAGCCATCGCAGAATGTCAGAAGAGCGGCATTGTCGTTTATGTGGATCTCGTAATGAATCACAAGGCCGGAGCAGATGAGAAGGAAGTCTTTAAAGTGATCGAGGTTGATCCCAATGATCGAACGAAGGAGATTTCCGAGCCATTCGAGATCGAAGGCTGGACGAAGTTCACATTCCCGGGCCGGGGCAACGAATATTCTTCCTTTAAATGGACATCCGAACACTTCAACGGCACCGATTTTGATGCAAAAGAAGAACGTACGGGTGTGTTCCGCATTGCCGGCGAGAACAAAACCTGGAATGAAAACGTCGATGATGAGTTTGGCAACTATGATTATCTGATGTTTGCGAATATAGATTATAACCACCCGGATGTACGGCATGAGATGATCGAGTGGGGCAAATGGTTGATCGATACGCTACAATGTGGTGGGTTCCGACTGGATGCGATCAAACATATTAACCATGAGTTTATCAAGGAATTTACTGCAGAGATGATCCGCAAACGCGGGCAAGATTTCTATATCGTCGGTGAGTTCTGGAATCCCAACCTGGATGCTTGTCGTACCTTTTTAGATACAGTGGATTATCAAATTGACTTGTTTGACGTATCGCTTCACTATAAATTTCATGAGGCCTCATTGGCTGGACGCAATTTCGATCTTTCCAAAATTTTTGACGACACCTTGGTTCAGACTCATCCAACCCATGCGGTGACTTTTGTGGATAACCACGATTCGCAGCCCCACGAGGCGCTCGAATCCTGGGTTGGCGATTGGTTCAAGCCGAGCGCGTATGCACTGACGCTACTGCGTCGTGACGGATATCCCGTCGTCTTTTACGGCGATTATTACGGGATTGGCGGACCTGAACCGGTGGAGGGCAAAAAAGAGATTTTGGACATTCTGTTGTCAGCTCGTTGCAACAAAGCTTATGGAGAGCAGGAAGACTATTTCGATCATCCCAACACCATTGGTTGGGTTCGTCGCGGATTGGAAGAGTTTGAAGGCTCGGGTTGCGCAGTGGTCATCTCAAACGGAGATGACGGTGAGAAGAGAATGTTTGTCGGAGAGCATCGTGCAGGGGAAGTCTGGGAAGACCTGACCGGTAGTTGTGAAGATTCAATCACCATTGAGGAAGATGGCTGGGCTACGTTCCACGTCTGCGGCGGAGGGGTGTCCGTCTGGGCACTGTCTGAGCAGAATGAGGACTGCGGTGAAGACACTGTAGATGGCTCAAACTAGATGTTGAGAATCGCCAAAGTAATTGTTTGTGAATATTTGTAGGACAATGTCTCTGCATAAGTGATACGTAACAAGTAAAAAAGGTCGATATGATACAGCACTGCAACTATAAATAAACCACCTGAAACTGAACGGTATCTTCACTCGTCCAATAGTATCCAACGAGTGGAGGACGTTCAAACAGACGCGTTGCTGCGTGCTGATAGTTCAGGTGGTTTTCCCATTTTAGTAACTTATAGTTTGGAAGCAGGTACGGAACTCTAACGATCTCAGGAAGCCTTATTTGCCCCCAGACAGGGTCCTTGGAATTCTAACGATCCCAGTGGAGCTTATTTTGCTGAAATTCGGTCAAATGCTATCATTTACAGCGAATTCATCCAAATAACGCTTCTGGTGATCGTTAACGTACAATGGAAACTTAAAACAGAGTGTACACTGATGGAATTTCCCCGCATTTATATAGTCAGGCCTCTACTCTAGCTACTTCCTAACGACTTATCTACTCTCGATCTACTCTACGCACATCCCACTTATGCTTAACTACAACAACCAACCAACCATCCAACCATCCAACATATTCACTACTTACGTCACACACATGACAGAGATTATGTGAGATTAATATTAGAATATATGCTACAATATTCCAAATATAGGGAAAAGTTCATTTGGAATCTAGACTAGTTAGGTAGTCTCTCGAGTTTACAAGATAATATCAATGATGTTGGACACTTTTATTAACGTATTAAGTATCATACCGGATATGTTGTTCATATGGATGGGCGATAAGTTTCGAGAATGGAATATATGAAAGAGAGAAGGGAGTTAGCACTGGTATGCATCGTAGAACTAAAACCAATACAAAAACAAGGACAACACGTGCAATAACAAGAACTACAAGAACCAGAACTACAATAAACAGAACTACAAAAGTTAGAGCAAGAACGTCTCCCTTATGGCTTGTCCTCTATCTACTTGTGATAGCAATAAGTTTAACGGCGTGCAATTTTGGCGTGGAAGAAGGGCCAAATGGACAAGTTAAGCGCGCGGACAACTATACATTTAACACAGAACGCAGGGATATAACCCAGCGGGTAACAAAGGATCAGGAGAGTTTCAAAGGAGCCTTGCCAGGAGAGTATCATCTGGCTGCAACGGTGGATGTAAACCCTGACCGAGAATCTGGAGTGGATGGGATCACCTATGAGGTTATGATTGATGAAGTTCGCATGCCGATGATGAATGTCATTCAAACCTTCACTCTCGATCCCGATATGTTTCAAGTTATTGATGCAGCTGAACTATTCCATTCGAATGTGGGCAATACATATGAAACTACGTTGCGGCCGGATAAAGAGCCGCTGGGATTAGGCTTATCCAGAAGTTATGTTCTGAGACCCAAATCCGAAATTAGCGCAGAATATCTTCAGAACTATACTGATGTGTATGTCAAAATCTCATATGGACCAGAAGATCAGCGGGAAGAGGATTATATTCACCTTCAAGCCAAGCCATCTTCAAGAATGATTGAATATATGAAGTTTTGGGAGTGATGAGAATAACGGGGGAACGGAGGGCCAGGGATCGTCCTGACCCCCTAATCTCTCATTCCCATGCCGATGATCTGTTCTATTTTGTAGGCCATAGCCCGTTTACTAATATGCCCCCAACTCAAAAGACTCCAGCGTGCCAGCCATGCGCAGATCACCCGCGTACGTACGGTTGAATGCTGCGCGTTTGTCTGCATCGGCATATTCATCATGATAATGCATCAGTACCGTTTTCCGTCTCACTTCAGCGGGTAGCTGCTCCAGATCTTTCAGTGACGTATGGGATTTGATCACCAGGTCATGCATATGGCATTCATGGAAAATGAGTTGCACATCGGGTGCAACCCGTTCCACTCGCTCACGATCCAGTGTGCTGTCTGCACTATAGTAAAAATAAGGCTTTGCCATCAGCCCGTTGCTGACCATGCCGGGAACATGCTGTGTGCGAAATGTCTCAAACGTGACCCCGCCAAGCTCAAAACTTCCGCCATCCGGAAGCGGAATCACATCATAATAGTCACTCATTGTACGCTCGCCGTCTGTTGTATACCGCATCCCTGGAGAAAGGATGTTCCACAGTGGGTCAACCAACTCTTCATGAATGAACAGGCGTGGTTTGCGGTCACCGACAATCTGTCCATAATAGCCGAGCATCTGAACCCCATTAATATGATCCTCATGTAGATGGGTGATAAACACATTATGAATACCTGTCATCGCGAATCCGTATTCCTTGAGCGCTTTGGCATTGGACTCTGGAAAATCAATAACCAGATGTGTATCGCCGAATTCAGCGAGCATACTGTTGTGATGCTGTTCAACACTAAACATATCTCCTGTGCCTAGAAAAGTGATTTTCATCGCATTTCATCTCCTTGTTTGGCAAATGTAAGACCGCTGTAGGGTCAAGCTTCCATTGCAATAACCTGTACTGATTCTATCTTAGTATATCAATATTGATATTAGTAACATCAGCATCGATCTTTAAATCGGTATCATTGACGTTAAATCCAGTATACTGTGTTTCCAAGAGTGTGCCTAAACCAACCTTTTTTGAGAACGCTATCATTTTATATTGAACTTTATGCGAAAACGGTGTAGCGTAAAGATGGAAAGTGAACCTAAATGAACGTAAACTCACCTAAAGGGAGCGTGCAAGGCGAATGAAATCTTTTCTGGATGAACAATTTTTACTTCACAATGAAACGGCGGTCAAGCTGTACGAGCAGTATGCGAAAGACATGCCGATTATGGATTATCACTGCCACCTCAGTCCTCAGGAAATTTACGAGAACAAAACATTTGGCAATCTGACAGAGGCCTGGTTGTACGGCGATCATTACAAATGGCGTCTGATGCGGGCTAACGGTGTGGAAGAGAAGTATGTAACGGGCGGCGAAGGGGTAACGGATTATGAACGTTTCCTTGCGTATGCCAGAACAGTTCCGATGATGATTGGCAACCCGCTGTATGCATGGTCTCACTTGGAATTACAACGTTATTTCGATGTACATGAAGTGCTTAATGAGACAAGCGCTCCAGCGATCTGGGAAAAAGTAAATGCCAAACTGACCGGCGAAGGCTTCGGTGCGCGTGATCTGATTACCAAATCCAATGTCACCGTGGTGTGCACCACCGATGATCCAACGGATTCTCTGGAATATCATTTGAAGATTCAGGAGATCGAAGGTTTCGATACAGCAGTTCTGCCGTCTTTCCGTCCGGACAAAGGACTGGAATTGAACCGGGATACTTTCATCGAGTGGGTAGGCAAGCTTTCACAGGTTGCGGGCACAGCCATTACGGATTATGACTCATTCCTGGCTGCGCTTGAATCCCGTGTGGAATTCTTCCATTCCGTAGGTGGTCGTGTCTCTGACCACGCACTGGATTACGTGCCGTATGTTGATGCAACTCGCGAGGAAGCGGCTGCTGTTTTTGCCAGAGCACTTGCGGGGGAGAAAGTTTCGCGCGCGGAAGAGGACGGATACAAGACGGTTACACTGACATTCCTTGGCAAGCTGTATGCAGAGCGCGGCTGGGTTATGCAGTTCCACATCAATGCAGCGCGTAACAACAATACGAAAATGTTCAAGAAGCTCGGGCCTGACACAGGGTACGATGCTGTGAATGATACGCCATTATCGGCGGCTGTTATTGGATTGCTGGATACGTTAGAGCAGCAGGATGCTTTGCCAAAGACAATCCTCTACTCCCTTAATCCAAAGGATAATGAAGTGCTGGCAGCCATTATTGGTAGCTTCCAAGGTGGAGGCGTACCAGGTAAAATTCAGCTTGGCGCTGCATGGTGGTTCAATGATACGAAGGATGGTATGCTCGCTCAGATGAAGGCACTCGCGAATGTGGGATTGCTCAGCCGTTTTGTCGGCATGTTGACCGATTCCCGAAGCTTCCTCTCGTATACGAGACATGAATATTTCCGCCGCCTGCTCTGTAATCTGATTGGTGAATGGGCAGAACAAGGTGAAGCACCAAACGATATGGAGCTGCTCGGTCAGATCGTGCAAGGCATATCCTATAATAATGCTAAAGACTATTTCCCGTTTGCTGCTGTGCCGAAGAGTGTATCTGCTTCAAAATAAATATCGATTCAACAGATTTACGCTCTCCATTTCCTCGGTTTGTTCTTAAGCAAACGGAGGTAGGGAGGGCTTTTTTTTGTCTTGATGAAACAGGTGATCAAATAGCACTATAAGTTACTTGGAGAATGGATGCTTTTGACATGGATGAAATGATTGACATATACATAAGCTGATAATATACTTAGGTAACCTAATTAATTGATTAACTATTAAATTGGTCATCTATTAAATCGGTAGGCTATTAAATACAAGTCCTATCTAATAGACAGGCGATGATTATTTTATGGAACATGATGTTCCGAAGAAGGAGGGTGATGTGATGACTGGCATAGATCCGGTAGCCCAGAAGCTTTTATATTCCATTATGCAGTTTAACAAAGGCAAATGGAGACAACATAAACCACATGGGCGCAATCACAACGAAATTATGGTACTCGCTTGTTTGCTTCATGGTGCACATCCAGGGGAGCGTATGGATTGGCGGGATAATCCGCCTGATTTCGAGAGCCATCTGAACCAGGAGCATCCGGGTTTAAAAGTGTCCGAAATTAGCGCATTAATGCGTGTGAAATCACCAACGATTACGCCCGTGATTCGTGGCCTGGAGGATGAAGGGCTGGTTGAGCGGACGATGGACCCCGAGGATCGGCGGGCGGTGCGGATTACAATTACAGATGCAGGCCGAGCAATTATTCGTGCAGCCCATGAAGAACGAATGGCTACCTTCAACAGACTGGTTGAACATTTGGGCGAAGAGGATAGTTTGCAACTGGCGGAACTGCTCAGCAAGGTGTATACCTTCTTTGATGCACAGGTTTCTGGTCACGATGAAGGACATGAAAACGACAATAAAGCACCTGATACAGAAACACCCGAACAAGGAGATGATACGCCATGATGAAGTTATTTCGCATGTTAAAGCCCTATCGTATTCCGATTATTTTTATTTTGGCGCTTATCTTTATGCAAACGATGGCGGAGCTGTACCTGCCAACGTTAATGGCTGATATCGTCAACCTGGGTATCGTCAAAGGTGATGTACCTTATATCTGGAAAATTGGCGGTTTCATGCTGCTGATTGCCATTGGCGGAACCACATGTTCCATTATCGCGAGTTATCTGTCTTCGCGCACAGCGGGCGGATTTGCCAAACAGCTACGCAGCCGAGTGTTCCGGCATGTTGAGAATTTCTCGCTGCAGGAATTCGACAAGCTTGGCACAGCTTCACTGATTACGCGTACAACCAATGATATTACACAGGTACAGAACGTATTAACGATGATGCTGCGCATGATGATTATGGCTCCGATGATGTGTATCGGGGGGATTTTCATGGCCGTTTCTCAGGACGCGAAGCTATCCACCATCTTCCTGGTTGTTCTGCCTGTACTTGCAGGAGCAATCGCCTTAATCGGTTCCAAAGGATTTCCGCTATTCAAGCAAATCCAGAAAAAGCTGGACCGGCTTAATCTGGTTCTGCGTGAACAGCTGACAGGTATCCGGGTTGTTCGTTCTTTTAACCGTGGCGAGCATGAGCGTGTTCGTTTCAATGGGGCAAATACGGAATTAAGAGATGCATCCATTAAGGTCAATGTCCTAATGGCGACAGTTATGCCAGTGATGATGCTGGTTATGAACTTTTCGATGATAGCCATTCTGTACTTTGGTGGTCTGCGTATTGATGGGGGTCATATGAACATTGGTTCCCTGATTGCCTTTGTACAATATGCGATGCAGATTATGTTCTCACTGATTATGGTGTCCATGATTTTCGTGATGATTCCAAGAGCATCAGCATCGGCTGAGCGGATCAATGAAGTACTGGATATGCAACCTGATCTGTCTGATCCTGCACAGCCTCGCACAATGAAATCGATGCAAGGAACGATTGAGTTTGACCATGTCACTTTCCGTTATCCGGGTGCAGAAAATGCTGCGTTGTCCGATATTTCGTTTACGGCTCGTTCCGGTGAAACGACAGCGATTATCGGCGGAACGGGTTCAGGCAAAACTACATTGCTGAGCCTCATTCCGCGTTTCTATGATGTGACCGAAGGTACTGTGCGTGTGAATGGAACCGATGTGCGGGAGCTTAAACAAGAAGAGCTTCGATCCAAAATCGGGTTTGTCCCGCAAAAAGCTGTCCTTTTTACCGGTACGGTTGCAGATAACATTCGGCAAGGTAAGGATGATGCGAGTATGGACGAAGTGATTCATGCGGCACGTACGGCCCAAGCCGAAAACTTCATCTCCGAGATGAAGGAAGGGTATGACAGCCTGATCGCACAAGGCGGGAATAATGTGTCAGGTGGACAGAAACAACGTTTGTCCATTGCACGCGCACTCGTTCGCCGTCCTGAAATTTATATTTTCGATGACAGTTTCTCGGCCCTTGATTTTAAAACGGATGCCAAACTTCGTGCTGCGCTCAAATCGGAAACGACGGAAGCGGCTGTGCTGATCGTAGCTCAGCGGGTAAGCACGGTTATGGATGCAGATCGTATCCTCGTTATGGATGAGGGTGAAATTGTCGGTTCGGGAACACATAGAGAGCTGCTGGAGAACAATGAAGTGTATCGTGAGATTGTATCCTCCCAGCTGACTGAGGAGGAGATCGCATGAGTGAACGTACAGCACCACGCAAAACACCGAGCAACCCAGGCGGACCAGGACATCCTGGCGGCGGAATGGGCATGCGGCCTCCTGTCGAGAAAGCGAAGGATTTCAAAGGCACACTGCGCCGCCTGGTTCAGTATCTTCGGCCACACAGCTCTCGTCTGATCTTTGTTTTGATCGCTGCCATTTTAAGTACCGTGTTTGGCATAATTAGTCCGAAGATTATGGCAGAGGGTACAGATATTCTTGCCCATGGAGCCATTGCGATTATGCAGGGTGTGCAGGGAGCCGGGATTGATTTCCCAGCCCTGATGCGAGTATTGTACCTGCTACTTGGACTGTATTTGCTCAGTGCTGCTTTTGCGTATGTACAGCAATATCTGATGGCGGGTGTAGCTCAGCGGGTCGTCTATGATATGCGCGAGCAGATCAGTGCCAAGGTTGGACGTTTGCCACTGAAATATTTCGATTCCCGTACACATGGTGAGACGCTTAGCCGTGCAACCAATGACGTGGACAATATCAGTAACACGCTGCAACAAAGTTTGGCCCAGTTTATTACGTCCGTGGTGACGATTGTGGGTGTCATCATTATGATGCTGACGATCAGTCCATGGATGACGCTGATTACGATTTTGACTTTACCGCTTAGTGTCGTGGTCGTTATGCTGGTGGCCTCCCGTTCGCAGAAACATTTTGCGGGACAGCAGAAATCGCTCGGTGAACTGAATGGTCATGTAGAAGAAATGTATACCGGACACAAGGTGGTCAAAGCCTTTGGACGTGAGGAACAATCTGTACAGCAATTTGAGAAAGTGAATGAAGAACTGTATGCATCGGGTTGGAAAGCTCAGTTTATTTCGGGGATTATTATGCCCTTGATGAACTTTGTCGGGAACCTGGGATATGTACTGATCTGTGTGGTCGGCGGGATTTTTGTTACACGGGGTTCGATCTCCATCGGGGATATTCTGGCCTTTACGCAATATTCGCGGCAATTCACACAGCCGATTAACCAGATTGCCAACATCTCCAACATTATTCAGTCAACGATTGCTTCGGCAGAGCGTGTGTTTGAACTGCTGGACGAGGAAGAGGAAGTTCCTGAGTCGAAACAACCTGCAACGTTGCGTTACCCGACAGGGGCTGTAGCTTTTGAGGCAGTGGATTTTGGCTATAAAGAAGATGAACTGCTCATTCGCAATATGAATATTAATGTTGCACCAGGTCAGACTGTAGCTATTGTTGGACCGACAGGTGCCGGGAAAACAACACTGATTAACTTGCTTATGCGGTTCTATGAACTCCAGAGTGGCCGGATTACCATTGATGGCATTAACATTAAAGACATGTCTCGTGGTAATCTGCGCGGTCTGTTCGGTATGGTGCTTCAGGATACGTGGCTGTTTAATGGTACAATCCGGGATAATATTGCGTATGGACGGGAAGGCGCAACTGAAGAGGAAGTGGTTAAAGCCGCTGTAGCTGCCCATGCTGATCATTTCATTCGCACACTCCCGGACGGTTACGATACGATTTTGAATGAAGAGGCGTCCAATATCTCTCAAGGTCAGAAACAACTGTTGACGATTGCGAGAGCGATTCTGGCGAACCCGTCCATCCTGATTCTGGATGAAGCAACCAGTAGCGTTGATACACGGACCGAGGTCTTTATCCAGAAAGCGATGAATGAGCTGATGCAAGACCGTACAAGTTTTGTTATCGCTCACCGTTTGTCTACCATTCGTGGTGCCGATCTCATTCTGGTCATGGATCATGGTAACGTGATTGAGCAGGGCAATCATGAGGAACTGATGGCGAAGCAGGGCTTCTATGCGGATCTGTATAACAGTCAGTTTACGGAGCAGCAGCCGCAGGCGATCTAACAGACTAGAGTGGATATCTAAAAGGCTGTCAGGACCCGTCAGGAACATCTAGAACCATATTCTATTGGAAAAATAGAACCTCCACCACGGTGCTCTTCGCACCTCTGGTGTAACATAAACCCAAACAAACGGGACGTCGCAGTTATTGAACTGCTTCGTCCCGTTTGTGTTATCACTGCTATGCCACAACGTTTTCCTGCGGATAGATGTTGTGCCTTGTCCCGCCAGCCATGTTCGCTTGCAGATATGCAATGTATGGAAGACAATTTAACGTACTATTTAAGCCATGGTCTCCACAGGAAACCCTTCTTACCTTCACTGGTGCTCTGATGGTCCTGTTTGATTTCCTCTTCCTCTTTCGTATCAGCATGCTGCTTTGTTTCATGTTCAGCTATATCCTGCAAGTTTTCCTCAAGGTGATGGCGGGTAGCTTCCTCCAGTGATGCCGTTGCCGGTTCGCCAGGCAGGCCTTCGCGCTGTTCAATCATACGTTTAACCACTTCATAGCAGTCGTCGATGTGTTTGTTGCCCACATACCGCATGGCAGTGAAGCTGAGAGCGGCGGCGAGACCTTGCCCCGCAAACGGAACAAACTTGGCGACCGATTTCGTCGCTACTCGTACACCCACCCGTTTGAGCACCTGAACGACTAATTCCTTCGTGACCATGCGGCCGATGATTTTACTCCCGATCGACATCACAAATCCGTAAATCATGGACTTCGTCTCAGGGTCCATGCCGTCGAGCTGTTTTTGAGATAATCCGAATTTATTGTTAATGGCAGGTAACAGCTGCATCAGCATGCCCACATCAGCGATGACATCTGTACCGGGAAGAGGTACGAGTGTGGAGCCAGCAGAAGCGGTTGCTCTTTTGCGAACCATCGTACGGCATTCCTTGCGAACTTGCTCTAATTGCTCCATTGTAGCTGGAATCATAGGGAATTCCTCCATTCGTGTATAGTGTACATATAACCGTTTTGAAGCGAATTGAATGGGTTGCTCCCGCGAAGTTGTTGCTTATATCTCATAGGTTGCGGAGGAACCTTTTTTCTCATGCATACATCCGGTTAAAGCAGGTAATGGCTATAAGACCGGAGAGGCGAAACCATGATAATAAATGATGGTAATCATGTGGCTCCAGACAGAACAGAAGCTTTATTTTTATAGAATAATAACATACAGCTCACGTTGCCATAAATGAAATGAAAGTAGCTTGTCCTGTACAGCTATCTGGTATTACGCATGAACAACAAAAACGATGCATATTCCGTCTGTCGCTTCTTCATATGAAGTTTCACCTTCACAACCACGGTTCGCATGTCACGTTCATGCGCTGAGCCATGGTTTTGTTTATCACTTCAACCTTTTTGGGTAAAGGGAAACAAGCATTGGAATGGAGGAAAGCAGCATGGAATGGAATAAAGCCTTGTTAATACATCATCTTCATGCAGGGAAAGCCAATCGGGAGAATACATTAGGTGTGGTCACAGGCGTACTTGCTCCAGCCATTCATGAATTGGTCGTGGTTCGGACGGATGAACCGGGTGAAGGAGAGAAGCTGTGCCGGGAGCGCGGAGAAGAGTTCGATGTGGTGTTTATTCTAGGCGGCGATGGTACGGTGCATGAGTGTGTGAACGGGCTGGCATCCTTGCAAAATCCTCCACAGATCGGCGTACTTCCAGGCGGTACATGTAATGATTTTGCAAGATCACTTGGGATTTCCCCAGATGCGGAGACAGCAGCACAAGAGATGCTGTCAGGTCGAGTTATCTCGGTGGATGTCGGACGAGCAGATGATCGGGTGTTTACGAACTTTTTCGGAATAGGGCTCATCAGTGAAGCTTCACAGAATATTAACGAGAATTTAAAAGGGGCGCTCGGCAAAGTCAGTTATTTCATCAGCACACTCCAGACGATAACCCGTTCCGAGCCATTTCAGTATGAGCTAGAGATTGATGGAGAGCGGACAACAGGCGAAGCGGTGATGATCTACGCGGCGAATGGACGTTTTCTGGGCACGAATGCGTTACCGTTTGCTCCGGATGCGTTACAAGATGGCAAGCTGGATGTGCTTATTATTCATGAGACAGGCATTCCACTTCTGCGTGAGGTGCTTTCACATAAGCCAGAGGGAGAATGGCAACCGCGGAATGAGAGTATTTCCTACTTCAAGGCGTCGACGTTGAAAATAAAAACAGATGCACCGATGCCGGCCGATACGGATGGCGAATTGTACATGGAGACACCCGCCGAGCTGTTGGTGCTGGCGGGTCATCTGCATTTCCTGACCGGGGCGGAGGAATAACCTCCCCGGTTTTTGTATTTTTTGCGTGAACTCTATCATTTGTCTATTTTCAGATGTTTCTCCCGGAATTCATGCTCAAGAATGCTCATCAGAATGGCATCATGATACTGATGATTGTAGTACAACATGTCCCGCTTCACGCCTTCACGCTGGAAGCCGAGCTTCTCATACGTATGAATGGCGCGTTCGTTAAACGCAAAGACATCCAGTTCGATCCGATGCAGATTGGCAATGCCAAAGCCGTAGTCCAGCATAAGTAGCAAGGCTTCACTACCATATCCCTTGCCTTGGTGAGCTGGCTGATCAATGGCGATGCGAATATGTGCACTGCGATTTTTGGCATGCATGTCCATCAGGGCGACATCGCCGATGATTTCGTCTGTGTTTTGTAATGCAATAAGCAGGTTCAGGCGTGAGTCGTCTTGAGCTAAACTCTCTACATACTTTTCAACCTGAGAACGGATAAAGCTCGCTTGAGTTCCTGTTTGTTTACGCATTTCGGGCTCAAACAGGCTTGGATAATAAGCATCGACATCGGTGATATCGAATGGGCGCAGGTAAATGCGTTCGGTCTGCATGAGTTTGGCGATGCGATTTGTAGATGTAGGGTGTGACATAGGTTTGTTCTCCTCCTGATCTATTCAAGCAAACTTGTGGGGCCTGTAAGGCATCTAGCGTGTTGTTTCGCCTGAATATTGTTTGTAAGTCCTTGCTTCTGACATGAGTATATCCCAATACTGTATACTTCCAAATATACAGTTTTAATAAAATGAAAAGGACAGATGGAGTGAGTCAGTTATGATGCAATTACCTAAACTTGATGAGCACGACAGTGTACCCGTCTATATTCAGCTTTCGGATCATATCAAACGGGAGATTTTCCGCGGGGAATTGGTGGAACACAGCCGCCTTCCTTCTGTACGAAAATGGGCAGAACTGCTGGGCATAAGCACAACACCAGTGGAAGCGGCATACCAGCAACTTATTGCGGAAGGATACGTATATAGCGAGCCACGCAGAGGTTACCGCGTTCGAGCTGTTGTTGAAGGTTATCACGATATGTTACCGGGGAAGTCCGATATACATACGGCAGGAAATGAAAAAGGGGTTAAACATATTAGCATGATCAACAGGCAGGAAGGTTCTAGAGAAGTATCACAAGACTTACAGAGCCTACGTCCGGTGACGAATGTTACCTATGATTTTCACATGTCGCATAATGATTTTAGCCTGTTTCCTTATATGAAATGGCAGCAGTACGCGAACCGGGTTTGGCGTGAAGAATCAAGAGGTCTATTATTTTACGGAAACCCGCAGGGTGAGTGGGGACTGCGCAATGAAATTGCGGCCTATCTAGGACAATTTAGAGGAGTTCGTTGTATACCTGAGCAGATTGTAATAGGTGCAGAGCAACATCTGCTCATGTCCTTGCTTACACAGACTTTGCTTCGCAAAGGTGGGGTTAGATCAATTGCCGTGGAGAACCCCGGGTATCGCCTGTTACCTGGAACCTTTCGGAATTATGGATATGAGATTATCCCAATCTCACTGGACAGCGAAGGCATAAATCTGGATGAACTGGATCAGGCAGATGTGTCACTGGCTGGTGTATCCCCGTCGCATCAGTTTCCCATGGGTATGCCGATGCCCATCAGCCGCAGACTCGCCTTGCTGGACTGGGCGGAACGTTCCGGGGCCTATCTGATTGAGGATGATTATGACGGCGAATTCAGATATTCCGGTCGTCCTATTTCTTCGATGCAGGGACTGCGGGAGAACGCACCTGTTATCTACATGGGAGGATTCTCTCAGGTGCTTGCCCCTGCTTTTTGCGTGCATTACATGGTTCTCCCGAAGGAACTCGTTCCTCATTTTGGCGAGGTTTATCGAACGGTTCTGTTCGAACAGTCAGCTTCACGTCTGCATCAGCGGACATTGGAGTTATTCATGCGGGAAGGAGAGCTGGGTAAACATATTCGTAAAATGCGCAATCTGTATAAACGCAAACATGACCTGACTGTGCAGGCCATTCAGCAGCATTTCGGCGATCAACCAGGAATTGAACTTAAGGGCGAACACGCCGGATTCCATCTGGTCTTAAGGCTGATTAACCCGAATCCAGCCGACAATATGGTGGCTAAGGCGTTAGAGATGGGTATACGTGTGGCCTCGACGGAGTATCTGTGGGCAGACGGAAGTGCTCCTGCTGACGGCAAAAGAGAGTTTATCATCGGATTTGCCGGCATTGAAGCAGAGAACATCGAGCCAGGCATCGCCGCGCTGGCGCGTGTATGGGAGACTATCTGTTGATTTAAGTCAAGGTTACACTAGCCATTCGGTCGATTTAACGATCACTGAAACCTTACTAAATGTTCTCCAGATGCGCACATGGGTAAGTTGTGTTTACACGTCTAATCATCCTATGGATGTTTAACTGCTCCGTTCAAAAAGAGTCCGACGAGTTCCTCGGCCAGTTCGGCAATCGTATCGTGCATACGGCGTACATCTTCACGGTTGGCTAACATCAACAGGGACGTGAAGGCCTGAGCAAGCAACAAGGGGTTGGCTTCTCTCAAATACCCGTTGTCCATCTCACGCTGGAAATGTGTAGCGAGAACTTCGAAGATACGATGTTCTGCATCCCGAATCTGAGCAAACTGGTCGGCATTCAGATACGTTTCGGCTTCACGCATCATCGTTTTCGTATCCACATGAGACTGTTGCATCTTGGCAGCCGCCACGTTGACCAGCCGTTCGTACAACGTGCCGGGTTCTTCAAGCCGCAGTGTTGTCTGCTGCATACCCATCGCCATCATACGGGTAATGGCTATGGTGAACAGTTCCGGTTTGCTCGAAAAATGATAATAGATCGATGCTTTGGTCACCTGACATAACGAAGCGATCTGCTGAAGGGAAACGGCTTCGTATCCGTATTCCATAAACAGCCGTGAGGCCGTCATTAGGATGTTATTGTAGGCGGAAGCTTGATCTGTACCTGTTTTGGGTCTGCCTGGAGCACGCGTCGGGCGTGCTTCTTTTCTTGTTTTTTTGTTCATCATACTCGACCTCATTTACGGATAAAATACGTATTGTGACTTTTCAAAAAATTAGGGATTGCATAATTAACCTTCCGGTATATATAATTAACTCGATTATATTATGACCCATGGTTCATTTCCATGCCATGACATTAATTTAAAAGCTATTTTTGATAAAAAGATTTCTCGTATGAGTTGAACTATATATTTTGCACAGCTACTTTCCAGGTTATTCTGTCATCGAAGTGTCTGTGCAAACCATCTTTCTGTTCAACTTATATGGATTAAAACAAAACTAGGGAGATGAATAGACCATGCAGGAAGGTTCAGGTTATGGCCGCTTCGTAGCGGGCAAACGAAGTAAATGGGTGACACTGCTCGTATGGATTATCATTGCGGTTGTACTTGGTCTGGTGTGGCCCGCAGTAAATCAGCGTGAGACCAACAACGCACAAGATTTAAGTGATTCGAAACCATCTGTACAGGCCGCTGCTTTAGCGAAAAAGGAATTCCCTGGCGGCGAGGGCTTACCCGCGCTGATTGTCTGGCGTAACTCTGCCGGACTCACAGAGGATCAGATCCAGCAGATTCAGGCGTTAACCGAGCGATTGGATCAAGACCCGGTGGAGCAGCAACAGTCGGTTGTACCGCTCTATCAGCTGCCACCGCAGGCGATTAAAGGTCAGCTTTCGGAAGACGGAAGCACCATCGTCATGCCGCTGTTTTTCAACAAAGATGCCGATTCAGAGCAACTGAAGGCAGGTGTCGAAGGGTTAGAGGAGAAAACAAAAGCCATCTTCGGCATGAATCCATTTGATACGGCTATAGATACTGAAGGCAAGTTAATTGCACGCGTAACTGGACCAGTGGGCATATCGATTGATGCAAGCGGATTGTTCTCATCCGCCGATGTGTCTCTGCTCATCGCAACTGTCGTGCTTGTACTCGTGTTGCTCTTGCTGATCTACCGTTCACCGGTGTTAGCGATTATTCCGATTATTGCCGTAGGCTTCGCCTATATGGTCACTAGTCCGATTCTAGGATTTATGGCGGATCAAGGCTGGATTACAGTTGACGCCCAGTCGATCTCCATCATGACTGTATTACTCTTCGGAGCAGGTACGGACTACTGTCTGTTCATGATCTCCAGATACCGTCAAATTCTCTATCATGAGCAGGATAAAAAGAAAGCTATATTCCAAGCGATTACCGGATCATCCGGCGCGATTGCGATGAGTGGATTTACGGTTGTCGCAGCTCTACTCGTATTGCTGTTAGCTGAATACGGTGCATATCATCGTTTTGCCGTGCCTTTCAGTCTGTCCATCTTCATCATGTTTATTGCAAGCCTGACACTGGTTCCGGCGCTACTTGCCATTTTCGGACGTGGATCATTCTATCCATTCGTTCCACGTACTCACGAGATGGAAGTGGAGCGGGCGAAGAAAAAAGGCAAACCGGCTCCGGCTCCGCGTAAAGTCCGTGAAAGCTGGATCGGACGCATCGTAACGACTAAACCTTGGACGGTTTTGGCGATTACGGTAGTGCTGCTCGGTGGACTAGCTGCATTTTCAACTCAGGTGAAATTTACGTACGACTTGTTATCTTCCTTCCCGGAAAATGTACCTTCCCGCGAAGGCTTTAAGGTCATTGGGGAGCAATTTTCGCAAGGAGAGCTCGCTCCAGTTAAAGTGATCGTGGATGCCGGGGGCAAAGAGACAGATCTGAAAACACGTCTCGAATCACTGGATTATATCAGCAAGGTGGGAGACCCGCAGCAAGGCACGGAGAATGCCAACATTACGGCGTATAACGTAGAGTTCAATCTCAATCCTTACTCCATTGAAGCGATGCAGCATATTCCTGACTTGCGAGCTACGGCCGAAGCGGCATTGAAAGATGCCGGAGTTACTAACGTCGATCAACAAGTCTGGATTGATGGACAGACAGCTGAACAATATGATATCGAAGTCGCTGGAGAGCGGGATGCAAAGATTATTATTCCGGTCGTGATCGGTATGATTACGCTCTTACTGCTGCTCTATCTGCGCTCGGTTGTTGCGACCGCATACCTGATTGTCACTGTAGTCCTGTCGTATTTCTCCGCACTGGGCCTAGGCTGGATCATTATCCACTATGGACTTGGAGCAGAAGCGATTCAGGGAGCCATCCCGCTGTACTCCTTTGTCTTCCTCGTAGCACTCGGCGAGGATTATAACATCTTCATGATCTCAAGCATCTGGCAGAAACGCAAAACGATGCCGCTTCGCCAGGCGATTAGAGAAGGTGTAGGCGAGACGGGGTCGGTCATTACCTCTGCAGGTCTGATTCTGGCGGGTACGTTCGCCGTTCTGGCAACATTGCCGATTCAGGTGCTGGTGCAGTTCGGGATTATTACCGCGGTAGGTGTTATGCTCGATACGTTCCTGGTTCGTCCGTTCATGGTGCCAGCGATTACAGCGTTGCTGGGCAAATGGGCTTTCTGGCCAGGCAAGTATACGGAGATTGCCGAGAAGCAAGAGAAGAAACCAACCCGATCCCTGTAATTCAGGAGGAGGGGCAGATGGACGGCGGGGCTTGATGCCCGTGGTCCATCTTTCTTTTTACCAGAGGCGAGAGCCTTGGGTATGTATGTCTGAGATGGAATGGATAAGCTGGTAAAAAATGCGCAGGGGATGCTATAGATACGGGATTCTTTGGGTGTGGAAGGTTTACTCGGCTTAGGGTTATGGGACATAATAGAAGAAGCGTCGGCCTTGGGCAGACGGACAAGTTCACATCAATGGGGTAACCAGAGGAAGGATGAAAGCAAGCATGACGAACAAACTGAATGTGTATTTCAATCATGACGGCGGCGTGGATGATCTCGTATCGCTGTTTATGCTTCTGCAAATGGACAATGTAAACGTAACCGGTGTATCGGTTATTCCGGCAGACGGATATTTGGAGCCGGCAACCGATGCGAGCCGTAAAATTATCGATCGTTTCGGGACGTATTCTATTGAAGTGGCTAAATCCAATTCCAGAGGCAAAAACCCGTTTCCAGCTGCATGGAGACTGCACTCATTCTATGTAGATGCACTGCCTGTGCTGAATGAATCCGGCAAAATGGAAGCGCCGCTCTCCGCTATTCCTGCGCATCAGCATCTGATTGAGAAAGTACGCAATACCGAAGGCAAAACGCTGTTGTTGTTCACAGGCCCGCTGACGGACCTCGCGCGTGCGCTGGACGAAGCACCGGACATCGAAGAGAAAATCGACAAGCTGGTATGGATGGGTGGTACATTCGAACGCGGAAACGTAGAAGAGCCGGAGCATGACGGTACGGCGGAATGGAACGTATTCTGGGACCCGGAAGCAGCTTATCGCGTATGGCAGAGCGGCATCCAGATTGATCTGGTCGCACTCGAAAGCACTAACAAAGTACCTCTTACACCCGCAGTCCGTAACCGCTGGGCAGCAGAACGCCGCTTCGAAGGTGTGGATTTCCTGGGGAACTGTTATGCAGGATGTCCGCCACTGGTGTACAGTGAAACCAATTCCACGTATTATCTGTGGGATGTGTTGACTACGGCTTCCGTAGGTCGCGAGGACATCGTGAAGAAAAAAACCGTGCATTGCATCGTCATCCCAGATGGCCCGAGCCAAGGCCGCACGGTGGAGCAGGCGGACGGACGTCCGGTACAACTGGTGTATGATACAGATCCGGAAGCATTTTTCACATACATGACTGATTTGGGTAAAAAAGCTGCTCCGCAGCGTTACTAATGATCGGCAGCCGTAGGGCTGACCTTCATGTAAGATAAAAAGACCTTTCTACGATACGCATCAAAGATACGAATCGGTAGAAAGGTAAGAGCTAAAGAAAGCCGCAGGCTGTGTTCCGATGATCGGGGAGAACCCCGATGATGTGGATTACGGCCATGCGGCTTTTTGGTATGGAGCAAGCGGGCACCGAACTAGATCTTAAAGCGGCTGATCAGACCATTCAGCTCGCTGGATAAAACACGCAGTGACTCTGCGGAAGCACTGATCTCACCCATGGATTGTAGCTGCGTTTCGGCAGCCTGCGATACCTTCTGGATGCTGGATGAGGATTCTCGCGAGATGTGTTCCATGTTTTCAATGGATGCCGACACTTCCTCTGAGCTTGCTGACAGCTGTTCAGAAGCTGCGGACACTTCATGCAGGCGCTCGTTGATCGTTTCAATGCCGCCATGAATGGAGGAGAACGATTGACCTGCCTCTTGCACAACAGTCAGACCGGATTGCACCGCTGTAGTGCTTGCCGACATATGTTCTGCAAGCAAAGAGGTCTGACGTGTCATCTCGGCAATCAACTCGGCTACATGTTGTGAAGATTGCTCGGATTCTCCTGCAAGCTTGCGGACCTCGGAAGCAACTACGGCGAAACCATTACCGTGTTCACCTGCACGGGCTGCTTCAATACTGGCATTGAGTGCGAGCAGATTCGTCTGTGAAGCAATATTTTTCATCAAGTGGGCAACCGATTCAATCTGGTTGGAGTAATCCGTAAGCTGGGTCGTCGATGCGGCCATCTGTACGTTGGCCTGATGAATCCCGTCCATGCTGCGGATCGCTGTATCCAGCTTCGCCTGTCCTTGAATGGCTTCGTTTGTTGTTTGCTGTGATACGTCGGCAACTCTGGAAGAAGAATGAGCAATATGCTGCATGCTACGTGTGATTTCTTCCATGGCTACAGTGACTTCTCCAGCGCGTACCACCTGTTCGGAAGCCCCCTGTGCAGTATGATTCGTGTGCTCTGCAATCCGCTGACTGGCCTCGGCCGTTGCCTGGGAATGCCGGGATACACCTTCTGCAGCGTGAAGCAAGGAATCCGAGCTTTGGCGAATGCCCGTCATGACTTGCCGGGTATCCGTGACCAGGTGTTTGAACTCGGAAGCGAGCTGGCCAATTTCGTCTTTGCGTCCAAGCTCCACATTGACGGTGAGGTCCCCTTTCCCAACTTCGGTAATGAGCTGTTTCAGCTTCACCAGTGGCCTTGTCAGATAACGTGCGAAAATATACACCAGCAATACACTGAGCAGTACAATCGCCAGTGCTGTCCAAACCATCGTGACGCGGTTGCTCGACATGAGTGCATAGACAGCGGTAGAGTCCAGATCTGCGCCTACAATACCTAACATCTTGCCATCTGATCCATGAATCGGTACATAAGCGGTAATCGTAGCCCCGTAATCTTCATCCCGAGTAAGCTCTCCGCGAACCGATGTGTCTTGTGCAAAGGCTTGAAGCATGCCATCGTACAGTGTTTCCTCTTTTGTACCGTATGGGGAAAAATCATCCTCGGCTACATCCGGCGCGGCCCCGTCTACCACGTAATAATACGCAGCCTTTCCACTTTCCTCGCGTGTGCCAAGTGTGTACAAATATTTGAGTCCGTTGGCTTCACGCAACTGGCTAAGTTGTGCGCGCAGCGTATCGTAATACGCCGTTTTGTCCTGCCCCGTGCTGAGTGGAGCATACAGTGTCGTATCGATCAAAGCGGCTGCCCGTTCAGCTACAGCCTGTGCCTGCATCCCCATGGATTGTTCAACCAATTGAGCAGATGCCCGATACATCGTGATGCCTAAAATGGCCCCAGCAGCCAGCATCAAACAGGAAAAAAACAAAAAAATTCGCATAAACAAACTATTCATCGTTCCAATTGCTCCCCCTTGTGAGCGTATATGTTATGTATGCATTTCTACTTCAATTTATCGGCATATGATTGGGAAAGGATTAGGGGAGGGGGCGGAAGTTGACGCTGGTATGTTATGTCGCCGTGTCCTGCTGCGTTCAGTTGTGGGGTCTAACAATCCTGAGAAGCGCTAATTGCTCCTTTTTTGAACAGTTGAAAATGTAACGATTCCTGAAAGACCTTATTTTGCTCAAAAGGATTTTTTTTGAGCTTAAGCACTCCTTTTTCAGAAGATAAGGTTTCTGGAGATCGTTACATTTAAATTTGCTAAGCTACATTGTTCCGCCGCCTTGGCGAATGGATGGCGGGATCTTCTCAGGCCCCTGATTGATGTAACGATGGATAAACGTACCTACCTTGGCATCATCAAACTTGTCCAGCTTCATTGTTTTGGTCCAGGCGGTCACAACGACCTCGCTACCGTCAGGAATATCTTTGTTGGGTACGGCAAGAATGCCTGACCCGGCTTGGCGAAATTTTGCGAGATATTGGAGATGATCCTTCAGTTCATCACTGGCATTTTCACGATAATAGATGATGATGTCCCCATGCTCCATGTTGTGAACCAGATAAGGATACCCGGGAAAGTCGGTATAAAAGCCAAATTGGATATCATGTGGATTATGTGGCCCCGAGGTTGGTATTTTCATTTCATACTGGATTGGCTCCTCGGTGTGGGTAGCTCCATAATATTTGTCTTCCGTCACATCGATGGTTGCATTGTTCGGGAGGTCGGCTACATCGTATGTCTTTCCGGCACCTTGAAGGAAAAATACGCCGAAGGCTACGATGGATACAGCGATCAAGGCATGTGCTGTGAGCCGGAGCGAGCGGCTTTTCTTCTGAATAGCTGCTCGCTCATTCTTTTTCATGTGGCTAAGAATTTTGCCGCGCGTACGTGATGCCCAGATATAGGCGGCAATCGAGAGTAGCAGCAGGGCGGCTCCAACAATCAGCCATAGATATGAGGTGCCTGTTTGTTGTTCCATTTGCATATGATCCATGTGGGTCATGTCCATTCCAATTCCTCCGCTTTCGTCAACAAATAATGAATAGTTACACTACATATTGTAGTGTTAAAGGTGAAGCAAAATAAAGAAAACATACAGACAAGCTAATAAGCATTAAAAACCAGGCAAGAAACAAAGAAAAAACAGTAGAGCAAAGTTACTTCAACTAAATGCTGGCTCATATAAGTAAATACAAACATATTTTTCACACTACACATTATAGTGTATGGAATATGATCCGCGCAATGTTGCCTTTCGCAAATGAAAAAGACTCCCCCCACAATCGGGGGAAGTCTCCATTTCAGCAATCTTGAGTAGAAGAAACGAATTTACAAGCGTCCAAACGGCGAGAATAACGGGCTAAGTAAGCCAGCTATAGTCGAAAATAACAAACGATACATTAAGTAAAACAATACAGCATTCACAATCAACACGCTGTACGTGCTGTCAATGGCAGCTTTGGTCCGATTGAGCGGATGCTGGAACAGCACCGTATTCATCGCAACAAACACCATAATATACGACAGCACCAGTAGGGAGATCGCGAACGAGTAGGAGATCACAATCATCAAGTTAGCGAGCAGAAGCGTAGCGATTGCAGGGACCAGCAAGGTTCCGAACTGGGCAACCAGAATTTTGGGACGGAACGTAATCCGTTCCAGCTTAAGTACACCATAGATGAGCGCAACAGCAGCAACCAGAATAATAGCTGAAAACAGGAGCGGGCGCAAAAATCCGCTAACAAATATGCCTTCCGCACCGAGGCGGCCAAATGTGATCAGAACATATGTAGAGGTTAATACAGCAAACAATGCCATCGTTAGCCACCCATTCAGAGCATGCTGTTCACCGACGGTTTTCATCGATTGATACGGACGAGCCAGTACGCTGAGGAAATAGGTCAGGTATTGTTTGCTTACTTCTTTGGCTTGCTGTACTTTTTCATTCTGAACGAAGTTGTTCCACTGATTTCCTGCGCTACCTTGGTTAGTATCGTGATCAGGAGCTTCATGATTACTGGAATGTACCGTTGCTGTTTCTTTTACAAGCGATGGTACAGGTGAAGCCGAAGAAGAGCGTGTAGGTTCTGGTTGATGAGAAGCAGCTTCCTTGTTGCTGGACCAATGCGTGTATTCCGAGTCAGCGGAAGCTGAATCTGTGCGTGTTACGGAATCCACAGGATCAGAAGAAGCATGGGTTCCCGTCAGGTTAGAGCCGCACTTCTCGCAAAACTGGGCATCTCCATTTTCATGATTACATACTTGGCATTTCATGTTCATAAGCCTCCAATTTCTTAAATTATGGAACAAGTTAACATTGTGTCTCATTTTAACGTTCTATGACGAACTTTGTCTATGGATCGCAGAATTAAATACCCAAAATAAACCTAATGAAACAGGCGTAATAACCTGCCATATTTTCATATTGACATAAAGATGGGGCGGAATTATGATGTCATTATCGAAATTGATAATCATTATCAATTAAAAGCTGGGGAGTCAAGAGCGATATTTTATGTCTGCTCGACGTTCCTGTATCGGTAAAGGATTGTTTGAAGGGTTTGTTGCCTAATTACTGCGTTCATAGGGGAGTGTTCGTGTTGAGAATGAGAAAAAGTGTGACTTTGCCAGCTGTCGTGATGGTGACTTCGGTGCTGCTTGCAGCGTGTGGCAATGATGGAGCGGTTTTGAACAAGGCATCTGAGAAGACAGCTGTAACGAGTGAAGCTCAAACAGCATCTCAGGATACAAGCAAGGGAGGCCAAGAGGCAACTGTTGCAGATTACTCTGTTGCGGTAGAGGGATATCGTACATTTGCCGTAGAGCAGATTGATGCGTTTGTGAAGGAAACCGAGAAGTTTACGGATGCGGTGAAGGCTGGAGACTTGGAAAAGGCCAAGTTGCTCTATGCCCCGGCACGTATGTATTATGAACGGATTGAACCGGTAGCGGAGGCGCTAGGTGATCTGGACCCTAACATTGATGCACGTGATGGTGACGTTGAAGCTGCAGACTGGCGTGGTTTTCACCGGATTGAGAAAGCATTATGGGCAGACAAAACAACCGACGGCATGAGCGAATATGCAGACACACTGCTCAGTGATGCGAAGCTGCTACGGGCTAAAGTGGAAACGATGGATATCGATGCAAGTCTGATGGTCACGGGTGCGGTCGAACTGCTGAACGAAGTATCTTCCAGCAAGGTGACCGGGGAAGAGGAGCGGTATTCGCATACGGATCTGTATGATTTTGCGGCCAATGTAGAAGGAGCACGCGAGATTTACAACTTGCTGAAGGATGATCTGGCATCCAAGGACAAAGAGTTGAACCAGCAGATTGCGGATCGATTCGATGCGCTGGAGAAAGAACTGGCTCCGTTCAAGGAAGGTGACGGGTACGTTTCTTACAAGAAGTTGAAGGATGAGGATGTGCGCAAGCTAAGCCAGAATCTCGATGCGCTCGCGGAGCCGCTGTCCAATATGGGACAGGTACTGGGAGTGTAGAACGATGACGGAGAACAAGCAGGATTCGTTGAAAAAGCCGTTGTCACGGCGTGAAATGCTGAAGCTGACCGGCGTAGCCGGGCTTGGTCTGCTTATTGGCGGGGGCGGCACAGGCGGACTGATGGCGCTGGGCCGCAAAGGCTCTTCTGTCGCCGCTGTAGAACCTGCGGCGGCTGATAAGGGATTGCCTTTCTATGGCAAGCATCAGGCAGGTATTATTACGCCCGCGCAGGATTTTATCTGCTTTGCGGCGTTTGACGTTACCGCAGGCAGCGTGGAAGAGCTTCGCCGTCTGTTCCGGGACTGGACGGCAGCCTCGGCTGCCATGGCTTCCGGACAGATGATCGGCGAGCACAACACCACGCTGAATACGCCCCCCACCGATACGGGGGAGGCGGCAGGCCTGACACCGTCACGTACCACGTTGACGTTTGGTGTGGGGCCGTCTTTGTTTGACAGGGCGCTTCGGCTTGAAGGGACCGAAGCCGCGGGGACTGCGTGACCTGCCGGCATTTGCCGGGGATGCGCTGGACCCCAAGTGGTGTGGTGGCGACCTGTGCGTGCAAGTCTGCGCAGACGATATGCAGGTCGCCTTCCATGCAATCCGCAACCTCGCGCGTATTGCGCGAGGGCATGCGGTGCTGCGCTGGACCCAGGAGGGCTTCCAGCGCACAGGCCGAGCCGACCCCGCGGGTGGAACACCGCGCAATCTGCTCGGCTTCAAAGACGGCACCGGCAATCCGGATACTACGGATGCCGTTCTCATGGACCAGACCGTCTGGGCGCAGCCGAGTGACGGTCCGGGGTGGATGGCCGGCGGCAGCTACATGGCCGTCCGCCGGGTGCGCATGCGTGTGGAGGTCTGGGACCGCTCCACCTTGAAGGATCAGGAGGCGACGTTTGGTCGCCACCGTGATAGCGGCGCGCCGATTGGCAGCCGTGGAGAATTCGACCCGGTGGATTTGCAGGCGAGATCCACCGATGGACAGCCCTTAATCCCGGCAACATCGCATCTGCGGCTCGCCAAGGGAGACGGGAGTCAACTGATCTTGCGCCGCTCGTACTCGTATTCGAGCGGCCTCGATGCCAAAACAGGCCAGCTCGACGCAGGCTTGCTATTTATTATCTACCAGCGGGATATGGACAAGCAGTTTATCCCCATCCAGACACGGCTGGCGAAGAGTGACAAGCTGAATGAATATACGGTGCATGTGGGTAGTGCCGTCTTTGCCTGTTTCCCCGGATGCAAACAGGGTGGATATATCGGGGAGATATTGTTCTGATGATGCGGCGAAGCGGATATACAGGCATCGTTCGAGAGGAGCATGGCCAACATTCAGGCAGCGAGCAGAGGGGGAGCGAACCACGGATGAAGACCAACGGCACATCTACCACAGCCACATTTTCATCCGTTAGGGAGCACAGCAGAAGATGTCTGCTGCGTGTTTCATTATCTATACTCGTATGCCTCGTCCTTCCTTTTGCATGGGCGGGAGGAGGTTTTTTTGCAGCAGCTGGAGATGCTTCTGACAGCAGTACCTATACCTTAGGAGCGATTACTTCTGCTATTTTCGGTGATGTTGCTCATGCGTCCGGTGCTCAAGCTTCTACTGTACAAAAGGAAAGGGCTAAGCTGGATCAGCTTAATGCCCTGCTTCCTCCTGTAGGCAGTGCACTGGTAGAGGCGGGTCAGGGCAAGCTGGACGAAGCCAATCGGGATGTAACGGAGTTTCAGACGTTATGGCAACAGGCGGCACAATTGGAGCCGGAGCAAAATGCAGAGAAGGTGACTGCATTAGCGGCGTCCGTAAATGATGCACTTGTCAAGGTTCAAGGAGCGCTGCAAGACAAAGACACGGATACAGCCAAGAGCGCACTGGCTGACCTTGCAAGGGCAGTTAATGCCTACGTAGAAGCATTCCAAAGTGCGCAAGGCAGTAGTGACGCAGGCCGAAAGGCGGCAGCACATTTACTTCCGGATTCCCGCAGTAGTCTTGTCGCAATGCAAAAAGGAGACTGGCCACTGGCAGAGCGTACGTATAAACGAATCGTTACTTCCTGGAAAGGCACGGAAGCTCCGATTCGTAAGGATCACTTTGGTGTATACAGCCAGCTTGAGAAACAGATGAGCCTGATTCGGATTGCAATGCAAGCTGAACCGCGCAAGGAAACACAGGCCATCCAGCAAATGAACGAAATGGTGACGCTTCTGACGGATTACAGTATGGGTACACTCAAGGATGGAGAACTGGATAAAGAAGCAATCAACGCTGGTTCTGCATCGCTAGCTGATCTGTTGCAATTGCTGGAACAGGTGCAGCAACAGATTCAGGCCGGGGACAGCTCAGGAGCGGCTACAGGCATGGAAGAGTTTATTATTGCTTGGCCGTCCGTGGAAGGACAGGTGCAGATATCATCCCCTGCTTCGTATACCGCAACCGAGAATGATATGACGGAAGCATCGGGATATCTGGTATCTAATCCGCCGAATACCGCCAAAGCCCCCGACGTTGTAATGCGTATGATCGAACGGCTGCGGCCACTTACGGCTTCCACCTCTTACACAGCATGGGATGCGGCGCTGATTCTTTTGCGAGAAGGACTGGAGGCGATTCTGGTCTTGGCCGCTTTGCTAGCTTATGCCAAGAAGAGCGGCCAGCCTGCTGCACATCGCTGGATCTGGGCTGGTGCGGGCAGTGGCTTGCTGCTTAGTGCAATTATGGCTATAGTGTTAACACTGGTGCTGGCTGCGGCGTCTTCAGGCAGTACACGCGAAATGATTGAAGGTTACACCGGACTTGCGGCGGTTGTGCTGATGTTGACCGTTGGACAGTGGATGCATAGCAAGTCTAACGCACGCTCATGGAACAGCTATGTAGAACGTCAGGTTGGAGGGGCGCTTGCCCGAGGAAGCCTATGGTCGCTTTTTGCGGTAGCCGGGCTTGCCATATTAAGAGAGGGTGCGGAAACGACCAGCTTCTACATCGGAATGGCTCCTGCTATTCAGCTATCCCAGCTGCTTATCGGAATCGGTATAGCCCTGGTCATTCTTATTGTTCTCGCAGTAGCTATCATTCAGTTCAGTGTGCGTCTGCCCGTGCGTTGGTTTTTCCTTACAGCAACGCTGCTAATCTATTATCTGGTGTTTCGTTTTCTGGGTGAGAGCATACATGCCCTGCAGGTGTCGGCAACACTCCCTGCACATGTGGCCCCTGATCTGCCTGCTCTCAGTTGGCTTGGGTTGTATCCAACGTGGGAAACCTTTGTTCCGCAGATGGCGGTATTGCTCTATATAATTTTTAGTCTGATTCGCACCGAGAAACGTTCGATCAAGGGAGCTTCGAAAGCTTCTGTGTAAAACAGAGCTGCAAGAGCTGCAAATCAATGGAGAGATAAAATGGGTGAATTTCCCTGCCGCAACGGACAAGGACATGGGGAATAGTCACTGTTTAGCGGACATGATCAGTCATACAGAAAGCCGTATCCTTCACGATTCATTAGATGTGAGAGATACGGCTTTTTGTTTTTAGGAGAACAGATTCTTAGAAGGAAAGCAAGGTTAAGGTTGAAATGAATCCTCTGGATAGCCCTATATAGACAGATTAGACAGTCTGTGGATCGGCTTTCATTAATGCAGGAGTGGACTCTCTGATAATTGGTTTGGTCACAATATGTGAAATTTGATATGGCTGGGAAGGATTATGGATGCGGGATAACAGCATCTCCGCAGCCTTGATGCCCATTTCGTTGCTATAGATATGAACTGTTGTTAATTGTGGCTCAATAATTCGTGATTCAGGTGCGTTATCGAATCCACATACAACGATATCCTCCGGAACGGTAATTTTCCTCGCTCGCAGTGCCCGAATCATATCGACTGCAATAAAGTCGTTGGCACAGATATAAGCCTCAGGTAGTGACTTCAGTTCGGCCACTCGCTTGTTCAACCAGCCGGGCTTGGAGAAGCACAGACGGTCATTATCCACAATGCAATGGGATAGATCGACTTGTAGCCCTGCTTCCAGCATGGCTCGGTGATAACCGACCCATCGTTCGTTAAAGCTTTTGCAATGATTATAATCCCCGGCAAAACCAATCGTGTTGCATCCGCCCTCAATGAGTTGTTTCGTCATCTGATATATGCTGTGCTCGTTCTCCATCAGTAGCAAATCTGCCTTAAACTCCGGGTAACATATGTTGGAAGCGCAATCGATAAAGATCGTGGGGATGCCCAGATCGGTAATCAGTTGTGTATATTTCAAGTCAAACAATTCGATGCATATGATACCGTCCACATTGGCAATATCGAAATTATTAGGTAGTGCAAGTGCATCCTGATCCATCTCACGAACGATATGAATCGAAAGATTGTACCCTTCAGCGCTGATTCTTTTTTCCAGACCACTAATCAACAACGAGCCAAAATGAGATGTGTTAGGCAGATTTTCCGTTAACAAGGCAATGTTGCGTGGTACTTTGGTTACAATATGCTCGCTTTCCATATAGGCGAATTGTTTATATTTAAGTTCGATTGCTTTCTTAATCACACGATTACGTGTCTCTTCCGGGATATTCCCGCTGTCATTCAGGGCTTTGGAAGCTGTATTTCTGGAGAGGCCCAGAGCATCCGCGATGTCCTGAATCGTAACTTTTTCTTTTGCCATCTCGTCCTTCACCTCGAATTAATCAAATGATCGTCCATAGTATGATCTAAGTCAAATGTATAATAGATCGGATTAAATAGCAATCTTAATTTTACATATGCACAATTTAGTTTACATTTTAGGTTCGTATAGTTCGCTTGTTTTTTCCTTTATAGTCCACTCTTGTTTACACTGCTAAGTTCTTTTTTCTTGTTTTCACAGGGAAAAGAAGCGTTTTTAAATATGTGAACTAGCGTTATTTATGCGTTTCTAAAACGTATAGTTTAGAAAAGAACACAAAAATGTGTTCGCATGCACAATTTATTTTTACATAATGTATTGACTAATGCCTATATTTACTGCTAAATTGTAAATCAATAAATAAACAATTGTAAATTTGAAAGCCCTTACTACAAACAATTGTAAACTTCAGGATGGAATGGAGGTCAAAGTGTTGGATAACACGATGGATACCCGAAAGGGTACAGGGAGGGCATTGAAAGATAGGACATCAGTCAGCCACAGGATGCAGCAATTCAAGAAGCATTATTTTTTGTATATGTTGCTTGCACCAGCTCTGATCCTGACCCTTATCTTCAAATACATCCCGATGTACGGAGCCGTTATTGCATTTAAAGATTTTAGTCCGATCAAAGGTATCATGGGCAGTGAGTGGGTAGGGTTAAAGCATTTCGAGAAGTTTTTGGCTTCGCCCAATTTTGATGTCATTTTTATGAATACGCTTAAACTCAGCTTTTTTGGGTTGATATTCAGCTTTCCGGTTCCCATTATACTTGCGCTCATGCTGAATCAGGTACGGAAAGCCGGCGTGAAGAAAAATATTCAATTGTTTCTGTATGCACCCAACTTCATATCGGTGGTTGTCGTTGTTGGTATGCTGTTTATTTTTCTGTCACCGACAGGGCCGATCAATCAAATTGCTACATGGATTACGGGTCAGCCGATCATGTTCATGTCTGAGCCGGAATATTTCCGCTGGATCTACATTTTGTCGGACATTTGGACCGGAGCAGGCTGGGCTTCCATCATCTATGTTGCTGCCTTGGCTAATGTTGATCCTGAACTTCACAATGCGGCCAATCTGGACGGAGCAAACCTTATTCAGCGTATTCGCCACATCGATCTTCCAACGATTCGTCCGATTATGGCTATCGTCTTTATTCTTGCTGCTGGTGGGATCATGTCCATTGGATTCGAGAAGGCCTACCTGATGCAAACGTCCATGAACCTTCCTTCCTCCGAGATTATCGCCACGTATGTCTACAAGGTGGGCTTGCAGTCCGGGGATTACGCTTATTCTGCCGCAGTGGGATTGTTCAACTCGGTCATCAATGTCATATTGCTGGTTACTGTGAATCTGATCGTAAAAAAATTGAATGAAGGCGAAGGTCTTTATTAAGGAAAGGAAGGTTATCCATGGTCGTCAAACATACGGGACTCGATCGTCTGATCCTCGCACTAAACGCGATTTTTCTTACCTGTGCTGTACTGGTTGTGGTCGTCCCCCTGGTTTACATCGTTGTGGCCTCATTTATGGACCCGACGGTGCTGCTGAACCGGGGGTTATCCTTTAATGTATCCGACTGGAGCCTGGATGGGTATCAGATGATTTTGTCCAATCCAGCCATGATCCGAGGTTTTGCGAATGCGGTGCTGTACTCGGTTTCCTTTGCATTGCTGACCGTAACCGTCTCCATATTTGCAGGCTATGCCTTGTCGGATGAAAGGCTGGCCGGACGCGGTTTTTTCATGATTATATTCATCATTACGATGTTCTTCGGAGGCGGATTGATTCCAACGTATCTACTTGTCCGTAATCTAGGCATGCTGGATACCGTGTGGGCGATTATCCTACCTGGTGCCGTCAATGTCTGGAACATCATTCTGTCCAGAACCTTCTTCAAAGGCGTACCACGGGAGCTGAAAGAAGCCGCTAATGTCGATGGTGCTTCTGAGATGAAGATTTTTTTTCAGATCGTCATTCCTTTATCCAAACCCATTATTTTTGTCCTCGCGTTGTACGCGTTTGTAGGTCAGTGGAATTCCTATTTCGACGCTATGATCTATCTGGATAATCCGAACCTGCATCCATTACAGCTCGTACTGCGTTCCATTCTGATTCAGAATCAGGCTGCACCGGGCATGATTAGTGATCAACTGGCCATGGCGGAACTGAAACGTCTCTCTGAAATGATCAAATATTCAGCGATTGTCATTTCGAGTCTGCCACTCATCATCATGTATCCGTTCTTTCAGAAATATTTCGAGAAGGGTGTCATGGTAGGTTCGCTCAAATAATGAACAGCTAGAATTATTGTTACCCAACACAACCCAAGGAGGTCATTATCATGAAAAAAGTAAGCAAGTCCCCAAAAGCCGTTACTACCGCATCTATTGCCATGCTGTCTACGATGCTTCTGCTTTCAGCCTGTGGCGGGGGTGGAGGCGGTGCTGCGAGTGAAGCCCAGTCACCTGATGGCAAAGTGACATTGAATTTTATAACCCAGAGCTCTCCGCTGGCCCCCGCTGATCCAAACGATAAGCTGATTAACAAAAGACTCGAAGAGAAAACCAATGTGCATATCAACTGGAAAAACTATACGAGTGATGTGTTTGCAGAAAAAAGAAACCTGGCGGTAGCCAGCGGTGATTTACCAGATGCCATTTTTGATGCAGGTTATGGGGATTATGATCTTCTGAAGCTGGCGAAGGACGGGGCCATCATTCCACTGGAAGATTTGATTGAGCAACATATGCCCAACTTTAAGAAAGTGCTGGAGGAAGCACCCGAGTACAAGAGCATGATCACAGCTCCGGACGGACATATCTATTCGTTCCCCTGGATTGAGGAACTTGGCAGTGGCAAACAACGGATTCAGGCGGTGGATAACTTACCCTGGATCAACGTGGAATGGCTGAACAAGCTCGGACTGAAGATGCCGACAACAACCGAAGAACTGAAAGATGTGTTGATCGCATTCAAAACCCAGGACCCGAACGGCAATGGCAAAGCAGACGAAATTCCGTTGTCTTTCATTAACAAGCCGGGTGGAGAAGACCTGACCTTTCTCTTTGCGGCATTTGGTCTTGGGGAGAACTGGGACCATACCGTGGTGACCAATGAAGGCAAAGTGGTTTTCACAGCAGCTGATAAAGGTTACAAGGAAGCGGTCCAATACATTCACGAACTGGTTAAAGAGGGTCTTGTGGATGTGGAAGCATATCAGCAGGATTGGAATACGTATCTGGCCAAGGGCAAAGACAACAAGTATGGGATGTATTTCACTTGGGATAAGGCCAACATCACAGGCATGAATGATACCTATGATGTGCTTCCCCCCGTTGCTGGACCAGGTGGCGAGGCCAATGTGACAAGAACGAACGGAATC
Source organism: Paenibacillus intestini (assembly GCF_030803945.1). Lineage (NCBI taxonomy): Bacteria > Bacillati > Bacillota > Bacilli > Caryophanales > Paenibacillaceae > Paenibacillus > Paenibacillus intestini. The sequence goes on along the minus strand of NZ_JAURUN010000004.1, from coordinate 317,730 downwards.
GGCCTGGATCGGGGACGCATGGTCATTACGAGCAGCAACAAAAATCTGGAATCAACAGCGAAATGGGTGGACCAATTGTACGATCCGCTACAATCGGTACAGAACAACTGGGGAACGTACGGCGATGAGACACAGCAGAATATTTTTGAATTCGATGAAGCCAAGGGGATGCTGAAGCATCTTCCGCTGGAAGGCGCTGCTCCTGTTGAGCTTAGACAAAAAACAAGTATTGCAGGACCGCTGGCGATTCTCGACAGTTACTACGGTAAATACACAACCAAACCGGAAGATGCCGCATGGCGTATGGAGCTTCTCGATAAAGTTATGGTTCCACACATGAAAGCGGAAAACGTCTATCCAAGCGTGTTCTTTTCCATTGATGAACTCGACCGCCTATCTACCATTGAGACGGATTTGTTCGCTTACGTACTTCGTATGCGCACGGAGTGGTATCAGAATGGAAAGGTCGATCAGGAGTGGGACGCTTATCTGAAAGAACTGGATCGTCTTGGATTGCAAGAATGGCTTCAGATTAAACAAGCGGGATATGACCGCAACAACAAATAAAACAAACTGAATGGGGGACTCTGCCCTACATAGCAGCTATTGTGCGAGTGAAGCAGGGTCCCCAACCACGGGTTTGTCCAAAGGAGTTAACCAACATGTCTACAATTTCAACTTCTGATTACCGGAGCGTCTATCATTTCTCACCCAAGGAGAAATGGATGAACGATCCGAACGGAATGGTATTTTTCAAAGGCGAGTATCACTTGTTCTATCAGCATCATCCGTTTGGCACCACATGGGGACCGATGCATTGGGGACACGCGGTAACTAAAGATTTTCTTAACTGGGAAGAGCTTTCTGTGGCTTTGGCCCCGGATGAACATGGCATGATATTCTCTGGCAGTGCAGTGGTGGATTGGAACAATACTTCTGGATTCTTTGATGGTGAGCCAGGATTGGTAGCGATTTTCACTCATCATTTAGAAGTGCCGAACGATCACCCAATTCAGCGGCAGAGCCTCGCCTATAGCAAGGATAGCGGCAGAACATGGGTGAAATACGAGGGTAATCCAGTGCTGGAGCATGAGTCGTTCGTGGATTTCCGTGATCCCAAAGTATTCTGGCATGAGCAGACTGAGGAATGGATCATGATTATCGCTTGTGGTCAAACGGTATGTCTGTACCATTCTCCTAATCTAAAGGATTGGACATTTGGCAGTGAGTTCGGTGCAGGAATTGGTTCGCATGACGGCGTATGGGAGTGTCCTGACCTGTTCCCGCTAGCAGTAGATGGGGATTCAGGGAAGGAAAAATGGGTGATGCTTGTTAGCATTGGTGCAGATCCTGCCTTCAAGGAAGGCTCCAGAACCCAGTACTTCACTGGAGAATTTGATGGAATGGTATTTGTTCCAGACGAAGCTTCGCATACCGTTCGCTGGCTAGATCATGGCCGGGATAATTATGCAGGAGTCAGTTGGTCGGACATTCCGGCAGAAGATGGCAGACGTTTGTTTATGGGCTGGATGAGCAACTGGATGTACGCCAATCAGACGCCAACCGAAGATTACCGCGGCGCAATGACGATTGCGAGGGAGTTGACATTGGAGACAAGGGACGGAGAAGTCATGCTGGTTCAGTATCCTGCACGTGAGCTGGAGCAGGCCCGCAAGCCCGTATTGTCGCTACAGAATGTGTCGATCAGACAAGTAAGCGAGCAGTTGAATGCATTGCAGCTTGTGAACTATGAGATTGATGCGGAATGGCCTTCAGCATCCTCCGTTCAATTTGTACTACGAAGTGGTGCGGATCATGAAACGCTTGTAGGTCTGGACGCCGCGCAGGGTGAAGTATATGTCGATCGCAGTCGATCCGGTATTATCAATTTCCATGAGCATTTCCTGGGTCGGCATACGGCCGGGTTAAAAGCGGTGAGTGGCAATCAACGTTTGCGTATCTTTGTGGATCATTCCTCCGTAGAGGTATTTGCCAATGACGGTGAGGCAGTGATTACCGATCTGATCTATCCGGATGCGGATTCCATAGGAATCGCTGTTCATGCCGAACAGAATGATATGATATTTAATTCGCTTCATATCTATGAAATATCCCCTATCCAAGCCAAAGGTCAGTCGAAATGAGCGCAAGGGGGGACAGGGAAATGCGGATAGGAGCTATTGAAGCGGGCGGAACAAAGTTTGTCTGCGGAATAGGTAACGAACAAGGGGAAATTGAAGATTGGTGCAGCTTTCCAACGGAACCTCCGGATACCACACTTGCGAAGGTTATCGACTATTTCAGGAATAAAGACATTGCAGCTATCGGTATTGGCTCCTTTGGTCCTATTGATCTGCAACCGGGCAGTCCCACCTATGGCTACATTACAACGACTCCGAAGCCGGGCTGGGAAAACTGTAATGTTGTCGGAACCTTGAACAGTGAATTCGCGATTCCATTCGGATGGGATACGGATGTGAATGCAGCTGCCCTAGGGGAAGTCACCTGGGGAGCAGCGCAAGGCATGGACAACTGTGTGTATTACACCATCGGTACAGGTGTTGGGGTCGGACTTGTGGCGGGTGGCAAGCGCGTGCATGGATTATTGCATCCTGAGGGCGGCCACATCCGGACGAGAAGGCACCCAGAGGATCATTTTGCCGGATTATGCCCGTATCATGGAGACTGTTTGGAGGGGATGGCTGCAGGCCCGGCCATTCAGGCCCGCTGGCAGCGTCCAGGTAGTGAACTTCCAGCAGACCACTCGGCATGGGAGATAGAATCCTTTTACATTGCAGAGTCTGTTACGACCGCGATACTGCTTCATTCGCCGCAAAAGGTCATCTTGGGCGGTGGAGTGATGCAGCAACATCATCTGCTTCCCATGATCCGGGAGCGGGTTGTACAGAACCTGAATGGATATTTGAATGCAGCTCAGATCACGCAACATATCGACCAATATATTGTCCAACCCGGATTGGGACAGCACGCCGGACTATGCGGTGCTCTTGCATTGGGGTTGGAAGCGTTCAGCAACAAGCCATGTTGAATCCATAGTATTTGATCCTTTGTATCCCATAGGAGATGGTTGCAGGTTTACTTTTGCTTCAGCGTTTTGCATGGGAAGTCGCAAGGCTGAATGTATGCGAAATGTTCGCTTGAAGAGACTGCTGCGCCATCCCTTATGGGATTTTTGTGTCATCCACTACAACAGGAAAAGAGGGAATGCTCATGAAATGGATCTTCCGATCCATCAGTTGTGTTCTATTATCATGTGTCCTTGGTTCATCTTCTGCAGGAGTATATTCGACCGCCGTTCTAACGGATACCGATAGGGATACTCAGCAAGGAGGAAAGCAGACATCTGAGGGATTAGCGAAACAACAGGGAAAGGGGAGTGCCGTGTTGACTGATGGGTCCAAAGCAGATACCAATCTATCGGATTGGACATTACGAGGTAGAGGCAGTCTGGAAGATACGGATGAAGGACTCCATCTGACTTCGGATGAAGGGGAGAACGTAATGGCTGTATCAGCCACAAGAGCCGATAATTTTATTTATGAAGCTGATGTGAAGATTCAGAATATGAAGGCTGATGCCAGTCTTATTTTTCGATCCAATGATACAGGCTGGTCTTCCTATATGCTTCAAGTCGTTCCAGAGGCTGGTGTGATACGTCTAAGAGATGCAAGCGGGCAGCCGGGAACATTAAATGTAGAACATAAGACGAGTCTGCAATTGGGAGGTATCTATCATCTGAAGGTAAAAGCGGACGGGGGGAGCCTTCTGGTATATTGGGATAATCGGTATGACCCGGTAATGGATGTAAAGGACAGTACCTATTCTTCAGGACATCTGGGGCTCCATGTATGGGATGGATCGGCTTTATTCCAGAATGTGCAGGTGAGTACCATGAATAACAACATAGGCAAAATAATTAACAGTACAGGCGATTGGCAGCCGGATGTGAAAGGTTATCGAGGGACGGGAGACGCTCCGGGAAAAGGAAGGGTTATTTACGAGAAGATGGCATCTGATTTTGTATATGAGGGAAATATATCCATGGCACATACGAATGCAAGTTCCTCGGCGGCATTGTTAATCAGGGCAAATACAGACGGAACGAAAGGATATGAAGCACTTTTGATGAAGGAAGGAGAAGAAGTTCAGGTACAACTTCGAAAAGCAGATGGTACTGTACTCGCCACTTCGAATCTGAAGTACCCAAGTGAGCCGGGAGCGAGGCATCACATCGAAATTATAGCTTCGGGTAGCTCGATTCAGGTGTATGTGGATGGTTACAGCCCTCCGGCTGTTGAGGTCACAGACACGAGTTATGCCAAGGGGAATGTCGGACTTGTGGTTCAACAAGGTATGGCTTATTTTCAGGATATCTTTGTGACGGAAGAGTCCAATTACTACAAGGAGAACTATCGACCGCAGTACCATTATTCTCCGATTCGGGGATCGGTCAGTGATCCGAATGGACTGGTCTATTACGAAGGGGAGTATCATCTGTTTCATCAGGATGGAGGCACCTGGGCTCATGCGGTGAGTACTGATCTTATAAAATGGAAGCGCTTACCTATTGCCTTGCCTTGGAATGATCAGGGTCATGTGTGGTCGGGATCAGCGGTTGCTGATCTAAGCAATACATCGGGTCTGTTCACGAATTCAGGTGGGAAAGGTCTGATTGCGTACTATACTTCCTATCATCCGGATAAACCTGGCGGCAATCAGCGTATCGGTCTCGCGTACAGCACCGATCAAGGTCGGAATTGGCAGTATGCTTCAGATCGTCCAATCGTGATTGATAATCCTGGCCAGAATGGCGATGATCCGGGAAGCTGGGATTTCCGTGATCCCAAGGTTGTACGGGATGAGGAGCATAACCGCTGGATGATGGTTGTGTCTGGCGGAGATCACATCCGGTTCTTTACATCTACGAATCTGCTCGATTGGACGTTAACCGATAACTTCGGATACGGCAAATACGTTCGTGGTGGTGTATGGGAGTGTCCCGATCTCATTCAGCTACCTGTAGATGGAACGGGGCAGCAGAAGTGGGTGCTGATGATCAGTACAGGTGCGAATCCCCAAACTCAGGGATCTGATGCAGAATATTTTGTGGGCGAGCTGACAGCGGAAGGGAAATTTCTGAATGATCTTCCGGCAGGTCAGGTGCTAAGGACGGACTTCGGCAAGGAGTTCTACGCATCGATGTCCTTTGCAAATATGCCTGATCAGCGGAAAGTCATGCTTGCATGGATGACGAATTGGGATTATCCGTTTGCCTTTCCAACCTCTACCTGGAAAGGGCAACTAACCATACCGAGAGAAGTATCACTTCGAACCACGAACGAAGGAGTTCGTTTGGTACAAACACCAATCCATGAGCTTCAGACACTGCGGCAAAACCTGTACAGCACGGAACAGTTGAGGGTAGCACCTGAATCTCAAAATCCGCTTGATGGCCTTACCGCAGGAGCATATGAAATTGAAGTCGAAGTGGAAATTCCGGCTAACCGTGCTGTAACCGAGTTCGGTTTTCATCTGCGTCAAGGGGAGGGGCAGAAAACCACAGTAGGATACAGGGTGGATCAGCAAAATATGTTTGTGGACCGTACTGCCTCGGGGGACGTGAGCTTTTCCGACTTGTTCACCAAAGTTCATGAGGCTCCGTTACCACTGGAGAACCAGAAGGTTAAACTACACTTATTTGTGGATGAGTCCTCCGTTGAGGTCTTTGGCAATGATGGCAAGGTTGTTTTCTCGGATGTCATTTTTCCAGACCCGGCGGGAAGAACAATGGCTTTCTATAGCCTTGGCGGGGAAGTGAAGGTGAGTTCCATGAAGGTGTACGCCTTGGACAATATGTGGAAAGAGGGCACATCTCCCGGGATTCAAGTCTTTGCAGATACTCATAGAAGAACAGCGAGTATAGGGCAGACCCATACGTTGTACGCGACGGTGGAGGGCGGACCGGGAAAAGGTGTTCAACCGTTGAAATGGAAAGTAAGTGATCCTAAAGTGGTGAAGATCGTTCATTCTGACCAAGCAAAAGCGCTGGTTCGTGCTGTAGGCAAAGGAAAAGTCTGGGTGACGGCCTCGACGGCTAATGGTAAAGCTTCTGCCATAATCCCTATTGTGGTATCCAGTGGCACATTTCATACCAACCTATCTGGCTGGAAGTCGGATATATCATCTGCCGATTGGTTTGTTACTGACCAAGGTATGCAGGGCAATTCAAGCGGTGATGCACAGTATATTGCTCAGGAAACGGCAGGAGATTTCCAATATGATGTGGACCTGAAGCTGGGTGCACAGGGGGGAGCAGGCTCTGTTATATTCCGTGCAAGCGAGGATGGACGAAGCGGTTATTACTTGAATGTGGACCCCAACATGAAGGCCGTCCGACTTTTTTATAAAGTAAACGGGAGATTCGAAAATCGGCAGGTACTTGCCCAAGTTCCGAGATTCATTCGTAAGGATCAACCGTATCATATTCGAATTCAGGCAGATGGTCCCCGGATTCGGGTTGATGTTGATGGAGAGCGAATGATGGACATTCAGGATGGGACGTTTGCGGAAGGACATTTCGGTGTTCATGTATTTGGAGGAAGTGCCTCCTTTCAGCATGTGAATGCAACCCATAGGAAGAAAGCCGAGTTGGAGCAGGTGATCATTCGTAACGCAGGACGTTCTGCTGTGATTCAAGCTGTTCTAACTGATGAAGGAGAAGGTATAAAGGTTACTAGTGAGGCAGAGAATGTAAGTGGAGGTTTCAAATGGGTGCTGGTACCAACTGGGGATGAGTCTGGCTCTTACTCTATTCGAACTTTGAACGGAATGGCGCTGGATTGGGATGTAGGACAGAATCGCATTCAGCTCTATTCGTATCTCGGGTATGCGAATCAACGTTGGCACATTTCCAAGAACGAGGATGGGACGATACGCATTACCAGTGCTCATAATGGGAACGTACTCGGCATAACTGAGGACGGGTCAAAATTGGTGATGGGTGAACTCCTTGAAGATAACGAGCATCAAAAGTGGGTGCTGAAGCAACAGTAATGGTTATAACGAAATCTCGAAGGAGCTATTCGGATTTGGTACAACTCTCCTGAGAGTGACCATTGATCAGAACATAGTCTTATATAAGAAGAAATTCCGGGAGAAGCTCGAGCAACACATGGGTTTGTCTATTTAAGCTATATTGCGGAAATATGATGCGTCCACCCAGTGAGCGATCACGAATGTGATTCTGGAACAGGCCTAGGATGGATCAGCAGAATTCATTTTTGCGGTGACATCCAGCGGCGTAATCCGATTCACGCTCTATCTCCGTAAAAATTCATATTCTGGTGTCTGCCTTCGGATTGATTCTGAAGCAGAAACCGATGATGTATCGGCAGCGGGTGTCGCTTTCCTCTGTTTAGGAAGAAGAGTGTTCTTGTTTATACAAGAATGCTTTTCTTTTTGTATTTTAAGTCGAAATAGCCCTTCGTAACACAGTCAATTCTTCGCAAATCAGGAAGACCATTGGATTGCTGTTATCCCCAAAAATTTTTTTGCCTTTAATTAAGGTGGAAATCTGTGGATAAAGGCGAACCCTTCGTTACTCCAGGTTCATTCTGTCTTCTACGCAAGATGTGTTATCCATGTCGTTCAACTTAATGGTTGGGTTGTTCTTGCCTTGATGAGCGGTGCAGCAAAGGATCATTGTCTGTGTAGCCGATATCATCTCGCCAGTGAGGTTTTAATTTGAGGAATTGTTAAGTTGCTCTTTTAAACTTGTTGGAGCAATTCTCGATTCGGTAATCATCTTGAATCCCCCTCATTCTTAAACTACACTGATTACATATGAATTGATAATTAGTAGTTTAGAATACGTGTTAAATAGATACTACGAATAGATTAGAACTTGAATTAGATTAGAGAGAGCAGATCAGGAGGACAAGCACAGATGATGGACACCGCACGTACAGCCAAAGCCATATTTTTCGATGTAGATGATACCTTATATGATCACTTACAGCCGCTTCGGGGAGCATTGAAGGAGGTGCTCGGATTGCCGGAATCGTTTGATTATGCATTGGCATATCATCGTTTTCGGTACTACAGTGACTGGTTATCTGCACAGGAAGACCTATCAGCAGTTCCTGAACCGGATGCAGTAGAGCGTATGAGATGCCGTAGATTCGAGCTAACGATGGCTGATTTTGGGATTGAACTGCAGCTTGGACAAGCGCAAGAACTGCAACGAAGGTATTTGAGCAGACAGTTTCAGATTACTCCCTTCCAAGGAGCATATGATCTTATTCGCAGACTTCAAGCGGAGGGACATACGGTGGGGCTAATTACGAATGGAGAAGGTCAGCATCAACGGCGTAAGTTAGAAGCGCTAGATGTGTTCGGTCTGGTGGACGAGCAACTGGTCTTTATTTCCGGTGAAATCGGTTATGCGAAACCGGACGGCAGACTGTTTGAGCATGTGAACAAGCAGACAGGAACAACAGCTGATCATAGCTACTATATTGGAGATTCGTGGCGCAACGATGTTGCCGGAGCGGTGGATGCAGGCTGGAAGATCATCTGGTTTAATCACCGTGAGGCATCGCCCGAATCGGATCATCAACCTCATTTTACGGCACGGAACTACGAGGAAATCAGTCATCTTCTTACGTTTGAACAGGTTCGTTCATAGGCGGGAACTCGGAGAATCGAAGCACTTCTAAGAACTAACTAAATAATGATCATGTTCTAACAAGGCATTCAGTCCTGTCATCTGTGATTGCAGATGAAGGGCTGTTTTTTGTTTTCACTCAGACGTGTGAGAATGTTCACTGAAGGTCGGTAAGGTTGGCGGTATAACTACATGAGCAGCCTTGTTCATAGTGGAAGCACCCAAAAGTTCATCATGAAGCCCGGCTTCATGGAATCTTCATTTGGAAGAGAGGTCAAAGCTCTTTTCAAAGTATATAGTCAGTGCTATAATTAAAACAAGATTTAGATTAAGTCTAAATTAAAAGAAAAGAATAACGAAGCGATTCCAAACAAATCATATGACAAACAAAACTAAAATGAGATATTCGAAAGGGGATAAATTCCATGAGTACAATCCAAACTAACCCAAACACTTCTGTAACAAACACAGCTAAACTTCAAGAGGTATTGAACCGTCAGATCGCAGGTTGGTCTGTCCTCTACACGAAGTTGCACAACTTCCATTGGTATGTCAAAGGACCACACTTCTTCACACTTCATGCCAAATTTGAAGAACTGTACAACCTGGCTACAGCGAATATGGACGAGGTTGCTGAGCGCCTTCTGACCATTGGTGGTCGTCCTGTAGCAACGATTGCAGAACAACTTCGCCTTTCACCAATTGTGGAGGCACAAGGACAACTGTCTGCTGAAGAGATGGTTGAACATGTTGTTGCCGATCTGAATGCAATGCTTGATGTGATTCGCCAAGGCATTCATGAAGCTGGAGAAGCAGAAGACAATGCGACAGAAGACATGATGATCGGATTCACTGCTGCGCTGGATAAAGAGATCTGGATGTTAAACGCATTTTTGGGCAAATAATCTAGGCTAACCTGTGCCCTGACAACGATATGTAGAGTCCGTGAACAAACGTCCCGTTCGCTTACAAATCCGGTGTGCTTCCCGTATAATAATGGCATCCAAGATGTACAGAATGGTGGAATGAGAAATGCGGACAGACCTGGATCGATTGCAGGAAGAAGCTGAACGGTTTATATATACTAGTTATGAAGAGCTGGGCCATACGCGTAAAGACGCAGAGGCCCGGCTTATTGCCATTAAGCAAGAGATGGACAAAACGGGAACCTATACCCATACTGCAGAGGAACTGGAACATGGCTGCAAAATGGCATGGCGGAACAGCAACCGCTGTATCGGGCGGCTGTTTTGGGACAAGCTGCGCATTGTGGATGCACGTCATGCTGATACCGCAGGAGTGGCTGCGCAGGCCGTACTGGATCATATCCATAACGCTTCAAACGGAGGCAAGATCATCCCGACGATTACCCTCTTGCCGCCAGAAGGCCCAGTTGGAGCCCCCATCCGTATCTGGAATCATCAGTTGATCCGTTATGCTGGATATGAGACAGCGCAAGGTATTGTGGGTGATCCTGCTTCCATTGAACTGACCAAAGCGGCCAATTCGCTCGGCTGGCAGGGAGCTGGAGGCGATTATGATGTGTTGCCGATCATTATTCAAGCTCAAGGACAGGCCCCAGAGTGGTATGTAATACCAGAGCAGGAGATCATCGAAGTGCAGATTGAGCACCCGGAGCGAGTGGAGATTGCTGAACTCGGCCTGCGTTGGTACGGTGTGCCAATGATTGCGGATATGCGGGTCGAGATCGGAGGCATTAACTACCCGGCTGCGCCGTTTAACGGTTGGTATATGGAAACGGAGATCGGAGCGCGAAACTTTGCCGATACATTCCGATACAACAAGTTGCCAGATGTAGCTGCTGCACTAGGGTTAAACACGTCGAGTGAAACGACACTTTGGAGAGATCGGGCTCTGGTGGAGCTTAATGTTGCTGTGCTACATTCATTTAAGAAGGCCGGCGTGAGTATCGTGGACCACCATACAGCTGCATCACAGTTTGCTCTGTTTGAACAGCGGGAAGAAAAGGCTGGACGCGAGCTGACCGGAGACTGGGTGTGGCTGATTCCACCAGTGTCCCCAGCCACTACTCATATTTTTCACAATACCTACCTTAATGAGATTGTGAAGCCGAACTTTTTTCATCAGGACCCTGCATACAGCTTTCAAGATGGGATGGCTGTTGCCGCAGATGTCGGTATCAGTGAGCAACACCATAAGCACCATGAGAACATGGATCATCAAAACGACCGAGAGCATGCGTCCGATGAAGCCAAACAGTCACAGGCAGGGAATACACCAATGAAATGCCCGTTTGCACATTAATTTGTGTGAGCGGGTTTTATTTTTTGAAGCAGTCCTCTCAGCTCTCTTTCATCCGATGCCTGCTTCGCATGATGGCTTGAACGGCTATGGCTGCCGCGATCAGAACAAGATTAAAGACAAATACAGCATATAGAGACAAGGTCTCCATCAGGAGTGCTGCGAGTAGAGGAGATACCATAGAGCCGATCTCCGCAGACGAGACAATTTTACCAATGACAGAGCTTCGATTCACTTCAGGAGTGTGATCCCCAATATGTGCAAAAAAGGAATCCATGTAACAAGCCCCGCCAATGCCACCGACGAACATGCCAATGTACACCCAGAGGTGGACAGAAGTACTTAGAAAAACAATGACTTCAACCCCGATCAGGAACATGCCCAGCATGCACATCAGGAGCCGATCACCCAAGCGGTCGGAGAGAAAACCGACAAAAGGGGCAGCCGCAAGCGTAGAAATTCCGGCTATGGTAAAGGCCAGACTGGCAGAGAAGGTATCCCACTGCATGATTTGAGTTGCATAGAGTGCAAAATACGTCAAGAAAACGGCATAGGCACTCATCTCCAGGACATGCACCGTTATGTATCCTGTAAGTGGGACAGGAATAGGACCTGTGCCACTGCTTGAGCGAGACTGTGTATTATTGGAGGCATACTCCTGAGCAATCTTTTCTTGACGTGAAGTTTGATCTGCAGGAGCCGAAGAAAGAACTTCACTATCCTTCGACTCTAGAATAGGTATTGAGCCAGATGATCCATACGTTGTTTTGTTTTGCATACCCATAACAACAACCATGGCGATCAGACAACAGCATGCAACCAGCCAGAACGGAACGGACAGCGGTACGTGGAGCGTAAGCCAGCCGCTGATGACCGGCCCCAGGATCATGCCCCCACCCTCACTACTGCTGATGTATCCGTTGTATAGTCCCCGGTTATCGCTATTTCCTTCGTCACTGATGATGGAGCGTACGATGACGGTCAGCCCGGTTGAAGCCATTCCTTGCAATAGCCGCAACAGGCCAAGGAACAGGGGCGTAGAGGCAATGGCAAAACCGGCTGTACATATAGCGAGCATCAGCAGCATAAGGACGAGAGATATTTTGACCCCTACATGGCGATAGAGCGCAGAGGCAGGGAGCCCGCCGACTACTTTACCTAAATAGAACAATCCGAAAATGAACCCCATCTCCCAACCAGATAGGCCAAGTTGGTCGATATATATCGGAAAGAGGGGCAGAATCATAAATCCCCCCATCTGGCTAAGAAAACAGACACTCATCAAAAGGGGTAAATTACGACGCATTTCCATGGTCTTCCTCACCTCAACTCCATGATATGGAGTCCCGGCGTCATTCATTCTTTTGGAATCACTTCGAAAAATTAAAATAACTCAAAAAGGAACGTAGCAGATGTAACTGCTACGTCTTCGTCTGAGACTTATGCTGTGAAATTTACATCAATGCTGAACAGTTTTTCCCATCAGTGATGATGGTGAGGGTGTTTATTTTCATGGTCAGGTATAACAACGTTAACAACGGTTTTTTGAATATGTGTTGCATGGTTTGTGTTTTCTGCATTGTTTTTAGATTTGTTTTTCGCACGATTTTTAGAGATGAGTTTGCTTTTGTTGGCAGCTTTGCTTTTTGGAGAGAGCGGTGAGAAGAAGTTAGTCATGGTAAAGCCTCCTTCATTAATATACGTTTTATTTTTTTGAATCTATCAATTCACATGGACAGGCTAAAATATTGAAATAGATAGATTACCAGTAAGGATTGCAGCCGGGATTGCAGTGATGGTGATGATGATTGTGTGGATGATGGTGGTGGTGATGTGTATCTTTCTCTTTAGATTCAGGCAGAATGACGTTAACGACAGTTTCCTGGATATGCTCTGACTTGCTTGTGTTACCTGCGTTGTTTTTAGATTTGTTTTTTGCGCGGTTTTTGGATACCAGTTTGCTTTTGTTTGCAGCTTTACTTTTTGGAGAGTGTGGGGACAAGTAGTTAGCCATGAAGAATACCTCCTTGTGATGGATATACGTTATACTATTCCGAATCTATTAATTCGTTTGTATAGAAGACTAATTAATAAGAAAATAGATTTATTGCCATATTATATCTTTAACGTGCGCGCTTGACCTTTCAAAACAAAAGAAAATGGGGTAAATTATTCATATTCGAGATATGGCTTAATTAAAGTCGTGTATAATAGGTAAGGTTTCTTAGGATAAACCCAAGGATAAGGGGGCGACGTGAAGCATGTCAGAACAACAACCGATCATCCGGTTCGAGAGGGTGACACAGCAATATGACCAGGATGAGGCTGTATTAAAAGCTGTCAGCTTTGAGATTGAACGTGGAAAATTTTATACGCTTCTCGGCCCGTCCGGTTGCGGTAAAACAACGATATTAAGGCTGATTGCCGGCTTTGCGGAGCCGACGGAGGGCAGCATTTATTTTAACGGCGCATTGATTAACAAGGTTCCTGCGCATCAGCGTCAGGTGAATACGGTATTTCAGGACTATGCGTTATTTCCGCATTTGAATGTATTCGAGAACGTAGCCTTTGGCTTGCGGATTAAAAAAATGAAAACATCCGAGATTCGTAGCAAAGTGCTCGAAGCTCTCAAGTTTGTCAATCTATCCGGCTACGAGAACCGGGAGATTGGCGAGATGTCCGGCGGACAGCGCCAGCGTGTGGCGATTGCCCGCGCAATTGTGAACGAGCCGGAAATTTTGCTGCTGGACGAGCCTTTGTCGGCTCTCGACCTGAAGCTTCGTACCGAGATGCAGTACGAGTTGCGAGAGCTGCAGCAACGGCTGGGCATTACGTTTATTTTTGTCACGCATGACCAGGAAGAAGCACTCGCGATGTCCGATGAAATTTTTGTCCTGAACGGTGGTGTCATTCAGCAGAGTGGTACGCCGAATGATATATATGATGAGCCGATTAACCGCTTTGTCGCGGACTTTATCGGAGAGTCGAATATCGTGGCCGGCAAGATGAAGCAGGACTTTGTGGTTGAGTTTGCAGGTGCTCAGTATGAATGTGTCGATCAGGGTTTGCAGCCTGACGAGCCTGTTGAGATCGTCATCCGCCCGGAGGACTTCGAGATCACAACCGAGGAGCAGGGCAAGCTTAAGGTTAAGGTGGATTCGCAGCTGTTCCGCGGCGTGCATTACGAAATATCGACCTACGATGACGCAGGCAACGAATGGTTGATTCATTCGACGAAGAAAGCGGCCGTCGGATCGCGCATCGGGCTTTATTTTGACCCGGAAGCCATTCATGTTATGCGTTTTAACGAAACTGAGGAAGAGTTCGACAGACGACTCGAAGCTTACCAAGAGGCCGCTCATGCAGACTAAAGCCAGCACGCGCAATGCGTATCTGATTCCCTATGTGTTATGGATGGTGTTGTTCGTTGTAGCGCCGGTGCTGCTGGTCATTTATTATTCGTTCTTTGATGTGGAGGGTAACTTCACGCTTGGCAACTATGCGCGGTTTTTTACGCCAGTGTATATGCAGATGACGCTCAGTTCATTCTGGTATGCATTTCTAATTACGGCGTTCTCGCTACTTATCTCGTATCCAACGGCGTATATGCTGACCCGGACGAAGCATAAGCAACTGTGGTTGTTGCTGATCATTTTGCCAAGCTGGATCAATCTGTTGTTAAAAGCGTACGCCTTTATTGGCCTTTTCGGCACATACGGTCTGACCAACTCTCTGCTGGAAGTGGTGGGCATTGGGACACAACAGATTTTGTTCACTGATTTCAGCTTTATCTTTGTTTCGGTGTACATCTTCATTCCCTTTATGATTCTGCCGATCTTTAACGCGCTGGAGGAGATGAATCCGTCCCTAATCTATGCTGCACGGGATCTCGGCGCTTCATCGTGGCTGACGTTCCGCCGTGTGATCTTCCCGCTGACGATCAGCGGAGTGAAATCAGGCTGTCAGGCCGTATTTATCCCGGCGTTGTCCCTGTTTATGATTACCCGCCTCATCGCGGGGAACCGTGTTATTACGCTGGGTACAGCGATTGAGCAACATTTTCTCGTTACCCAGGACTGGGGCATGGGTTCGACGATTGCCGTCTTTTTGATTATCGCGATGGCAGTCATTATGTTTCTGACCGGATCAGGCAAGAAGGAGGTGCGAAATGGGAAGAAACGGAAAGCTGTCTAACGTCTATCTGGCGGTTGTGTTCGCCATTTTGTACGCGCCGATTGCCTATCTGATTTTCTATTCATTCAATAGTGGTGGCCATATGCGGGGGTTCGAAGGCTTTACACTGGAATGGTACAGAGAAGTTTTTGCGGACACCCGGCTGCTCATTATTGTCTTGAATACGTTTATTATCGCGCTGTTGTCCTCAGCGATTTCAACCATTCTGGGTGTGGCAGGGGCACTGGCGATTTATCATGTACGTCGTAAACGGACCAAAAACACACTGTTATCTCTAAACAACGTGTTGATTGTTAGCCCCGATGTCATTATCGGTGCATCATTCCTGATTTTGTTTACGATGATTGGCATCAAACTCGGCTTTACGTCGGTATTGCTGTCCCATATCGCATTCAGTGTGCCGATTGTGGTCATCATGGTGCTACCGAAGCTGCAGGAGATGAGTCCAACCTTGATGGATGCGGCTCGTGACCTAGGCGCGGGTTCATGGCAAATTCTAACGCGTGTGGTACTGCCTTACGTGAAACCCGGTATTTTTGCTGGATTTTTCATGGCTTTGACGTACTCGCTCGACGACTTTGCCGTAACCTTCTTTGTGACAGGGAACGGATACTCCACGCTTTCAGTGGAGATTTACTCCAGAGCAAGGCAGGGCGTATCGCTGTCGATTAATGCGTTGTCTACCCTATTGTTCCTGCTCACGGTGTTGCTGGTGGTCGGATATTACTTCATTAACCGCCGTGCATCACGCATTCCAGCCGGAGGAAAGGGGCTGCGTCCATGAAACAGTTGGTACGGACATTCGCGCTTGTGTTTGTGGCCGCATTCGCCCTGATGATTTTGGCTTCGTATCTGAACAAAAGTCAGGGATATTCCGGCGGAAACACGCTGACGATCTACAACTGGGGTGATTATATCGACCCTGACCTTTTGAAGGAATTCGAAGAAGAATCTGGCATGAAGGTCATCTATCAGACGTTTGATTCCAATGAAGCGATGCTGACCAAGATTGAACAGGGCGGCACAACGTTTGACGTGGCGATTCCTTCTGAATATGCGATTAGCAAAATGAAAGAAGAGAACCTGCTCGTTCCGATTGACCACAACAAGCTGCCTAACCTGAAAAACATCGATTCCCGGTTCCTGAACTTGAACTATGATCCAGATAACCAATTCTCTATCCCGTATTTCTGGGGAACCGTTGGTATTGTGTATAACCCGGAACTGGTGGGTGGCCTGACATTTGACAGCTGGAATGACCTATGGGACCCGCGTCTGAAAAATCAGATCCTGTTGCTCGATGGTGCTCGTGAGGTCATCGGTATGGGGCTGAATAGCCTGGGGTACTCACTTAATGATACGAATGAAGATCATCTTCAGGCTGCACTCAAAAAGCTGTCTACCCTGACTCCTAACGTAAGAGCCATCGTTGGAGACGAGATCAAAATGTTGCTTGCGAACGAAGAAGCCGCGGTTGGACTCGTATGGTCTGGGGACGCATCGGAGATTATGGATCAGAACGACAAGCTGGATTACAAGGTACCGGAGGAAGGTTCAAATCTCTGGTTCGACAGCATGGTCATCCCGAAAACAGCTAAAAACGTAGACGGCGCGCACCAGTTTATCAACTTTATGCTGGACCCGGATCATGCTGCACGCAACGCAGAGTACGTGGGATACTCGACACCGAATGCGGAGGCACTTAAGCTGTTGCCAGAAGATATCTCGCAGGATGAACGCTTCTATCCAGACGAGACACTGACAAGCAAGCTGGAGGTTTACAACAATCTGGGCAAAAAAATGCTATCGCATTATAACGACCTGTTTCTGGAGTTTAAGATGCATAGTAAATAATTGTCCTCCAGTCTCCGCAAACTGCGGGAACTGCAACGAACACAACAAGTGCAACGTCAAATACCCCCTGAGCCTATTGGTGGCTTCAGGGGGTATTTGACGTTGGATTTATTCCGGCGCGGGCTCTGAGAATTCGGATTGCCGGGAACTTTATTTACACCCGTGCGTACTAAAGCCCATAACCCCGAATATGAAAAGTATATCGGGATAGAGGGAACGGAACGGGATGAAAGAGAACGGAACGGAAACTCTGACGGTGTAGATGTGATGTTTGAATTCAATTGTTTTACTTAAAATGAAGCGGGAAGGAGGTTCGTGATGTTAGGCATGATCGTGCTTGTTCTGTTATCTTGGCTCTTGCTTCGTTTCACGATCAAGCAACCGTTGTCTGTGCTCGGGTATCGTCCGGCAGGTCTACGTCTCCAGCAATTTGCGATAGCCTTACTTTTGGGTATCCTCGTTTCCTCGGCAGTTCACTGGACAGAATCTCTGGTCACCATGTCAAACTGGAAGCTAGACCCCGAATATTCCTGGGCTGATTTTTTGATAGCCAGTTGGTGGAACTTCAAGTCGGTCTGGTTTGAGGAATTGCTTTTCCGTGGTGCACTGCTTGTACTTATGATTCACGGGTTAGGAGTCCGATGGGGAATCGTATTTTCTTCCATGGCTTTTGGGATGTATCACTGGTTCACGGACGGTGTGTTCGGAAACATCCCGGTTATGCTCATTGTATTTATAACGACCTTTATCATGGGCTTGGTTTGGGCATATGCGTATGCCAAAACCGGTTCTATGGCTCTTGCAGTAGGTAGCCATCTAGGCTGGAACGGGGCATCATCCATCCTGTTCTCTGACGGCCCAAACGGCGAGCAGTTGTTCGTTCAAGTGACAGGCATAAGCTACATGCCACTTGCCGGAATACCTTCACTGATTTTTTTTGTCGCGTCCAACGCAGCCCTGCCTCTGATCCTTTTCTTCTGGATCAAATACAACATAGCTATGCAATCGAAACCCAATGAACAGGCAGTTTCACCCTAATAAGAACAACAAAAATAAATAAAAACATCCCTTGATCACGTATGGATCAGGGATGTTCCTTTTCTTTTACCTGCTCTAAAGCAATAGCTTTGAAGTGCGATATCCGATGGATATGAGATTACACGTTAACGGAGGGGACAGGACAAACGAAGGAAGCGAAGCGCTCGCCTTTACAACTGGATTTTCTCATCAGATAGGAGATTCAAAAAAATCCGGGGGTAACAGCAATCCGCAGTTGTTCTGTCCCCGGAGTGGCTTAGTGAAATCTAGTCGTCCAATTCATCGGATATCATGCCACTACATAGGCTTTTTGCGCCCCATGATGATATACGCTCCGCCCACAATCAGCAGAATGGCCACAAACGGTTGAATATAGCTCATGTTGCTCAGTACGGAACCGATCGACATGACAGTGAAGAACAATAGGGAAAGAACCGTCAGAATATTAATCGGAATCAGCAACCATTTATTTTTGCCGCCAAACCAGTAGAGTTCAAACAAACCGACCGCTGGCGCCAGAATGAAGCCCGGCCACATCGTACCCCAGTTACCAAACAGCATCGCGATCTGGCATACAATACCGACGGTCAGCAGCAAGCCGCCTGGAACGAGCAATCCAACGCCACGGCCAATCATGGAGAAGTATAACCAGTGGAAGAACAGTCCGAGCGGAATCACAAATAACGTAGGCCAGAAAGTACCAAAGATTGTGCCTGGGCCCATTGTGCCGCCTTGATTCAGAATCAGGTATACACCGAGCAAAATCAGGACAGGTGCAAGAATCGTACGTTTAGCCATAATTTCTCTCCTTTTGAATATGGAATCTTCCATCCGTGCATTATGTAACATCACTTTCGTTATATACAGCATACCACGAACTGGAAAAGGGGAACCTCCGTCTTTGGCGTTAAACCATACCTAGACTAAAGTCTAGGTATGGGGTTGCGATCCTATCCCTGCCGAGTCCCCAGATTAGCCCGGTATTGACCCGGGGTCTGTCCCGTCCACTTTTTGAACGCATTCTGGAAGGCACTTTGTTCCGAAAAATGAAGGGCATAGGCGATATCGACGACAGCATAGTTGCCTCTTTGTAAGTAACGTAGTGCCATTTCCTTCCGTACCTGAACGGAGATTTCGTTAAACGTTGTACCTTCTTCACGCAATCTGCTCTGGAGTGTGCGAATGCTCACGCCGAGATGTGCTGCCGTGTGTTGTAATGTGGGGAAGAAGGAAGGCAGACTTTCCGTGATCCAACGGCTTACTTTGCTGGAGAAAGGCTGAGAGGCATACAGGTCTGCTCGGGTCTCCTCTGCCATCGACTCGAAAACCTTCAACATCCTGGCATCCGAATATAAAACGGGCAACGTCAGGACCTCTTTGGATAGACGCAGAAGGGTTTGGGTAGCACCAAACTCGGGAGTGACCCCAAGGGAGTTCACGTAAACAGACAGATCACCTGCCTCGACAGGGGCTTCGTGACGGAATTGAACTTCTCGTACCACGGCCCGGTGATTCGCCAGCTTGTTGATCAGATGTAATACCGATACAGTCATATCCTCTACGCAATGGCGAGACATGGGGATTTCTTCATTTTCAACAGATAACTGAATGATCACATCCGGTCCATCGACCTTCCACTCCAGTTGAAATCCACTATATAAAATATCGTTATACCGCTGGTACGCGCTAAGTGCGTCACCAATCGTTTTGGAGTGCATCATGACATATCCGGGCAGACTTAAATCCGCAAAATCCAGCCGCCCACCCTGGTTTAATCCAAAGTATGGATCGTTTGCATAATCAGCAGCACGCCGCATGATCCGTTCCAATTCAGTGACGGGAATCCGGGCATCCGGGTTCTCCAAGATGAAGGGATCTACATCGATGTCTTTGAAAAAGGATTCCGTTTCAAAACCTTTGTGTACCAGTGTTTTTAAAATAGGATATACCATGGATATCGGGACACTCTGGTTAAGATGTTTCATAAGTCCTCCCGTTTGCACGAATCCGCAATGATTTGGCGTCGTTGATCATTTGTTTATACCTACCTTCACTATATGCTTGTGATATGTCCGTTT
The DNA here is from genome assembly GCF_030803945.1 of Paenibacillus intestini. NCBI lineage: Bacteria > Bacillati > Bacillota > Bacilli > Caryophanales > Paenibacillaceae > Paenibacillus > Paenibacillus intestini. The sequence goes on along the minus strand of NZ_JAURUN010000004.1, from coordinate 297,597 downwards.
CATCGGCCTTCATGAACTATATTATACAGGAGGAATATACGTATGAATGCAAATAAAATTCTCATCATTAACGGTCATCCCGATCCACAGAGTTATTGCAAGGCACTGTCAGAATCCTACGCAGAGGGCGCACGAAAATCAGGTGGGACGGTGGAGATGATCGATCTGAGCGAGATCGAGTTCAATCTTAATCTCCGATACGGCTATCGTCAGCGGACAGAGCTCGAGCCTGATCTGCTGAAGGCACAGGAACTCATTCGCTGGGCAGATCATTTGGTATTTGTGTATCCGACGTGGTGGGGAACGATGCCCGCTGTGTTGAAAGGTTTTATTGATCGGATTTTCCTGCCCGGGTTTGCTATGAGGTATCGGGACAACTCACCGCTCTGGGACAAATTGTTGAAAGGTAAGTCTGCACAGCTTATTGTGACGATGGACACCCCTTGGTTCTACAATGCATTGGTATACAGACGGGCAGGTCATCGGGTCATGAAATCCAACGTCCTTCAATTCAGTGGGGTATCCCCTGTACGTGTAACCGAGATTAGTCCAATCCGCAAGTCCACGGAAGCGTTTCGTCAGAAATGGCTGGGTAAGGTGATGGAAATGGGGATGAGGCAGGCACGATGATCTAATAGGGATAGGAATATCAAATGAGAATCGTTCATAAAGAGTGAGGAACAAAGGATTAGAGCAAAGAAAAGGATCAATAACACAAAGAAACGAGGCAGAGCACTTCCTGCTTCGTTTCTTTGTTGTGCAGATGAAGCAGCGATAAGTCAGTTGTTAACCTGCTTTTTCGCTACTTTTTCAACACATCCGAATGTTTCTTTCCCCAGCTGTTCACGCCGTCGTCTTCAATGATCGAGATCGCCGCGTCAGCAATATCCGGGTTTGTCATCAGTTTTTCCTGAATCCGGAACTTGATATCATCCGCATCCGCTAGGCTGAGTCCCTTAGTCAGCTCAATCAGACCCTCAACATGGTAATACCGGCCCTCTTGAATGATGCGCATCATCTGGATATCAGCTACATGGCTGTCTGCCAGAATTGTCTGGGACACTTTGTCCTCAATATCCTGCGGTGCGGCGACACCGATCAGGCCAATCATGTTGTCGTAGCCGACACGGAAAGCAACGGCAATCATCAGGCATCCGATGATGGTGGTGACAATACCATCTAGCAAAGCGAAGTTTGTCAGTGCAATGACAACAACAGAAACGAGCGCAAGCGTTGCTCCAAGCACAGCTACAACGTCCTCGTAAAATACAAGGCGGGTTGGAGGTGCAGCGCGTCCTACATTTTTAATCGCTGCAGGCACCAGGGCAAACCCTGTCGCTTTGGGCGCACGAGCTTCTTTCAAAATTTCCTTCATGGCTTTGATGAGGATGGCTCCATCGATCACAATATTAAGCACAAGCACACCAATGTTGATCCACAGTCCCCCTGAGTGACCAGCAGGATGCTGGAGCAGGTGAATGCCTTCGTGAATGGTCTCATAGGCCATAATCGTCACCACAATTACGGCAATCATACAGAAAATGTTGATGACCCGTCCGAATCCGGTCGGGAAGCGGCGTGTAGGTTTTTTCTCGGATAATACACTTCCGACAAATACAAACCCTTGGTTAATGGCATCGGCCAGTGAATGCATCGCTGACGCGAACATGGCGCCGCTGCCACTGAATATAAAGGCTCCTCCTTTACATAGTGCAAGTATGGCGTTACCCGCCATGGCTACAGCAGAGGATGTGTTGCCTTTTTTGACGAGAGACATAAAGCTCTCTGACTTCGGTTGTTCAGCCACTTCGGTAGTTCCTCCCAGATATGTAGTTGGTGTAGAAAGACAGTCCTTCTTCCGGTAGCTTGTGCATTTCCACTAAATGTTATTATAACCGCCTTTACAACTCCCAGCATTATGAAACAATGGTCATATCACTATCCAGACGATAACGGCTGTTAATATAATTGTTTGTCATTCAATTTGACTTAGTATTCGATCACATCGATCTCACGCAAATTACGATTGGATTGCTCCAGCAATTCGATGAAGGTTTCAGCCACGTAATAGACAAAGTCAGGATCATGTTTGAATATAATAATCTGTCCATATGTTCCTTGCTCTGTTGGGTCAAAATCCAACATCAAATACAGCGATCCGCCTCCCAGCTTGCCAAAGGTGATCCATGATTTCTGATGCAAATAAGGCTTGATTCGCGGGTCCAGTTCAAGCATTTCTTCTTCGGAAAAATAGTCTTCCATCCGAATCTCTACAGTACCGTCATGTTCTCTCTTCATTTGTTCAAGCGATAACATGTAGAAGACCATATCTTCATTTTGTGCGGCATCACCTGGAAAAAGGATGTGAAAGGCATATCCGCTGCCATTTTTACGTTTGTAGAATGCCCGGAAATCTGCCGGTAGACGTATACTGTAATATTGCTCGAACGCGTCAAGCTCCTCATCGGTTGTTCCTTCCTGTTCGCGGTAGGCCTCCAGCAACTCCTGGTTTTCCTCATCCTGCACCTTTTCTTCCAGCAGTTCCATCAACTCTTGCATGAGCTCATCGATCCGTTGTTCTGACTTTGGTTCTGACATCATGTTTCGCCTCCTTATGAGCGTTCGCATGTCATACTCATCTAATAAATCTGTTGATGAGATGGTTTCCCACTAGTATAGATTTACTCAGGAAACTCGAACAAGAAACCATAGACCCAAGCGGGAGTCCTAAATAACGAATGAATATGGAAGTGTAAAAGTGCACTTGTGGTCTATGTAGTTGCATTCAACCACCTAACAATATCTCAAAAAAAAAGCGTGAGCAGCAGGGTTACCCTGTGACTCACGCTTTGGTCTCTATGTGGTCTATTGGTTTTAAATCGATCTCATGTTTTGTTATTCAAATCTCCAGCAGGACAAACTCAGATTACCCAGCTGATATGCCCGGAACAAGAGAGAGGCTTGTTTCTTCTCATCTCCTGCACCCATGGCGATCAGGATTGGCACAAAATGCTCTGGCGTAGGAACCGCTGCCTGTGCAGATGGAGCAAGCTTGTCATATGCGAAGAGGGCATCCGTATCCCAGTGCTCAAGCTTATCTTGGAGCCAGCTGTCGAATTCCATAGCCCAGGAGTCCACACCTTGATTTTCCCAGTTCAGTCGGCGCAGGTTATGCACGGTTCCGCCGCTGCCAATGACAAGAACATCTTGCTCACGCAAAGAAGCGAGTGCTTGGCCTACCTGATACTGCTGCTCACCCGTCAGATAACGGTTAACGGACAGAGCGATTACAGGAACATCTGCCTCGGGATAGAGCAGGCGCAGTACAACCCATGCTCCATGATCCAGGCCGCGCATCTCATCCGTCTGCACTGATATTCCCGCTTCGGTGAACAACTTAACGATCTCAGCGGTTGTTTCTGCATGTCCTTGCGCTGGATATTTGATCTGGTACAGTTCGGGTTGAAAACCACCGAAATCATAGATCGTGTCATATGAGCCGGTTACAGCAGATACGAGCTGTGTAGTCGATTCCCAGTGAGCGGAGAACAGGACGATTGCCTTAGGCTTGGGCAGATCCTGCCCAAGTTTTTGCAAAAATTCAGTGTACGCATTCTCCTCCAGTGCAAGTGAAGGAGCGCCGTGGGCGATAAACAATGATGGCATCATGATTCAGTCATTCCTTTCGTATCTTCTGTAGATACCCCAGCATCCGTCCGAAGGAAGTGTTGGAGTTTGGCATATAACTCAGGAGTTACATGGTGGCCCCCGCTGTACGGCACATAAGTAACTTGATTCGTATGATTCCGGAAAAACGAAGCATTATCTTCACCCAGATGTAACGGGAAAAGGTGATCCTGATCACCGTGTGAGATAAAAGCGGACAGATTGGATGAAGGCTGCAAAGCATATTCTTCCTTCACAAACTGCGGAATGTATCCGCTCATAGCCACGATGCCTTTGATGGCATCCCCCATGACCAAGGCAAGCGTCATCGCCATGATGCCGCCCTGACTGAATCCGGCGATATAACGCCGTGCAGGATCAATGGCATATTGAGCCGACAGCTCGATGATGAGCTGTTGCAGTCCTTGAACCGAGGCATCATATAACTCGCGAACGGGATTGCCTATGCTTTTGATCTGAAAATAAGCATAACCTCCGCCCTGTACAATAGGCCCACGAATGGCAACAATCATGAAATCGGTAGACAGAGGTTCCATCAAGCGAAGCATGTCCTGCTCATCTGATCCCATGCCGTGCAAGGCAAAAATAACAGGATATTGCTGGGTTTTATCGTAATGTGGAGGTAACTTCACCTCATGAATATAAGTAGAATTCAAACCAATACACCTCCAGGTGAAAGATGAGTTGTGATAAATCGAATGTATAAAATGAATGCAAATATCAAACCAATGCATAGATCAAACCAATGAAGCAAAAAGAGTGGAAAGAAGTAATGACATGGATTAAACTAAAAATAAAAAGTTCACCTATGTGAAAATAATATTCTTATTTATGAACAAAATCTATCATGCTTTCATTGTAGGGTCAACACTTTTTTTGTATGATGAAAATATGTTTTGTATAAGGGAACTTGAAATAAGAATTATTGTGCTTTTATTTCTTTAGAGGAGGACGTGAAGAAGATGATGAAACATATCGTACCTATTCTTAGAATTTTTGATGAAGCGAAGGCAAAGGAATTTTACATGGATTACTTGGGGTTCAAAGTGGACTGGGAGCATCGATTCGAGGCCGATATGCCGCTGTACATGCAGGTGTCGCAGGATGAGATTGTCATTCATCTGTCCGAACATCACGGAGACTGTACTCCTGGTGCGGCATTACGCATTGAGACGGAGCATCTGGAGGAGCTGCATGAGCGGATTTCTTTGCAAAAATATAAATATGCGAGACCGGGTATCCAAAAAACGCCTTGGGATTCACGGGAAATGACCATTACCGATCCATTCGGCAATCGCCTTGTTTTTGTAGAGTCAACGGTTGAATCTTGATTTCAATGAAACGGTAGTTAGAGAGAAGAGAGGGCGGTCACATGGATATTGGCTTGGCCATTCGAACGATACGCAAACAGAAACAGATTACGATTATGCAACTCTGTGAGGGGACAGGGTTGTCCAAAGGGTTTATCAGTAATGTGGAAAATAACAAAACGTCACCGTCCATCGCTACATTAGAAAGCATCGCGGACTACCTGGGCGTCCCTCTACCCTACCTGTTGTTGACATCAGAGCAGCGTATGAATGTGGTTCGCAAGCATGAACGCAAGGAGACTACAGCGGGTAGCGGGCAGATTAAAGTACAGCAGTTAACGGCAAAAGGTGCGATGCGTATGTCCATAGTAGAACTGCCAGCGGGAGCTTCGACCGGGATCAGCAAACATGCGGGGGAAGAGAGCCATCTGGTACTGCAAGGTGTCATCCAAGCGAAGCAGGGGGAAGATGTGGAGACGCTGGAAGCGGGAGATTCGTTTACATGGAACGCGATTGTACCCCATGAAGTGACTAATATCGGCGAGGAACCCGCCGTTGTTCTGATTGCGGTGTCCAAGGAATTGGAGCTGGATCATCTGTTGAACCAGTAAGGTAAGTGAGGCGATTGAGGAAGGGGACGGAATGTAAAATGTGATGTGTGCCGTATGCTTTTATTAGTAAAGATCTGATTCAAGTGTATTACAAAAGCATAAACAGGTGAGGGACACGTGTCCCTCACCTTGTTTTAGTTAATTAGTTCTTCTTTGCGAGTCTTAGCTGTGCCAAATCACAATTCAGTTGCCGTCGTCCCCTTGCTTAAATCAAGCCGGATTTTTGCAATAGTCCCTGAATAATTTTGGCAACCTCAGCTCTAGTGATGTAATCCTTCGGTGCAAGCTCATTGCCGCCTCTTCCTGATACAATGCCAGCCTCTACAGTATCAGCTACACTGCTCAGCGCCCATGCAGACACAGCTGCCGTATCTCCATAAGGACGAAGTATTACGTCTTTCGATTGAACAGCAAGATTGCCTTTCAGACTAGTAATCGCCATTGCTTTGGAGAGGATCACCATTGCCTGTTCCCGTGTAATCGTGTCCATCGGACGGAAGGTACCATCTTCAAAACCGCCGATCAAGTGGTATGCATAAGCAGTATTGACAGCACTGCTGTACCAATCTGTTGATTGTACGTCTGAGAATGAGGTTGCTCCATTCTCCGTCTTGAGTCCCAATGCGCGAACAATGATGGCTGCAAACTCAGCGCGGGTAATATTCCGGTCGGGACTGAACATACCATTGCCCGTACCATCGATAATCATCCGTGATCCCATGTCGCTCACTGCTTGTTTTGCCCAATGTTTGGCCACATCTTCAAATTCGAGCGGATGGTAGACAAGAGAATACGTGCTATTCGTTAAGCTATTGATCTGCGCGTAATATTTGCCGTCAATCACGACAATCTTGGTCGGAACATGACGTATGGTTCCGTCTGTCTCAACAACAATTCCTGTGGTAATCTTACCGGGATCAACACCATTCGGAATCACAATATTTCGTTTGACATAGGCATTAAACTTCGATACTTCGACAGTCTTATCTCCGTAGATGCCCTTCACCGTAAAGTTTAACGGCGATGCGACAAGCGTGAACGTTCCCTTGGCTGCCGCATTCTCAACAACTTTCACCATATCTGTTGTTGGTTCGGAGATTTCGATTTGTACCTGGATATCTTGTAAGGCTACCGACTTGCCGACCTGCTCGGATATCGTATTAATATTGATTTGTTGCGCTGGAATCGTATAGGTCGCACGATCGGTTTTGATCTCAAGAACAGCTTGCTTGTCCTCCATGTTTTTCACCATCTGACCGTTCAATGAGCCGACGGTCACATGGGATTTGTCATTTACAAGTATCGCCACCACAGCATTTTGGCCTTCCGCAGCAAGCTTGTCCTCTAACTTTTTCTGATCCACAAACACGGTTGTAACGGTTTGACCGTTTCGTTGGGTTCTCGCTACGGTCCCCGCATTTTCCGCTTTACCATTCACAAGTATATCCATTCCCGTATTCGTTTTCTCCGGGATGGTTGGAGTACTAGGCACGGATGGCGTATCGATCGGGACCGTGCTACCGCCGGATGACTTTTGCGGAATGACCGCATTTGAATTAGCGGATGCTGTACTTTTTCCTAGACCATTGATCGCTTTCACCGTAAATGTATAGCTCGTTCCATTCGTTAAACCTGTAATTACAATCGGACTTGCCGCTCCTGTTGTGACTGCATTCCCTGATGAATCGGTTACTTCATACCCCGTAATCGGGCTTCCACCGTTCTCGGTTGGAGCTGTAAAGGTTACGGTGGCTTCTCCGTTTCCAGCTACTGCCAAAACATTTGTTGGGGCTGCCGGTACAGTTGCAGGGGTGGCGTTTGCCTGATTCGATTCCCCACTCAAGCCTCCCGAGTTACCTGCTCTTACTGTAAAGAAATAGGTCGTGCCGTTTAGCAGGTTTTGTGCATTGTAGGTAGAGGAATTGATGATAACAACCGAAGCGGTACTAAGCTGACTTGGATCAGTCGACATATAAAGGTTGTAATACGTCGCTCCCGTTACCGTACTCCAATTTAGTGTGACCTCACCGTTTCTACCGACAGCCACAAGGTTTTGCGGATTTTCCGGTGCGTTCGGCATGTTCACAACTTGCATCACTGTAAACGTCACATCCGTCATTTGGGTTGCTGATAACGTTATTGTTGCGGTATATGTTCCCGCTGGTAAGCCATCTTTCGCTTTCACCGTAAAGGCTGACGTGGTCGCTCCGTTCACTAACGTTGTACTTGGTTGCGTAATCACAAAATCGCTAGCATGAATGCCGCTAACCGTTGCCGACAGATTCGACAAATCGCACGTGCCAGTATTCGTTACGTCGATAGTTTTTGTCTCTTGGGTACCCACAGCGTAACCTTGAGTAAGTGCAGCTAACGTTTGATCCGCAATAGGAGCAATCGTATGGGTAGACGCGATGTTTACGTTGACCGCAGCGATGTTGCTCGTTGCCGTTGCGGTCTTGGAGCCGCTGACGCTGTTGTTCGTGTTCGTCACGACAGCATAATAGTAGGTCGTGCCTGTCGATGTTGTCGGAGCGGCATAGGTTGCACTGGTTGCACCCGCAATTGCATTGCCGCCGACCGTGCTGTTCACCGAATTGCTGTACCACTGGTAGGACAGCGTTCCGCTGTCACTTACGCTGGCCGCTACGCTCAAGTTCGGGCTGCTGTCACCTTCGTTAACCGTGGCGCCCGTCGGATGCGTATCAATGCTTGGTGATTCCGCGTTGGTCAGAGCGTTCACGTTGACCGCAGCGATGTTGCTCGTTGCCGTTGCGGTCTTGGAGCCGCTGACGCTGTTGTTCGTGTTCGTCACGACAGCATAATAGTAGGTCGTGCCTGTCGATGTTGTCGGGGCGGCATAGGTTGCACTGGTTGCACCCGCAATTGCATTGCCGCTGATCGTGCTGTTCACCGAATTGCTGTACCACTGGTAGGACAGCGTTCCGCCGTCACTTACGCTGGCCGCTACGCTCAAGTTCGGGCTGCTGTCACCTTCATTAACCGTGGTGCCCGCTGGATGCGTATCAATGCTTGGTGATGCCGCGTTGGTCAGAGCGTTCACGTTGATCGCAGCGATGTTGCTCGTTGCCGTTGCGGTCTTGGAGCCGCTGACGCTGTTGTTCGTGTTCGTCACGACAGCATAATAGTAGGTCGTGCCTGTCGATGTTGTCGGAGCGGCATAGGTTGCACTGGTTGCACCCGCAATTGCATTGCCGCCGACCGTGCTGTTCACGGAATTGCTGTACCACTGATAGGACAGCGTTCCGCCGTCACTTACGCTGGCCGCTACGCTTAAATTCGGGGTACTGTCACCTTCGTTAACCGTGGCGCCCGTCGGCTGTGTATCAATGCTTGGTGATGCCGCGTTGGTCAGAGCGTTCACCGTCAGAGTTGCCGCGTTGCTTGACGCATTCCCCGCTGCATTGGTGACCACGACGGTATAACTGCCCGCATCGCCCGATTGCGTGTTACTGATGCTTAGGGTCGCCGCCGTTGCTCCGCTGATGTTTTCGTCGTCTGTCAGCGCATTGCCGTCTTTCTTCCACTGGTAGCTAAGCGGCGCGTCGCCGCTGGCGGTTATACTGAACGTTGCCGTTTGTCCCGCTGTCACTGTCTTGTTGCCCGGCTGACTTGTGATAGAGGGTGCCACGGGTGCTGGATTCACCGTCTGTGTAACCGCAAATGTCACGTTCGTCATGTTGTCCGCATATACCGTGACCGCTGCGGTGTACGTGCCTGCTGCGAGGCCGTCCTTTGCTTTCACCGTAAACGTCGTCGATGTCGTTCCGCTGTTTAGTGTCGTCGTTCCCGGCTGCGTAATTACAAAGTCGGTCGCATTGGTTCCGCTTAACGCCGTCGCTACGTTTGTCAAATCTCCGGTGCCGGTTTTCGTAATCGTGATCGTTTTCGTGTCCTGAGTGCCCGAACTGTAACCTGCCGTCAGTTCCGTTGCCGTTTGATCCGCTATCTCTGCTATCGTGTACGTTGGTACATTATCGGTCGTGACACTCACCGTGTTCGAGTTGCCTGTGTTCGCCCCGCCGTTGACCACTAAGCGGAAATCATATGCGGTGGCTGCGCTGAGCCCCGTTACCGTCGCAGTCGTCGAATTGGTTGCAATCGTGCCATTCGTGGCTGTTGTCCATGTATTCTCTCCGGCTGGCGACTGCTCGATGAGGATCGCCGTCGCTCCGCTGGCTGCTGTCCAACTGAACGATACCGTTGTGCTCGTCTTCGCTGTGCTTGCAAAGTCAATGATCGCAGATGCAGGCATATCCAGCTTCTGTAAGCGGTGGTTGTTACTATCGGCCACATACACATTCCCGCTGTTGTCTGTCGCCACTCCATAAGGAGTATTAAACTCGCCCAAGCCGTTTCCTGAACCACCGCCGCTCTTCACCCACTCGCTCCATGTACCGCTTCCTGCGTTCAGCTTCTGAATGCGATGGTTGCCAGTATCGGCCACATAGATGTTCCCGCTGCCGTCTACCGCCACTGCTCTTGGAGTATTAAACTCACCCAAGCCGGCTCCTGCGCCGCCGCCGACCTTTTTCCACTCGCTCCATGTATTCGTCGATAGGGTCAGCTTCTGTATGCGATGGTTACCAGAATCGGCCACGTACACATTCCCGTTAAGGTCCACCGCCACTGCACCTGGAACGCTAAACTCTCCCAAACCGCTTCCATTGCCGCCGCCGTCCTTTTTCCACTCGCTCCATGTATTCGTCGATAGGGTCAGCTTCTGAATGCGATGGTTGCCAGAATCGGCCACGTACACATTCCCGTTAAGGTCTACCGCCACTCCATAAGGAGTATTAAACTCGCCCAAGCTGGTTCCAGTGCCACCGCCGACCTTTTTCCACTCGCTCCATGTATTCGTCGATAGGGTCAGCTTCTGAATGCGATGGTTGCCGGAATCGGCCACATACACGTTCCCGCTGCTGTCTACCGCCACTCCAAATGGATTGTAAAACTCGCCCAAGCCGCTTCCATTGCCGCCACCGACCTTTTTCCACTCGCTCCATGTATTCGTGGATTTGTTCAGCTTCTGTATGCGATGGTTGGAAGTATCAGCCACGTACACATTCCCGCTGCTGTCTACCACCACTCCTCTTGGAAAAGTAAACTCGCCCGGACTAATCCCGTTAACAGGCCCTAATACAGACCACTCGCTCCATGTATTGTTGGCTGCGTTCAGCTTCTGAATGCGATTACTGTCATCGGCCACATATACATTCCCACTGTTGTCTACCGCCACTCCATTTGGATTAATAAATTCGCCCAAGCCGTTTCCTGAACCACCGCCGTTCTTCACCCACTCGCTCCATGTACCGGTGGCTGCGTTCAGCTTCTGAATGCGATGGTTGCCAGTATCGGCCACATAGATGTTCCCGCTGCCGTCTACCGCCACTGCTCTTGGAGTATTAAACTCCCCCAAGCCGGCTCCTGCGCCGCCGCCGACCTTTTTCCACTCGCTCCATGTATTCGTCGACAGGGTCAGCTTCTGAATGCGATGGTTGTTACTATCACCCACATACACGTTCCCACTGCTGTCTACCGCCACTCCATTAGGAAAATTAAACTCGCCCAAGCCGTTTCCTGCGACTGCGCCGGCACTGGGCTTTTTCCACACGCTCCATGTATTCGTCGATAGGGTCAGCTTCTGAATGCGATGGTTGCTACTATCGGCCACGTACACATTCCCGCTGCTGTCTACCGCCACTCCTCTAGGATTGTTAAACTCGCCCAAACCGAGTCCATTGCCGCCGCCGACCTTTTTCCACTCGCTCCATGTATTCGTCGATAGGGTCAGCTTCTGTATGCGATGGTTGCCAGAATCGGCCACGTACACATTCCCGCTGCTGTCTACCGCCACTGCGGTTGGATTGTTAAACTCTCCCAAGCCGCTTCCTGCACCGCCGCCGACCTTTTTCCACTCGCTCCATGTATTCGTTGATAGGGTCAGCTTCTGAATGCGATGGTTGCCGGAATCGGCCACATACACATTCCCGCTGCTGTCTACCGTCACTCCTTTGGGAGCGGCAAAACCTCCGGGGTTTGAACTGAAGACCGGCCCGATCCGGCCAAATTGACTCCAGGTCTCAGCTGCATAAGCCGGGATTTCTAATATGCTTGAACATGCAATAATCAAAGCCATGCTCAATATATACAACTTCCTCAACCATTGTTTGGCTTTTCTTTGATGATTCACAGCTCTCGTCCCCCATTTCGACAAAAATCAGGTTTATTATACAAAAACACAATAAACAAAAAATAAACAAGAAAAAAACATGAAAGAGCCTTGGAATCTCGATCAATTCCGAAGGCTCTTTCATTCTGCTTGTTTCTATTGTATCAAAGCTACGACAAAATCCCGGACTCGGGCCAGAACGTATACCTGAAATACCAATGGAAGATATATATCTAATGAGGTAATAGAACCTCTATAGAGTGAGGAGTGTTTCGAATGAGTAAACGAACAAAAGCTACGCGGACCATTGTCCAAAACATAAAACTATAAATAGTCCGGGATAAAACATCAATTCATTTTCCTAAAAACAAAATCAAAACTCCAAGGGATGCCGTGTTTACTTTTAAAAGGTTCCTTAATGATTACGATAGAGAAGTGCTCTGCATCATGACTCTGGATACAAACAATCAACCCAATGCTGTGCATATTAGTTCTTGTGGAACACTTTTCGAATTAATTACCTTCAGCATCCTCACGAATACGTTAGATATCCTTTATATCATAAACACAAAAACCACCAACCAGCATTCTGGTTGGTGGAGTCACATTTTACTGTGGATTGGTTGTCCAGATCCCTGCGGCTTTGACGAATACGCGGTCAGACAGCTTGAGGGTAGCCAGCGCCAGTTCGGCTACATCTTCGGCTTGCATCATGCGATCCTCGTCTCCGATTTTGAGTCCGGCATTCACAGCCAATTCCGTATTTACGGTGCTTGGTGTCAGCGCGGTTACACGAATGTTCGATTTGCGAACTTCCTGCATCAAGGATTCCGTCATGCCCAGCAATGCGAATTTGGATGCACAATAGGCTGAACCTGTAGCGAATCCGCGCTCACCTGCCGTTGAAGCGATATTAATGATGCTGCCGCTGCTTTCCTTGATCATGCTTGGAAGAATGGCCCGAGTTACATAGTATGTACCCATGACATTCACATGCAGGATGCGTTCCCACTCTTCAGGGTCCATCTCTAGCAGTGTACCGAAACTTCCGATCCCTGCATTGTTAATGAGGATATCGACTGCTCCAAGCTCCATCTCGATAGCTGCGACCGCTGCTTCAGCTTGAGAGCGATCTGAGATGTCTGCTGCAGCACTTGTTACTTTCACGCCATATTGCTGGCTTAAAGACTCTTGAAGGGCTTGCAGATCGGAAGCGGTGCGGGCGATCAGTCCAAGATGTACGCCTTCTTTGGCAAGGGCTTCCGCGATGGCGCGGCCAATACCTTTACCGGCGCCAGTAATGATGGCTGTTTTATTTTTAAGTTCCATAGGAATATTCCTCCTCAGCATTTGGGTTAGCACTTGATTATACTATACTTTACCCAATGATCGGAAATATGCTTCATCACACGTTAGCGCGGTTGGGTGATTCGAATGCTGCCAGAAGTCGTACGTGCCTGGATCACATCCTGACTTATGCCTGGTGACTCCGGTATATTAACGTCGCCCGAAGTGGCCTTGGCCTCATAAATTCCATCAAAATCAGGTGCGGCCTGAATGGATATATCCCCCGATGTCCCTGATACCTGAATAGGCGCTGCGTGAGATTGCTGGATATCAATACTGCCGGATGTGAACTCAACATTAGCCTCACCATTCAATTGTGCAATTTCCACATCTCCTGATTGAATCACGCTATTTACTTTTCCATCCACTTGTTTTGCGGTGAAGCTTCCTGATGTCTGTTCTACGGCTAAATCCCCTTGAATAGCAGAAGCAGCAATGTCCCCTGAAGTCAGAGACAATTCCATGCGAGGAATCTGGATATCATTCAGAACGATGGAGCCTGAGGTGCTTTTCATCTCCAAATGTTCAGCATTTAGCCCGGTTATATCCCAATCCGCTGAGGTAGAGTGCAATGTGACATCATTTAAAGGGTATCCTTTGGGCAAAGCCACGGTTATTCTTGAATCTTGTTCCCCCCAGTTCCAATTAAAAGAGAAAAACTTCAGACGGTTGTATTTTTTTAGCTTCAGTTCAAATGTTCCATCAGTAAAGCTTGCTTCCTCGAAACTTTGAATAACCTCCGGATCCCACTTTCCGTCCACTTCGATATACGCTTGGTTGTCTGGACTAACGATGAATTCGATATCCGCATTAAAGTTGCCATCCAGCTGAATATTTTGCAGATCATCTTGCAGTCCTCCGGTGCCCAGTTCCCACCGCTTGTTATATGCTTCCCTTTCATCCTTGAACTGAAAGCCATAGACCGATGTTCCAAGTAAACCTATTCCAATGCAGACGAGAGCCAGTGCAACCCATTTTTTAGTGCTCATGCAGAAACATCCCCTTTCATCACGTTGATATTCCACCGAATATAGCGAAGTGTCACATTTTTAAATGCAATAAAGACAAATTTGGAGGCAAGGGCAAACAGAATGCCGATACCGAGCAGCCCAATGGCAACAAAAACTTCTGTTGTTTCAAGGTGGTTCAGATACAGATAGTCGAAGGCAGCAGCGACAGGAGCCAGAGCAAGCAAGGATAGACTTGCGATTGTAAGCCACACAGACCATAGGCTAAGACCGATCGGAATCATGAGTGCGAGATTAAGGAAGATTAAACCGATGCATACAAAAAAGTTCCGTGTAGCCCGATTGTGATTAACAGGTCGTTTCATCTCTCTGAACGTTGGTGCATCGAAGGGAACTCCACCTCTATCGGATGTGTCAGAGTATGCGTTAGCGTTATACCGTTCACCAAGTACTTTGCGCGCAATCTCCTCCGGGTGGCCGATCTCCCGTGCAATGTCTTCCTCCGATTTGCCTTCACGTAACCCCAGCGTAAACTTGTGGGCATAATCTGCAAGGAGTTCAGCACGTTCCAGCCGGTCCATCGGACTTAAAAGCAATTCCATAGCTTGCATAAATTGTTGTCTATTCATCTTGTGTTCCTTTCGCACCCTATGTTTAGTGCAGTGGTAGTGGATTTATCATAACATTCAGTATGTATTTAATGTGAGACCGTGTTATAACTTACTTCTATACCAGCATACAGAAAAACCGGGTCGGCTGCTTCCGTCTGGAGACGGATACCGATCCGGTCTATGAGATGAAATGTATGTCAGCGAACTCCACGTATATTCACACATGGAGTGCAGAAATACAACTTTTGTACATTTGGTGGGGAAGGAGTTATTCGTTGTATGGATATATAGTTTACTTCTATTGTATTTACTGCCCCTGCACATCCAGGATGGGCAGGTCTTCGACCGCAGGCCCTTCAATGACATGTCCTTCATAATTAAAGCGTGAGCCGTGGCACGGGCAGTCCCAGGAACGTTCCCCATTATTCCATTCCACTTCGCATCCCAAGTGGGTGCAAGTTGTATCAACCAGGAACAACTTACCGCTGGTGTCCTTATAGGCTCCGGCCCTTTTACCGTTATGACGCACGACTGCGCCTTCGTCGTTGCCAAGCTCGTTTATATTTTTGTGCACAATACCGACTTTGCCTGCAATTAACTCCTTCGCAACATTGACGTTCTCTACGATAAAGTGTTTGAAACCCGGGTCTGCCTTAAATCTTGCCGGATCAAATACTTCTGCGTGCGGGTTATCTCTGCCGGTAATTCGGTCTGCCAGCAGATGTCCGGCCATCGTACCAGTAGTCATGCCCCATTTGGCAAAGCCTGTAGCGACATAGACCCGTTCATGCCTTCCGGTAATCGGTCCGATGTAGGGCACTTTATCGATGGAGATCAGGTCCTGAGCCGACCAGCGAAACGGGATGTTACGAATCCCAAACGTCTCGGCTGCATATTTCTCCAGACGTTCGTAGTGACCGAAGGTACAGATGCCTTGTCCGGTTTTATGATTTTCTCCGCCGAATAGAATATGCTCTTTACCATTATGAACGACAGCACGGAGTGAACGGGCCGGATCATCATCGGAGATGTACATGCCACCTGCATAGGGCTTCTCAGGCTCAACCATCACCGCATAGGAGCGTTCAGCATGCAGGCGGGTAAAGTAAAATCCCGGATCATATACGGGAAAATGGGAAGCAACCACGATGTGCTCTGCCGTGACGAATGAACCATTATAGGTTCTTACTTTCAGAGAGGCTTCTTCTTCCACATCGGTTACCGTTGTTTGTTCATAGACACGTACTCCTTGTTTCACGGCTGAAGCAAGCAGGTGATGCAAGTAAGCTAATGGGTCGAAACGTGCTTGTCCAGGCATACGAATGCCTGCTCTCGAGGGGACAGGAATCGGAAGGGGGTCTACCCATTCACCAGGGATGTTGAGTTTGCCATAAGCGGTCAGCTCAATCTCCAGCTTTTTGATATGGTCATCGGACTGAATATAGACATAGGCATCCTCATCAGCCCACTGACAATCGATCTGCTTTTCCTTGACCAGACTACGCATCCAGCTCGCTGCATTTGCATTCCCTTCATAGTACATCCGTGCCTGCTCATGTCCGAAGTGATGCATAATTTCATCAAAAATGACGCCATGCTGTGCAGATACTTTGGCGGTTGTATGGCCTGTTGTGCCGTCCAGTACTTTTCCAGCTTCAAGCAGAACGACACTCAGTCCAGACTGGGCAAGCAAATAGGCTGTGGTGATGCCTGCAATCCCGGCTCCGATAATCGCTACATCCGCTGTGGTATCTTCTGTTAACTTCGGATAAGATTCGAATGTATTCGCGGCACGCCACAAAGATTCGGGAACCGGTGGTAAACTTGTGTTCAACTGCTCATTGTTATTCATTGGATTGGTTTCCTCCTAATCATGATCACAGCATAATAGGGAACGTTCAGAAGCAGAAGTCCCTGTACTTCTAATCAGGATTGCCAGAGTATGCCAGAAAAAAACGAGTAGCTACATATTTTTAAAAAAGGAAGAGGAACATTTTCTTGAAACGTCCCTCTGTTTTTTTATATCAGAATGTTTTATAGTAAGATTACCGAAATCGTTTTAGGTTTTTGATTAATATCCCCTAAAATAAAAATAAATCATGATTTATAAAGGTATTTTGCCTAATTTAGAGAGGTAATCCGAAAGATATAGTCCGTTTTCATGAATTAAAATGTATTCGCTATCATAATCAATCTATACTATACATTAAAGGGAGAATAGATATGACAACTCATCAAACGAAATATCCGTTTCAAGATACAACAATGGCACTTAACGATCGAGTGAAGGACCTTGTGTCCCGCTTGACGGACGATGAAAAAATTGAATCCATGCTGCAATACCAGCCAGCCGTAGAACGCCTGGGTGTTGCTGCTTACAAACATGGAACGGAAGCCGCTCACGGCCTGGCTTGGCTTGGTGAAGCTACCTCATTCCCGCAGCCTGTAGGACTCGCATGTACGTGGGATACCGACCTGATGAAAGAGATCGGCTCCGTCATCGGAGACGAAGCACGTGTATTTTACAAACGGAATCCTGCCGTCAACGGTCTTACGCTGTGGGCACCCACGGTGGATATGGAACGTGACCCGCGCTGGGGACGAAACGAAGAGGCGTATGGCGAGGACCCGGAACTGACCGCAGAGCTGACAACCGCATTGGTCAAAGGTATGCAGGGCGACCATCCCAAGTATTACAAAGCTGTGGCAACGCTCAAACACTTCCTCGGCAACAACAACGAAGTGGATCGTGGTAGCGGCTCATCCAGCATTGATCCACGCAATATGCGTGAATATTATTTGAAAGCATTCGAAAAGCCATTCAAGCAAGGTGGAGCGCAGTCAATGATGACAGCGTACAACTCGATCAATGGCACGCCGGCTCTGCTACATCCTTTTGTGAACGAGATTGTCAAAGGCGAATGGGGCATGGATGGATTCATCGTCAGTGACGCGGGCGACGTGATGGGCATCAAGAATGATCATAAATATTATGAATCCCACACACCCGGTACGGTTGAATCGGTCAAAGCGGGGATCGACAGTATCACCGACGATGCCGAACTGTCCAAGCAAGCGCTTCGTGAAGGATTGGAGCAAGGGCTGCTGACCATGGAAGATATCGACACAGCCTTGTTTAATACATTCCGTGTGCGATTCCGTCTAGGTGAATTTGATCCGGAAGAAGGCAATCCCTACGCTGCAATTGGCGAGGAATCCATGATGACGGAGAAGGCCAAAGCGCTGTCTCTCCGGGCGGCAAGAGAGCAGGTGGTTTTGCTCAAAAACGAAAATGGTACCCTTCCGTTGGACAAAACCAAAACAGGCAAAGTAGCTGTGATTGGCCAGCTTGGCGGAACGGTCTATCGGGATTGGTATGCTGGTACGCTACCCTACAGCGTCACGCCACTGGAAGCGATTCGCGGCAAAGTGGGCAGTGATAACGTAACCTACCAGGACGGTGACCATCGCATCACGCTGACATCGGCAGCAAGCGGCAAAAAGCTGGGCCTTGTCAGAGTGGAGGGCTCATCTGAGATGGCAGTGAGAGCCTCAGAAGAAGCCGAGACATTCCGAGTGACGGATTGGGGATTCGGTAGTTACACGTTGCAGGCAGAGAGTAACCGCAAATACCTGACCACAGATGAAGAGTCGGTCACTGCCTCGGCTAATGAAGTGTACGGCTGGTTTGTCAAAGAAGTGTTTCATCTATTGCCACAGGCGGATGGTCGTGTGGGGCTCACCACATGGAATGGTAGAATCGTGACGACATCGAACGATGGCCATGATGCACTCAAGGTGGCCGAAGAGTTGACAACATTCGGTGATGCAGAGCTATTCGAGCAAAATGTCGTAACGAATGGGATCGGCGAAGCTGTTGCTGTAGCCAAAGCAGCAGAGACAGCGATTGTATTTGTCGGTAACAACCCGCTCGTCAACGGTAAAGAAGAAGTGGATCGTCCAAGTCTTGAGCTGGCTGAATCACAGCTTCAGCTGGTGAAGGCCGTACATGAAGCTAACCCGAACACCGTGGTGGTGATTGTAGGAAGTTATCCATTTACCTGCAACTGGGTTCAGGAGAATATTCCAGCGGTCCTGTATACGTCACACGCCGGACAGGAACTGGGGAACGCGGTCGCTGACGTATTGTACGGAGACTATGCACCTGCAGGCCGTCTGAACATGACTTGGGTGCAATCGGAAGATCAACTGCCTGATATCCGGGATTATGACATTATCCAAGCGGGCCGCACGTATCAATATTTTGAAGGAAATGTGTTATATCCGTTCGGACATGGTCTGACCTATGCTTCATTTAAATACAGCAATCTGGAGATTAGTCCTGCGCAAGCAGGAAAAGACGACCGCGTGACCATTCGAGTGGATGTGACGAATACCAGTTCAATCGCCAGTGACGAGGTCGTGCAGTTGTATGTGCGTGCAGGAAAGTCACGAGTGAAACGTCCACTTAAAACGCTAAAAGCTTTCCGACGTCTGCATATTGAAGCTGGAGCGACAGCGACTGTTCATTTTGACCTGCCTGTTTCGGAATTGGCCATCTGGGATGTTACTCGTGATCGTTATGTGGTGGAGGATGGCATCTATTCGATTATGGCAGCCAAATCTTCCTCCGATGTGCAGTTGGTCGCAGATCTAAAAATAGATGGAGAGATCATACCTGCGCGTGACTTGAGCGTGACTACACGTGCCGAGAATTATGATGCTTATCGGAGTGTGGAACTGGATGAGTGCAAAGAGGGTGGTACAGCAGTCCGTGTCATAGGAGAACAAGGGTGGATTGCCTTTAGGGATGCTGACCTTGGCAACGGGGCCACCACATTTGAAGCTCGCCTATCTGCAGAACAGCAAGGGGGTGTGCTGGAAGTGAGATTGGGTACCCCGGACGGTGCCCTTGCAGGACGTGTAGAGCTGGCACAAAGCGGTGCCCAGCAGTGGTCTACGGTAGAGGTTGAACTGACAGGCGCATCAGGAGTGCAGGATATCTATCTAATATTACCTACGGGCGTCCGTGTTCGTCATTTTGAGGTTCATTAACATATAGAAAATGTAAACGATAGAGAGCAGGATAGAAGAGATCAATAACCATCTTTTTCCTATTTTCTATTATGCGAGGTCAACCTGTTTTTAACGGTTGGCCTTTTTTTATTTTTACATGATCCCCATTCAAAAAAAGCAATTATATCACGATATATATTATATAGTGTCATATCATTTGCTGAAGGCAAAGGTGGAGAAAGGAGTCGAATCCGAACTCATTCTTTATCAGGACGGATATGTAAGCTAGAAAAGTAAAGGAAAAGGGGAATCTGCAATGTTACGCTACTTCCGCAATCGAAGTTTGGTTTTCACCAGTTCTGTCCTGATTGCCATCATTTTGTTTGTAATGATCATCCTGATGAGTGTGTTGAATTTCAAACAAAGTCAGCAGGCTTACTACGAAGAAATCAATCAGGTAGGTAAGGCGCTGTCCAATCAGCTTCAGCTCAACCATAAGTGGGTAGAACAGGCGAATCAGCAACTGGAGGCTTCACCTAAGCCAACATCTCCCGAACTCACGTCATTGAAAGAACAACTCGATGCGATGACCGGTGTTGCCTCTATTGCAAATGCTTATATATTCAAATCGGATATTATCGAACGGGATGGGAAACAGATCTTAACGGGGGTGCAAGTCAATCAGGCACTCTACGATCTGGAGATGGTCCCCGGTGTCGAATACGAAATTCCAGAAGTAGTTCAAGATACATATGATCATGTATTCCAGAACGGAACCGCTTTTACAGAATCATACACGGATACTGCAGGGACGTGGGTGACCTATCTAAGCACGATCAAAGATGATACGGGTAAGACGATTGCTATTTTTGGTCTGGATTTGGACGCAGCCCAAGTGAAGCAGGATCAGATGTGGATGTTTTTGTACAGTCTGGGGAGTGGGTTTATCATTGCCGTCATTATGATTATAGTTATGGTCATTCTGGCTCGCATTGTACTTCGACCATTACAGAAGCTGGCAGACGTATCGAAACAGGCAGCAGGCGGCAATCTGACAGTCAGTCTGGATGTGCGCAATAACAATGAGATCGGCCAAACGGCCAACGCATTTAATCATATGCTTGGGGGGCTACAGCAACTGATTACAGGCATACAGTCCACTTCTGCGAGTGTGACCCGCTCAGCTGCGGATCTGCAGATGAGTTCGGAACGTACCACTGAAGCTTCACAAGAGATTACCGAATCGATGCTGCAGGTGTCCTCCGGAGCAGAACAGCAACGACAATCCACGAATGAATGCCAGGAGTCCATCGGCGAGATGGTCATTGGTATCAAACGAATTGCTGACTCATCTCAGGTGGTTGCTGAACTGGCTGCGGATACAACGGATCTCGCTAGCCGAGGGGAGGCAGATATTACAACGATGGTGGATCAGATGCAGAAGATTGAACTTAACATGTCGGGCACGGTCGTAGTTCTTCATGATCTTCAACAACTGAACAGCAGCATCGGTGGAATCATGTCCATGATTCGGGATATTGCGGATCAAACGAGCCTGCTTGCGCTGAATGCTTCCATTGAGGCAGCTAGAGCAGGGGAGACAGGAAGAGGCTTTGCTGTGGTTGCACAGGAGATTCAGAAGCTTTCGAATCGCTCCAAAGAGTCTTCTGATCAGATCGACCAGATCCTTCAAGGTATCCTTAATCATACGGAGAAGGCCGTAACTTCCATTGAAGATTCAGTGGATGTCGCTAAACGAGGAGCAGAGACATCCGTAGTAACGGCAGAAACATTCCGCCAGATTGTCGAATCTATTCAGAAGGTATCGGGACAAGTCTACGAAGTATCCGCCGCCTCCGAGCAAATGTCAGCCAGCAGTGATCAGATTGCTGCTTCTCTGGAGCAATTGGGTGTTGTGGCTTCGGATTCATCCGGTAACGCGAACAAGGCTCGTGCTTCTTCGGAAGAACAACTGGCGCTGATGGAAGAAGTATCAAGTCTTTCTCACGAGCTGAGAAGTTTGGCTTACGAACTGAATCAGGTCATCCAAAGGTTTCAGGTGTAAAAAGAGAAAAACATCGTTACACTGCACCAAGATGCAATGTAACGATGGTTCCAGATGCTTGTGTTGCGGGCACGTCAATCAACCGCTGATTACGACTTCCACGGAAGGGCAAAGACACATCACGCTCTGCTGCAAGGTAACGCCCGTCGATAATCACGTCACATAGCTGTGCAAGCTCTGCTCTTTCCGGGTCGGTGATGAGTTCCTCATATTCGAATCCGGTATAGGCCCATACCGTCAGATCTGGCCTTGCATCCCGAAACTGACGTACCCAACGAGTACATGTTGCTGCTGAGAAAAAGGGGTCACCCCCGCATAACGTCACGCCATCCAGCAACGGATGGTTCGTGACCTCATGCAAAATCTGTTGCTGCCGCTCTTCTGTAAAGGGTTCACCTGCGCGAAAACTCCACGAATCCGGGCTGAAGCAGCCCGGACATGCGTGGCGGCATCCGCTGATAAACAGCACAGCACGAAGGCCGGTTCCTTCATTGACCGATTCGGGAATGTAACCAAACAGATTCACCGGTGTTTCACCCGATCCCGCACTTCGGCCTGCTTCGCAGCATTGAAGCGTACCTTGTAATCTCCTGTCAGATAACCGGTTACACGGCGCAAGCGCTGGAAGTGAACCTCATTTTCGTGAACTTCACATCCCGGACAGGTATCACCGATGACCCCCTCATACCCGCATTCAGGGCAACGATCAATCGGATGATTAATCGAGAAGTAACCGATATCCTGTGCCAGCGCGTACTGTACGATGCGCATAAAGGCTGATGTATTTGCCCGCACATTGCCGTCAAGTTCAACATAAGAGATGGCTCCGGCATTGCACAGAGCGTGGAATGGAGCTTCCAGTTCGATCTTACGGTAGGCAGGAAGGTTATGATAGACCGGAATATGGAATGAATTCGTATAATACTCGCGCTCATTTACACCAGAGATGGGGCCGTAACGTGCCCGGTCTAATTTGGTGAATTTACCGGATAGTCCTTCTGCAGGTGTAGCAAACAATGTAACGTTCAGGTTATGCAGCTCACTCATCCGATCACAGAACTCTCTCATCGTACGGATGACATGCAGTGCTTCGCGATGAACATGCATATCTTGTCCATGATGGCGTCCATACATAGCAGTCATACATTCGGCGAGTCCGATAAATCCAATAGACAACGTGCCGTGTTTCAACAGATCGGCAACCGGCTCATCCGGTTCCAACTTCTCTCCGCCTTCCCATACCCCTTCACGCATCATGAAGTCCGATGATTTGGCAGGCTGTTTCTTCTGAATGGCATACCGATGAAGTAGCCCCTCCACGGCATTGTGCATGATTTTGTCCAGGGCCGCATAGAATCCTTCCCGATCCGCAACAGCCCGATTGTTTTGGC
This sequence comes from Paenibacillus intestini, assembly GCF_030803945.1. Lineage (NCBI taxonomy): Bacteria > Bacillati > Bacillota > Bacilli > Caryophanales > Paenibacillaceae > Paenibacillus > Paenibacillus intestini. The sequence continues at coordinate 274,401 of NZ_JAURUN010000004.1, read as the reverse complement.
AGATGCCAAACCGAATCCCTAGTTTCACCAGATTGACCGTATTGAAGGACAGGTTCCCTTTACCACTTTGCCGATTCCGGCCAAACCGATCCGCAAGGGTACGTGTGCGACAGCCCATGGTAGCAATGATCGTATCCGGGTCTTCCGGGTGATAATAAGGTAGATTAAACGATGCGTCCACGTTGACAAAGTTAGGATACATCCGCCGTGAAGAACAGGTTACCGCGAGGCGAAACAAGTCATAGTTCGGGTCACCCTGAGCTTGGTTAACCCCTTGTTTGCACTGGAAAATATGCTGTGGAAATACAGGCGTTTCCCCATGTCCGAGGCCACGAATCGTTGCTTCGAGCAGGGAGCGCGACACAAGACGACCCTCAGCTGATGTACACATACCATAGTTTAGCGATGTAAAAGGAATCTGTCCGCCCGCCCGGCTACTCATCGTATTCAGGTTATGTATAAGAGATTCGGCGGCTTGTCCTGTCTCCAGTTCCGTTTCTTCATATGCAAAAGCAAATGCCCGCGGGCATTGCTGCTTCGCTTCGGCGCTGTCCAGATGAAGCTGCTCGTCCGTCAGCAAGGCTTGTTCATCAAAAAGCCGTTGACCTTTGCGGAAATGCTTGATGAAAGAGCGTTGTACGTAAGGCGCCAGATCCCAGTCAATTTTGTTGGCAGATACGCCGCCGTACTGACTGTTTTGCTGTGACTGGAAGATGATCGCGACCAGAGCCATCGCAGACATGATGGTTTGTGGTGTGCGAACCGATCCATTGCCCGTATTGAAGCCGGAAGCCAGCAATCGACTGAATGGAATAAAAATGCAGTTGGTTGTTCCAAGGGCATACTGATCCAGATCGTGAACATACAGATCGCCATTCTCCACCGCATCTGCAAGCACCTCTGGCAATACATGACGCATGGCATGCCATTTGGCTGTCTCCGATCCGAGCCTGCTCATCTTGCCGCTGAAGGAATCTCCATTCAGATTTGCATTCTCCCTCAGCGTATCAGCGTCTTCTGCGCCAATTATACGTCTTCCCAGGTCAGATAACAGATCGGTTGCCGGTGGTGCGGCATGCTCAAGCATAGTCATGTAACGTGCCTCCTAAATGATTTTTGAATAGATTATAATTTGATTAATATATGAGTTATATACTACATGTAGATTTGTATTATCCATTTATAAACTATATGTGGGTTTTTGGGTGTGATTATGATCACACCCCCTGTGAGGTGGAAGGGCATCTTCCGGGATTTGGCGCGGGTTTAAGGTTCCCAAAATTCAAACAGAAGCGTATAATTTCTATTTACCCTGCAAGTATAAACTTATAAGTTAGATACCGTGGATCGAAGCATTTTTTCAGATCTATTCGGTGAAAGAAGAGGTTACAGGCACAGGATGATTCTCTTGTACTTCTGTGGTGTTAAACATATAAGTATAGTTTGTGACAATCGTTCGGATTCCCCGGCATACCCCTGCATGTGAATCAACATTCTGATCGGTGAACTTAATATAGCAGCCAAGACAAACAAAGAGGGGTTGGATCATGGGGACGGTAGAAGGCGTTAACCAAGGCTTCTATGAAAATATTGAAGAAGCAGCGGCCCATATTGTGGACGTATTAAGTGGCATATTAAGAGTGAATACCATCTTCGTAGCCACGAATGACGGAGTGACTAATGTCATTCTGGAAGCCTTCAACCGCAAGGAAGAATTAATTGTCAAAGGGACTGCGCTTCCTTTTATGGAATCCTACTGCAGTCTGGTTCTGAGAGACAATAACAGTGTCGTTACCATTTCGGATACCACCGAACATTCTGTAACACGATTAATGAATGTCACGGATGGATTGGGTAATCGCTTTTTTGTGGGAGTACCTATTGTACGTAGAACAGGTGAATCCTACGGAACGATATGCATAATGGATGATCCAGGGTATAAGATCAGTGAAACCGATATGAAAACACTTAAAGCTATGGCTGTTTTTCTGGGATACGTTGTTGACCTGGAGAGTGCGCTGCACGTTCAGGAACAGAGACTCAGCGATTCAGAACAGTTGCAGGAGAAATTGCAGGCGGAGAAGGAACGTGCCGAATCCGAGGCCATGACCAAGACACAAATGCTCAAACTGATGAGTCATGAGATCCGTAATCCGTTGAACGGCATTTTGGGATTGACGGATCTGATGCGGACACCCGACATGTCGGAGGAACAAGCTGAGTATGTGAATATGATTGAAACGAGCGGTAATATTCTGCTTTCACTGCTCAACAATATGATGAACTTTAATATCAATGAGGCAGGAAAAACGGTTATTCATGATGATCCCTTTGATTTGGTCAGCACTATTGAGAACACCGTCTATCTCTATGCCGGAACAGCCGCAAGCAAAAAGATAGAACTGGGATTAAATCTGAATCTGAATGTATCGCAAGTTTTCATTGGCGATGAGATCAAGATTGGCCAGATGTTAGGCCATGTGATGCAATACGCCATGGATTCTACTCGGGAAGGTGCTGTACTGGTAACAGCAGAGATGAGGGGAGAGGAAGTAGAGGATACAAGCCTTCTCTTGCTACGGGTTAGATACACGGGACAGATGTTATCTGACAACCGCTTGCGAATTTCTACTGCCAAACCGGAAACGATCAGTACGGAAAAACTGATTGGTAGTAATCTGGGACTAGCAGTCAGCCAGAATCTGGCCATTCTGATGCATGGTCGTATTCAGGTAAACAGCCTGCCAGGTGAAGAAGAGTTTCGGATTTCATTGCCATTACGCAGGTATTGGGACTTGCCGCAAATCACAAGTGTGCAGCAACGTTTGAAGGCTAAAAAAGTGCTACTCGCCAAAGATCCTGATATTTTGCAGGGCGTATCCTCCCTGATGCGGAATTGGGAGATGGATGTGCGCATGACTTCGGGTTCAGCCACCGCATGTGAATGGATCAAGGAAGGTTATAAGCCGGATGTGGCTGTTGTAGATCTGGGCTTGCGTGAGGGCATCACAGTCGATTTCGTCATTGCGCTGAAACAGCAGATTGAAGGGCTGCCTGTCATTGTGCTCGTTCCATATGGGATGCATATGGATATTCAGCAGACGGAGGTTTTTGATGCCGTGCTGACAAAGCCAGTTAGACAGACTGAGCTTTTAAATGCACTGAGTATTATTTTGCCATAAAAGAGAAGATGAATTTCTCTACCAAGGTTACAGAAGGCACATCACTCGCGGTGTGCTTTTTTTGCTGTTTTTCCTGAGCTTCTACTTATATGTTTTTCCATTTGTTCAGGTTGGGTTACAATAGGATATGGAACTTAACTTCATCATTTCTACATTCTGAGGAGGACATGCATTCATGGATTATCGCAGGTTAGGTGGAAGCGGACTGAAAGTAAGCGAAATCAGCTTAGGTAGCTGGTTGACGTACGGAGGATATGTGGAACGTGAAAATGCGGTGAAATCAATTGAAACGGCATTTGATGAAGGGATCAACTTTTTCGATACAGCCAACGCCTATGAGCGGGGAGCCGCAGAAGTATTGCTGGGTCAAACATTGAAAGCGTACTCACGGAGTTCTTATGTTCTCGCAACCAAGGTGTTTAACAAAATGGGTGATGGCCCTAACGATCATGGCTTGTCCCGCAAACATATTATGGAGCAGTGCGAGGCCAGCTTGAGACGCCTTGGCACCGATTATGTCGATATCTACTATTGCCATCGTTATCATCAGGAGACACCGATAGAGGAGACCCTTCGTGCACTGGATGATCTGGTGCGTCATGGTAAAGTGTTATATGTAGGTGTGAGCCAGTGGACAGCGGCTCAGATGGAAGCTGCGCTCGGTACAGCAGATCGCTTGTTGCTGGATCGTATTGTCGTGAATCAACCGGTATATAATATGTTTGATCGGTATATTGAGAGCGAGATCATTCCTTTGGGTGAACGTAAAGGCATCGGACAGGTTGTTTATTCACCACTTGCACAAGGTTTGCTGACAGGGAAATATACATCTGTCTCCGATATCCCGGAGAATAGCCGGGCAGCCAAGCTTGGCTGGGATGAAGGGAAAATTAACGCAGATCGCATCGGAAAAGTACGTCAATTAGTCGAAGTTGCAGACAAGCTGGACCTGAAGGTGGGGCAACTGGCACTGGCCTGGATTTTGCGGCAAAATAATGTTTCCAGCGCTCTGGTCGGAGCGAGCCGTCCGGAACAGGTTAAAGAAAATGCTGCAGCTTCTGGAGTTAAGCTGGATGCTGATGTTATTGCAGAGATTGAACAAATTCTGGTCTGACTCCAACTGGTTTTCTATAAAAACTGTAAGAACATCATTGGTTTAATGTATGGGAAAGGGATGTCCCGCTTGCCTTGGTTGAGGCAGGTGAGACATCCCTTTCGTTTCGTCGTTAAGACTAATCATCATCTCAAAATGAATCATTATCTACAACCGTGATATTGCGGGGTGGCAGTGAGCATACCCTGTTGCGTCCCGTATTTTTAGCTTCATATAGCGCACGGTCAGCTTGATCAAACAGGTCGTTGTCATCATGGTCATCACAGTGATCGGGATAAACGGCTACACCAATGGAGATCGTGAGCTTTACGGTCTGCCCGTCTGGCAGGATGAAAAGAGATCGGGCCACAGCTTTCCGCACGGATTCTGCAATAGCCATAGATTGATGATATCCACAATCGAGCAATAGAATTGCAAATTCTTCTCCACCGTTACGGGAAACAAGATCCGTAGAACGGGCATGTTCTACAAGCAATTGCCCAAGTTGCTTCAATACCGAATCTCCGGCAGAGTGACCAAACGTATCATTTACCTTTTTGAATCGATCAATATCAATTACCAGCAAGGAAAGCTTCTGATGATACTGCCTGGCATGTTGAAGCTCAGACTGGAGAGACTGTTCGAATTGCCGCCGATTGCTCAGATCCGTCAGATGGTCTGTGGAGGCTCGTCGTTCTAGCAGAAATAACATCTCGTTGGATCTATTAATAAATTCCGCGATGAAATATATGAAAAGACCGCCAGCAAAGGCTATAGTCATCTGTATGGGATATACTTTCATCAATGTATTCATGCTGGGCGTGTTCATTAGCAGTACGATAAATATCATAGTCATGCCTAAGAGATTCATGGTAATAATCTTGGTTAATCTGGACCACGAAGCGTAGGCAAAATACACACCAGCCAGCCCGAGTAGGATCATAATAAATGCTGCATCAATGGCTGCTGAGGTAATACCAAACATAACGATTCGAAGGATCGCAATGATGATTCCGGTGATGACCGAAGCGAGCCCACCAAGATATACGGCTGCAGTTACGATAGCCAAATGCCGCAGATCCACAATGGTAGTGTCATTGATATGGAAAGAATAATTCATAAGCACTGTACCGTATAGACCGAATAAAAAGCCACCGATTAGCTGAACGCGAAGCGAGGGAAAAGGCAAACGAATGCTGTAGTATTTGGTGATGATTCCTGACAGGTACAGAAAGGAAATGATCACACAGAGATTGACAAAAAACGTGCTTAACAACCAGCATCCCCCCCTTTTACGCACATCCCTCTATTTTATCTGAAAATCAGTGTGGGGGCGAACCATATAATCCCAAATGTTTGAAGGGTTTGGTTTTAATGCGCTATAAAATTCTAAAACGTAGCCGTACGGGACAATATTGACTTCCCTATGCATTAAGATTTATACTTAATCTAAATCAAAATTCTTTTGATATGTAAAAGCTAAAGCGAACAAATATGTTCGAGAGGTATATACATTTGAAAAATAGAAAAAAGGGGACTTGGTTGTGAAAACGTTAAATCTGACAATACAACGGCAAGCCGTGTATGATGTCGTACGTAAATCAGAAGACCATCCAACGGCTGCGGATGTAATGAATCGCTTGGTGGAACAGGGGTACAATCTGGCTTATGGCACTGTATACAATTCTCTTCGCTATTTAACAGACAAAGAGTTGATCAGGGAGCTTAAACTTGGCGAAACAGCAAGCCGATATGACGCCCGGATGGATGATCACCAGCATATTATGTGTGAAGTATGCGGTAAAGTGGACGAGGTGATGACAGAAGTTCCTCCCCAATGGATGAAGCAGGTAGCGGCAGAGACCGGTTATTCAATAGATCATGCACATGTGGTATTTGGAGGTGTCTGCGGGGAATGCAAAACCAAACGGGTCAAGTAAAAGTGAAATGGTCAGGCCGCCGTTTGCCACTTCGGGTCAAACCTGCGCTGGCAGATTCAGGAACGGCACCTCTCGTGGACAACTGCCCGATTACCAGACGTGTCATTCTGATCAGCCCGATGCCGGGTCAGGTGCATGAGCTGGTGAAGGCTCTGACAGATAGTTGCTTTGACGTACTTGTGTTCCATCGTTGGGAACCGGATCTCCATGAACGCCTTGTTTTTGATCTACTGATCTATGACCTCTCGGTTGCCGGAACGATTGATGCATTTACGGGAATCCACAGCCGGTTGAACCGCGAGGCGGAAAAAACGACACCATGTCTCTACCTGGTGGGGGAGAAGATGATTGGCAGTGCAAGCGGACCGATGCTTCAGGAGGAGTTGCTTGTATGGCCTGCACGTCCGCAGGAGGCACTTTACCGTGTACAGCGCATGATTGGAAGTAGTCCTGTAATGCCTAAGCGAGCTTTTTTACCTGAAGAGGGACAGCGAATCGGATTCAAAGACTTGGTGCTGGATCGGGAGCGCATGAGCGTGCAACGTGATCAGGATCGCATTCACTTGACCAAGACGGAGTATGATCTGCTACTCAAGCTGATTGATGCCAAAGGTGCAGTCATCTCGCGTGAAGAGATGCTTAGTGATATTTGGGAGACTGATTTTACAGGTGGAAGCAATGTGGTGGATGTGCATATCAAAAGCTTGCGCAAAAAATTGGGCGATAATGCCTCTTCGCCGCAATATATCGTTACGGTAAGAGGCGTGGGCTATCGATTGGCGGATTAATAGTATCCTATTAAGTTGAACTAAAGATTTTACACCAACTTATATAGATACAAGAATGGCCTCACGTAGTGTATTGCGATTTTGGGAATATGTGCTCAGGATTATCTTGTTAGCGATTCAGATAAGGCGTAGATCGTTTATTAAATGATCTATGCCTTATCTTATTTTCCGGTGTCATATGCAACCTCTTTCGTATGCTTCATGTTTCATTCATCTTTAGCGTAACAACCTCATCTGAACCTCATACGAACCTCATGCAGTAGATAGATGGGACATGTTAGAATGATTTTAACAGTTAGATCAAGTCTAAATGTATATTTGAGCGAACAACGAATATGAATGGAATTAGTAGATAGATACAGCAGACATGAGACCCATTATAAGGAGGACGACAGGATGACAGATCGTTTGACAACTAACCAGGGAGCACCGGTAGGAGATAACCAGAATTCACGCACAGCAGGTAGAAGAGGGCCAACCTTGTTGGAGGATTACCACCTGATCGAGAAAATCGCTCATTTTGACCGTGAGCGCATTCCTGAACGGGTTGTGCATGCAAGAGGCGCAGGAGCACATGGGGTGTTCAAGCTGGAGCAGAGCATGAAGGCATATACGTCAGCCGATTTCCTGCAAGAGCCGGGCACAGAAACGGATGTGTTCGTACGATTTTCAACTGTAATTCATGGTACGGGTTCTCCTGAGACCGCACGTGACCCTCGCGGGTTTGCTGTTAAATTCTATACACGTGAAGGCAACTACGACATTGTGGGTAACCATCTGCCTGTTTTCTTCATTCGGGATGCCATTAAATTTCCGGATATGGTGCATTCTCTCAAACCGGCTCCAGATACCAACATTCAAGATCCGGCGCGATATTGGGATTTCATGACCCTCTCCCCGGAATCAACTCATATGATGACTTGGCTGTTCTCGAATCTGGGCATTCCGGCCAACTATCGGGAGATGGATGGATTCGGAGTACACGCATTCAAATGGATCAATGACCAAGGTGAAGTACACTATGTGAAATACAAATGGGAATCAGCGCAGGGTGCTCGTGGCCTTTCTCGTAAGGAAGCTTCCGAAGTTCAGGGACAGGATTTTAACCACGCAACGCGAGACTTGCATGAACATATCAAAAACGGAGAATATCCGCAGTGGAAGCTGCAAGTGCAGCTGCTGAAGCCGGAACAGATGGATGATTTCTCCTTCGATCCGCTGGACCCAACGAAAACATGGCCTGAGGATGTACTACCGTTCCAGACAGTAGGGACGATGACATTGAATCGTAATCCTCAGAATTTCTTCGCAGAAGTGGAGCAGGTCGCATTTTCACCAAGTGCTGTTGTGCCAGGCATTGAACCGTCTGAGGATAAATTGTTGCAGGGTCGTCTGTTTTCTTACCCGGATACACAGCGGCACCGTCTTGGACCTAACTATCTCCAAATTCCAGTGAATTGCCCGTATGCACCTGTGCGCAATCATCAGCGTGATGGGCTCATGAACGTGAACCAGGACCCATCTCCAGTAAACTATGAGCCTAACAGCTCAGGTAACAGTCCACAGGAAGATCCGGCTTATCGGGAAACCCAGGTTCCATTACAGGGGCATGTCACACGGGAAAAGATTGAGAAAACGGATGATTACACGCAGGCAGGAGAGCTGTTCCGTTCCTTCACACCAGAAGAGCAGCATCATCTGCTGGATAATCTGACGAATGATCTCAAAGCCGTACCGGTAGATATCCAGATGCGAGCATTATGCCACTTCTTCCGGGCTGACGGACAGCTGGGTGGACGACTGGCTCATGGCTTGGGTGTAGATATCTCTGGGCATATGCCAAAATAAAGTGAGATTATCTGTCGACGCGGGAACTTCCCGCATCTCGCACAAGCGAATAGCTGGTCTTTTATGCCAGCTTGGAAAGGTCATGATACGAACCGGGTATGACTGCAATTTTGCAGAATTGCCCGGTTTTCTTATGTACTTTTATACACAAATGAAAAACATTTTTACAAATCATTTACATAAAATACCTGACATAGAGGTTGACTTCTCATTTCTGGACACTACAATGGGTAGTGTGAGGGGTGTCAGAATATGAGAATACTCAATTTTAAAGTGGGCGAGCGAGGACTGAATCGTTTTTTTGGACCACTTGAGGCCAAGATTATGGAAGTATTGTGGGCTCGTCCCGGCAGCAGCATCCGTGAAGTACAGACGGCACTGGAACAAGACAAAGACGTAAATTTCAATACGGTTATGACTGTGATGAATCGGTTGGTGGATAAGGGATTACTCGGCAAAACACAGAAGGGTCGCACATCGCTGTACCAGCCGGTACAAAGCAGGGAGGACTTTATGAACGATCAATCCAAGGAACTGTCCCAGGAATTGGTGGACGAATTCGGGACACTAGCAGTGAATCACATGCTGGATGCGTTAGATGAAGCCGATGAAGGCTTGATTGAACGGCTCGAAATGAAGATTAAGCAATGGAAAAAGGATAACGATTAAGATGTGGAAGACCCGTTCCAAGATTTTGTTCACCGTCGGGTTGGGTATTCCGGTACTCGTGCTCATGCAGATGTTCATGTATGCGATGTATAAAATATTTGGATGGGACATCCGGTTGAATCTGCTATGGCTATGCAATCACTGGATGAGTCGTATGGGGTGGATGTCTGTAGGTCAGTTCCTGTTGCTTCTGGTTTTGCTGACTTTTGCTGGTACAAGCTGGATGATGATTAGACGAATTGTCCAGACGCGTGCCGCAGTAACCAAGCTCCGCTCCATGGAGATTCGCGCTTGGTCGGAAGAATTGACTGCAAGATACAGACATCTTAAGAAACCCCGATTTCTTGTTGTGGGCAAACCTTCTCCGGTTGCGTTTACCATTGGGCTGTGGCGACCTTGTATTGTGCTTTCCACTGGCCTGCTCCGTATGCTGGATTCGGATGAAGAGAAGGCTGTCGTGTATCATGAGGTTCACCATTTGTGGCACCGAGATCCACTGAAAACAACGCTGCTCTCGGTATTTGCTACGATGATGCCGTATATTCCTGTGCTGAAGCATACGTCACAGCAATATCGCATCGTCAGAGAGATTTTAGCAGATAACGAAGCGATTGAACGTACGGGGAATGCCGCAGGTATTGGCAGTGCACTCTTGAAACTGCTTCGGACATGCACACCATCTGGGGAGGGAAGAGCGATGACAATTCAGTCCTCATTTGCCGATACGTCGGTAAATGTGCGTATTTCCCGTCTGCTCGACCCTGAACGTGATGTTACACTACGCTTACCGCGATATGCCATTCTAATCTCTGTAACGGTGTTTCTGCTGCTGTCTGTTCTGTTTGTATGGTCGATCGGATAGAAAACGACCATGAACCAAGCAATGCATCCGGACTAAAATTATGAATGAAATGGGGAGATGTATGATGAATAACAAAACCATTGAAATTGGACTTTTTTTCTCAAGGATTATGATTGGTCTCATTTTTCTATTACATGGCTGGAGTAAATTCGAGGGTGGAATTAGCGGTACGGTTGGTTTTTTTGAAAGTATAGGGATTCCCGGTTTTATGGCGTCTGTTGTTGCTGTCATTGAACTGGCAGGTGGTGCGGCCATGATCCTGGGTCTGGGTACACGTGTATTTGCCTTGCTGTTCATCGCGGTTATGGTCGGCGCACTGTTCACAGCCAAGGCAGGGCAACCGTTTTTGATGGGAACAGAGTTCGATTACATGCTGATGGCAGGATCATTGACTCTTCTCCTGACTGGCAGCCGCTTTTTGGCGCTGGATTATCTGTTTAACCGGCAAGGAGCTACACGTCAGAACAGCCAAAATGTGAGTGCCTGATCTGCATCAGGGAGGAAAGCGACATAACAGGATGAGTATAATCAAAGCATAATATAACGATTCATAGAAAAGTGTAACGGAAAGTGTTAAAGCGCAGGAATACGCCTGCGGCCAAGCTCTTTGCTTGCCAGTCCGACGAGGTAACGGTGATTGCCGGATCGAGCTGACAGGTAAAGAGCTTTTTGGTTTGAAGGAAGGAGCGTCACTTTTTGGCTTGGACGTATTACCTTAACATTTGATATAATGAGAATAAGTATGCTACTAAGAAAAAATAAGAGGGATCTACACGAACCATAACAGATTTGAGGAGGTTACGCGATATGATTAAGGTTATTCCATCCGAAGCACGTTCCAGCTTTGACCGTGGCTGGTTGCGGGGCAGTCACAGCTTTTCCTTTGGGGAGTACCAGGACCCGTACAACACTGCTTTTGGACCCATGCGGGTAGCCAATGATGATGTCATCGCACCAGGTCGCGGCTTTGGGGCACATCCACACAGTGATATGGAGATTGTATCCATCGTGCTGAATGGCAAGCTGAGACATGAAGATAGTCTGGGCAATGTTGCCGTAACAGGCTTTGGTAGCATTCAGCGCATGTCAGCAGGAAGCGGCGTCATTCATACAGAGCATAATGCCTCAGATACCGAGGAAGTAAGGCTTCTCCAGCTGTGGTTTATGCCACATACGAAAGGGTTACAGCCATCCTACGAAACGACTTCGTATGATATAACTGCTCTGGAAGGCGCTCTTGTGCCTGTAGTATCATCCGATGGTGGGCCGCGGGTTGCCACGGTTCATCAAGACATGACGATTTACCTTGGGCGGTTATCCAAGGGCAAGACGCTTGATTTTGAACAGAACGAAGGTCGCCGCATGTACATTTTCTCCATTGAGGGCAAGCTTGGCCTGCAGAATGAACATGTGCTCCATACAGGAGATACCGCACGCGTGGAGCAGACTTCTTCCATGAAGCTGGAAGGGCATGAGGATACGTTTTATATGTTGATTGATTTGCCTTAATAAAAATAAGAACTCCCACTCCAAGATCAAAGGAGGAACGATACGTATGGCACAGCAGGAATGGTTTATGGTAAAACATGGGGTCACCGGGCGTGGGCTGGCGAATAGCAAGACGGATGCAGCCTTGTCTTATCGCTTTCAGCAGGAAGGAACAGGTTACCTGTTCACTGTATCGGGACTTGATGAGCAGACTGCCTTGAAGATTATTGAGCTGAGACAGGAATTAAACGTATTCCGTTTCGTACAGCGCAAAGACCGTCCTCTGACAAAGCACTGGTATTATGTTGACGGCGACCGCGTAAAATATGACAGCGAGCGGCATACACTCACCATCTATGCCAAGTCGGAAATTCAATATATACCTGATGATTATTTTGCTGACTAACCGAACAGAGATAAGTGTATGATCTAAGCTTGTTATTCTGTTCATGGTGTAAGTTATTGATTTAACACGTATGGTTCAGTTTTCAAGTTGATCGTTTCGATTGTTAAGTCTTCCCTTGAGGGAGGCTTTTTTTTTGTAAAAAAAGACCACATAATTCCCTGCCTTCTGGCACAAGCTACCTTGTATAAAAACCAAGAATGGAGGGGCGGCATATGGCAGATAAATCATCAAAAGGTAGCGAAAAGACCAAGACTTCAGCATCAACGACTGACAGTAGCAAATATGTACCCTTGGGACTGCCGTCCCCACCTATTCTGAAACAACCGATCAGTGCCATACATACAACTCAAATTCAGGCGTTAAAAGAAATCTTCTCGAACTCTTCGGATGTCGTGTTCCGCAACGTGATGATCACACCGGAGGTTCAGGGGCTTCTCGTGTATGTTGAGGGGATAGTGAATTCGGCGGATATTCAGGAGCATATGCTACGCCCGCTTATTCGAGGGCTGATCCAGCAACGTACTGACGAGCCGGATGTGCCGATTGATGATACACGAATTGAATTAACGCAGGTCAAGCGAGTTCAGACCTGGGCTGCTGCGACCGAGGGCGTGCTCGCCTCATCGGCGTTACTGGTTATGGACGGAGAAGCCGAAGCATGGCTATTCAACGTGAAAGGTGGGGTGCGGAGAGGCGTAGAGGAGCCGCAGACGGAGTCGGTCATTCGGGGGCCGCGTGAAGGATTTACCGAGACGCTACGCATGAATACAGCTTTACTTCGTTTCAAGCTGAAGACACCTGCACTCAAAATGGTAAGTATGACGCTGGGCTCCGACACCAAAACGGATGTGGTTTTGGCCTATCTGGAAGGGATTGCTGATCCCCAATTAATTCAGGATGTCAAAGAACGTCTGGAGAAGATTGAAATCGACGGTATTCTGGAGAGCGGTTATATCGAGGAGCTCATTGAGGATAACCCGAACTCCCCGTTTCCACAGATGCACTATTCGGAGCGCCCGGATACAGTTGCCGCAAATTTGCTGGAAGGTCGATTTTCTATCATGGTGGACGGAACGCCGTTTGCATTGATTGCTCCCGTGACGATGTGGCAGATGTTACAGGCTAGTGAGGATTATTATGAGCGGTTCTTCATTACCAATTTGATTCGTTGGATACGTTTTTTGTTTGTGTTTATTGCTTTGTTCCTGCCAGCATTGTATATCGCCATTACGACCTTTCATCAGGACATGCTTCCAACTACATTGATTCTCAGTATTGCCGGTGCCCGCGAAGCCATCCCTTTCCCGGCACTCATTGAAGCGCTCATTATGGAATTATCCTTTGAAGCGCTGCGGGAGGCAGGGGTCAGGTTACCCAAAACGGTGGGGCAAGCGGTCAGTATCCTCGGTGCCCTTGTGATTGGTCAAGCTGCCGTGCAGGCAGGTATCGTCTCTGCCCCAATGGTTATTATCGTATCGATGACGGGGATTGCATCCTTCACGATTCCGCGCTTTAACTTTGCCATTACCGTAAGGCTGTTACGGTTTCCGATCATGCTTCTGGCAGGCATGCTGGGATTATACGGCATCGTGATTGGTCTAGTGCTGATTTCTGTACATCTGACACAGATGACTTCTTTTGGTGTACCTTATCTGTCAGGGGTGAGTCCATACCATAAGAAGGATACCAAAGATATTTTGGTCCGGGTGCCTTGGTGGAAAATGATCAATCGTCCTTCGACCGTGCACCGGGATCGCAAACGTATGACCAGAGATATCAATGGTTCGCCGGAAGCAGAGGAAGGATGGTGATTCCATGAAGTTTTTGATTAAATATAGAGCTGTCATTTCGTTGATTTTGTGTACATCTCTGCTTACAGGTTGCTGGGATCGCGAAGAGATTAATGATGTCGCCTTTGTCATCGGTATTGCTGCTGATAAAGAAGGTGATGAATACCGATCCAGTCTGCAGATTGCCCTTCCTGGACAGTCTGGAGCCTCGGGAAGTGAAGGGGGCGGGGGCGGTACAAATGGTGACAAGCCATGGTTTATCCTCTCCAACACGGATCGAACTTTACGCGGGACTACGCTTAAGGGTCAGAAGTCACTCTCTCGCCGTATTTATTATGCACATCGCCGTACCATCCTTATTGGGGAAGAACTGGCACGTGACGGTGTTGCCCCGATGCTAGATCTGTTCACCCGATATCCCCTAAATCGGTTATCGGCACTTCCTGTTGTCACCAGAGGTGAGGCACACAAGGTCATGGACACGGATGCGCCGATTGAGAAGTTCCCTTCGGAGATGGTACGAGAACTATGTTTTCTTAATATGAGGAATCCAAGATCCCTTAAAACGTTTATAGACTCCATTCTAGACGAAGGGGTTGATCCTTTTCTGCCGATCGCATCCGTTTCGGACAGTGTACCTGAGGGTTGGAAAGGTGCTGTGACCAATATCAAACTGGACGGATTAGCTATTTTCAAAAAAGACAAGCTGGTAGGCATGATGGACAAGGCCCCTGCTGATGCATTAATTCTTGCCATGGGTGAAGCTAATGAACCCGAGGTCATGATTAAAGCTCCGCGCGGCAAAGGAGATATGTTTATCAAGTTAAACGAGAACAATTCCTCCCTTCATCCCAAGATTGTGAATGGCAAAGTGAGTGTGACCATTCAGATGTATGCCAAGGGAGTGCTTGTGGACAATGAATCGGATTATGGTGACAGGCGCGAGAAGGAAATTTTAAATCTGAATGAAGCCGTGCACCGGAAGATCAAAGAGGATATTGAGGAAGGTGTAAGGCTGGTTCAGAAGAAATTCAAAGCAGACATTATCGGCATCGGCCGTTCCATCCATAGGCAGTTACCCAAGGAATGGGACAAGATTAAAGATCGCTGGGAGGTTCTCTATCCGGAGGTTCAAGTAACTGTGGACCCGCATGTCATTATTGAGAATGTCGGTATTGTCAATAAACCGATTGGAGTCGTAGAGGAGGACATCATACATGATTAAACCGCTACTGTTTACCTATCTGGCAATGGTAATCGGGGTGCTGATTATGGATTTCAGGCATCTGAAACAAGCGGCCTCCATTAATCGCTGGCTGTCTTATGGAATCATTGCGCTTGGAACAGGCCTCTGGCTCTACGTTACGACGCTGAACAAAACCGTATTCCTATCGGTATGGATGAGTCATATTATTCAACGTCTGCTGCCAATGCCTTGAGGATGTGGCATATGTAATCTTGATATGCAAGAAACAGGTACGGAAGGAGGGGCAGGATGATTCAGAAGGTAACGCACAGGCAAATGATCTTGATGCTCATGCTGCTTAGTATTACGGGTACACTGCTACAACCTCATGCACAAGCCATTTATTATGCAGAACAGCATGCCTATCTTTGTTACATACCCGTTGTTCTGATTATGTTTACATCGATGTGGCTGCTCAGCCGTGTCCAGCGGCGTTTTCCGGACAAGGATCTGTTTGAATCATTAGTGACACGATTTCCCTTTCTGGGAAGATTGGCCGGATTGATGTACATTGCGTTTTTCTTCTTTGTATTCGCGAGAGATATTCGGCTAACAGGGGATTATGTAAGTATCACATTGTTGGAAACAACACCAATATCGATTATCGTGCTCTCTCTGCTTGTCATGGCTATATTTATCGTGCGAGGAGGGCTAGGTTCCCTGATTGGCATGGTGGAGTTATATGTAGCGCTTTTTCTGTTAAACTCCATGATTGTGCCGTTTATGCTAATTCAGCAGATCAATCTGGATAACCTGAAGCCCTATTTCGATGTTGACCTGGCGGGTGTGGGCAGGGGGAGCTGGTATCTCTTTTCGTTTTATGGAGAGATGATTTTTCTGCCCTTTATCGTAAGGGGGAGTGACTTTCGAGTAAAGTCCATTGTCACAGGCAACATCGTCACGGCTCTATTGATGATGCTTATTGTCGTGGAAACGATCACCTCCATCGGTGTACCCATTGCTTCAAGACTTGTATATCCATCGTATGAGCTGGCAAGACAGCTGCAGATTAGTGACTTTTTAGATCGATTCGATCTGGCGCTTGCGGCAGCAACTTTGCCTTGTATTATTACCAAGATTGCGTTTGACCTGTATTTAGTGTGCTGGGGGTTGAAACGCATGATTCCCAAAGTGTCTGGTAAAGTACTGACCGGACCCATTGCGTTGCTGGGTTTTGTATGTGCGTTCTGGTTCTTCCGCAATGCGATCCAACTGAATCGATTTACACGGGAATGGACATGGGTTGCCATTGTATTTGAGGTGCTGTTTCCAATCGTATTCTTTCTATTTCTTCGTCCGCGCAAAAAGGAGGCCGGGCATGCACCGAACTCTGAATCGGGAGAGAGGGCCTCGAGAGGCAAACAGCAGGAAGGTGAACAGAAGCAGGAGCAGGCATCTGGTGAATCAGATCAATCTGAAGAGAAGTCCGAAGAGAAGTCTGGTGATAAGTCAGCGGAAAAGTCCATAGAGAAGAAAGGTAAAACATCACCTGGCGGCGGAAATTTGCAGCCTTCCTGATGCAAACCATAAAAAATCTTTATAGCTAAAGAGGCCGGAAAGCAAGCAGACATGGTTTCCCTCCGCAGAAGTACCCTGTATACTGTAGTCAGATTGATGAACTTTCGGCTTCTTAAACGGGGGGAACATGGATGGCTCAACATTTGGCAGGGGTACGTGTGGCATTAACCGGACCGAGAAAGTCCAAAGAGATGTCTCTTTTGGTAGAGAAAATGGGAGGAATCCCGCTTGTGCGTCCTGCACAAGGCACGGTGTTTCTGGATGATCGTAACATTCGAGACGGACTGGTCTCCTGGATTTCTGATCCGCCGGATTGGGCAGTGTTTACGACGGGCATGGGACTGGATGCTTTGTTCGACATGGCTGAGGACATGGATGTAGCCGGACAACTTCGGAATGTCTTGGCTGAATCGTGTATTGCAGCCCGAGGGTACAAAACGGTAAATGCGTTAAAAAAGCTGAAGCTAACACCTCTGGTACGAGATGATGACGGCAGTACAGACGGACTGATTCGTGAATTTGGCTCGCATGATCTTACAGGCAAAAAGGTGATGTTACAGCTGCATGGGGAAACGGCTCCCAAGCTGGTTCGCTGGTTAGAAGAACAAAAAGCTGTTGTGCGGCAGGTATTGCCGTATCGTCACGTACCGCCAGAAGAGACAGAGCTGGAGCAACTGCTGAACGAAGTAATTCAGCATAAGTTAGATGCAGTGGCCTTTACAAGTGGGCCGCAGGTTCGGTTTTTGACGGAATATGCGACATCTCAAGGTAAGCTGGAGGAGATGCTGACAGCCTTCAAAGAAGGGGTAGTCCCAGCCTCTGTTGGTAAAGTTACGGCGAATGCGATGCGTGAGGAAGGTATTGAAGCGCTGGTTGTACCAGACGAAGAGAAGATGGGAGCGCTCATCGTTGAACTGGGACGTTATTTTGCCGCGAATCCGGTGGGTGTCCGGGAAGATTAATAAAGAGAGCATTCACAGGGCAAGAGTAGCTGTATGAAGAATAGCAGACGCAATTCGTATACAGAGGTATTAAGTTTAGAAGGAATCACATCAATTATATGGATGGATATATAAAGGTTCTGATCCGTTATCGGATCGGGACCTTTTTTTCATTTTTATCCAAAATTAATGTTTAGGACAATCTTGAGAAGCGTGGACATTATTTCCTGACCGATGGTATGATGAAGACAATATGAAAACAGCAAGGTGCTCTTGCATAAAGCAAGAGGTAACAGGGAATCGGGTGCAAGTCCCGAGCGGTCCCGCCACTGTAATGGTGAAGCGTTTTCCATGAAAGTCACTCGGTATACTGGGGAAGACAGGAAAGAACGCTAATGATCCAGAGCCAGGAGACCTACCTTGCATGTGTCACCAAACCCTTCGCGGAAAGGAGTGGTGTACGATAAGTTCGGGAAAGGGACAAACCGTGGTTTGTCTTGCGAGGCTCTATATGGGCTATTCTGGCTGCTTGTAATTCCTTATTATGGAATATTACAGGCCAGGTTTCCTGAGTGTAAGTACATGCGTATCTCATCCGTGATTAGGATGGGATTTTTTTGTTTTTTCGGACAGGAACGAAGTTGCCGAGTTGAGCAGAAGAAATGATGTTTTACAGGGCTATAAACGAGAGAGACACATCTGTATCGGGGAACTTTTGGGATAAACAAGGTTGGGGCATTAATCGTATGACAAGTGGAGTGAGGGGGAAAACGGGATGCAAAAGCAAGGCAAGTTGCTGATCATCGGTTTCGGTCCAGGTGCGATGGAGCACATAACGAAACGGGCGCTGGATGCATTGCAGGAAAGCGAGGTCATCATTGGATATAACACCTATGTGGATCTGATCCGGCCTTTGTTGAATGGACAAGCCATTGTGCGTACAGGCATGACGGAGGAAGTCAGTCGGGCACAGGAAGCGGTAAGACAAGCGGAAGCAGGCCACATTGTTGCCGTAATCTCCAGTGGGGATGCCGGGGTATACGGTATGGCGGGGCTTGTATATGAGGTGCTGATCGAGCAAGGCTGGAAGCCGGATACAGGCGTAGCTGTCGAGGTTATTCCTGGCGTGTCCGCTATTCAATCGTGTGCGTCCTTGCTTGGTGCGCCGGTTATGCATGACGCGTGTACGATCAGCCTCAGCGATCATCTGACGCCATGGGAAACGATTATTCGCCGGGTTGAGGCAGCGGCTTCCGCTGATTTTGTTATTGCTCTGTATAATCCCCGCAGTGGACGACGCACACGCCAGATTGTAGAAACGCAAGAGATGTTGCTACGTTACCGTGATCCGAAGACACCGGTTGGCTTGGTCAAAAGTGCATATCGGGAGCGACAGGACGTGGTCATGACGACGCTGGAAGATATGCTGAATCACGATATCGGTATGTTAACCACCGTGATTATCGGCAATTCCTCGACCATGATGTACGAAGGACTCATGGTCACCCCGCGCGGATATCAGCGGAAATATACGCTGAACTCCGCGGAACAGCCGCTCAGGCCCCATGAGCGGCTACGCACCGAAGCCGAGCCATGGTCGCTCGGCGCACAAGAAGCCCGCGCTGCCGCCTCCGGCGAGGCAGCGGGCAATGGCACGGCCCGCGATGCGCAGGCCGTGCCACCGGCGGAGCCAGCCCTGCGCGGCGCCAGCGCCGGAGCGGGCACGGCTCCGCAAGGGCAGCCGCCCGCAAGCGCATGGGCGGCGACCCCGCCTGCGGCAAGCCCGGCGAGCGGTGCTGGCACCGCCGTGCTTGCCGCAGAGCGGCCCGCGTCCGCGGCGGCAGAGGCCGCACCGCGCGCTGCCGCTGTGGCGCCACGCGCCGGCGCAGCCGAGCTCGCCGCCGAGGCGCTGACGCGGCTCGCGGCAGGCGGTGCGCTCGCAGGCGAAGCGGCAGGCCGCTGGCTGGACGCATCGGCGTCAGGTCCGGCAGCCGCAAGCGCGCAGAGCGCGAGCAGCGCAGCGGTGCTTGGCGCAGCCGCTGCTGTGCCCGTGCCGGGGCGCAAGGCGCCGCTCTTTGAGATCGGCGTGTCGCCCGGCGTGGGCAACAAAAAGTTCACCGCCGCTCAGATGGCCCTGCTGGCGCAGTGCGCAAGTGAGGATGGTGAACTCGAGTATACGCCAGAGCACCAGATTATTCTGAGAGTGCCGACGTTTGAACCGGATGCGCTGGTAGATGAGCTGCGCGCAGCAAACTTTATCGTGGTGCCGATTGGGGATGTGATCAAAGTCAAAGCCTGTGACTTCTGCAATCTGGAGAAGGACGATGCAGTGCCGATGGCTAACCACTTGCAGGACGTGATCGGTGGATTGTCTGCTCCGAAGGAAACGAGCGTAGCGTTAAACGGCTGCGGTATGGCTTGTTACGGGGCAGTGCTGGAGGATATCGGTATCGTGTACCGCAAAGGAGGATACGATCTGTTCCTTGGCGGGAAAAAGTTTGGCCGCAATGCCCACCCGGCTCAGCCTGTAGCAGAGGGCATTCCAGGTGATCAGATCGGCGGTATTGTGGAACGCATTGTCGCGGAGTACAAGGAAAAAGGTCATCCGAACGAACGTTTCCACAAGTTTTTCAAACGTGTAGGAGTCATTCAAGGCTTCCGCCATGTGGATGCGCCAGTCACTGTTGAAGTGAATCCGGTATGCGGTGACTAAGAGTGGAAGTGCGTAGTTTGGGTTACGGGCTTGAAGTCCACTTAAGCATCAGCAGCAGAGTGATCTACGGAAGATAAGAGGCCACAAAGCTAAAAGTTAACCCAGACACAACTCGGCTGAAACCCAGCTGATTGAGATAGATACAACATCTACAGCTGCATCAATACAGACTTAGACATAGATTATACCTTTCTTCCTTGGAACCGAGTGGAGAGCCTTACGAATATGAGAAATCTGATCTGTGGATCGGACAGAGGAGGAAATACGAAGATGGATGCAATTTTGTTGGTAGGACACGGGAGCCGTGATCCAGAGGGGAACCGCGAGTTAAAGGAGTTTGCACGTGAGGTCGCGGAGCA
The DNA here is from genome assembly GCF_030803945.1 of Paenibacillus intestini. Classification (NCBI taxonomy): domain Bacteria; kingdom Bacillati; phylum Bacillota; class Bacilli; order Caryophanales; family Paenibacillaceae; genus Paenibacillus; species Paenibacillus intestini. The sequence continues at coordinate 253,558 of NZ_JAURUN010000004.1, read as the reverse complement.
AGCACCGGAGAACACACTGGTCGAAACCTGTTTTCTGGAATTAACCAGACCAAGTATTGCGGATGGAGTTACCGCTTGTGTAGATCGAGGCGCAACCCGTGTCGTACTCGTACCGATTATTTTATTTGCGGCCGGTCATGCGAAAATTGATATTCCGAATGCGATTGATCGTGCCAAAGCGCGTTATCCGCAAGTACAGTTTATATATGGCCGTCCGATCGGTGTGCATGAAAAAGTCGTGCAAATTATGCAAACTCGACTGCAAGAGGCGCAGCCTGTACGGATTGCAGCTCAAGGTGAAGGTGGAACAGATACAGCAGTTGCAGTGGCCGCTCCGCCTGCTACGGTGACTGATGAAGAGACCGCTGTACTTGTACTTGGACGGGGAAGCAGTGACCCGGATGCGAACAGTGACTTTTTCAAAATGACCCGTATGCTGTGGGAGAAGTTGCCGTACAGATGGGCAGAAAGCAGCTTTATCGGCGTAACCCAGCCTTCTTTCCCGGATGGATTGGAACGTTGTCTCTTGCTTGGTGCGAAAAAAATTATCGTCATGCCGTATTTCCTCTTTACCGGTGTACTGATTAAACGCATTGATGAGATGACGGCCGAATTTGCAGCCGCGCATCCAGATATTCAAGTCGAAATCGGTGGTTATTTCGGCTTCCATCCGAAGCTGGTCGAGCTGGTGCTGGAACGTGCGCACGAGGGGCTATATGGACGGGTTACAGCCAACTGTGACAACTGCCAGTTCCGCCTCGAAGCGGCCAAACACCATCATCACCATCACGACCACGACCATGGGCATGACCACGATCACGACCACGATCACGACCATGATCATCACCATGACCACCATCACCATGATCATCACGATCACGGACATGACCACGGGCACGATCACCACCATCATGAGCACGATCATCACGATCATAGTCATGACCACAAGCATTCCGAGCACGCTGCGGAGGTTGCATCTACTCGTGAGGCGAAACTTGATTTCCATCATGACCATGACGAAGAGTTGCATCACTCACACCATGAGCACGAAGGACATCGGAGCAACCAGCAACTCGCTTCAGAAGCAACAGCAGGAGATATTCAGCAGCATGCATCCTCTTCTCAGGCACAAGTGGCATCAACTTCCGAGCAGGTGAAGCGTTCATGATCTTTATGTTATGCGGTACAAGCGATGCACGCGAACTTGCGATCCGAATCCAGCAACAAGGACATAACGTCCTGACGTCGGTTGTGACCGAAAGTGCAGCCCAAAGTCTGACCGAAGCCGGTTTACCAGTGCGGACAGGCCGATTGACCGTAGAGGCGATGGTGAAGCTGATTCTTGAAAATAATACCCCTGTCCTTGTGGATGCGAGCCATCCTTTTGCCGAAGAAGCCCATGCGAATGCTATGGAAGCCGCGAAACAAGCGAACATTCCTTACATTCGTTACGAACGAACGGGGCTTGCTTATGATGACCATGAACTATTACATGTCGTGTCATCTTATGATGAGGCAGCACTCAAGGCCAAAGAGCTGAAAGGTTCTGTCATGCTGACGACAGGCAGCAAAACGCTGCAAATCTTTACCAAGCACCTGCTCGGTGATCCGAATATACGACTTGTTGCACGCATGCTCCCCCGTCTCGACAATATGGAGAAATGCGGTGAGCTGGGCGTAGAGCAACGCAATATTATTGCGATGCAAGGACCTTTTTCCCGAGAAATGAATGAGGCACTTTACAAGCACTATGCAACAACGGTGATGGTCACGAAGGAAAGTGGTAAAACCGGAGCCGTGGATGAGAAAATCCAGTCTGCACTGGAGCTGGGTATTCATGTTGTGCTGATCTCACGTCCAGAGGCGGAGTTTGGCACGGTGTTTGATCATTTTGATGGTGTACTGGACGAGCTGAAAAGTATTTTGGGGAAGTAATCTCCCCGATAGGCTTAATTTGAATAACGCAACTTTGAACGGCTTGATTGCAAGGATTGAAAGAAGCATGGAGTGCGTTCAGGTAGACGATGCAATGATGTATGGGACAGTTTTTGTACGATGAAAATGTTTGTTCAAATACAAGGAGTGGAGTGATTCGGGTGGATTTCAAAACAGATTTTAAACCGCTGACCGTGCAACCTCAGGAAATTGAAGGTAAGAGCTTTGAGATGATTACGGAGGAACTGGGGGAGCACCCGTTTACCGATGAGCAGTATCCGGTCGTACAGCGTGTGATTCACGCTTCGGCTGATTTTGAACTGGGCCGTAGTATGGTGTTTCACCCGGATGCGATCCAGGCAGGGATTGCGGCGCTACGTGCAGGTCAGTCAGTCATTGCCGATGTGCAGATGATTCAGGCGGGTGTGAGCAAGGATCGTATTCGCGGTTTTGGCGGCGATGTGCATGTACATATTTCCGATCCAGATGTAATGGAAGAGGCCAAACGCCTCAACACCACTCGTGCCATCATCTCGACGCGCAAAGCAACCCAAATGTATGACGGGGGCATCTACGCCATCGGTAACGCGCCAACGGCGCTACTGGAATTGATTCGTCTTGTCAAAGAGGGCGAGGCCAAGCCGGGGCTGATCATCGGCATGCCGGTAGGTTTTGTATCTGCGGCCGAGTCCAAGGACGAGCTACGCAAGCTGGATATTCCTTTTATTACCAACATCGGTCGCAAAGGCGGCAGTACGATCGTTGTGGCAGCACTTAACGCAATCTCGTTGATGGCTGTAAAGGCATAGAGCGGGTACTAAGACGGTTTGCCTCGCTTGACCAGTGAGGTCAAACGAAATCTAACTGATCTGATTAAGTCTGGTTAGCGAGCCGTGCCGAATCCTAATGAGAACTGGAAGAGTCTTCACTAAGGGCCATGTCCGAATCTGTTAAAGTCCAGCAACTTCTAACGATCACCAGGAAGCTTATTTTGCGTGAAATCACCCTTTTGAAATTCTAACGATCCTGAGGAACGTTATTTCGCCCAAAACCACCCAAAAGCGCTGGAAATCGCACTGTTTTAGTGAAATAGCGTCTCCCGAGATCGTTAGAATTCCAGCGAGGGCATATTAGGCCAAATAACGTTATCTGTGATCGTTAGCGCTTAGCCGTGAGTGGAGTGGGTGTTAAGTCAATGAGATGGTTAGGTGCGATCGCCAGAGAGTGTAAGTCTAATCCAGCACCGTCTAGTAACCTCTAACGATCAACAATGGTTAGTGTACATTTATTAGTGTCTCAGTTGTTGAGTACAACTAAAAATCGATTAACTAACAATCCATACAAAACTAAACAACAACCAGCAACAATCAGCAATAACCAACGGTCAACATAAGCGCACCAACTAGCGAGCATATAGAAGGACGGGAGGTTCAAAGCCATGGAAAAGAAACGCATGAAAAGCGGAGAAGCACCGGACCCGGATAAACCGATGCGTTCCGGCTTTACGACCGGTGCGTGTGCGACAGCCGTTGCCAAAGGAGCGACGCAGCTCCTGTTAACGGGTCATATCCCTGCGCAAGCCGTGGTTTCCTTGCCCGCCGGCTTTGACCACTCGTTCGAGCTGATCGAGCAGGAACTGATGACGGACGGCACGGCGACTTGTGCCACGATCAAAGACGCCGGGGATGACCCGGACGCCACACATTTAGCGAAAATCATTGCGCATGTGTCTTGGCGGGACGAGCCGGGGGTAGAGCTGGATGGCGGCATTGGTGTGGGGCGTGTTACGAAGCCAGGACTGCCCGTGCCTGTTGGGGAAGCGGCCATTAATCCCGTGCCGCGCCGTATGATTACCGAAGCGGTGACACAGGTACTTGCGGAATATGGGGCCGCCAGGGGAGTGCGGGTCGTGATTAGCGTACCGGACGGCGAAGAGATCGCGAAGAAAACGCTCAATGCGCGGCTTGGCATTCTTGGCGGTATCTCCATTTTAGGCACACGCGGCGTGGTCGTTCCGTTCTCTACTTCAGCGTACAAAGCCAGTGTAGTACAGGCGATTTCCGTTGCTCAGGCTTCCGGTTGTGAGCATATTGTGCTGACAACAGGAGGCAGCAGTGAGAAATACGCCATGAAAATGATGCCCGAACTGCCGGAGGAAGCCTTTATTCAGATGGGTGACTTTGTAGGCTTTGCGATCAAACATGGGAAACGATTGGGCATGAAACGCATCAGTCTGGTCGGGATGCCGGGCAAATTCGCCAAAGTGGCTCAAGGGGTCATGATGGTGCACTCCAAAAGTGCGCCGGTGGATTTTGGATTTCTTGCGTCCGTGGCTCGCGAGACCGGGGCTGGCGATGAACTGGCGCAAGCGATCGAGGAAGCCAACACGGCGACTCAGGTAGCGGATATGATGACCGAAGCGGGATATTTGCCTTATTTTGAAAAGTTATGCTTATACGCCTGTCAGCACTGTCTGGAACATGCGGGGGGCGGCGTAACGGTGGAAGTGGTGCTCGTCACCATGAAAGGAATGGAACTGGGGAGGGCGGAAATCAGTGAACTCGAACATAACAACTGGAGCAAAGAATCGTAACATCCGCATTATTGGCGTAGGCGAAGAAGGCGCGGCGGGGCTGACGGCAGACAGTCTACAACTCATTCAGGAGGCCGATGTGCTGGTAGGCGGCGAACGTCTGTTGCAATTTTTCCCGGCGTTTGCGGGAGAGAAGATTGTGATCAAGAGCAGTTTGAATGACCTCGTTGCGAAAATAAAAGCGTTGCAGGACTCGCACACCATCGTTGTGCTTGCCTCAGGAGACCCGCTGTTTTACGGCATCGCCGGGTATTTCGCGCGCAAACTCGGCCCGGATCAGTTGGATATCCGGCCTAATCTCAGCTCGCTGCAGCTGGCATTCGCAAGGCTTGGCGAGAGCTGGCACGACGCCGTGCTTGAAAGCGTGCACGGTCGCCCCCTCAAAGGTCTAGCCCAGCGCATCGATGGCAAAGCCAAAGTCGCTCTGCTCACGGACGAGCATAACAGCCCCGCTGCGATCGGGGCGTATCTGCAACAATTCGGCATGACGGAGTATGATGCCTACGTTGCGGAAAACTTGGGCGCGGCAGACGAGCGTGCCCGCCATTACACCCTGGACGAGCTGGCAGCGGCTGAGTGCAGCCCGCTGAACGTCGTCATTTTGTTGCGCCGTAAAGATGCACTGGCGCCGCGCAAAGGCTTCGGGTTTGCAGATGAAGAATTCCATCAGCGCAAACCCGAGAAGGGCCTCATCACTAAGCGTGAAGTCCGCGCGTTCAGCTTATCTGAGCTGAAACTGGGCGAGGACAGCATCGTGTGGGATATCGGCGCAGGTTCAGGCTCGGTGGCGGTGGAGTGCACGCGGCTGGCGCCGCGAGGCCAGGTCTTCGCCATCGAAAAAAACGAGGGTGACCTCGTGAACATCGAGGCCAACCGGATCAAATTCCGGACGGATTTTACCGTCCTTCATGCCAAAGCGCCAGCGGGGCTGGACGAACTGCCGGGTCCCGATGCGGTGTTCATTGGCGGCAGCGGCGGTGAACTCGCGCAGCTGATCGCCTTGTGTGCGTCCCGGCTGCGCCCCGAAGGACGCATCGTGGTGAATGCAGCGACTATCGAAACGCTGCATGACAGCATGAAGGCGATGCGCGATGCAGGCATGGACGCCTCCGTGACTTTGCTGCAGACGGCGCGGAGCAAGCCGATCCTGAACATGACCCGTTTTGACGGACTGAATCCGATCTATGTCATTACAGGTCAATTTATAGCAGGAGCAGAAGCGGAAGCCGAAACAGCGTACGGAGCGGAATAGTTTGGCAGGAGACGAAGAAGGGGGAGAGTCGCATTAGTACAACAACAGGAAACATCAACAGTACCGGAATTCACACGGAAAGTTCAGAGAGCATGACAGGAGCCGGAGTTACCGTTGGCACATTGTATGGCGTCGGTGTTGGGCCCGGAGACCCGGAGCTAATTACGGTCAAAGCATACCGGATGATTCGCGAATGCCCGGTAGTCGCCTATCCGAAGAAACGCAAAGGCGGCAAATCCTACGCTCACGAGATCGTGGAATTGTATGTGAATCCGGAGGAGAAAGAGATGCTGGGGCTGATCTTTCCGATGACCAAAGACCCGGTCGTACTAGAGCGGGAGTGGGGCAAAACCGTGGAAGCGTGCTGGGAAGCACTTAAGGAAGGCAAAGATGTAGCGTTCGTGACGGAAGGTGATCCGAACTTATACAGTACATTTATCCACCTTGCACGTCTCATGCGTGAACTTCATCCTGAAGTGCCGATTAGCTCTATTCCGGGCATATCCTCCGTGCTTGGTGCGGCGGCAGCGCTGGATATCCATCTGGCAGATGGAGATGAGCAGGTTGGCATTATTCCGGCTACAGCGGATAAAGAAGCGATGCGGCAGGCGATTGAGCATCACGATACGATTGTGTTTATCAAAGTAGCAAAGGTGCTGGACCCGATGCTGGAGCTGCTGGAGGAGATGGGACTTGGCGACAAAGCGTCGGTGGTCACCAAAGTCACTTCTCCTTATGAACTGGTCTGGCGTGACGCCCGTGAACTGAAAGGGCAGGAGCTGGAATATTTAAGCCTGATGGTGGTGAGCAAATGAAAACATTGGAACCGAAAGTGTACATTGTTGGTGCAGGCCCGGGAGATCCCGAGCTGATTACGGTAAAAGGTTCGAATATTTTGAAAAATGCCGACCTCGTTCTGTACACGGATTCCCTCGTGAATGATGAACTGATTGCGACTGCCAAACCCGAAGCCGAGGTGTTGCAAAGCTCCGGCATGGATTTGGAACAGCAGGTCGAACTGATGTGCACAGCGGTTCGTGCAGGACGCAGCGTAGCACGTGTACATACGGGTGATCCAGCGATGTATGGTGCCATTTTGGAACAGATGGTTTTGTTGAAACAACATGGCGTGGAGTACGAGATTATTCCAGGCGTTAGCTCGGTATTTGCTTCGGCAGCGGCGCTGGGAGCGGAGCTGACTGTGCCGGAACTGACGCAGACCGTCATCCTGACGCGTGCGGAAGGACGCACCCCTGTGCCTGAACGGGAGAAGCTGCGCGATTTGGCCTCGCATCACTGTACGGTGGCGCTCTTCCTAAGTGCAACATTGGCAAAAAAAGTCGTGGTGGAATTCCTTGCCGCAGGCTGGAGCGAAGATACACCAGTGGCGGTAGTGCAGCGAGCAACATGGCCGGATCAGAAAATCGTGCGCACCACGCTGGCCAATCTGGCTGTTGATCTGCGTGCCGCAGGCATTACGATGCATGCGATGATTTTGGCAGGCTGGGCGCTTGATCCTGATCTGGTGAACCGGGATGCTCACCGTTCGAAACTTTATGATAAATCCTTCACCCACGGCTATCGCAAGGGAGTGAAGTCCGGTGAGTAATCCGTTTGCTGCTGTAGCCATTACGAAGCACGGCGTGGAGATGGTGCGTAACCTCGAAGGACAGTTTCAGGGCACAGACGTCTATTATATGAGCAAATTTGCCCGTGGCGATGAGGAACAACTTGGTTATACCCTGTTTGAAGGTTCGGTGAAGCTTATTCTGCCAGACCTGTTCAAACGTTACAACGGCATCATTCTGTTTATCTCGCTGGGTGCCGTCGTCCGTATGATTGCTCCGCTGCTGGTGGACAAAAAAGTCGATCCTGCCGTGCTGGTCATCGATGACCGCGGCGAGAACGTGATCAGCGTGTTATCTGGTCATCTTGGCGGTGCCAATGAACTCACGCGTCAAGTGGCGGAAGTGCTTGATGCGCGTGCAGTCATTACGACAGCTTCGGATGTACAGGGCACGATCCCGGTGGATATGTTTGGTCGTGAACTGGGCTGGATCGTGGATAGCTTTGATAAAGCTACTCCGGTAAGTGCGGCGGTGGTCAACGAAGAGCCGGTGGCACTTATTCAAGAGACAGGCGAACGCAACTGGTGGCGGTATAACAAACCTGTACCGGATCACATTCAGGTCTTCGGCAGTATGCAGGAGACGGAATCGTTTGCGTTTAACGCTGCACTGGTGGTCAGTGACCGTCTGCTTTCGGCGGCGGAAGAGGAACGTTTTCTAACGAATGGTGTGTTGTATCGTCCCAAAAGTCTCGTGCTCGGCATGGGCTGCAATCGCGGAACGGCGATGGAGGAGTTGGAGCAGGAAGTGCTTGCCACGCTGGAAGAGCTATCCCTGTCTGTGAAGAGCGTGCGCAACGTGGCTACGATTGATCTGAAAAAAGATGAGGAGGGCCTGCTGGCCCTATGCGCCAAGTACGGCTGGGAACTCGTCACTTACACTCCAGAGGAACTGAATACGGTGCAACTTGCCAATCCGTCCGAGACGGTATTTAAATACACCGGAGCCTATGGCGTAAGTGAACCGGCGGCACTGCTCTCTTCGGGAGCTGATCATTGGCTGCTGGAAAAGAAAAAGAGCGGCAACCTGACGATCTCTGTCGCACGGGTTGCGTTTGATTAAGCTAGGGTTCGTGTGATTGGGAAGCATCTTATGGATTCACACATAAAAAGTAGTTGTTACAACCTCATGTAAAGGACCGTCCCAGCCGTTGAAACCGATATGGGATGGTCTATTTGTTATATGTAGAGCAAAGGCGGGATGAACGATGAACTCAAAAAATGTAACGCCCAATAACCAAAGTGCACCTCGGCTGATCATCGCAGGTACGGGGAGTGGGGCTGGCAAAACAACGGTAACGCTCGGTCTAATGAAGGCACTTGCCCAGCGAGGATTGAGTGTGCAGGGGTTCAAATGCGGTCCGGATTATATTGATCCAACTTATCATACGGCAGTGACAGGCAGACCTTCGCGTAATCTGGACGCATGGATGACTTCGCCTGCATATGTGAAGCAGACATTTCAGCGGGCTTCCGCGGGACATGATATTTCCATCATTGAAGGCGTGATGGGCCTCTACGATGGCAAAGATCCGCTCAGCAACATCGGCTCTACCGCCGAGATTGCGATGATTACGCAGACACCGGTGATTTTGGTTGTCGATGTACGGAGTATGGCGCGCAGTGCAGCCGCTATCGTACTGGGCTTTCAGCATCTGGAGCCTGAATTAAACATTGCTGGTGTGATTGTAAATCGGTGCGGAAGTGTGGGTCATTATACAATTGTGAAAAAAGCCATTGAACAAATGTGCAACATTCCGGTCGTCGGTTGGCTAAAGCGAGATGAAGACATGTCGATCCCCGAGAGACATCTTGGACTCGTTCCTGCCATTGAGCGTGGAGAACTGGAGCCGTTATTCCAGCGGGCAGCCGATGTGTTGCTAGAGGGCACGGATCTGGATCTTTTGCTGGAACTGGCAACAAGTGCTCTCCCGCTCTCGGTGCATTCCACCAATCACATCCACAGCAAGCCGGATACGTACCAGCCTGTTATTGCCGTCGCTCGTGATGCGGCATTTAATTTCTATTATCCCGATAACCTGGAACTGCTTGAAGCGGCTGGGGCAAGGCTGAAGTATTTCAGTCCACTCGCTGGTGAAGGCATCCCGGCTGAGGCGGATAGTATTTATCTGGGTGGTGGTTTCCCTGAAGAGTTTGCCGCGGTGATTGCCGGAAACGAGCGTTTTCTGGAAGGGCTCCGCGAAGCGGCCCGTTCCCAGATGCCGCTGTTTGCGGAGTGCGGCGGCTATATGGTACTGGCCGAAACGCTCACGGATCGTGAAGGGCGGACATATACCATGGCAGGTATTATTCCTGCGCAGGTACAGATGCAGAAGAAACGAGCTGCACTGGGATACCGGGAGGCGAGTGCGGTTCAGGATTCCTTTTTGCTAAAACAGGGTGAAGTTCTACGGGGGCATGAATTCCATTACTCCATGATGACGTACCGCGAAGAAGGAGCCATTCCATACGCGTATGAGACGAAGGGGTTAAGGGGTTCGAAGCAGGAGGGATACGCGTCGGGCAGTATCGTAGCTGGATACACACATGTACACCTCGGTTCTGATCCGCAAGCCGCACAGCGATGGGTGGAGCATTGTCGACTGTACCGCGAGCACCAAGCTTAGTTCAAGTGTAGCATCCGTGTGCAATGATCGTGCTAAGAAGTGCTCAGAACGAACGTGCTTAACTTATCCATATGCGGAAGGGCTTGAATTCGTTTTGAACCTCCTGAGACTTTGGTCATGAAGTTGGGTGTGGGACTGTACAATTAAAGGTTTTTAGTGAAACATGTGGAATGTGTTAGGATGGAGTGTGTTGTGACAAGATAGACGGTGAATCCCAGCTGGATCTGCATGATATGGATATGCCAAACCGTTATACGGCTATACTAGAAAGTATTGTGAGATGGTATACGTCTTATTCAAAACCTGAGTAGAAGAGATGAATAAACATCACGGTAGTCGATTTTATAAAACGTGGTTAATTTATAGGATATGGAGTGTGCAGACGAATCTAAATGAACAAGATCAGCAGAAAGGAGATGATTATAATGGATCATCGCAAAAAGGCACTTTTAATTGGAGATTATACACATCCGGACTGGCATCCGCTACAGGGGGTAGACGGGGAGATTAGCCGGATTTTTCAAGATACGATTACAGTTCAATGTAGTGAAAATCGCAACATGTTGCTTCATGAAAATATTTCGGGATTTGATGTATGTATCTCATACATGGACGATTGGAGAGGAAAAGTCTCCCCGCAGCAGACAGCGGGTCTGTTGTCTTACGTAAGTAACGGGGGCGGTCTGGTCATCTTACATAATGGAATCTCGCTTCAGAATCGAAATGAGATCAAACAGATGATTGGCGCCAAATTTCTTCATCACCCGGCTTATGCGCCGCTCGAGTTCACGGTGACGGAAGAGAGCCATCCTGTGACGGAGGGCATTTCCGGTTTTACGATGGAAGAAGAACCATATGAATTCGAGTTCGGTTCATTTACCGAGACTAAAATTTTGCTACACTATCAGTCTAAAGAGGGGCCGAAACCGGCAGCTTGGGCACACAAGTATGGACTCGGGCGGATTGTTTATCTGATGCCTGGGCATTCAGTTCCATCCTTTGCGAATGAAACATATCGTCGATTAGTTTTGCAAGCGGGAAAATGGGCAGCGCGGTACGTGTAAGGAAGCTCTCCTTTTTGCATGTCGAGGTTTAAGAGGTGTAATATATAGACAACCGAAGAGGAGGATGAATAAGATGAGCGATTTGTTCAAGAAGGCGTTCTCGTTAGGGCTTGGTCTTACGTTAGTTAGCAAAGAAAAGATTGAGAAAACCGTGGATGATCTGGTGGAGCGCGGGAAGCTTGCACCTGGAGAATCCAAAGCGTTTGTTGAACGATTATTGGAGCGTGGTGAAGAAGAGCAGGGCCAACTGAAACGTGTCATTCAGGAGCAGGTCAAACGTGTGCTTCAGGAAGCTGGCGTGGCATCCGAAAGTGATGTAACTAGTCTGGAACAGCGTGTTGCGGTTTTGGAAAAAAAGCTGGCCGAGCTGAATCAGACACCTCAGCTTCAACTTGATGAATCCCCGGCTCCGGTTGTTGAAGATTCTCCTCCTCTCAAAGGAAACGAGATCGAATAGATGGCTGTGCGGATCAAACATGTCGGCAGATACCGGGAAATTGCCATGGCGCTGGTGCGTCATGGCTTCGGGTATATGGTCGAGGAGCTGGGGCTATTCCAGCTACTCGCGCTGCCCAGACGGTGGATGTCGCGTGAAGCGCAACCCACCAAAACGTTAAGTGAACGGATCAGGCTGGTGTTGCAGGAGCTGGGGCCGGCTTTTGTGAAGCTGGGGCAACTTGCAAGCACAAGGGCAGATCTATTACCTGAATCGGTGATTCGTGAATTGGTCAAATTACAGGATCAGGTTCCGCCGTTCTCGTCAGAGACGGCACGGGGTATTTTGGAACAGGAATTGGATACACCGCTGGAAGAGATCTTTTCCCGGTTCGAGGATACCCCGGTGGCCGCGGCCAGTATTGGTCAGGTGCATCTGGGCAAACTTCAGAGCGGAGAGGCGGTAGCGATCAAAATCCAGCGCCCCGGCATATCGCGGATTGTGCAGCGCGATCTGGATATTCTGCGAGAACTGACTGCGATGGCGGAGAAACGTTGGGATTGGGTGAAACAATACCAGATTCCGCAGATGGTAGAAGAGTATGCCCAGGCTCTGATGGCAGAGCTCGATTACACGGTGGAAGGTCGCAATACGGAGAAGATTGCACAGCAATATCAGCAGGACCCTAAAGTGAAAATTCCGGTAATCTACTGGGATCAGACCTCATCACGTGTATTGACCATGGAGTATATCGAGGGCATTAAGCTGAATAATCGGGATGAACTGGTGAAGCGTGGTCATGATCTGAACAATATTGCCGAGCGGCTGGTGGATGCGTTGCTCAATCAGATTTTTATGCATGGCTTCTTCCATGCCGATCCGCATCCGGGTAATCTGATGGTGCTGAAGGACGGGCGACTGGCTTTCATCGACTTCGGTATGGTGGGCAGTCTGAGTGATGAGATGAAGCAGCAGCTTGCCTCGCTTATTATCGGGCTGATGCGTAAGGATACGGATAGTATGATCCGTGCGATTGAGAAACTCGGTATGATGCCGGATGACATGGACGCGCGCGCCCTTCATGTGGATTTGGACAAACTTCGAACGAAATATTACGATATCCCTTTTTCCAAAATCAGTGTAGGACAGGCGCTCAATGATCTGTTTGGCATTGCCCAGAAACATAAGGTTGTCATGCCCGCAGATATACTGTTGATGGGCAAATCCTTGCTGACGATGGAGGGGGTCATTGAACATCTAGATCCTACTTTGAGCATTGTGGATATGGCAGAGCCGTTCGGGCGAAAGCTGCTCAAGGAACGTTTTAGTGCGGGTCGGATCAAAAATCGGCTGTTTCGCAGTGCGGCAGATATGGCCGAAAGTGTCATTGGTTTGCCGGGACAGCTGCGGCAGTTGTCCTCCATCATCAGCAAAGGTAAGCTGCGACTGGAGATCAGCGTTCCCGAATTAGAGTCACTCATGCGCAGACTGGATCAGATCAGCAATCGTTTATCGTTCAGCATTGTGCTGCTCGCCTTCTGTATCATCATGGTAGGACTTATTATCGGTTCTTCGATTAGTCACCAATCCACGATGCTATGGGATATTCCGGTGATTGAGATTGGTTTTCTCGTGGCGATCCTCATGGTGGCATTTCTGCTGTACTCGATTTTTAAATCGGGCAGGTTTTAAGCCGGAAGTTCAAGCTTTTATAATTAATGCAGCTAGCAAACGAACGCCAAAAAGTGATTGCTTGACAATAGGTATAACTCACCATAACCTGTAAATGCCAAAATAGACTGCAAGGCCTTTTATGAAAGGTCTTTGCGGTTTTTTTTTGATGAGCAGAGATACAGAGAGTTAAATCTAGAAGGATGAAGATAATAGGAGATAAGCACCTGTTTTTGCGATATTACAGTGTTCGTACATATGTAAGTCTGTAACTATAATAATAGGTCAGTAGATTAACGGCCCCGGTTTTTCTGAGAGAGGAAAACTAACAACAGGCATTGCTCTGTCTATCCAGCAAATATAGTTGAGATTAGATGGTGAGACGAGATGCCGTAAGCAAGAAAGACAGCTGAATGGTAACGGAAATAGTCAGTACATGCTGGAACGGCAATGACATGATGATTATGAGACGGTGTTTGCGGCTGAATCAAGGCATTAGATCATCATGCACTTAGGGACAAGTAGACTAGCGATAGACAGGTTAAGGAAGCGGTTTGCTTTTACACATCACTGTCATTTTTATGGGTCCCAAGGTGAGAAATTGGACGTGTACGACTCCCGTTATTCTTCAGCAGGTTCGTTAATTTGAGGGACACATCTAGGAGGCAAAGCAACAACATATGAATACGTTAAAACAACAGTGGTTTGGCAATATCCGTGGAGATGTGCTCGCAGGCATCACCGTAGCACTGGCACTGATTCCGGAAGCGATCGCGTTTTCCATCATTGCAGGTGTAGATCCGATGGTGGGATTATACGCGTCGATTACGATTGCTATCGTCATTTCGATTGCGGGCGGTAGACCGGGTATGATCTCGGCAGCAACAGGAGCTATGGCGGTATTAATGGTAGGGCTGGTCAAGGATTATGGCGTGGAATATCTTTTTGCGGCGACCATCCTGACGGGCATCATTCAGTTTATTTTAGGCATATTTAAAGTAGGACGATTTATTACGTTTGTGCCTCATTCGGTGTTGACCGGATTTGTGAACGCACTAGCGATTCTGATCTTTATGGCGCAGCTCACCCACTTTACGGGAGCGAACTGGATCATGTACGTGATGGTGGCGGGAACACTGGCAATCATCTATATTTTACCGCGTTTTTTCAAAGGGGCTCCGGCTCCGCTTGTAGCGATTATTATCATGACTATTATTACGGTGGTCTTTCATCTTGATGTCAAAACGGTAGGTCAGATGGGCAATCTGACAAGTACATTGCCGATGTTCCATCTGCCGAATATTGCGTGGACATGGGATACACTAATGATCCTGTTGCCTTATTCGTTTACGATGGCACTTGTCGGTTTGCTGGAGTCCCTTTTGACCGCAACCATTGTGGATGAGATGACGGAAACCAAAAGCAGCAAAAACCGCGAGGTGCGTGGTCAGGGGATTGCAAACTTTGTAAACGGATTGTTCGGCGGTATGGGTGGCTGTGCAATGATCGGCCAGTCCGTCATTAATGTGAAGTCAGGCGGCCGAGGCAGGCTATCGACATTTACGGCAGGTGCGTTTCTGGCGATTTTATTGTTGCTCTTGAGCGGTGTGGTGAAGCAGGTACCGATGGGGGCGCTGGTTGGCGTGATGTTTATGGTGTGTATTGGTACGTTTGACTGGAGTTCTGTGAAAAATATAGCCCGCGTCCCACGCGCTGAAGCGATTGTTATGGTGGTGACGGTAGCGATCGTTGTTTACACGCATGATCTGTCGCTTGGTGTAATGGTTGGCGTCGTGCTCAGTGTGCTACACTTCGGCTGGAAACAGACCAAAATTCGCGTCCAGTCTAGCGAGGAGCAAGGACAGAAAGTGTATCGTGTACACGGACCGTTCTTCTTCGGTTCCTCGTCCCATTTCGTGGACAAATTCGATGCGGAAGCCGATCCGCAGGACATCACCATTGACTTTGACGGCTCGCATATCTGGGACAACACCGCGGTTGTGGCGATTGGCAAAGTAAAATTCAAATACGCGAAGCTTGGTAAAACCGTGCATTTGCGTGGATTAAACGAGGAAAGCTCCCGATTGCTGGAGCGCAGCGGTTTTAAGGCTTCTGATGCGGGTACCGTCCCGGGGACGGGCGGACACGGAGCATAAGGCTGAAGTGAAGTGTAAAGCTCATGTAAGGCTCGGGTAAGGCGTAAAGTTAAAGCGAAGTGTAAAGTTCAAGTAAAGCGAACGTTTAAGTAACTTGTTCCAAAATGGTATCGGTATTGGTATCTGAACGTTACAACATCAACAGGCGGCAAGTAAGCTAGAAATAGCGGACTGCGATGCGAACGAATATAGGCTATAGATAACGCTAGACAGTATTGATATGCAGCGGTCTCCTTGCGGTGTTTGCCGGGGGGAGCCGCTTTTTTTGTAGCTGTGAGCGCTAACGATCAGGAGAGAGCTTATTTAGCCCAATTTGGGCCATTTTCATTTCTAACGATCATCAGAGACGCTATTTTACTGATTTCACTACTTTTTGTGAGAATTCTCGTGATTTTTGAAGAAATAAGCTTCCTGGTGATCGTTAGAATTCAGACAAGGCATAATTCGAGCAAATAAGCTCTGTGGTGATCGTTAGGACTTTCGTGGTTGGTGTCACAGTAGTTGGTGTAGCTTGATTTACGAAAAACAAACCTTGTGTGTTCCGTACTCCCTATGTCCGGCTTATTATGCGCCGCGTGTGAAATATAAACTTAAAACGTCTGCTTTTTACGCTACATTCATGCTACAAGTTGGCGCGGTAGTTCAGTTTCGCTTTTGTTTTGCTGGATGAACGTGTAAACTACAGGGTATGGAGAAGAAGAGCAATGGAATGATTGCTTTTTAAAAATTCATTTCATAATCAGAGTTGAATTCAGGAAAACTAGTTTGGACTCACAGGATGTGTACTGCAGTTACGGGTGTGATTGGAGTAGAGAATCAGGTTCAGATGCAGAACTCGGGCACAAGGACGTAAATAGCAGGCTCGTATGCCGACTCAGACAATGACATAGACTCAATCAAGTTCAGACGGAGATGCCTATGCATTTCCAAGGGGGCTAGGGTCTTCTATGAAATGAACTTATCTAAATGAATATACAGAGGTGTAACGATTGGCAAACTTTGAACAACTGGGCATTCGCCCGGAATGGTGCGAGGTGCTGAAACATCAGGGCATCGCCGTGCCAACTCCAGTACAGGAGCGTTCCATTCCAGTACTGCTGGGTGGACGTGATATCATCGCCGAGGCGCAGACGGGCACAGGGAAAACGCTGGCTTTTTTGCTGCCGATTATTCAGAAAATTAACGTATCCGACCGCTCTCCGCAGGCACTGATTATTGCGCCTACGCGTGAGCTGGCATTGCAGATTACGGAAGAAGCGAAGAAACTGACCGCGAACGATGACAAGCTGCATGTGCTTGCGGTATATGGTGGACAGGATGTAGAAAAGCAGTTGCGCAAACTGCAAAACGGAACGCAGATCGTTGTAGGAACACCAGGGCGTCTTCTGGATCACCTGCGCCGTGGTACCTTGAAGCTCGATAATGTGAAAAAGCTGGTGCTGGATGAAGCAGATCAGATGTTACACATGGGCTTCCTGGACGATGTAGAAACGATTTTGAAAGAATTGCCGCATAGACGTCAAACGATGCTCTTCTCGGCTACGATGCCTAAGGGCATTCGTGTTCTGGCGAAAAACTACATGAAAGACCCGGAGGACGTGAAAGTTTCCTCCAAGTCCGTGATTCCGATTCATCAGATTCGCCAGCAGGTGCTGGAATGTACAGATCGCGGCAAGTTTGATGCACTTCGGGGTATGATTGATACGTATCGCCCGTATTTGGCGATTATTTTCTGCCGGACGAAGCGCCGGGCTTCGAAGCTGAACGAAGATCTGAGAGAAGCAGGATATGAGAGCGACGAGCTTCACGGGGACTTGTCCCAATCCAAGCGAGAGAATGTCATGAAGGCATTCCGTGATGCGAAGCTGCAAATCCTTGTGGCTACCGATGTCGCCGCACGCGGTTTGGACGTTGAAGGGGTTACCCACGTATTCAACTACGATATGCCACATGATGCGGAAAGTTATATTCACCGTATCGGTCGTACAGGCCGGGCAGGTGGAACGGGTCTTGCCGTGACGTTTGCAACCCAGCACGACAGACCGGAACTTGCTCGGATCGAGGAAGGTACGAATCAGAAGCTGAATCGCATCCAATGGACAAGCGAAGGACCAGTCGCTTCTACGGGAGCTTCTCGCCGCGTAATTAATAGCGAGGGCAATGATGAGCGTGGTGGTCGTACTGCCGGGACAGGCAGTGCCCGTCGCGGTGCAGGTCGTAACGACCGCCGAGATGGTGGACGTGGCGGTCGTGGATCACGCGGAGGCGAAGGTGGCCGTAGCGGTGGACGCAGTGGCGGCCGTAGCGGTGACGAGCGCAGCGCAGGCCGCGGATCGGCGCGTAGCAGCGACAGCAGTCGCGGTGCAGCAAGCCAAGGCCGCAGCAGCAGTAGCCGCGGCACAAGCCAAGGCGGCCGCGGTGGAGCAGGCCGCGGCGAAGAGCGCAGCAGCGGCGGCTGGGCTGGCCGCAGCGCCGACAAGCGCACCGCTGGACGCGGTGGCGCTGGTTCAGGCCGCTCGGACTCCGCTGGACGCGGTCCGAGCAGGGGCGACCGCCGCGATTCTCGTCGCGGGCGGTAACGCACTGGCGCAAGCGGCGATGCAGCCGCATATTGCGCTAGAAGCATCATAGCCATGCATCGCAGTAGCGGATGCCGCATGGCCCATATCGAGAGCGTTCGGGTACGTCATCGTACCGAACGCTCGAACCAAGGGTCGCGACGGAAGCACGTCGCGGCCCTTTTTTACAATCAGGATGCACATGCACTTATTCACACGATGTGAACCGCACTCCAGCCTTCACTCGTTATACAGTCACCACGCTATGATGGCTCCCCTGTGATCGTTAGAATTCGCACAATATGAACCAGAACGACAAAACACCTCATCCTAGACCTAAGGACGGGGTGTTTTTGGTTTAAAACTTATATGATTAAAAGATGGCACGATATCTTGCTTACTAGATCACAACAATTCAGGGAAGCTCGGTGTACCGTTCGTCTATAATTAGGGAGCTGATTTGCATTATTTTACTTACGGGTTAACTGGTTATTACACGCGGTTCGCTCACTTTTTATAAATCCGAATCTGAACGTAAGCCAGTCTTGATACGATATAGACCGGCTTGTTGCACAGACGGTCACCCATGGACATCAGCATACTGGTCGCGGTATTTCTCGTTATATACCCGGCCGACGGACTCCGCGAGTCCACCGCGTGCCTTGGTTGGATAACGCTCGATCGTGTGATAAAGCCGCATAAACCGGTCTTTGGGCATGAAACGTGCATAGCGGGTGATCAGACTGGGAAACAGTTCAATATATTTGCTCTTACGCACGGCAGCGGCCGCCACGGCGGTCAGAATTTGGATGCCATTATGCAACTGTAAAATGTGAACCTCATACGTGGCGATATATCGAATCGCGTCTTCACGAATCAGTTCCGGCTTCAGCCGGGCAATTTCGCCAATATACTCGGCGAGCAGCCGCTCGAAGTTCTGGAGCAGTAGCGGTTTAAGTTGCAAGTCCATATCGCTGCGTAACACGAAGGATTGCAGTAACGCGATCTGTTGCAGACGAATCCGGTCGTTATAGATCAGGGAGCCGATCTCGCGCAACATCTCGTAGGCGAGTGCCTCGTCCTCTTTTCGCGCTTCGGCAACAAGGGCCCAGTTCCGATTGATCCCTTGGCGAATGATCTCTTCGTCCAATCGTAGCAACTGTCTCATTTCGCGCCGTTGTTCAATCTGGAATGAACGCTGCTGCAAGAAGATTAGGCCGCCGAACAGTAACAGCGTCACCGTAACAGCGATCATAGACTGGTCCAGCGTTTCACCGAAATAAGTAGCTGCGGCGCCGATCAAAAGAACAAAGAAAGCATCACGGACCATCCTGCGTTTTACTCGTGAACTTGCTTTTTCCTCTACGGTGACAAGGGTGCTACGTCCGCAGGAAGTGCACTGATCTTCCCAGAGGCAGGTATACTGCCCGCAGCGTTTGCAGATATGCAACTTTTGGTAGGCATATGTCGTTCGATAGAAAGGCCGGATGGATACTACTTTTTTCGTACTACTCATGCTCCATCACGCCCACCATTTAGAATATTGTACAGGGTACGATCCGTGTCTTCACGGGAGACGGTCTTTCGCCGATGAACCTGAAACGTGATCACCTTGATCATAACAAAAAGAAACACTATGGCGAGGCATACGTATGTAACCATAATTCCGTCCCTTTCTAAGGCTTGAAGATCAAGCGCTGTTATATTGCGGTTTGTTGGTAATAGCTATATCATATTTCCATAGTTGGAATTTGAATTCCAACAAAGGCGCTAAAATCGTCGATTTTTGTCAGACATTACAAAATTGTAACTCAGAATAGGGGTGCTTTTCAGATTTTATTAGAAGACTGTTAAGATTTCCTTAAGGCTTGACGCCTATAATAAACTATTCGCATTTTAATCTCAAACGTGAAGGAGTACAGCCCATGCTGCGGATACGCAAAAAACGCTGGCTTAGCGGAACTCTGGTTCTGCTGGCATTACTAACCCTGCTGCTGCCTTCGGCATTGCTCCCCCAAGCGGAAGCTGCCCAGGCACAAACTAGTGGAATCGACGCGGTGCTTGTAGCCGATGTCAGCAACTCGATGAATACAAGTGATCGCGACAAGATCAGTAACGAAGCGATGAAAATGTTTATAGATATGCTGCCCACCGTCGGCGATAAAGTAGGTATCGTGGCTTACACCGATCAGGTGGAGCGAGAAAAGGCAATGCTTGAAATTCAGTCTGACGCAGATAAAAGTAATCTGAAAGACTTTATCGACCAGCTTGGCAGAGGCCCATACACCGATATATCCGTAGGTGTTGCGGAAGCCATGAACATATTGAGCCATGGGGCCGACCCGTCGCACTCGCCCATGATTGTACTGCTTGCGGATGGCAATAACGATTTTAACAAAAGCAAAGGACGCACGCAGGCCGAGTCGGACGCGGATCTGGCAAAAGCCGTCAAGGATGCGCAAGCGAAAGGTATTCCAGTCTACACGATCGGACTGAATGCCGATGGCAAGCTGAACAAAAATGCACTTGCAGACCTTGCCAAACAAACAAAAGGCAAGTCGTTTATCACCGATACACCGGATGATCTGCCGCAGATTTTAAGTGAAATTTTCGCCGATCATGCCAAGCTGAATGTTGTGAAGCTACCTTCTGTAACCGGAAACGGCAGTTATCAGGAAGTTACCGTGAACGTGCCGAATGACAGCGTGCTCGAAGCCAATATTTCCATCATGTCTTCGAAGCCGGTACAGGTACAGTTAACCGATCCTTCTGGCAAGAACGTAAACCTGAATTCGAATGAGGCCAAGCTATCTACCTCCAAAAGTTATTCGCTGGTGAAGCTCTTGAAACCTCAGGAGGGCGACTGGAAACTTCGGGTAAAAGGGGCTCCCAAAGACAGCATCGATATCAACTTGCTGTTTAACTACGATCTTCAACTCGTTGCGGACCCAATTAAGACCAAGTCCTATACGAAGGGCGACAAGATCGACCTGTCAGCGAGGCTGGAAAATGGCGGTCAACCGCTACAAGATAAAGATCTGTACGCGGACATGAAGGCCACCTTGATCGTGAATGACAAGGACGCAGGCAAGAGTGAAGAGCAACCGCTGAAGAACACCGGCTCCGGTTTTGCCGGAACCTTTGAAGTGCCGGACAATCACAACTATGAACTGATCATCCGTGCAGAGGAAGACAGCTTTTACCGTGAAAGTGCACCGATTGTCATCAACGCAGGGAGCACAGGCGGAAGTCAGGCAAAACCTACAACGCCACCTGCTGCGAATGATAAGCCGTTCCCTTGGTTGCCCGTCATCCTGGGTGTGATTGCCCTGATCGTGGTGGCGGCCTGCGGTTGGTTCCTGATGGGCTGGCTGAAACGCAAAAACCGCGGCTTTGTCGGTCAGATCATCGTGGAGATTCGGGATGAGAACACTGGAGACAAATCCTATCCGCAATACAAAAAGCTGGCATCCTTCCGGGGCAAGTTCCACCTGCATCAATTGTTGCAGCTTGATCCTGAACTGAAGGAAACCGAAAAATATATATTTACTCCTGGCAATGGAGACCGATTGATCATTCGCAATACCGCAGGAGGTACGCTGGAGAAATCAGGTCGTGCGGTAGATGCAAGCTCAGGCGTTGAACTGAAGAACGGTGATCGACTGAGCATCCCGCTGCAACAGGCGGATAAAACGATTTTGATTGAGTATTTGGTGTGACGTGTTGGAGCTCATTGAATGAGAGCTTTAAAAGACAGATTACAATTTACACTTTAACGGAGAGGACAGAGAAAACCTGAAGAAGCGAAGCGTTCGCCTGCAAGCTTTCTGAAAGAAAGCTGCTACGGAAGCATACGCTATCACCGGATATCATCCTTGAAAACATTTCAAAGATATCCGGGGATAACAGCGATCGGAAGGTTCCTCTGTCATCGGAGTGGCAAGTGTAAATGAGGTTTCTAGTCTTTTTAATTGAAATACAGGGAGGATATTGAATGAAACCGATCGTGAGAGAACATATTCAACAACTGGATGTATCACTGGGCGGAGGTATCGTCAGTGAGAAAATCAGGGTCGATACGATTGACAACCCGATTCTGATTATCGGTCTGGGCGGAACGGGAATTGACGCGCTACTGCGTCTGAAATATCAGATCAATCGTCGTTTCAAGCTGCCACAAGACCCGGTGTCCAAGAAAAAGATGGAGAAGCCGGACAACGTTGAATTTCTGGCGTTTGAAACGAACGAACAGGATCGCGCGAAGAAATACAGAGGCATCGGACTTGATCCGATCAACGAATTTGTACTGCTTTCGAATGCCGAGATTGGTGGCCTTTTGCAGAACCGCAGCGTGCTGGAGCCGTATATTACAGACTGGCTGTCTCCTGAACTGAGCATCACGGACGGTATGAACGGAGCCGCAGGGGTGCGTCAGGCTGGACGTTTGCTGCTGTTTACGAAGATCAATCAAGTCGTACAGGCCATCGATAAAAAGATCAAAACATTATCCGTTGGTACGAATAAAAAACTAATGGTATTCCTGCTCACCGGATTGTCCGGTGGTACAGGCAGCGGCTGCTTCCTCGATATTTCCTATATCGTGCGTGGCATCATTGAGCGGGATCACGGCTCTGCCGGGATTGACCGCGTCAACACGCTCGGTTACCTGTTTACGCCAGACGTGAACTTGTCCAATAAAAGCCTGAGTGAGCATACACGCGAATATATTCGCAAGAATGGATATGCAGCGCTCAAAGAGCTGGATTACTGGATGAACGTGGACAGCCGCGGTGAGCGGTTTACCCAGAAGTACGGCAACATTTTGGCCGTGAACTCACCGTTGCCGCCATTTAACCTGTGTCATCTGATCTCGGCGACCAATACGGAAGGCAAGTTATTGGAGAATGCCTACGACTACTGCATGAACGTTACGGCGGAGAACATCACCAACTTTATCTCCAGTGAAGAGAAGCAATCGGGTGAGGAATTTGCGATCCATGACTATATTAGCAACATTCGCACCAACATCGCACAGATGAACAAAGTGTACCCGGCCAACTACGATTACAACATCATCGGCGCATCTTCGGCTGTACTGCCGATCGAAGAGATGACAACATATCTGGCATACCGGATGTTCGACAAAATGAGCACGATGTTCTCGAAGGCACCGAATCAGGAAGATACCGAGAAGTTTGCGCGTAAGCTGGGCATCGATCTCGAAAGTGTCGTCAAATCCTTCGAATCCCGCGTACCTGAACCGCTACCGGGTTACCAGAACAGCGAACGTCTATCCTATGGCAACGTGGTGAAATCCCAGGTCGTCAACATGGATACGGAGCTGGAACAGAACTTCCTGGCACGTGCCCGTGAGGAATATATCAAGGCGAAGAAACAGCTTCCGGGCGAGATTGCGGGTCAGTTTACCGAGCAGATTCGGCGCATGTTTTTGCATCCTGAACAGGGTCCCTTCTATGTTTCTCGTTTGATTTATACTGAAAAAGGATTCTGTGTACTAAAAATGATTCAGTCGTACATCGAAACGCTACGGGAAAATGCGTTCCGCATTCCACGTGATATTGAAGCGGCTCAGGAGCAATCCGAAGAGAAGCTGGGTGATGCGAAGAGTGCTTTTGTCTCCAAAGAGAAGAAAAAGAATGCTTATATCGAAGCGAAGATTCATGAATACTGGTTGCACGCCGATGTGGAACGCAACGACCAGATGATCGAGTTCTATGAAGATCTGTATGAGCTGCTGAATCAAGAGAACAGTCGCATTTATAACGTATTTTCCGAGACGCTGAATGCACTCAGCTCCATCTTTGCCAAGAACGGCGATCTGCTGACACGCGGCGAAGAGCAAACGGATCATAAAGGAAACAAAACCTATTATTGGAACGTGGTAAGTGTACCGGATATCGTGAGCGTGGTGGACGGGTTGCTGGACAAACGCGACACGGATGATCTGATCCGCGACTTCTCGCGTGAGCTGCTGGAGAATTCGAGCCAGTGGGTGAAGGAAAACGAGATTGATATCGTCAGCTCCATCTCTGATTTCCTGAGTGAGAAGTTTGGTGATCTCATTACTCGCTCCATGGAAGATTTCCTGGTGATCAAATATGGGAAAGACGAGTCCGTTGAGAAATTCGTGGAACGTTTTATTGCAGGTAAGCTGGATGACGAGGCCGTGCCGGTATTTAATCTGAGCAATAGCACAGGCAGTCTACATTTCCCTTCCTGGGGGTTTGTGTCCGTGCCAGCACAGGCTCCGGGTATCTTGAAAGGGATTCGTAACTACCAGAACAATGCCGTAGGCAAATCCCACTTTACTGTTAAAGAGAGCGAAGTGCGGAACCGTATTTTCTGGCTGAATACACGCAACGGGGTACCACTCTTTGTATATACACCGCTCAAAGTGTATGAAGAGAGCTATGAACGCACGATTTTGGACAAAGAGGGCATTGGACGCCATCTGGTGCAGACGGAGAAAAATAACTGGACGTACCTGCCATCTCCAATCCCGGAAAAGTCTTGGGGAGATGTGTACGAGAATGCCCGCGTGAAGCAGTATAATGCACGGGTTCGCAATGAATTCGAGCAAGCGCTCGGTTATAACATTGTCACTGCCAAATCGCAGGATGAAAATACAAGTAACCGATATGCGATTGTCACGACGGAACCGTTTGACCTGTCTGCCAAGCTGGCTGCTTACGACATGCGTCTCACATCGAACGCACCGAATCTGGGTGAGGTGAAACGAGCTGTTATGGAGCTGAAACGCCTGCAATCCGAAGGACTGCCGCGGGTAGATGTGAAGGATATTTTCGGAAGTATTAATGAAGATATGGCGAAAGAAAACCTTGTACGCTCTCCACAGCTTATCGCGCGGGTACGTGAGGAACTGGCGAAGATGAATGCAATCACTGCGAAAGTGGCTGAACTGGAAGGCATTCTCGCACAGTATCAGGATGAAGAGCAGTGGTATGATCGCTTCATCGAAGCACTCTATACAGATACGATTGTTAAAAAGGGTGCACTATACGTCTATGACCGTGATCCGGAGGAAGACGCATGGGAACCGTTCGCTAACCTGATGAAAAGCCGTAATTTCGCTGAATACGAAGTGTTTGGCAACTTCCGCGGCCTGTCCGAGAAGGATCGCAGTACATTGCTACGCAAATCCTCCCGTCGCGACAACGACCTGACCGCTTCCGAGGATATTACACCGCTCCTGAGCAAGCTGGATGATCTGGCGGCATTGTTTATGGAGTCACGTGATCGTCTGGAGTATGAGCGGGTAGAGCTCGCAAACGGAGAAGACATCTACCAGTTCTATAGAACGATGTCGTCGAAGCTGAACGATATTCGCAGAAGGCTGAAATAAGGTGGCTGATGGTATGAATGTACCAATGAATATGCAGCAAAAAGAAAACGGGATGCAGCACGCCTTAAAGCGTGAGCTTTACAAGTACGCTGCCCGTTACGCCGTAGAACAGGAACGCCAAGGAAGCCAAGGGGATGGACGCAGCAGCATCCATTACCCGGCCTTGTTCCTTTTTGTCGGTGATCTGGTGAAACCTGCGGTGTCTGCTGTGCATGATATTAACCAGTTGAAGTGGGATAACGAAGACGGTGTAGTATACGTACACATTGGGACAGATGATATATCGAATGAAGCCGATGCGGGAAATGCATCGAGTGCTTCCAGTGATTCGAACGCATTGCATCCAGTAGATGCAGTGAATGAAATGAATTCGTCTCACAATCACGAGAAAGCAAGATTAGGTTATGGGGCCGTATCATCACATGAAAACGCTCAGGTCACGTACCACCGTTTACCAATCTCCACCTCGCATTCACAGCGGAGTTCTTCCAAAACGCTGCGCAAGGATGTACACCGTAGCTTTCACGAGTCGGCAGCGGCGCTTTTTGGATTAAATCGAATGATGCGGCGGGTAAGCAACCGTATTGCTGAATATGGACGGCTGTATTCGTCCTTTGATCGAATTTACGTAACCGTCATTACCCGGGCCGATGATCCGCTGAATGTACTGTTGCCGGAGATAACGAAGCTGGCCGAGACCATTCTGGCACAGTCTTTCAAGTCGGTACAGACGGATCTTCATGTGCTGGTTAGTGAGATGGAGCAGGTCGATTCCTTTGGATATGCCAGCGCAGCGGGACTTGCTTTTCTGCGTGAGCTCGATTACATGCAATCGTTGGATTACATGTTCAGCGGCGAGTTGCTGGTGACGGAGGACGGGATATCCATTCCCGTAACCCATCCTGCAGCGCCCTTGTTTGATCTGGTCTATGTACTTTCGGACAAAAACGAACGTGGCACCGGTGTACCTGGCGGCTGGATTGAAAATGCCGAGATCATCTGCCGCATCTGCTTGCTGAAGAACCGGAAGCAGGAGGAGAACTATGAAGATCGTGCTGCCATCGCTAGCACGGGCGCGAATACCTACAATAATACGTCGTTTAAAAATAATATCCGTACCACCTCGGATCAGCATGGGTATGCCAGTGCAGGTTTTGCCGAGATCAGGCGGCCGAACAAACCGATTGCGCTGACCGTGCTGTACCATCTATACCGTTATCTGCTTGGCCGGATGCAACAAGAACCGGACTGGAGTATCAAGGACAAAATGACCTTTTTCGGACTGGATGCCTCCTCCGTGGAACAGAAGGTGCAGGGTTTGTTGCCAAGCGAAGACCTCGTTAGTGGCATGAGCGGCATCATGACACATAATCGCAGCTTTGCTGAACTCAAGCCGCTTTCTTTAAGAGAAGCTGAGCGAGCACTGTATGGAGAAGGAGCGGAAGCTTACTTCCGTGAAAATGTTGTCCGTCCGGTGCAGGAGCGTGTACGCGAGCGCAGTTCTGCAGGTGCGCTTAGAAGGCAGGCCGAGCAATCTCATATGGAATATCCTGAAATAGGATACTTTCAGTGGGCTGCCTGGAGCGACGGTAAGCCGGGGAGTGTTCGCGAAGCCCTGCTCGCCCTGATTCGCGACAAATCGATGCAACTCGAATCCGCACGGGCACTGATGGAACAGCGTCAGCAAGAGCGGGTAGAGGATCAACCGATCAAACGTGCGCTCTTCCGTGATAAGCAGAACGTGCGCAATCTAATCGATTGTTTACTGGAACGTGTATACGAACCCAAGGTAGACCTGCTACGGTTGGAAAATGAACTGCATTTGCTTCGTATCTACGATACGGAAATGGAAGAACTGCATCGCTACAGTTGTCAAGTTACAACCTCACTTGAAGCGCTGGAGCGTACATTGCGTGAAGTAGCGGAAGAGAGCATTGCCGCTGCTGACGAATACATTGGTCAGAATGTCATGGAGTATTACGGCAAAGTAACGGAAGAACTGATCGCCGATCTGGAGGCAAGACGGGGGCGGGAAGTATGGTTCGAAGATCGCTACATGGGAGATATGAATGAGCTTGCGATCAAAGGCAGTGACCGTTTGCTTGCACGCTTAATGGAAGTTTGCCGTGACTTGTTGCTTTCCGCGGAACCGCTACGCTTATCGTTTGAAGAGGAACTACTGCAGCGAGCTAATGTGACGATTACGTACAGGGATCGGGATGTGTTGACCCGCGATGATCTATTCCGCAGGCTGTATCACACATTAGAAGATCAGGCCGTTGTTCGGATACGGGTGTTCGACTATACGCAAGAGCATCGGTATGAAGAGAAGTACTTTTTTGGCGACCATCACAGTGCTTTTATGGACTACGCGGCACATGCAGAGGAAACCTCGCGCATTTATAAACTGGGTATAGTCTATGAGGAACGTAGTAGCGGGGTAGAGAAGCTTAATCTGATGGGTGGTTTCCATCTGGAGGATCTTATGGTGTACCGTAATGGTAAGGTGTACTACGATTCTTATACGGAAAATGGTTATGAGCTTCACCCTGCGGAGCTAGCAGAGAAACTGTCTCCGCTTCGGTAGCGGAATGAAAGAACATATAGCACAATGCACGTTGGAAGGGGCATCCTGTTAAGGGAGTGTAGAGGTAAACCATCTTTAAGTTCAACTTGCTTAGATTAAGCAGAGGTGTCCTTCTATGTTTCGTGGGTACTAAGTCAGCCCGCTTCTGGCGGGCGTTGAGAAAGGATGCATGCAGACATGCAGCGAAAAATCAATCTTCTCCTGGTGCTGTTCAGCCTAATTGGCGGAGCAGTTGGTTTTGCGGCAGGAGAAATCATGCTGCATCAGTGGCTTGGGGAAATGCCGCGCCTGCTGCTGATGGGGTTATATTTCGGTGTGCTAGCACTTAGCGTGGGGCTGTTCTGCCTACTGGCAGAGATGATCTCACCAAGACTGAACGGTGCTTCGTGGAAGCTCAGGTATCTCAGCTTGTCCTGGAAGCTGCTTGTGCCTGCAACGCTAGCACTGCTACTGGTTGTAGGGATGGGATTGCAATTGCTGTACCAGATCAATCCGGGCGGAGCAAAACAGGTCAAAGACATCATATTGATGATTGATAATTCAGGCAGCATGAACGAGACTGATCCCAATAACGGGCGGTTTGAAGCAGCCAAGACGCTCATTAATCAGATGGAGAGCGACAAACAGGTGGCTGTCATTACGTTTGACGATCAGCCTCAACTGTTGCAGCCGTTTATTGCCGTAGATAGTGAAGCTGCCAAAAGCGAAGTGAATAGCAAAATCGACGGCATTGTCACCACATCCGGGGGGACGAATTTTGATGCGGTACTCCGGGAAGGCATGAAACTGATCGAAGGCAAACAAGATCCGAAACGGGGAACAGTCGTTATCCTGTTATCGGACGGATTCAGTGATGCTGATATCTCAGGCATTTTGCCGCAATACGTACAGGAACAAGTGGCTATCCATACTGTTGGTCTGAGCCTGGTAGACCCTTCGGGTACGGATTTGCTTAAGAGCATTGCTCAGCGAACCGGCGGGATGTACTATGATGTACCTGACGCAGGTGGGCTGAATGTCGCGTTCCAACAGATTTACGATACGATTGATGAACGTACTCTCGTGACGGAGCGTACAGGTGCGATGGAACACAGTATGTATCTGGCCATTTTCCGTGTTGTGGCTTTGCTGCTGATCGGTGTGGCGCTTGGCGTATCCCTTGGACTTGTGTTTGATAACCGTCATCTTGCACTCAGCTTCGGTGTAGGTGGTGCAGTATCAGGTTTGCTAGCCGGACTGTTACTGGAGTGGGGGTTAAGCGGTTCTAATGTGGGTGATGCTTTCGTTCGATTGGGAGCCATGCTGATCCTGTCAGGTATACTTACCCTTTTCTCCTGGATTGTTCCGATCAAAGAGAACACACCACGCAAGAGTAAAGGGCGCCGGGATGCTGGCCGTGGAACTTCTTCTGCGGAAGGATTCGGTAGGCGGCCAAGAGATACACGCAGCAAAGGATTCTAACATCGGGGAGGTCAACGGAATATGCGGTTTATGAATGCAGATGCAGATCCTTCGGCTCCCCGGATTCGAAAGTTGACGCTCGCAGTAGACGAAGGTCGTTGCACACTTCGCTGGCTCTGGCCGGAGCAACTTGAGGCGGTATACGTGGAACGATTGGAACTTAATCTTATGAATACGGATCGTGTGGGTGAAGAACACAGGAGTGTTACTGATTATGGAGACCATGTGGGCGGATCGACACAGGGCAAGCTGAAGCTGTATACGCGAGAGGAGTACAAGGCGAATAACGGGTATGTGGATCGAATGACCGGCTTTGGTGCGATTCAGTACACGGTGTACGCATGCCAGATGCATGAGGATGGGCCTGTACTGATCCGTCAGCAGGATGAAGATAATCAGGGCATTGCAAGTGCAGGCAAGGCGGATATCCGCTTTGCCATTCGCTATAAGAGCGGTTTTTTTCAGAAACGCAAGACGGTGTTGATCACGGTAACTGCTGAGGTACCTGTGCCTAAAGAAGCGCTTTGTTATGTTCGTAAACAAGGTGGCGTTCCGCTGAACAAGGACGATGGAACGGTGTATCCATTTGTGAGTGATTTTGTACCGGGGAAAAATGAAATGCCGCCCGTGGAAGTGGCCAAAGACGACTATATCAGGTTATTCTTCACGGACGGCCCCAAGTACGGAGCTGCCTATCGGCTGATATCAGATTAAACAGACATGACGACTGAAGTTGAGCTTTCAAGCGATTGGAAGGTTGTTCTGTCATCGAAGTGTACCGTGGAAATAACTCCATTTAACTTGGATGTATTTTACACAGATAAGGGGAGGGGAGTGTCTATGAGTTTTTTTAGCCGGTTTTTGAAGAGACAGCAGCCGGAGGAACGGCCGTTGTTCTACGATATCGTATGTCCATACTGCTTTAGCAAATTCTCACCGGAAGAGGTTGTGTTCCGTGCGGCTCACCATCGTGACGATGACGAGGATTATGCACTCGGAGAAGATGCCAAGCTCAACCGATATCGGGAACGCTTTGGGCTGGATACGGTATTTGATATGGAAGCTGTGCTGTCACCTTATGATGTACCGGAGGAGCACCGGATCTATTCGGATAACATTGTCATGGGCCTGAATGATCGTTACGGTGTGATGACACGCCGCCGTCTGTGCCCGCATTGTCATAATGAGTTGCCTGTAACAGCGGGTAAGGCACCAAGCAATATCATTTCAATTATTGGTGCATCCCAGGTCGGGAAATCCGTGTATATGACTTCCTTAATTCATACGTTGCAGCATTATACTGCGGATCATTTTGATGCCGCTTGTATGCCGCTGAATGCCGAAATCAGCCGCCGTTTCCGTGCGGATTATGAAGAGCCGCTGTTCGAACGAGGCGACTTGCTGGATTCCACGCAGAAGGAAAAGCTGCAGGAGCCATTTATTTTTCAGTTTGTGTTCAAGGACGAGGATAAAGCGCCGCTGACCCTGGTGTTTTTTGACGTGGCAGGTGAAGGTATGGTGGAGCAGGATTATCTGGGCTTGCACGGACAGCATATCAAAAACTCGGCAGGTATTCTGTTCATGGTTGACCCGCTTCAGATTCGTTCGATCCGGGACAAAATCCGCATTAACCTGGGTAACGAACCGGGAGAATGGACGCCGAAGTACGATGAGCCACGCGATGTGGTACTGACCCTTTTTGGTGACTTCATCGCCTATCAAGACAAGGCCAAAACCAATATTCCAACCGCTGTCGTGCTCACCAAAAGTGACATGTTACATTCCCTCAAGGACGAGGAGGGCGATTACATCAAATCCAATAGCAATGTGTTCCGCAACATGGTGCACCGCGACTCTTTCGACCTGACCGAGTTCGAGAATATCGACGGGGAGATCCGCCGTTTTATCGAGAAAGTGGACCGTCCGTTCAAAGGCACGATGGATGTGTATTTCAAAGACACCGCTTATTTTGCCGTATCTGCGCTGGGAAGTAATCCGGTAGATATGAAAATTCAGGGTGTAGTTAGTCCCATCCGAGTGGACGAGCCTTTCCTGTGGCTGCTATACAAACTCAAGTACATTGAGGGGAGAGTGGGATGATGCGTTCTACTAACACTCCGCCCATTGAACAGCAGATGTACACGAGAGAGCGGCGCGGGGTATTCCGGACAACGGAGGGGTTTGACACGGTGGCTGCATCACCGGGACTGGAACCTTCTTTTATCAAAAAAATACTTCATCCTTACTGTGTCTATGATGCTCCTGCGGAGCTGACAGGCCGAAGTGAGAAGGACGAGAGCAAGTATCCGGCTTCGATGCACCTGCTACATCTGGAGAGTGGCGAGACCATTCTCGGGCAAAATGTGTATCAGGCTGCGGATTTTACCGGCCTGCGCAGCGCGTTTTTCGCTCACAATTATGTTCTATCACCGGCAAGCTCGGAAGAATATATGAAACGTGGCGACTGGCTAGATGCCGTGTTCGCCAACTCATATGATATCGAGCAGGGTACAGAGCTACCTGCACTGGCAGCATTACCTTTAGCGACAGAAGGTGGAGCAGGACTTGGAACTGAACTGCCCGGTGGTAGCTTTGAGGCAAACACGTCACCGAGCCAGATTCTAAGCGCTCTGAAAATGGACGAGACATTGTTCAAGCGTATGCTGTATGCCGTGATGCAATCTGTGGCTGCACGTCGCAAGGTATACATAGCACTGGATGTGCCAGCAGAGGAAGTAACAGCAGGAGCCAAGGCATTGCTTCGTCTGCTGTACAAGGCATTGCCGTATGCGTTCCGACGTCAGCTTGGTTTTATGACATTTGCCAAAGAGCCACAGGCCAAGAAAGGTATTCATGTGCAATTTGTGGAGCGTGGCACACTGCGTCCCAAGGATCGAAATACGGAGAAGGATTTTACATTTGATCTCGTCTCTGGGCGTGTCACACACGCGGATGCTTCAGTTGCGAAGTTACCATACGCAGAATTTGCGTGGTTTTTGATGCAGGATCAGGCAAGGTCGGCCGAGTTTTATGGATTTGCCGATGAGATGTTGGCAGGCATGGAGCCTGGACGTGAACTTTCCATCGAAGCCTATGGGGAGCTATCTGTATTTTACAGCCTTGAACAAGGCGTAGAGGATTTATATCTGAATAACAAACATGAGGTCTTGAGCGGCTTGTTGACATATCTGAAGCCGGAGGGCGGATTACAGCAGCGTTCACGTCTGAACGAACTGTTCCTGACCTTGCTCAGCCGGGAGCTGGATAGTGTACGCCGGGAAAATGTACCCGAAGAAGTGGTGGCTTCTCGCATCGGTGAGTATTTTAGGGTCGCTGCACCAGTGGTGAAGGCCCGGATTGTGGATTATTTTATCTACGGTGTAAACAATGCACGAGCGCAGAAACGATTGCGCGCTGTGCAGGAGCTGTATACCATTTTGGATCGGGATGCTCAGTTGAATCAGGCCTTCTTTGATAAGGTGCTGGGTAATGCTTCTTTAACCAAACTGCTGTTTGAGCCATATCTGGACAATCAGCTGAAACGTACCGAAACGGCAGCAAGCGTGATTGAGCTTATCCAGCGATGGGTTACGGCTCATCCATCTGCCATCCAATCCGCTTTTTTAGTGGAACGGTCTTGTACCGAGCTACGGGAAAGACTGTGTTCTGCGCCCAATCCGGTGCAATCAGCGAACGAAGCTCTTCAACGGGTTAGCGTTTTGGACTTTATCACCGAGAGTGGTGCGATGGAATCGGAAATTACCGGATATATCGGACAAACAGAGTTTTTTGCCGATTCAGGACAGCAGGCTACAACTACGCATCCTACCAGCAAACCAACCACTCCGTCCCTTGGTAAACAACCGGTTGCATATCAGGAGGCTTTAACCAAGCTAGCTGACAAACTTGCTTATGTCATCAACCTGTTTATGATCCAGGATCTTGATCTGGACCGGGTGAATCGGGAGCAACTGTTGCAGATCGATATTTTGCAGCATGAGCATGAGGTTCGGGATTGGTCGGTACGTCAAGGCTCGGATGTCGTTGCAAGAACCAATATGATGCTGGCAGCCAGAGCTTGGCTTAGCGGCGACGGTAATGCGGAAGAAGGAATGGAATCTCTCTCCCTTGCTGAGCGGGACGAGCTTCAGCGCTGGACTCGTCGCTGGCTCGCGGCAGAGCTACGGAATCAGCCGGGAACACCAGCGTATGAGGCATTGTCGCTTGCGTTTTATCGCGGGGGTAGCGGGAGTAATCGGCTTGATTATTCGGGTCTGATCGAGTTTGCACGCAGTCATATGGGGCACCCCGAAGAGATCTATACTTTTTTTGAATGGTCTGGTGCGCAGCGCATGTTTGTTCGCGGTTCTAACGCACATAAAGGATATGCAGATGCCATCATCCTGTATTTCAAAACGCATGATCGGGAAGCGTTCCGATCCAAGTCTGCTTTTAAGCCGTACTATGCCAAAGCAGGAAAAGCGCTGAAGCCGGTCTATGATCGGGCCAAAGCGGAACTTGCCTCCCCGTTCATGCGCATGTTAACAGGACGGAAGAAAACACGGTGGATGGGATTGTTGCTGTTGTTCCTGATTCTCGGTGTTGCAGGTGGTACGTATGCTCTGATGAACAATTCATCTGAACCTGAGGTACAGCCACCGATAGATCGGGAACCTGTAACTACCACGAATCCCGAAGAGAAGCCAGCAGACTACATTGCGTATATTGTTGCAGAGAACAAGCAGGAAGGGTCTAAATCACCAGCCCAATTAGTCATCCGCTTTCGGAGCGAGACAGGCGGAATTCCTTTTGAAAAGGGGAATCTTCAGCTACATATGGATGACGGAAGCACAAAGGATATCGATGTTACAGACCAGTGGGAAAGCCTGAATCGTGGTGAAGGCTCTGATACAGAAAATACAGGTCAAGGTTCAGCTGATTCAACGAGTGAAGCGGATAAGGGTGCTCCATCCGAAGTTGACAACGCGTCAACCGGCACAACAAATGAATCACCGGAGCAAAGCCAAAATAAAACAGGTGATAATTCAACCGATGAAGCTTCACCAGAGGGCCAGAATAAAACGGACACTAAGGCACCGTTAACCTTGGCAGAAGCAGATCGCTTGTACCCCTATGGCATGCAGATCTCGATCCCGGACAATATCAAACCCGAGCATGTTGTGAGCATCCAGCAAGGTGCAGAAGGCTCGGAGATCACGATTAACCTGATGCGGGAGCCAAGTTGAATTTGTGTATTAGGCCCCATTTGAATCGGAACAGGCAAGGAACTATAAAGTGAGATTTGAGGGATGATTCTGAAACGGAGGTTTCAGAATCATCTTTTTTTGTGTAACAATTATCTTTTCTAGATGAAGTGTGCTGATGAGTTGTTTTTGTTCACAAATTAGACATATATCAATTGATTCAAATTAAGGTAATTAGGCGAGCGGTGAAAAATCGCACGGAATGACTGAGAAATACTCTCATATAATAAGTGTCATAGTAGCCATCGAGATGCTGATTTCGAGCAAAGAATGCCTTATATCATCAAAAAAATTGGGATTTTTGGTTGACAAGTGATAATGATTATCAGTATCTTTAGTGTAGCAGATTAAACAGTTTCTTTTAGAAGGTTAAAGCGTCGGGAAATTCAGAAGTAATGAATCAGAATATAATTTCAATTTCGTTGTCGTTATGATAGCCGGAATACATACCGGGATTAATGAGAGAGGGATGATCGCATGTTTCGTCTGGAGACGTCCAAGCTGGATATCGCTTATGAGGAAAGACTGATTGTTGAGGATCTGAACATTCAGATTCCCCAAGGGAAAATTACCGCACTTGTGGGGGCCAACGGTTCGGGGAAATCAACGATTCTGAAGACAATGGCACGTATTATGTCTCCGAAGGCAGGTAGCGTGTTACTCGACGGCAAGTCCATCCATAAGCAGTCTACGCGTGAAGTTGCCAAGCAACTTGCGATTCTGCCTCAGAATCCTACAGCACCGGAAGGGCTGACCGTTACAGAATTGGTTTCCTATGGTCGTTTCCCTTATCAAAAAGGATTCGGTTCCATGCGTGCAGAAGACAAACGCATGATTGAGTGGGCGATCGAAGTGACTGGCATGACGGAGTTTCATGACCGTCCGATCGATCAGTTGTCCGGTGGACAACGTCAACGTGCGTGGATCGCTATGGCACTTGCACAGGAAACAGATATTCTGTTCCTGGACGAGCCGACAACCTTCCTCGATATGGCTCACCAGCTTGAAGTATTGCAGTTGCTGGAGCATCTAAATGCCACTGCTAATCGTACCATTGTGATGGTCGTCCATGACCTGAATCATGCATCTCGGTATGCACAGCATATGATCGGCATCAAACAAGGTAAAGCCATTGCAGAAGGTTCCCCAGTTGAAGTGATGACCTCAGACGTGCTGCGTGAAGTATTTAACATTGAAGCCGACATCGTTATGGACCCGCGCTCCAATGTACCGCTCTGCTTGCCATATGCGCTCGCTGGCGAACGTCCAAAACCAGTTGCTCCTGAAACCAAGGTAGTGAACAGTGCGATGGTTCATGCGGCAGGTCGCGCCGAACATCGTGTGCAAGCAACAGGCAGTTAAAATAAACGAGCTGGATCGGATGTGCGATCCTGAATTATAGAAATGAAGCCGCTGTGCGCTGTTAGCACGCGGCTCATTCGCATTCACAGGAGGTTTCATTAATGAGCGCAATCAATTACACCTGGCTTGAACAATATGCACGTATTTCGAGGAATCCCATTTTGAACTCTGTTTACGCTGCACCTCTGGCTTCGTTAAGGGACGCAGAGCAGGCAAGAGATATGCTAACAACATATAACGAACATTTGCGTGCAGATAGCTTGCAAACCGCAGCGGTGTATTTCATGCATTCCGTTCGTGGTTTGCTCTTGGGTATACATTACCTAAACGCGATGTGTGACAAGGTGCTGGATATTTCTCTGGATAATATTCGATTACAACTCACGCTGCAGGACGGATATCCCGCATTTCATTTTCAACTGCTAGATGACGCTGAAAAGGCTCATCCAGCGCCCCCCGTCAACGACGAGCACCACTCAGCGGTAGCTTCTACATCTACACGTCAGGCGATGCTTACAGCTTATTACGGAGAACAGCTTCGGCCTTTAATTGAAGGAGTGGCACTGGCTGGCGGGGCGAATACAGGTCAGATGTGGGCACAGCTTGCGTCGATCCTGAGATGGTTCAAAACGCTGGCTGTTCAGATGGAGATTACAGATCAGGAGCGAGAAGCTGTTATTCAGGGGTATGAGCATGTCATAACGATGCCACCGGAAGTTCTGGGATTACGTAAAAATCTGTTGAAATTCAAGCCGGTAGAGATCGACAGCCCGTATCAACCGGGGGAGAAGATCTTAATGAAGTCAACATGCTGCCTGTATTATAAGGTGGACGGGGGTCAAGATTATTGTTACACCTGTCCCAAACTGAGCAAAGCCGAGCGGCAAACTCGATATGAGGCGATTGTAGCTTCCCGGTAAATTTGAAGTTCACACTTGAACACGTTTATAATTGGGATATTACGATCTCATAGGAGGAATTAGCAATGTCCGTATATTCGTACAAGGCGGTAACCACCGCAAATCAGGAAGTGCCGCTGGATATGTATCAAGGCAAGGTGCTCGTTATTGCAAACACAGCGAGTAAATGTGGATTGACCCCGCAATACGGTGAATTGCAGAAGCTCTATGACCGTTATCGTGATCAAGGCCTCGTCGTACTCGGATTCCCTTGTAACCAATTTGGTGGGCAGGAGCCGGGAACAAGCGAAGAAGCTGAATCCTTTTGTCAGATTAACTACGGCGTTAATTTCCCGGTCTTTGCAAAAGTAGATGTGAACGGAGAAGAGGCTCATCCCCTCTTTCAATATTTGAAAGAACAACAGCCCGGATCAGGTGAAACCAGCGATATTCAATGGAACTTTACCAAGTTCCTTGTGAACCGCGAAGGTGAAGTTGTTGGCCGCGTTGAACCGAAAGAATCACCAGAGTCCATGAGTGCAACGATTGAGCAATTGCTCGGTTAATGTGCTACATCTGCTGTAAGGTAAACGTATGATGACGAGAAGCCTGTCCTGCTATTTCGCAGGGACAGGCTTCTTTTATTGTCTAAAGTGTTGTATCTACACAGAATACTCTACTCAAAATTATTATGATTTGGGAAGTGGCTTGCTAAGCTTGTAGTACCCTTGTTCGGAGGCAAGCTTCAGCAGATTACGAGCATAACTTCCAGCCCATGAATAGCCATGTCTGCGCTCCTCGCTGATGTCCAGAATGTTCATATATTTTTTACCGTCCCGATCTGCGTAAAAAGGAATATCTTCATCGACGTTATAGAAACGGTACCAAATGACACTGCCAGCATCGGGCTCGAAATAAACGGGGCCTTGCCGATTGTATTTGGTGCCATCTTCACGAACGGTATCAAACCATTTCAATGCGCTTTTAGCAGCATGTTCGATTTCAGGTGTCTGAGGTAGAGACATAAGGAAAGCGGTAATGGCAACTGACTCTGATCCCGATTTGGAAGCCAGCTCATAGGCTCGGCCAGGTAACGGTTCATAGGTCACAGGATC
Source organism: Paenibacillus intestini (assembly GCF_030803945.1). NCBI lineage: Bacteria > Bacillati > Bacillota > Bacilli > Caryophanales > Paenibacillaceae > Paenibacillus > Paenibacillus intestini. The sequence goes on along the minus strand of NZ_JAURUN010000004.1, from coordinate 215,567 downwards.
ATGCTGTGCACCCCAGACAGTAGGTACTCCCTTATTTATAATCTGGGCTTTCAGCGTATAAGCAATACCTTTATCTAATGCAAGCTTTAGTTTACTGCGTTCCTGGCTCGTCAGAATATCATTATCAAACCCGTGTTTGCGCTGGGTGATATCATCTAGTAGAATCATCGTTTGCACCATGGCATTGTCATTATACGTTACGGCATCCGAATAATTACTGCGTTTAGGATAGACCTGAGGCCAGCCACCCGAAGGGTACTGTGACACGAGAATAAAATCAACGGCTTTGCGGACACTGTCCTTAAAGATCGGCTTACCGGTTTTGACATACATTTCAGTCAGGAAGCGGATTTCCGATGTTGTAGCATCATTATCGAAGGTTCCAAGCTCAACACCGCTCGGGTCTTTCCAGCCAGAACGTTCCGTTACACCATTCCAAGGGGTAGCATATTGTTTCTCCATGTCTTTGTAAAAGCCGCCGTGCGGCATCTGCCAGGATACGATATTCAGTGCATAAGCCGTATCTTTGGCGAGATCCCCAGTCGCGAAGTTGCTTATATCCCTGAATTTCTGCAACAAAGAGGACACATCTACAAGGGTAGAACTGGATTTCTGGCTCGGCAACACTTCGGTTTTAATTGTCACTGGGGCGGAGGAAGCATTAACATCGGCAGCAGCGGCATGTGGAGTGACCAATGCGGCAGTGACCATGGCCATAGAAAGTGCAACGGGTATGATGCGTAATGGGGCTAACAATTTAGGTTTACTCAAGTGAACGCCTCCTTAAGCTATTATTTTCCCGAACTAATATGGAACATATATATCATATAATCCAATAAAAGGATTCTTTATATTGTAAGCGCTTACCAATAAAGAAATCAACCTTTAATTTCAAATGGCATCCATTTTCGCATTTTGTTCATTCATCCTGCCTATTGTGTTCGATAGAAGATAGCTGGCACTGCGCTAAAACGGAATTTGAATGATTTGGAGGGCATAAGCAATAGGCAACTCGGGGAAAATGTAAGCAGTGAAAATAAGATTGGGTCCGTACTTATAACGTATAATAATCTATGGCGAACTTAAGACAAAAGTAGAACTGTCGCATGTTTTATGAGGAAATTGAATTTATTTTTGCAAAACCTATTGCAATGTGAAAAAGATCACATTATAATGAGTGTATAAAGTGAAATAAATCACATGCAATCTACCGAATGAATAGTGAATTATTTCACAACCACAACCATGTTTATTAAACTCATTATTTTATATACTCCAAGGAGGAACTCTCATGAAAATCGCAGTCATCGGATGTACACACGCAGGAACAGCAGCCATCGTAAATACCGCCAAATTATACCCGGATGCCACCATTACTGTATATGAACGCAATGATAATATCTCTTTCCTGTCATGTGGTATTGCGCTCTACGTAGGTGGAGTGGTCAAAGACCCTGACGGCCTGTTCTACTCTTCGCCGAATCAATTGGCAGATCTCGGGGTAGTGACCAAGATGCTTCACGAAGTTACAGCAGTGGATGCCAAAGGCCACACCTTGCGGGCTAAAAATCTGCAAACCGGGGAAGAATTTGAAGATGCATTTGACAAACTGATCATGACTACAGGTTCATGGCCAGTTGTACCGAAGCTGGAAGGCATCGAGATGGATAACATCCTGCTTTGCAAAAACTACAATCACTCCAACACCATTATCGAAAAAGCCAAAGATGCGAAACGTGTTACTGTAGTCGGCGCAGGATACATCGGTGTTGAACTGGTCGAGGCATTCCAGATGAACGGTAAAGAAGTGACGCTGATCGACAGCGTGGATCGTATTTTGAACAAATACCTTGATCCTGAATTTACAGATGGAATTGAAGATACGCTCACGAATAAAGGCATTAAACTGGCTCTCGGTCAAACCGTACAGAAATTTACGGGCGAGAACGGCAAAGTAACCAAAGTCATCACATCCAAAGGGGAGTTTGAGACTGACTTGGTCATTCTTTGCATCGGATTCCGTCCAAATACGGAGCTGCTTAAAGGCCAAGTGGATATGTTGCCAAACGGTGCAATTATCGTTGATAAATATATGCAAACTAGTCAGGAAGACGTCTTTGCTGCAGGTGACAGCTGTGCGATCCACTACAATCCAACCGGCAAGGCGGCTTACATTCCACTAGCAACAAACGCCGTGCGGATGGGTACACTCGTAGCGAGAAACCTGGTTCGTCCAACGACACCTTATATGGGAACACAGGGCACATCGGGCATCAAAATTTATGAGCAAAATATTGCAGGAACAGGAATGACCGAGATGTCTGCTAAAGAAGAGGGGCTTGTTGTCGAATCGGTTGTTCTGGAAGACAGCTACCGTCCTGAGTTCATGCCAACGGCTGAGAAACTGTTGCTTAAAGTGGTTTACGAACAAGCGACTCGCCGGATTGTCGGTGCACAGGTAATGTCACAAGTGGATCTGACGCAGTCGATCAATACGATCTCGGTTTGTATTCAGAACAACATGACGGTGGATGAGCTGGCGTTTATCGACTTCTTCTTCCAACCGCACTACAACAAACCTTGGAACTTCCTGAACACAGCAGGTCTGCAAGCCCTGCCTCCGGTAGAGGTTAAAGCGCCAGCGCTGGTGTAATTCGGTGAGGTAAGTCATGAATGTAGGCGGCTAGCAACGATATTAAAATTGGGTACATCATAAAATAAAGACAGAAGGAAGGCTGGCGATCATATCGTCAGTCTTCTTTTTTTGTCGTCTAAGTAGCAAATTGAATCATCTTCTTAGATTACTTTGTGATTATTTGCACAAAGTTTTCGACAAGGTCGAGATACAATAAAATCATAGATGAATTCAATGATTTGCGAACGGATAGAAGACAAAGGAGAGGATGACATATGGCGACCAAAACACCTCAGGAGGTTGCACAATATACGGCGCAGGCTGGTGTTAAGAAAGCACAGAATCCGGTTTCTTCTGTGCTGATTCTTGGTTTCCTGGCGGGAGCCTTTATTGCGCTTGGGTTTCTGCTCGATATTCGCGTAATTGCATCTGCACCAGCGGAGTGGGGGAGCATTGCAACGTTTATCGGAGCGGCGGTGTTCCCGGTAGGTCTGATTCTGGTCTTGATTGGTGGTGGAGAACTGTTAACTGGCAATATGATGGCTGTACCGCTCGCTGCAATCACACGTAAAATCTCTCCAGCCAGCATGTTGAAGAACCTGCTACTTGTGACCGTGGGTAATCTGCTCGGTGCATTGTTTGTGGCCTTTTTCTTTGGTCATGTGCTTGGGCTCACCGCAGAGGGTGTATACCTGAGCAAAGTTGTCGATATGGCAGGACACAAATTGCATGACAGCTTCCTGCAGGCTTTTATTTCAGGCATAGGCTGTAACTGGCTGGTAGCGCTGGCTGTCTGGCTGTCTTATGCAGCCGATACGATGAGCGGTAAAATTCTGGGTATTTGGTTTCCAACGATGGCGTTTGTGGCTATCGGATTTCAGCACGTTGTGGCCAACATGTTTCTGATTCCAGCGGCGATCTTTGAGGGGCACTTTTCCTGGGGCCAGTACGTCATGAATTTTATTCCGGTTTGGCTAGGTAATTTAACGGGTGGAGCGTTGTTCGTAGCGGCTGCGTATTGGATGGTATATCTGCGTAAAACAGAGCCAGCGGCCAAGCCGGAGACGGTTGTTCCTGCTATGGTTTCTTCAGTGGAAGCAGAAGGCAGAGCGATGTGGAGTAAACAGGCGTAATTTATGGGAGAGTCGACACTTAGGAGCATTGTAGCATCATATTTGTAAGAATACGGAATAACGAAGTGAGATGGTGCATCTCATCGCTTCACGACAGGGTTGATCGTGGGGAGATGGGAGGTGGCCATCTTTTTTTTGCCCAAAATTAAATTCGCCATGACAAGGTTCGGGGGAACGAAACCTGAGCATGGCGAATTTCGGGAGTGGTCCATGATATGGCATGAGGAGGAAGTGGGGAAACACCAGCCTAATGCCTTGTTCTTAATTTACCCTAGGGTTCAGAGAATGAATCATAGGCAGAAAACTTTTTTCGAAATTAAAATTTTTGAATGGAATGACCAGTTTGCACTCATAACATGCTACCCAGCAATGCTGAAGATTTGGCCGATTTATTCTGTTCTCTTTACGTTATAACACTGAACGGGATATGATATAGGGATAGCTATTGAAAGAGGGGGAGCCCAATGATGATTGAACAGGAGAATGGTGTATTTCCAGCGGTATGCCCGCTCGATTGTCCTGACACATGTGGTCTGCTATTACATAAAGAAAACGGTAAAATTACGAAGGTCACCGGTAATCCGGATCACCCGATTACGAAAGGTGCGATCTGTAATAAAGTTCGAAATATGACGGAGCGGGTGTATCATCCCGAGCGACTTCAATATCCGATGCGACGTGTCGGCGCCAAAGGTGAAGGCAAGTTCGAGCGTATCAGTTGGGACGAAGCGATTCAGGAAATTACAGGAAAGTTCAAAGACTTGTCTGCAACGTATGGACCTGAGAGCATTCTCCCTTATAGTTTTTACGGTAACATGGGTGTGCTTGGTGTCGATGGCATGGATCGGCGTTTCTTCAATGCGCTAGGCGCAAGCGTGCTGGAGCAGACGATATGTAATGCTGCCGGTAACACAGGCTGGAAATATACGATGGGAGCCAACCACGGCACGTTGCCTGAGGATACAGAGCATGCAGACCTGATTGTGGTGTGGGGTGGGAACATTGTCAGCACCAATATGCATCAGGTTGTACTGGCGGAGAAGGCTCGTAAGAACGGTGCCAAAATCGTTGTCATTGACGTTCACCGAAATCGTACGGCACAATGGGCGGACTGGTTCATCCCGCTCTATCCGGGTACGGACAGTGCGCTGGCACTGGGAATGATGCATGTGCTGTTTGAGCAAGGACTGACGAATGAAACGTTTATGCAAAAATATACCGTGGGACACGAAGCGCTACGCGAGCATGTCCGTAGTTACACACCGGAGCGCGTAGCACGCATTACAGGCGTGCCGGAAGAAACGATTGTGGAGCTGGCACAGCTCTACGGAAGAGCGCAGGCCGCTCATATTCACATTGGCAATGGCTTGCAGCATCATGACAATGGAGGCATGAACGTGCGTAGTATCGCCTGCTTGCCTGCGATTACAGGGCAGTGGCTGAAGCGCGGCGGCGGTGCAGTTCGCACGAACAGCTACGGGAGCACCAACGGTGACGCGCTCGAGCGGCCTGACCTAAGGCAAAATGCCAATCCGCGGGTCGTAAACATGAACCGGATTGGCGAAGCGTTGCTGGAAGCGGAGCAGCCGATCCGGGCTATGTTAGTTTACTGCAGCAATCCACTGGTGGTAGCACCGGATACGGAACGAGTGGAGCGAGGTTTTGCAAGGGAGGATTTGTTTACGGTGGTTCATGACCTGTTCATGACGGATACGGCAAAATATGCAGATATTGTGCTGCCAGCGACATCATCTTTTGAATCAACAGACCTATACCTGTCCTACTGGCACCAGTATGTCCAGCTACAAGAGCCGGTGATCGCGCCAATCGGCGAGAGTAAAAGCAATGTGGAGCTGTTCTCGTTACTTGGCCAAGCCATGGGTTATGATGCGGACATCTTTGGTGAGAAGCCGGAGCAAATGATTGAGAATGCACTTCAGGGCACGGAGAACCCGTATATGAACGGGATTACACTGGATCGTCTGAAGCAACAGCGGTTTGTGAAGCTGGACATGTCGGCCCACGAATCTTTCCTGGAACATCTGCCTACGCCATCAGGCAAGATTGAATTATACTCCGAGCAGATGGAACAGAAGGGACTACCGCCATTACCGACATACGCCGCGTTAGTTGAAGGTTTTGATGGAGAGAATCCTGCTGGTCCAGAGGATGCGTATCCACTAATGTATGTGTCGCCGCCAAACCATAATTTCCTGAACTCCAGCTTTGGTAATTCAGCTAAACATCAACGTTTGGAGAAGATACCGCTGTTGCAAATTCATCCAGAAGATGCGTCTCGCCGCGATGTGCGGGATGGCGATGCGGTTGTGGTGTGGAATGAACGCGGACGTATTGAACTGACTGCCAAAGTGACGGATGCCATGCTTCCGGGAACGGTCATCAGCCAAGGACTGTGGTGGGACGGCGAGGGCAAAAAACAGCGCTCCAACTCGTTGACATCCAGCCGCTTGTCGGATATGGGGAACGGTGCTACCTTTTTCTCGGCCACTGTTGAAGTGAAGCGGCAATGAATGTGCTTGCAGCCAGATAGTTTTGATGTAATATAGATTCATATTATAAATCTTTAACTTACAGGCTTCCGCCGTGGCGAGTTGTGCCACGTGTGCGGGAGCCTTTTGTGCGGACAATGGTAAGGGTATGTCAGGCTAGAAGATGTAAGGAGTATGGGTAAAATGTTGAGATGGCTGGATAACTATCCAAAAGAAGTGAAAGTGTTTTTGCTGGCAAGCATGGTGAGTGCCACGGGTAGTGCTCTCATGTGGCCGCTGACGACTATGTATGTATTCGACGAGCTGGGGCGCACGATGGCAAATGCAGGTTTTGTTATTTTGATTCAATCTCTGGGTGGTATTTTTGGACAGCTGCTTGGTGGCTCTCTATACCATCGTGTAGGTGTGAAAAAACTAATCATCGGTTCGCTTGCACTAAACGCGGCAGGATTGTTCGCATTGCCTTGGATTAGTGCGTACTGGGTTGTTTTTATCTGTGCAATGGGTTGGATTGGGTTATTCAGTTCATTATCGTTGCCTGCAATTCAAGCGTTTATCGGCTTCCGGTTTGCCGAGCGGCGCGGAGAACTGTTTAACATTATTTATGTGGCGAACAACATCGGTGTGGCGATTGGAACGGCGCTTAGCGGATTTCTCGCTGACTTTTCATATCATCTGAGCTTTGTGTTAAACGGGGTGACCTCAGCAGGATTTGCAGTGTTTTTCTGGTTTTATCTGTCCCGGGCGGAGCCGGAGCAGGGAGAAGTACAGCTGACGAAACGCAAAACCGTACCAGACGGTCCGGGCATCTGGACACTGCTGGGGAACACTCGGCTGTATCTGTTTATGAGTCTGGGCGTGTTGTTCCTTTTATTTGGAAACTCGATTTGGAATACAGGCGTATCCCCGTATATTATTTCAGAAGGATTGGAGAAAAGAATGTACGGTCTGCTCTGGACACTTAATGGGGTGCTGATCTTTGTGGGGCAACCATTCACCAGTTGGATAAAACGTACGATGGCTCGTACCTCCAGCGCCCAGATGACAGCAAGTGCCGTATTTTATGGGCTCGCCTACATTGTTATGATCACGATGTACAATTATCCGGGCATGGTACTTGCGATGGTGCTCGCTACTTTCGGAGAGATGTTAATCTCACCGGCAACACCGGCATTTATATCGGAGCATGCGGGGAGGGCAGCCCCTTTTTACATCGGTGTCTCGGGCGGAATTGGAGCGGTTGGACGTGTAATTGGGCCGTATGCGATGGGGGTTATGTATGATAGACAGGGCTTAATCCCTGTAGCATGGCTGGCAACCGGGACGGCTGCAATAGCCCTGCTTGGATTTGTACTACATGCTGCGCTGAACCGTAACCGGGAGACTCGTGAATACGGCATGGACGCATAGGATACTCTAAACAAAAAGGAAAAAATGGACGTACTGAATCTAATGAACTGATACGACTGAAATAATATAGATTCTGGTGATCCTATCTCAAAATGAGATTGACAAAATAAATTATATATGCTATAATTTACATATATAAACTTTCCGTATATACTAAGGTTCTCCTGGCCAGGGGGACCTTATTTTTGTTGATACGGGAGGAACATGTGATGAGCGAGAAGAAGGAGTCCAGTATAACGTCTCTGATTTCAGCATTTGCCCGAGCCTACCATACGGAGCATGATGAACCACTTATCTTTAATGATTTTGTAAGTCGAAAACTGATCACTTCAGAAGAGTTTGCAACAATTAGCGAAAACATGATACGAGGCATTCATTTCTTTCACCCGGATGCGGATCATCAGTTCAGGGGTGATTCAAATCAGATATTAAAATGGATAACCCAAGTCCAGCTGTCACCGATCACGCTGGCTCGCTCTGCCTATAGTGAACAGGTGATGCTGCAGGAAGCTGCGCTGGGCGTGAAACAGATGATTGTTCTTGGAGCCGGTATGGACACGTTTGCGTTTAGACACCCGGAATTGGGGGATGAGTTGGACATATTCGAGGTAGATCTCCCATCTGAACAGCAGTTAAAGAAAGAGCGTTTGAGGCAGGCAGAGCTGGTTATTCCACGCAATCTTCATTTTGTACCCATGGACTTCACCCGTGAGATGATTCGTACGGATTCTTGGAGCAGCCTATTCCGAGATGTGAGAACCATGTTTACACTGCTTGGCGTTTCGTATTATTTGCCCAAAGAAGACCTCTGTCGTTTAATTCATCACGCTTTTGCACCTCTTCCAGCTGGAAGTTCAATCGTGTTTGATTATGCAGATGAACATCTCTTTCAGGAAAAGGGCAAATATAACCGTGTCGAAAACATGGTCAAAATGGCTACGATGGGGGGCGAACCGATGTTATCCTGCTTCACGTATGAAGACATGGAGCATCTGCTGGAAAAAGCAGGTCTTCTCATCTATGAGCATCTATCCCCTGAAGAAGTACAGGAGCGGTATTTCAGTCAACGAACAGATGACTTGTCTGCTTTTGAGACGATTCATTTTATTCATGCGGTAAAAAAGTAATCTGATCCCGTGTAGGTCTCATTCGTTAGATCGATTGACTTGCTTTATATGGATATTTATCTATAATCTTTATTTTGATCTTAGGTTGGATTTTTAAGGCTGATCTTGGGACGATTTGAGGTATAGGCTTTCCAATAAAGCAAGTCTTCTTTTTACAATCATTGATGCTGAACATAAGCGTTGAAGCCTGTGTGAGGTTCAAAGTGAGATATGAACGTATTGAATATGTTCTTCTTTTCTGTGAAAATCAAATAAAATGGTTGAAATCGCTATCACTAGCGACTATAATGAAAATGTCGAAACGTTTCAATCTGTTGTGTAGAGCAGATTTCTCAATATTTCTTTTTATATGATTAAGAAGAATTTGATTAAGAAGGAACGAATCATGACTACAGTTTTGTTTGTACTTCAGCAGAGAGACAAGAAGGTTGAGCATGAATTATTTTTTTGGAAATACCTCGAAACGTTTCGATTCATAATTGAAATGGTTTAGAAACAACTAAAGATTTATAATAATAGTACAACCATAACATACTTTAGAGGTACCCTGAAACATCATCTCAAAATATATGCATCACAATGAATAGTAACTATAATGGAACAGAGAACAGGACGAAATAGTCATGGACGAGTGAAGCAAGAAGGGGCGAACTAGGAATGGCAACGATCAAGGATGTGGCAAAGCTGGCGGGTGTAGCACTCTCCACTGCTTCCTATGCATTGAATGGGGACAGCAAGGTTAGTGCCAAGACCAAAGCCAAAGTGCTTGAGGCAGCACGGGAACTGAATTACCGTAAAAACGGCTTTGCCATGGATCTGAAACGGAGCCGGACCAATACCATCGCGCTAATCTTGACAGACTTGTCGGGACCTTATTACTCCGAGTTGATTCGTAGTGTGCAGGATGTGGCGCTGGCGAACGGGTATGACCTGATTGCGTGCAGCTCGATGGGTGGAGGGGATTCAACGGCCGTACGTTTTTTGCGTGAAAAAAGAGTGGACGGAGCCGTTGTTCTGGCTCATAACATCGATGATGATATCCTGGTTCAGTCTGCCGGGTCGCGATTCCCCATTATTGTCATGGATCGACAGCTATCTGGCGATCATCTTGTTAGTGTACTTGTGGATGGAGAGCAGGGAGGATATCTGGCGACTCGCCGTCTAATTAGAGCGGGGCATGAGAATATTGCTTATATTAGCGGACCGTCCAATTCCTATGATAATGCGCTACGTTACCAGGGGTATCTCCGAGCGATGCGGGAAGCAGGACTTACCGAAAAATCCAAGTGGCGTTTAAACGGCAATTTTGTGCGCGAGGGCGGTTTCAGCGCGACCAAGATGATGATTATGCAGGGAGAGCTGCCGTCAGCTGTGTTTTACGGAAACGATGAGATGGCTATAGGTGGACTGAAGGCATTTGAAGAGAGCGGTATTTCGGTGCCGGGAGATGTTTCCGTTATTGGATTCGATGATATCCAGCTGTCTGAATATATTCAACCACCGCTGACCACGATTCGTCAGCCGAAGCATGAGGCGGGATCACTGGCCGGGCATCTGCTGTTCCAGATGTTGAATGGAGAGAGTGTTAATCCATCCTATACATTAACGATTGATCTGGTAGAGCGCGGGTCCGTGGGGTCTCCTTAAGGTCGAGAGTAGGAAATAAGGTTACCGAGTTTGCATCATGGTATGTAATATTGGTGGCAACTGGGGCAGTAGATGCAAAAGGCGGAGCAAGTATTCATCACAGCAAGACTTGGCTAAGATGGATACATAACGACGAGAAGTGTGATCTGTAAGTGAACACAATGTGTTACTTGTATTACAGCATGAGGGTTATCGTTGGAACGGGTCGGGAACGACCGGTTCAAAGGGAGCCCTATTCTTTTTCAAAAATATCGAAACGTTTCGATTTTAAGTCGTAAACTAATTTAAGGAGTGATAGAGAGATGGCAACAACTATGAATGAAACGATTCGTCTGGCAGCCGGAGAAGTCACATTTACTTTTTTGAACAGTGGAGATTTGTATCAAGCCACTTCCGGCTCAACCATGCTGAATCAACTACTTAGCAACCCGATTGATGGGTCTTTGAATAATCTATACCTGCGTGTATACGGAGAAAATGGGGAGATCCAATCGTTCCCTCTCCTCGGCGTGCATTCCGGTAGCCAAGTATCTACGAGCAAATTACATGCAGACCGTCAGCTGATCTGGACAGGCAGTGTGCAACCGAACCCTGCAGGACAGGCGATCCAGTATAAAGTTGTATTTACGCTTGCCCCGCAAGGAATCTGGTTCTGGGATGTGAAAATTACAGGACAACAGCAGCGTGTTGATGTGGTGTATGGACAAGATGTGGGACTTGCTGATCCGGGCGCAGTACGTAGTAATGAAGCCTATTTGTCTCAATATATCGACCATACGGTATTTGAAGATGATGCAAAAGGTTATGTGGTATGTTCACGTCAGAACCAGCCTCAGGGCGGAGTTTTCCCTTATATGCAACAAGGCTCCCTCACCAAAGCAGTGGGCTACTCGACGGATGGATTCCAGTTCTTCGGACTGTCTTACAAAGAAACCAATCAACCTGAAAGCCTGAGTCGTCCGTCTCTGGTAAACGAAACTTACCAATATGAGTTTGCTTATACTGCACTGCAATCTGAGTTGTTGGAACTGAACGGTGAGGCACAGGTTGTTTTCTACGGACTGGCGAAGCCTAACCATGCATCGGGTATTACCGCACTGGAGTATGGAGATGAAGTTGCAGCAGCATGGAACGAAGTACAGGCTTTGAACGCAGAACAAGGTGAAGTATTTGAACAGGTGAAACTTTCCTCGTCTCTGGGTGAGCCACTGGCGGCACTGGATCTGACGCAGGAAGAGATTAACCAGCTGTACCCTGACCGTCATCAGGAAGAACGTAGCGGGGATCAACTGTTATCCTTCTTTACCGAATCTTACGAGCATATTGTATTGAAAGCCAAAGAACTGCTGGTGGAGCGTCCACACGGACATATTCTGATGAGCGGCGGTAATGTAAAACTTGGTGCACAGGTTATTACAACCACCTCGTATATGTACGGAATGTTTAACTCACAGCTTGTCATTGGTAACACCAATTTTAATAAAATGATCAGTAATGCCCGCAATGCTCTGAACGTGCCAAAAACGGCCGGACAACGCATCTATGTTGAGATCGATGGGCAATATCGTCTGCTGACGATGCCGTCTTTGTTCGAGATTGGGTTTAACTATGCTCGCTGGATATACAAAATGGAGTCCGATACACTCATCGTAACGAATTACACCACGACGCATGCTACAGAAGTACGCATGAATGTGCGCTCTACAAGTGGCAAAGCTTATCGTTACCTGGTGACGAACCAGATTACGATGAACGTGAATGAGTACGAATATCCACTGCACATGACGCAGGATGGTAACACATTGATTTTCAAAGCGGATTCGAAGTCCCTGAGTGCAGGAACGTATCCTGAGCTGGAGTACCGCATGACGGTTGAAGGTGCCTCTGTACAAGCCGGGGACGAAACACTGCTCGCCAGCGGTGTTCGTAGTGGTGCTGCTTCACTTGTAACGTTAAGCTTAGAAGAGACTGCGGAATGGACGCTGAAGGTTCAGGGCATGCTGGAAAGTCAGGTGACTGCTGGTGCTGACACAGCAACTTCTACTCTTTCTTTTGAAGAAGAAGTGCAGGCATACCGTGAGTTCTTTGCAGGTGTCATGAATGGTTTCCGCTTGTCCCGCGGGGAGAGCCAGAATGCGGAAGATCTGTTCAAAGTTAATGCCCTTGCTTGGTGGTACACGCATAATATGCTGGTTCACTACTCAGTACCTCATGGTCTGGAGCAATACGGTGGTGCGGCATGGGGTACGCGTGATGTGTGCCAAGGTCCGGTAGAGTATTTCATGGCCACTCAAAAATATGAGCAGGTTCGCGATATCATCAAAATGGTGTACACACACCAATACAAAGATGATGGTAACTGGCCGCAATGGTTTATGTTTGATAAATACTTTGCGATTCAACAAGAAGAGAGCCATGGCGATATCATCGTATGGCCGCTGAAAGTGCTGGCAGATTACCTTACTGCGACACGCGATTATGCCATTCTGGATGAGAAAGTGCCTTATACAGTTAAACACAGCTTTGGATTCACAGAAGAGACAGCAACCGTACTGGATCACGCGAAAAAAGAGATCGAGTATATCCGTGCACACTTCCTGCACGATACGTTCCTGTCCTCCTATGGAGATGGAGACTGGGATGATACCCTGCAACCAGCTAATGCACAACTCAAGCAATACATGGTGAGTAGCTGGACGGTTGCCTTGACGTATCAGTCCGTGAACGTGTTATCACAGGCGTTGAAGTCCAAAGACGAAGCTTTTGCGCAAGAGCTTGCCGAACTGGCACAGGGCATCCGCGAGGATTTCAACCGTTACATGCTGGGCACAGATGTAATTCCAGGCTTTGTGTACATGGAAGAGGCAGATCGGGCGAAGCTGATGCTGCACCCGACAGACACCGAGACTGGTATCCAATATCGTCTGTTGCCAATGACACGCAGCATGATCGGCGAACTGCTGAACGCAGAACAGGCTGAGTCACACTATGCACTCATTCGTGAACAGTTCCTCTGCCCGGATGGCGTACGTCTGATGAACCGTCCTGCGCAATATGCTGGCGGTGTGAGCACACACTTCAAACGTGCAGAGCAAGCATCCAACTTCGGACGTGAGATCGGTTTGCAATATGTGCATGCCCACATCCGTTACGTGGAAGCGATGGCGAAGCTGGGTAAAACGGATCAAGTGTGGAACGGTCTGGCGATGATCAATCCGGTGGGGATCCGTGAGGTTGTGCCTAATGCAGAGATTCGCCAAGCGAACGCGTACTTCAGTAGTTCGGATGGCAAGTTCAACACCCGTTACGAGGCACAGGAACATTTTGACCAGCTTCGCAAAGGGACGGTAGAAGTGAAAGGCGGATGGAGAATCTACTCCAGCGGCCCTGGAATCTACATGAACCAGTTGATCTCGAATGCACTCGGTATTCGTCAGGAAGGCGGTAATCTGGTCATTGACCCGGTACTGCCAGCTGAGCTGGATGGCATGCAATTCGAATTCGAATATGCAGGCACGCCGGTGACGTTTATCTACCACCTGAATGAGAAAGCTGTCAGCCGTGTAACGGTGAATGGCAAAGACGTGGCTGGTGAGCGTACAGTGAACCGTTATCGTGAAGGCGGGGTATGCATCTCGCTGGATGCGTTCAAAGAAGTAAGCGGCACGGCTGAGCGTACGATTGTTGATATTTATATGTAAACTAGTCATTGCTGTCCTCTCTAGCGAGACCAGCAATAAGAGCCAACCTCCTTTCGGAGAGTTGGCTCTTTCCTATATCATTCGTGTTTCGCTGGAGGTTGTTGTCAGATACCTGCTATTATAGCGGAACCGCAAGTACGGTATGCAATAATTCATTATGACGGACATGTTTGGTCTCGTAGCCCAGGTGAGTCAGACGGCAGTGTAATTCGTCCAGCAATGGGAAATGGCGCTCGTGCAAAGCGCGTTGTTGTTCCTTGTCGCCTGTGACCTTGGCATGTCGTAGGTAAGCGTCACGATGGGCGGAATCCCTAAACATCAGGTCGGTGAGACAGATTCTGCTCGTGCCGCTGGTTTTGAGCACACGCTGGATTTCTTCCAAAGCGAGCTGTTGCTGATCCGGACCCAGATGATGGAAGGCGAAGCTGGATACAACAAAGTCGAAGGATTGATCGGCAAAAGGCAAGGCCAGAAAATTACCAAGCTTCACCTGCATCTGAGGATACTTGAGGCGGCATGTTCGCAGCATTTCCCGTGATTGATCGATCCCGGTCATGACAGCACCCTGACGCAGCATTCTGCCAGCCAGATTGCCTGTCCCAGTGCCAATGTCCAAGCCAGTTTCTCCAGGCTGAGGAGCAATAGACTGCAAGGTCTGTTCTAATGCTTCGTCGTAATTACGGTATAGGTTAAATGGCTTGTCTGCTGTTGTTTGTACGTGGCCTAAGGACGCAGTCGTGGATAGGGTTGAATCTGCTTGTGGAGTGTAATCCTCTGTATCTGTCATAGTTTGAACCCGCTGATCATGGATGGCCGCTTGTTTATCATAATTCCAGCGGTCATGCCAGTTCTGCCTTGCTTCCCGCAGTCTGCGTGCACTGCCAGCCAGATCATGCAGGTGGCTGACATCCAGCGCCCCGTCCTGACGGTTCAGGTCGATCATCCGCTGGGTTGTATCCATCATACGTTTTAACTCCACCCACTGGGCGTACATCACCGCTTGCTGCAACTCCAGATATTCCTCTAACCCCTGCTGGTTACCTTGATCTATCTCGGCGAGCGCGTGAGTAATATCCTGCAAAGACATGCCAATTTCGCGTAGCGCTGCTATTGTCTGCAAACGCCAAATGTCATTTTCCGTATAAGTGCGGTATCCGTTGCTGACCTGCTTGGCAGGCTGAATTAACCCTTTTTCCTCATAAAAACGAATGGCTCTTGCGGAAATCCCCAGCCGGGAAGCGGCTTCTTTGATATTCAACCGGATGTACCTCCTTACCTTATTGAACCGTATCTATAAGTATTACCATGGAATCAGTATAAAGTATGACGTTACGGCAAGGTAAATTGATTTGTCGAAGTCCATGGTTATCTGCTTTTTTCTGCTGGGTCCAGAAATTAGAGGGCATCGGCTATGCTAGCAGGCAAGTTGTAGTGTGCTCTAATCTTTCATGATTTGGTCAAACGAAGGTGGAATTTTAGTCCTCCCGGCGGCTATGCTACAATAGATAACAGAATAAAGAACATGATAAAGATAGCGTAATCAAGCTAGGGAAAAAGATATTTAAATGAAGCGAATCAAAAAATTGAATGAAGATATCGAAAGGTTGAATCAGCATGTTCACCAGTCATACGTATCAAATCCGTGCTTCCGAGATGAAGGATGCAAACCAGCTAATGGAGCTGGATATGCTGGTCTGGAATGCATCCACCTCGCCTGCACCGATGCAATGGAGATCCAGACAGCAGTATTTGCAATATTGTCCTCCTGGCAGTCAGCTCATTGCGGTACAAGAGGATCAGGTATGCGGATACGTGGGCTTCCATCCCCCTACGGGGATGCCAGTGAATCGGCATGTCTATGAAATCCATATTGCTGTTCATCCGGATTTTCGCCGCTCTGGTGTGGCAACAGCTCTAATGAAAGCGATGAAGCAACACGCGCTGGAGCAGGGCATTCGTAAGCTGAGACTGCGTGTATTATCCAGCAACCCGGGAGCGGTTGCCTTCTATGAGCAATGTGGGTTTATAACCGAAGGCAGGCTTGTATCTGAGTTCCGAATCGGTGGCAGGGATGTAGACGACATTTTAATGGCTTATTTTATTGATGCCTAAACGGTTAGACGGATGTGTAGGGGAACAAACTTTGCTTAGGGAGGAATACACAATGGATATGGGACTTCGCGGTAAAAAAGCACTCGTGCTGGCCTCCAGTCGAGGCCTGGGCAAAGCGGTTGCGGCACAGCTGGCACTGGAAGGTGCGGATGTGATGTTGGCCAGCCGAAGCGGGGACAAGCTCGCTATCGTCAAAGAAGAGTTGCTTGCACTTGGCGGCGGAGGATGTGTCGAATATGTCGCAACGGATGTAACACGCAAGGAGGACATCGCGGCACTTATTCAGGCTACAGCAGAACAATTTGGCCAGATCGACATTCTGGTTAACAATTCTGGTGGCCCGCCTTCCGGTACGTTCGAGTCACTGACCGACGAGGACTGGGAGCGTGCATTTGAGCTAAACATGCTTAGTTATGTCCGGCTGATTCGGGGTGTGCTTCCATATATGAAGGCAAACGGAGGACATATTGTCAACATTGCCTCCACATCGGTGAAGCAACCCATTCCGGGTCTGATTCTATCCAATACGTTCCGGACGGGTGTGTTTGGTCTTGCCAAGACGCTCTCTCAGGAGCTTGCACCTTACGGCATACTGATTAATACCGTAGCCCCTGGACGCATCGCAACAGATCGGATTCGTGAGTTGGATACGGCGAGGGCAGAACAGAATGGAGTCAGTGAAGACGAGATTGCCGAGCAGTTCCGCAAAGAGATTCCGCTGGGGCGTTATGGACAGCCGGAGGAATTCGCCAAAGCTGTCGTATTTCTGTTGTCTGGTGCCAACTCCTACATTACCGGAACATCATTAATTGTGGATGGTGGCATGGTGCGCGCGCTCTAAAGGACGATGTACCTGATAAACATTAAAGCCCCTCCTTCACCGCTGCTGACAGCGTGGGAAGGAGGGGCTTGGCATGGGAATCATCCTGCAGGATGCAGAGACAGGTGAGATTCCACGTACGATTTGCTTGCTAACGGTTGGTTATGCAGGATCTTTACTAAGATCAGAAGTGCTCGTACCTGCCTGATCTGTCGTGCCTGCTTTGTCTGTTTTGTCGTTCTCTGGCAAAGGTTTAACTGGGGTGCCAGACTCGTCTTTCAAACGAGAGCCATGGTGATGCTCGGGCCGAACGGATGGGCGTTTGCCATTAACAAGGTCTGTGATGCGCTGGGTTAGATCGGCAACCCGTTCATCATACTGAGCCTGTGTAATTTTCCCGTCTTTCAACTCTTGCTGCAGATCGGCCGTTCTATCGGTTGCAAGCTGCTGAATAAGGGTTTGCACGTTTACCTTCTGGGCAGAGGCAATGGCTGCGAGGGTATCCCCTTTTTTGAGTGATGAAGTTAATTCATTGGTGGTCACTCCGAGTAAAGACGCGAGCTTGTCCAGGTTGCGATCGACTTCAGGGCCAAACCCCCGTCCAGGCAAACCCATTCCAGGCACAGAATGTTCTGGTTTTTTCGCGCGTAATGCGGATGGTTTTTCGTTTACCAGTTCACTCACGCGCTCCGTAAGAGCGGCCAAACGTTCATTATATTGGGTTTGTGTAATCTTGGAGTCGGTAAGCTGTAGTTGCAGTTCCTTTTTCTCCGTGGCTACCAGTTTATCAATGAGCGTCTGTGTCTCAACCTTTTTTGAGGCAGCAATTTCAGCAAGGGACTGGTCTGCTTTAAGAGCTTCTTTCAACTCATCTTTGGTGATGCCGAGCACAGAGAGAACTTCTTCAGCATGAGGCCCGAACCAAGGTCCAAGTCCTCGTTCCGCTTCGCCAGGTGGTTTCAATATATGGGACCCCATCGGGGCAGTGCGTTTGTTTTGGAGTGCATCGGATGCTTTCGCTGCAGGGTCTGCATGAACCGCAGTTGTTGCCACCAAGCCCCCGCCAAGTGCAAGTGTTAAAGCTAAAGCGCTGGTTACTTTGACTGCCTTTGATGTTGTGGTTTTCTTCATCCGTGATCATCCTTCTTCCTTGAATAGAGTTTGTGGTTATACAGCCACAACGCTATCTTAGGCACCGAGCATGAAGCAGAGATGAGTTCAACCTTAAGGGGAAGTAAAAAATGGTGTCCTAACCACAAATACCCCTCATCTATGGGACATGTGCCGTCACAGACGAAGGGCAAGCGGATTAGGGTGATGTATGATGATAAGGTATTTCAGTGTAATGAAGTGTATTTTGATTTACGTAGATAATTCAGTTAGTTGTGATGTAGTTTTGTTTATGAAAATGTTATATCCGTCCGTTTCATGTCCATTATGTAAGGCTGTTTTATCGCAAAAGTTCCCATTCATGCTGTAACATGCCGTATACTGCATGATTTACGTATCCCTTAGGCAGCTTTTCCGCCTGGCGAATGACACCCTCAAGCACGAAGCCAAGTCGTTCCGGAATAGCACGGCTACGTTTGTTGTTGGTGGCACAGCGAATTTCGACCCGATTCAGATCCAGTGTCACGAGGGCGTAATCCACTAAGACACGGCAGGCACTGGTCATTAGGCCTTGTCCTTCGAAACCTTTACCAAGCCAGTATCCGATGCTTACGGAACGGCTTGTCCAGTTAATCTCGTGGAAACCGATGATACCTGCAAGTTCTCCTTTTAACCAGATGCCGGCTGTGAAGCCGCCGTTCTCCGCAGCTTGTTTTAACGCGTTCGTAATAAAGCTCGATGTATGTTCCATGTCGGTCACCTGATCTACCCAAGGCAGCCAATGTCTCAGTTGATCCCGGGAACGGTCCGTCAGTTCGAACAGCGGTTTGGTGTGCTCCATCAAAAGCGGGCGAAGCTCTGTATATTCATCCAATGAATAGGTAAACATGATTGCAACCTTCTTTCTTTATATAATAGGTAGATTAGCGGGGAGGCCGGGGCAATTTGCGCTCCAGAGCAAACAGATCTTCTTCCATGGAGGCCATGCGCTGGTTTACCGTCGTGCGTGCGTCACTGAGTGCCTGATTATATATGTAGGGAGCAAGCTGTGTCATAAACAGGTCGAGGACGCCCCATGCTGCCAGATCGCCCAATTCTTCGCCGCGTTCCTCTTCAAAATACGACTGGATCGTGCGAATGGCTTCATCCTGCTGTTCTTTGGTCAGTTTTAGCGCGTTCACTTGGGAAACCCTCCCTTAAATTTAGTTTTACTCATATGCTACATGATTCGTGCGAACTCGTCAAAATGGTATTGGGCCTAACTTGAATCGGGTAGCGTGTGCGTTTGATCCCGATTTTCATGTTGTTATTTATTGAACTCCTTCCCCGTTAAAGGTATATTTAAATGAAACGCGTACGAAACTTTCCATGAAAGAAGATATTTTCAGGAAATGGTTTCGTCATTAAGGAATTTTACCCGGAATTGCTGTACTATTGTACTTTTTGCAAGCTCCAATCCATTCATGAAAGGTTTGATAACTGTGGACAACCGATTCACAACCCCACCTAACTTTATTAAAAATATCATTACCGAGGACCTCCGGTCGGGCAAAGTCCAGGAAGTTATTACCCGTTTTCCACCGGAACCGAACGGTTATCTGCATATTGGTCACGCGAAGGCGATCTGGATCAACTTTACGCTGGGCGGCGAGTTCGGCGGCAAGACAAACCTGCGCTTTGATGACACGAACCCGGTGAAGGAAGACGTGGAGTACGTGAACTCCATCCAGGAAGACGTGAAATGGCTCGGATACGAGTGGAACGAGAAACGTTTTGCCTCGGATTATTTCGATGAGATGTACAACCGTGCGGTCTTGCTTATTCAAAAAGGTAAAGCCTATGTCGACGACCAAAGCGCCGACGAAATCCGTCAAATGCGCGGAACGCTGACCGAGCCGGGCAAAAACAGCCCGTACCGCGACCGTTCGGTGGAAGAGAACCTCGACCTGTTCACACGTATGCGTGCAGGCGAATTCAAGAACGGAGAAAAGGTACTGCGTGCCAAGATTGATATGGCTTCGCCTAACATCAACCTGCGTGATCCGGTCATCTACCGTATCTCTCATGCACATCACCATAATACGGGCGACAAATGGTGCATCTACCCGATGTATGCATTCGCACACCCGCTGGAAGATGCCATTGAAGGTGTAACACACTCTTTGTGTTCTCTGGAGTTTGAAGATCAACGTCCATTCTATGATTGGGTTGTTGCAGAGTGTGAGATGCAAAGTCAGCCGCGTCAATACGAGTTTGGCCGCCTGAACCTGTCACAGATGGTAACGAGCAAACGTAAGCTGAAGTTGCTTGTGGATGAAGGCCATGTCGATGGCTGGGATGATCCGCGTATGCCAACGATCTCGGGTTTGCGTCGCCGGGGGTACACACCGGAAGCGATTCGTGATTTTGTATTCGAAACAGGCATTTCCAAAAGCCAAGGCGTGATCGATCTGCAAACGCTGGAGCACTTTGTTCGTGAGGATCTGAAACTGAAAGCTCCGCGCACCATGGCTGTCCTGCACCCGCTCAAAGTGGTTATCACCAACTATCCTGAGGGACAAGTGGAGTGGTTGGAAGCCGAGAATAACGTGGAAAATCCGGAGATGGGCAACCGCCAAATTCCGTTTTCCCGTGAGATTTATATCGAGCAAGACGATTTTATGGAAAATCCACCGAACAAATACTTCCGTTTGTTCCCTGGCAATGAAGTTCGTTTGAAACATGCCTACTTCATTAAATGTAATGACGTGATCAAGGATGCGGATGGTAATGTTGTTGAGATTCATTGCACATATGATGTAGAAACGAAGAGCGGCAGCGGCTTTACAGGCCGCAAAGTCAAAGGCACGATTCACTGGGTAGAGGCAACTCAAGCGGTACCCGCAGAATTCCGTTTGTACGAGCCGTTGATTTCGGCGGAAGCGCCGGAAGCGGAAGCAGAGGCCGAAGTGGTTGCTGCTGTAGCAGGGGCTGAGATTGAGGCCGATGTGACTGGAGCTGGAGCAGAGACTGCCGAGCAACCGGAAAAAACGTTCCTGGATCAGCTGAACCCGAACTCTCTGGAGATCGTTCACGGCTTCGTGGAGCAAGAGATGAAAGAAGCGAAATCACAGGACAAGTTCCAATTTTTCCGTCACGGTTACTTCAGTGTTGATCCAAAGCACTCCGAGCCAGGCCGTCCCGTATTCAACCGGGTTGTATCGCTGAAAAGCTCATTCCAATTGCCGAAGGCATAAGGTATAAAGTAGATACAAGAGGATATGGGATGAGGTAGACGTACAAGAGCGTGAGATAGACAAACAAGTGAGTGGGATAGACAGACAAGAGCATGAGATAGACGTGTAATAGTAGCGTGGGCATGGGACAGGGGTGGTTGCTAAACCAACGTCAGCCACGACATTAATTCACCCGTCGAACGCTTGAAGGGTTTGGTTAGAGCACGAAGTTTCGAGATTAGTAAGCTGCATATGCATTAAAAAGGGGCGCTCCTTCATCCTTAAGATGACGGGACGCCCTTTTTGTGTTTTTCGATATAGAGGGGATGTCTTCCTTATATTATGCAAATTACTCTAACGATCACAGGGAACGCTATTTCCCTACTATTCGGCACTTCTGAATTCTAACGATCCGTACGGAGCTTATTTCCTGAAAATGTAGTCTTTTCACCCTGTTTTCCCCGGTTTGAATGGAAATAAGGCTTCTGGTGATCGTTAGAATATGAAATGACTAAAAATTGCACAGATAAGCTTCGTGGTGATCGTTAGCGGTTAGCCGCGAGAGTTACCACTAATTTTTCACAGGACTGTTCCATTGTCTGCAGGAATCATTACGCAAAAACTGAAGCTTCATTTGTTCAATGACTTCTCAGCTATTCCTCAACTACATCCTCCATCTACTTACCTCATTTACTTACCTCATTCAATTACTTCATCTACTGAACTCATCTAGCTCGTACTGCGAATTTCCCAGCACGCAGTGCTCTGCTTCATGCGAGGGTGGTCAGCCACATCCCCACTTACTTGTCTTCATCCATATTGCCCATCTCGGTCAGCACCGTTGGCTGGTACCCATTACGACGGTTCCACAGCCACATGATGGCAAAGCCAGCAGCGCCGATGAGTGAAAAGAAGACACCGATGTTGTACATTACCTCTGCACCGAAGCTCTGGAATAGCCAACCGCCAAACAGCCCGGCAATGACGCCGGAGAGACCACCCCAAGCCATCGTATACACCGCTTGCCCTGAGGAGCGGTAAGGCCGTGGAATAAACAGCATCGTCAGTTGTGTGCCCACATAGAAATAACCGCCAAAGGTGACCGAGTGCATGAGTTGAATAAAGACAACCTCCATCGGGTTGTTAGCCAGCGCCATGAGCTGCCAGCGAAGAGCAAACAACAGGCTGACCAGAATCAGAGAGCCCAGTAGTATGCTCATCTTGCGTTTCAGTAACCGATCCAGCAACAGGAACACACCCACTTCGAGAATAGAGGATGTGAAGATGGCCCAGCCGACCATCTGTTTGTCGCCGCCCATCTCTACAATATAAAGAGACATAAATGTACTGTTCATGGCATTGGGTACCGAAACGAGCACCCCAAGACCGATAAAGATCATAAAATACGGATTAAACATCACTTTGCCGAACCGCCGAAACGTCACAATCGGGGTATCAGAAGCAATGGGCTGCCTTGGCAAAAGTACAGAGAATACAAACGCTACTGCAATCATGCATGCAAAAATAATGGACACACTGCTAACGCCAAAACGGTCAATAACCGGCCCGGCAGCAACTGCAGTCAGCGCCCAACCCAGAGAGCCCCAGAGCCGAAATGACCCGAACTTCTGACCTGTACCGTCGATATAACCGAGAATCAGACTGTTGGTCTGAGCAAATAACGGACTTTGGAAAAAATAAAAGAAAATCATGGCTACATAGATCCAGGCATATGAGGGCGCGTAAAATACACCCTGTGCAAGCACAAAGGTACCTCCCATCATCATCATCAGCACAATGCGAATATTGCGCGATTTATCGCTCCAGAATCCCCAGAACGGATTGGCAAACAGAGATACAAAAGGACCGATGGCCATCAGGCTCCCGATCTCCAGTTTGGTCATACCAATCTCTTGAAGATAGAGCTGCAAGAATCCGGCAAAGATCGAAATGGCTCCATAGATGAAAAAGTTATATAGTTTCAGAGAGGTCAGCGAGGTTGTGCCTCTCACAGGTGCAGATCTGTCCAATTGAGCCATTCCTTTCCGAATCAAAATCATATTGTTCAATGTATCATTTGTTGAAAGGGGATTCAACGTATAGAATATATGAATTAAAGGTATATCCTATCCCAGAACGGATGCAACGGAATGTATAATATGGATATGTGCTTTATAAGTTCGGTGTAATATTGCACGAATATATAACTCAGGTTCTTACGGGAAGAGGAGAGCGTTATGGACGCTGAAAAATGGACAGGCATTATATTGGCAGGTGGATTATCCAGCCGAATGGGAACGAACAAAGCACTACTCGAACTGAATGGTTCAGCCGTGTTAACTCATATAAACAATGCGATCAGACCCACCGTATCCCGAATTTTAGTTGCAACAGGTTCGAGTGAAGCGATCTACAGCGCACTGGGGGATAAGGATTTCGAATGCGTACAGGATGTTTACACGGGCAAGGGGCCACTTGCGGGGCTCCACGCAGCACTCAGTGCCTCCCAGACAGAGTGGAATCTGCTCAGTGCCTGCGACATGCCGCTTCTGCAAACCTCTTTTTTCAATGGAATGAAGAGGCTCGCAGTACAATATCCAACATACAATGCCATCGTTCCGCGAGTAGAAGGGCGCATTCATCCCCTTGCAGGGCTTTACCACAGACATGTGCTTCCCGAGCTAGAACAGTGCCTTATTCATGACCGGTTGCGTGTCATTCGCTGGCTGGAAGAGATCGATTGCCATTTTTCCGAAATAGACGAACTGGAGCAAGTCGGTATTGAACATCCCGCACTACAACTGAGCAATATGAATACTCCCGAGGAATTCGAAAATATACGAATTCGTTTTCAGCGTTTCGAGTCCCCCTCTGGAAGTTGAGAAAATGGATTAAGGCTATCTTCTGCATGTTGATTTCGATAGAGAAGAGGGCTTTGGCCCGTCCAGCGTTTGAATTGTCTGCTGAAATGAGACAAATGGGTATAACCAAGTTTGATGGCAATCTCCCCAAGCGAAAGATCAGGTTGCTCGATCAACACCTTGGCCTCTTGCAGTTTCAGGCTGGACAGGTAGGCCCGCGGAGAATGACCAAATACTTTGCGAAAAACTTGTAAACCATATCCCGGACTAATGCCAAACGACGAGATGATCTGCTCGACTTTGACTGAAGATACATTGCCGTCCCGTGATCGTAACTGGGCATGGAAAGCCTGCTTGATCGCTTCAGCGATCGCTCCTGCGTAATGCATGGCGGTCGGAGCAGGGGCATGAGCAACATCCACCGAGATCGTGGATTCGGGTGTATTCTCTGCTGCTTGAGATAACAGCGCAAACAGTTCGAACATCCGTGCTTGCATGAGTAATTTGTCTGTGGACGAATAAGCCTCGGCCGTATTAATCATGCTCATCCAGCTTTCAAGTACGGCTTTTATTTTCATATTATCTCCCGTACCGGCGGCATAGATTCTGCTTCGCTGAGACATGAGTTTTAAGGTGAATACCGGATCATCCACGTTAAAATGTGCGCTAAAATAGGTCATGCCTTCCGCGGAGATACATGCATTGGTATGTTTGAATCCTGGCGGAATGAGCAGGATCGAGCCTTCGTCTACCGTATACGTGTAGCCATGAATCACACTCTCCTGCGTTCCCTGAATGATCAGAATGATCTCAAAGCCCGGATGTGTCTCCTCAGGCATAGCCCACCTATATGGAACTTGCTGGCTATGAGCGCCATAAAATTTGATGTTACAATCGATAATTGGAAGCCAGTGAGCCAGCGTATGGTATGGCATCTCTCGAAGCTGCGAACGGATATCCATGACATTCACCTCGGAAAAGGGTAAAAAATACTCGCCTTGTGCCATCGGCACTATGCATGTACTTCATTATAATCAGTTTAACGCGGACATCCTAATATATCGGGATATGCAAGCGTATCAACAGATATTAAACAACGAATAAAACGATACTAGCATTAATGTAAACGCTACCATTAGAAGCGGGAACATGTCAACTTACCTTATGCACTCAAAGGAGACTATTTCATGGACAAATTATTATACGGCGTAGCCTATTATGATGAATATATGCCATATGAAAGACTGGACAAGGACATTCAGATGATGAAGGATGCTGGGATCAATGTCGTACGCATCGCCGAATCAACGTGGAGTACCCATGAACCGCAAAACGGTGTGTTTGATTTCACTTCCGTCGATCGGGTGCTGGATGCGATGCATGCGGCCGGAATTCATGTCATCGTAGGCACACCAACGTATGCTGTTCCGACGTGGATGGTGAAGGAGCACCCGGACGTGCTGGCAACAACCGCACAGGGACCTGGAAAATATGGAGCAAGACAGATTATGGACATCACGCATCCGACGTATCTGTTTTATGCAGAGCGCATCATTCGTAAGCTGATCTCACGCGTGAGCAAACATCCGGCGGTTATCGGATATCAGACAGATAATGAAACCAAGCACTACAACACAGCTGGAGACAACGTGCAGTTACAGTTTGTTAAATATATGCGGAACAAGTTCAGCTCCCTGGACGAGTTGAACAAGGAATTTGGACTGGATTACTGGAGTAATCGGATCAATAGTTGGGAGGACTTCCCTTCCGTTGTGGGTACGATTAACGGTAGCCTGGGAGCTGAGTTTGCCAAGTTCCAGCGGCAATTGGTCACGGATTTCTTGGCGTGGCAAGTTGGGATTGTTAATGAGTACAAACAGGAAGGCCAGTTTGTTACCCAGAACTTTGACTTTGAATGGCGCGGGTATTCCTACGGCATTCAGGGGGATGTGGATCATTTTGCAGCATCCCGACCTTTTGACATCACCAGTGTAGATATCTATCATCCTTCCCAAGATGAGTTAACCGGCATTGAGATTTCGTTCGGAGGAGATGTGGCGCGTTCCACCAAACAATCCAACTACCTTGTTCTGGAGACCGAAGCACAGGCCTTCTGGCACTGGGTTCCTTATCCGGGCCAACTGCGATTACAGGCATTCAGTCATCTGGCTTCCGGAGCAAATATGGTGGCCTACTGGCATTGGCACTCGCTGCACAATTCGTTTGAGACCTACTGGAAAGGCCTGCTAAGCCATGATTTCGAATCGAATCCGGTGTATAACGAAGCGCAGACGATTGGCCGCGATTTTGCTCGCCTGAGTCCTAAGCTGGTGAATCTGAAGATAACAAATCGGGTGGCTGTACTGTTTAGTAACGAGGCGTTAACCTCCATCAAGTGGTTTGGCTTTAACTTTACCAGTGACAAGAACTACAACGACGTTGTGCGCTGGATGTACGATGAGCTGTATAAAATGAACATTGGCTGCGATCTTATCGATCCTTCCGTGGAGAGTTATGCAGATTATGATGTGCTAGTGGTGCCTGCTCTGTATGCTGCTTCGGATGCATTGCTGGAAAAATTAAATCAATTTGTACAGGACGGCGGACATATCGTCTACTCGTTCAAAAGCGGTTTTGCCAATGAACACATCAAAGTTCGTTCTACACGTCAGCCCGGACTGATCAGTGAAGCATGTGGCATTAGCTACAACTTGTTTGTTGAGCCAAAGCATGTTGGGCTACGCGATGATCCATTTGGCGTAGGTGAGGAGCATAATCAGGTACACACCTGGATGGAGCTGATTACGCCGACGACTGCGGAGGTGCTCGCTTGGTACGATCATCCACATTGGGGAGAGTATGCGGCAATCACGCAAAATAACTACGGTAAAGGCAAAGCAACATATGTTGGCTGTTATACGAGCGCTGCCGTCATTCGCAAGGTACTGGAACGTGTGATGAAGGACGCGGGTGTATGGGGAGCGGATCAGGAGCTTGCTTTTCCAATCATTGTGAAGACGGGTTTGAACGATCATGGGCATACCATCCGCTACTATTTCAACTATGCGGATGAGCCGGTTTCCTTCAAGCACGTGCACGGCGAAGGGACAGAGCTGTTATCGGGAGATTCGATTGCTGCTGGGCAGGAGATCAAGCTGGAACGATGGGGCATACGCATTATCGAACAACACTAGGGAATAATAGTGCAGATTTTAAGTTCCCAAGGAAAATAGAAGATTTTGAATTGTTCTTTTACACTTTAACGGAGAGGACAGAAAAAATCTGAAAAAGCGAAGCGTTCGCCTAAAAGCTTTCTGCAAGAAAGCTCCATCGGAAGCATACGCTTATCACCGGATTTTCCCTTTTGGAAAAAGGAATCAAAAAAATCTGGGGATAACAGCGATTGAAAGGTTATTCTGTCATCGGAGTGGCCTGTGTAAAATCTTGGTTCAACATTCACTTCATATTTTCCGAAAAAAATAACAAGACCATGGCGCCCTCGGCTTTGATGCTAGGGCGTTTGTCTTATTTTAGCTCAGGAGTGGATGCGCTGTGTTTAACGAATTATACCGTCGGCTGATAGACCCTTTCAAGCGCAGCATTCGTAATAAATTGATACTGACCATGACCCTGGTCGCTGTACTGCCAGTCATTGTGATAACTGCGGTAGCCGCGGAGAATGCGCGTTCCTCCATGGAAGCCGAGGTTATGGATACGAACCGGGTCAATATGAATTGGGCCTCTGTCTATCTGGCAGAACAGTTTACCCGCATGAATAATATCATTTATTCCATTCAGATCAGTGATGAGCTACATCAGTATTTGGCGTTGGGCCAAGAAGCGCCTGCTTCCAGCCGTTTTGACGAACAAAAGGCTGTTTTTAATATGCTGAACAGTGTGTACTATTCTGCTGGCAATTATGTGTTTGGGGTCGAACTGTACTTGAAGGAGCAGGACACCCTGTTCACCTTCAATTCTATGGAATCCCGAATTAAGACGGTTGCGGATATTCCGCAAGGGTATCATAAGCTTTTTACGGAGCATAAAGACTTTACAATTATCAATGATCCGGTAGATCCGCAAAAGTTCCATATGACCCGCAGCATGAACCGCTTTGAGGATCAGGCTCAGATCGGAGCAATCAGTCTGGAGATCAAGTGGGCCGAGTTTAACCAGACGCTTGAACTGCTCGACAGCAGGGGAGCTTATACCGCCTATATCGGAGACAGTTCAGGTCATCCGGTATATCAGCCGAACTCCTCCATCCAGCCATCGGATGAAGCGTTGAAGCAGCTGAGCGAAACGAAGAATAACGCGGGTTTTATTCGTACAGCACAGGAATATATTTTCTATCACGATATTGAGTCGACAGGGCTACGGGTGATTAAAATCGTACCGGATCATGTCATTAACGAGAGTGCACTGGAAACGATGAAGTATGGGCTAGTTGTGGGCGGAGTGGCAACGGTCGTGTCTGTTGCTCTGGCGGCACTGGTCGCTTGGCGAACCTCTAAACCTATTGTCAGACTGGCGAATTCAATGAAGGGTATCCAGTTGATCAAGGATCGTAAAGTAGAGCGTAGCGGACGAGTGGATGAGATTGGCCTACTGGAGAAAAATTTGCACGGTATGGCTAGTCGAATTCGGGAGCATATCCGGGATAACTATTTGATGAATCTGGAGAAACAGACAGCCGAGCTCAAAGCACTACAATCTCAGATTCATCCCCACTTTCTGCAAAATACATTACAAATGATCGGTGGCATGGTCTATTCGCAAAAGCCGGCAGATAGCTACAAGGTGATCCGAGCATTAAGCGAGATGTTCCGCTATATTGTACGGGCACCGGACGGCCTTGTCCCTCTGCAATCCGAACTGGATCAATTGGAGCATTATATGCTGATTCAGAAGCAACGTTTTGCCACCCGGCTTGAATATAAGCTGGAAATTACGGGAGAACTCCGAGAGTGTTATATTCCGAAGTTATCCTTACAGCCTATTGTAGAAAATGCATTTTTGCATGGGCTGGAGAAAAAGCCTGGGGAGTGGAAGCTAGGCATCGAAGTGCTCTGTGATCCACAGCAGGGTAGGGTGAAGATTCAAATTTGTGATAATGGCATGGGTATGGAGCCGGACAGGCTCGTAGAGATGCAATCCAAACTGGAACGCATTACGCGGTATACCGATCGGGTATGGAATTCAGGCACGAGTATTGGACTGCTCAATGCCGCATCACGAATGGTGATGCATTTTGGACCCGATTACGGTATGCGTATGGAAAGTAAACTTGGGCAGGGAACAAAAGTGATCGTAACGATCCCCTGCACAACAGGAGGCGAGCCCTTGTGAGCAAGGAGATCTATAGAGTGTTGCTGGTGGATGATGAGCCGTGGAATCGCGATATTTTACGTAATCTTGGTGAATGGGATGAGCTCGGCTTGGTTGTCTGCGGTGAAGCAGAGGATGGAGAACAGGCGATACAGATGGTCAAGACGTTGCAACCTCATCTTATTATTACGGACATGCGTATGCCTGGATCGGATGGTGTCGAGCTGATGCAGACGCTGAGCAGTCAGTACCCGGAGATTAAGGTCGTTGTGGTGAGCGGTTATGATGATTTTAATTATGCTAAACATGCTCTGCGATATCGTGCAGCTGATTATCTGCTGAAACCGGTGAATCCGGATGAACTAAATGCTACGCTGGCGAAATGTAGTCATGAACTGGATAAAGCTGCTACGGCACCAGAAGTGTGGGAAGCTTATCCGGCTTCATTCGCGGGTGAATTCTCTCTGTTCCAGCAGCAAGCACGTCTGCGCTTCAACGACTTGAACCTGACGAGCCTGCGGGAATGGTTTCATCAATTAGAGCAGAAGCTGGAACAAAACGAGGTTCGCAGACCTCGCCAGCTTGGGCGTGCGGTTTATGAGCTGCAGAATATACTGGACGAGCTATGTGTGTCCAATGGGCTGTTTGATCGTCCGGAAGAGGGAATATTGCCTCCTGCATCAGCGCTGGGTTCGATCCGGGCGGCTGTGGAATGGATCTCCGCTTCCTATTATCAGGCGCTGGAACAATTAATTGCCCAGCGTAAGTATAAGAACAAGCTCAACCTCGAAGAGGTAAAGCAATATATGCAGCAACACTGCATGGAGATGATTACGCTGGAGCAGCTTGCCCAAATATTTTTTGTCAGTAAGGAATATTTGAGCAAAGCTTTCAAGAAAGAATATGACGTGAACGTGACCGATTATGTGGTTCAACTTCGGATGACCAAGGCCAAAGAGTGGGTGATGGATGATCAGATTCCATTCAAACATATCGCCGAGATGACGGGGTATGAAGATGTGTCCTACTTCTATCGGGTATTCAAAAAGCACTTTGGTGTGTCACCCGGAGAGATGCGCAAAGGCCAGCATAAGTTGCCTAACCCATTCCCCGAATGAATCATTCGGGGAATGTTGCTTGAATTAAGGTTTAAAATAATCCAATGGAAGAGTCTAATTTTGTCCAATGAAGCGCTTACATTTTGCGATATATAATAAGCCTATGAAAGACAAACCAGTCACACCGGGAGGTCATAAGAGATGAAAGTATGGAAAAGCGTTGTAAGTGCGGCACTGGTCAGCGTTCTGCTCGCAGGCTGCGGCTCGAATGCAGGCACGGATAATGAACAGAACGAAGTCAAAGCTGGCAGCACCGTAAACCTCAAAGTATTCGTTGCTCAACCAAGGCTGAAAGAACATTACGATAAATATATAGAACAGTTCAAAGCCAAGGAAAAAGCAGACAAAAACATTGAAGTGAATGTGCAACTGGAGATGCCGCCAGCAGATAATGCACCTCAGATTTTGAAAACAAGACTTGCTTCCAATGACGCACCAGACGTATTTGCTCTGCATGCGGTGAATGAGATTCCACCTTTCAGCAAAGCCGGATATCTGGAGGACTTGTCCGACCAACCTTTTGTAGATAAATTATTGGATTCGGTTAAACCTTCGGTAACGGATGCAAGCGGCAAAGTGGTTGCGGTTCCACTGGAAACCTTGTCATGGGGTTATCTGTACAACAAAGATATCTTCAAGGAACAAGGGCTGGAGGTTCCAACAACGTTGACAGAAATGAAAGCGGTTGTAGAGAAGCTGAAAGCAGCTGGCATTACACCGTTTGAGCTGTCTTACAAAGAAGCTTGGGTTCCGCAATTATTCCTGCCACTCACTGTAGGGGCGCTGACACAAACGGAGCACAAAGACTTTGTGGAAAAAATGAACAAGGACGAAGCTTCCTTCTCCGATATGAAAGCACTGTTTGATGTGTTTGATCTCGTCAATGCGAACGGAACGGATAAAGCGCTTGAAGTTGGAGCCGATGACGGCGCTGCCGCTTATGCTACAGGCAAAGCGGCGATGTGGATTCAAGGACCTTGGTACGCAGAAACGATTCTGAAGTCCAACCCTGACGTTAATTTTGGTGTAGCTCCAATGCCGCTGAACGATAATCCGGATGATACGAAAATCAACCTGAGCACATCCACTTCACTAGCTGTATCGTCATCAAGTAAAAACAAAGAAGTGGCACTCGACTTTGTAAACTACATTCTGGATGATAAAGATTCCAGTGCATTCTATGAAGCGCTCAAGTTTAATCCGGTTGCCAAAGTGCATACGTTCAAGAGCTTCCCGTGGGTAGACGACGCCCTGAAATATGTTAATGAAGGCAAAGCTTATCAAGATCCAAAGATTCCACAAGCCGTGAAGGATGAGTCTGGTAAAGCTCTTCAAGGGTACTACTCCGGACAGTTGAATCAACAGCAGGTGATCGATGCGCTCGACAAAGCGTGGAAATCCTACAATAAAGTCAATAAATAAGAGCGGGATGCTTAACAAGTAAGCGCCTGAACGATCAACAAGGTTGAGTTGTAAGAAAGCAGTACCTGCGTTTGTTGACAAAATCTCGTTTGGTTCCGTATTAAGCTCGGGGTTTTGTCAACAAATTAGCGGTACTTTATTTCGTAACAGTCTCGAAGCAGATGAAACGGCTGGCTGAACGATCTTCGTTCCCCCGTTAACCTTCATCCGCTGTGCAAAAAGGGGGAGAAGTTATGGCTACGAATGTGTTCAAAAAGTATCTTTCATTGCTCGCGTTCACAGCGCCGGCCTTTGTAATCTATGCGATATTCCTGCTGTACCCGACGTTTAGCGGGATGTTCTACAGCTTGACGGATTGGAACGGGTTAAACCGTGACTACAGCTTTATCGGGCTGGGGAACTTTGTGGAATTGTTCAAGGAAGATCCTGACTTCCTCAACTCGCTGTGGTTTACGATGAAATATGTTATTTTTATGCTGATTTTGCAAAATGTCATTGCATTGCTGCTCGCCGTGTTCATTGAGTCGCGTACACGCAGCAAAGGGTTATTCCGCACATTGTTCTTCATGCCCAATATGATCAGTACAATCATCAGTGCATTCATGTGGACGTTCATCTTTTCCCAGGTGTTGCCGCAGCTGGCTGAGAAATTGGCCGTTTCTTTTCTCGACCAACAATGGCTCGGTGATCCGAAGTTCTCCTTCTACTCGATTCTAATCGTATCGCTTTGGAACGGTGTGGGCTATATGATGATCATCTACCTGGCTGCATTGCAGGGTGTACCGAAAAGCCTCAAGGAAGCCGCGGTTATTGACGGTGCAAATGCATTTCAAGTGTTACGTAACGTCGTACTGCCGATGATTACACACGCTATTACAATCTGTTTCTTCCTGACACTGAACGGTGCATTCAAAGTGTTCGAGGTGGTCTATGGATTGACAGGCGGCGGCCCGGGTCGGGCTACACAGGTCATCACCATGAATATCTATGAAGAAGCTTTTTCGAACAACTTCAGATACGGTTATGCCAGTGCCAAATCGGTTGTATTGTTTGCTATCGTTCTTATCTTTACACTCATCCAGATCACCGTCATGAAGAGAAAAGAGGTGGAAGCATGAGAATGCAGCGACTGAATAACTACCTGATTCGGCTGTTACTGATTCTCGGCTCTCTGGTAGCCATGCTACCGATCTACATGGCTGTGGTGAACTCATTCAAAACACAGGGTGAAATGTTCCAATCCTTTATTGCTCTGCCGACCACATTACATTGGGAGAACTACACGGATGCGTTTAACAAAATCAATCTGCTCGGCAGCTCGCTGAACTCCGCGATTGTGTCAATTCTGGGTATCGGAGGCATCGTCTTCTGTGCTTCGCTTGCAGGATACAAGCTGTCACGGACTTCCGGCAGGCTTAGCAATCTGATCTTCTTCATGTTTGTCGCTTCCATGCTGGTGCCGTTCCATTCCATCATGATCCCGCTGACGCGTGTCGCGAAGGGGATGGGGGTGCAGGGAAGCACTTACGGACTGGCTCTGATCTATATCGGACTTGGTGTAAACATGGCGATCTTCCTCTATCACGGGTTTGTGAAGTCCATTCCGCGTGAACTCGAAGAATCGGCTCAGATCGATGGATGTAACGAGTTCCAGACGTTTTTTCAGATTATTTTCCCGCTGCTGCTTCCGATCACGGTGACGATTGCAATTCTGGACTTCCTGTGGATATGGAATGACTTCCTGTTACCGCTATTGATGTTGACGGATGTAAACCGGTACACACTTATCCTGTCCACGAACATGCTGTTTGGTGAGTATAACAAGGAATGGCCGTTAATTCTCTCTTCTCTGGTTTTGACTGCAATTCCGGTTATCCTGATCTATGCATTCTTCCAAAAGTTCATTATGGAGGGTATTGCGGAGGGAGCGGTCAAAGGATAATAGGTATAGGAGCTTGTTCCTGTTCCTGCGATTCCACTCTACACACTTAAGTGTGTAAAAGCTCATGCTTATAGCCTTGAACTGCGGATATACTCCGTTAGTTCAAGGCTATTCTCATTTATGGAAAGAGAGGGACACCAAGGTGAGCATCCCAAATAAGCGCAAGTTGAGTATCAGCAGTACAATAGGGGGCAACGACGTATTTTACAATATTGCAATGTAAAGAGATGTTGCTCACACGCTGGGCTTCATTAGCCTGTGTGCTTCTTGTGCAAGGACAATCAGTCCGCGCTCCATCTCATCTTGCGAAGCATAGGCATAAGAGAGCCGGATATGACTCGCATCCAGCCGATCATACAGATAACCTGGGTGGATTAGAACATCGGCTTCCAGACAGGCAGAGAACAGCTTACGGATAGACAAGGGTTCCGCTGTGAAGCGTAGCCAGATATAGAACCCGCCTTCTGGCGTTGCCCATTCTGCAATGTCATGAAAATAGCGATGCAGTAGCTCCAGCATGAAGTCTCTGCGTCTTCGGAGCTCCGGACGTAGCCGCTCCATATGAGTTGTGTGATGGCCATCTGTAAACCATAATGCGGCGGCTTCCTGTGCGAGTGAACTGGTACCGTAATCCGTCTGCATTTTGATATCGGCCAGCCTTCGAATGACGGGCACAGGACCGACAAGCCAGCCAAGACGAAGACCTGGACTGACCGCTTTGGAGAGAGTGCCCATATGCAGCACCCGACCTTCCTGATCCATTGCCTTAAGTGGAAGAGGAGGAGGGGGATCCAGCCAAAGTTCCTGATAAGCGGCATCCTCCAAGATCGAAATGCCGGAGTTGCGGGCGAGGGACATCAATTCATCCCGGCGACGGCAGCTCATCACGCTGCCTGTAGGATTATGGAAGCTCGGTATGGTGTACAGTAGCGGGAAGGACTCGCTGTTATTCTCGTCGTTTCCTGAGTGCAACGTTCGTATCGCATGTTCTAAATGTCCCAGATGTAATCCCTCTTCCTCCATGGCAATTCCGTTTAGCTTTAGCCCTGCCGATTGGAAGGCATGGATGGAATAGAGATAGGACGGCTTCTCTAACAAGACAGTAGATCCACGAGGCAGCAGTCCCACAGAGATTAGATGCAGTGCTTGTAGAGATCCCGATACGATCAGAATCGAATCAGGTGAGGCCTGAATGCCATTAGACTGCAAATGTATGGACAACGCCTCACGAAGCGCCAGGCTGCCTTGAGGTTCGATGTAATTCAGCAT
This sequence comes from Paenibacillus intestini, assembly GCF_030803945.1. Classification (NCBI taxonomy): domain Bacteria; kingdom Bacillati; phylum Bacillota; class Bacilli; order Caryophanales; family Paenibacillaceae; genus Paenibacillus; species Paenibacillus intestini. Next base: position 180,207 of record NZ_JAURUN010000004.1, on the reverse strand, counting down.
ACGTGTTTGGCTGGACAGGGTCTGGAGGATTTTATTAAACGCTTCGTTAGGCATCAGCTCTGGCGCGAGCTCACCTGTACCCAGCCGAATAATGCCGGGTCTGAACTCTGCCTGATTAATCTGCTGAATCTCGGGCAAATTCGGATAGTACCAGCCTTCCTGTGCAGCTTCGCTCCAGTTGGGTAAGGCGGCATGGGCCATACTGTGCCAACCGGAACCGGAGACGTAGGTACCGCCTCCGTGTCGGCCTTCAATCATCCCTGCCGCAGTCAGGTTATCCAGAGCGGTGACCAGCGTACTGCGGTTTACACCCATGGATGTTGCCAGTGTTCGCTGAGAAGGCAGACGAGTCCCAGCCGACCACTCGCCTGTTGTGATTTTTTGCCGGATATAGGCTTCAATCTGACGATACATAGGCAAATCAAGCGCAGGGTTAGGCTGCCAAATTTGTCTAGAAGATGTATTGGAATATTGACGTCCCATCAGGTAATTTCACCTCCTGTAGTTATAAAGAAAGAGTCCGTTATCGTGTTTGTATCGTCCACTATACCATTTGGTTGGGCTCCATGCCATCCAAGTGGTTGGTTACGTCTTCCCTAATTTCATTTACGCTGAAGAAAGAGATAAGGGGGATGGACAATGGACGTTTTTATTCATGCAGTGGTGCTGGCATTTGGCTTGATCTTACCGCTGGGTGTTCAGAATGTATTTATTTTCAATCAAGGGTTAACGCAGAAGAAATACTTGCATGCACTGCCGGCTATAATTACAGCAGGGATTAGTGATACGCTGCTGATTGGAGCCGCTGTAGGGGGCATGTCTCTCATTTTGATTCAATGGCCTATACTCACCCATGTTTTATATGCGGCTGGAAGCCTGTTCTTGCTCTACATGGCCTGGGGGTTATGGAAATCATCGGCTTCCTCAGATAAAGCCCCGACAGCGATGTCGGCAGGTCGGCAGATTGCTTTTGCCGCTTCGGTGTCTATTCTCAATCCGCATGCTTTACTGGATACCGTGGCTGTCATTGGTACAAGTTCCATTAAGTATGCAGGGTTGGAGCGTATGTATTTTACGGTCACAACAATGGCTGTATCCTGGATTTGGTTTCTGGGGCTTGCCGCTGCAGGCAGCATAGTTGGCAATCATGATCGCACAGGGCATCTACGAATTGTGCTGAACCGCATATCCGCTTTGATTATGGTTGGAATCGCGCTGATGATGTGCTGGAGGCTTTTTAACTCCTAAATCAGGTGTTCAAAGCACATGAGCAAGGTGAATCAATGAAAACTAGGGAATCGTAAAGGCTGGATGGGTGTAAGAAGGGGGCAGCCGTGCACCTGCTAGCTAACACTTCGTAGCAAAAAAGCTCCCCGTCACAGAGTCACGGGAAGCTTGATGTATCCGTTTATTCTGCTTTTAGCAGCATCGATTCAATAAACACTTTAAGATCTTGGCTTGTTGCGTTCAGATGGTCAATAATCTCACTGAACTCCGTTACAAGTTCAGACTGTGCATTGCTGGACTGTGTTATGGAGGTAATTTCCTGTTCCATCTGCTGAATGGAGGACTGCACATCCTTGAGGGAACGTTCAATGTTCACCGTCGCCTCCTTGGTTCCGGTGGACAGTTTACGCACTTCGGTGGCAACTACGCCGAACCCCGCACCTGCCGCGCCCGCGCGTGCGGCTTCGATGGCTGCATTCAGGCCAAGCAAATTCGTTTGTTCCGATACTTCACGAATAAATACGGCAACTTTGTTGACCTCACCGGAGTTCTTCACAGCAAGGCGTGTATTGTCCAAAATTTGCGTAGACGAAGCAGTTAGCTGTTCGGACTGTGCAGCAACCGTCTGCACCATCTCTGATAACCTGCCGCTGATGCCTGTAATCAGGTCGGTAAAGTGCTCCAGCTTTTCTTCGTTCTGAAGTGAAAAACCTATAGCAAGCGTTCCTGCAATCTTTCCTTCATCATCATAAAGAGGAGTGGCGGATGAAATAATGGGTGTGCCGTAAAATTTGGCGTCAATGCGATTGGCTGAGGTCTCCCCATGCACAAGTGCCCGGCGCAGTGTAGGGTCTTCAAGAGAGATCGGATCTCCGGCTCTGATGCCAAGATCAAGCTCGTTGCCGGGAACGTAATACCAGAACTTCTCGGTATCGGTAACGGCAATCATAATATCGTGTTCTTTCAGCATAATTTTAAAATAAGGACTTGCTGCAGTGAGTGCTTCTACGATGTTCAATAAGTTCAGCTCCTGTAGGTATGTGTGTATATCATCTGGGTGTATATTATACATCGTCAGATCGATTAGCATAATTTAGGCCTAAAAAGGGCATAACGTCTATTACATTTTTTTGAAGCGTTTGAATCAGAGCATGTTATGTTTTTAATACGATATTTACATATGTGCAAAAAAAACAGACGGGAACATGATGTTCTCGTCTGTTTTGATCATACATAATACAGCACTTATTATGACGTTCTCAACTGACGGAATGTTCGATAAACGATGTGTCTTCCGTTAGGTGATTGAAGCATTTCTTACGTGTCGTAGGGGCTGTACGGCTTCGTTCTATCCACCGATCTGCGACATGCGTCGTACCGTCGGGGTGTGGGATTGCATTTTTTTCTCCAGTGCCAGCGCCATTTCATGATTTTTCGGTTTGGTACCGAGTGCTTTCAGGAAAAGTGCAGCCATCGCATCGGGATCATCTACATAGCGGCGAACATTGTATTCATCTGACCAGTATAGACAAGCCTTGATATGTCCATCCGCTGTAAGGCGCAGCCGATTACAGTTATCACAGAAGTGGTCACTGACCGGATGAATAAGACCAAATGTGCCTTGGGAGCCTGTAATTTTCATATTACGTGATGGACCGTTCCCGGCAGGGCCCTCGGTATTCTCAACCGTCCAGCCAGCCTCGGCGCATACATCCGTCACGGCCTCCAGCGGCAAATACGATTGACGCCAGGAATCGGAAGCCTGCCCGATTGGCATGTATTCAATGAATCGCACATGTAGCGGCTGATCCATCGTCATAGCGATAAAATCCTTGATCTCATCATCATTAATGCCTTTCATGAGCACGACATTCAGCTTGATCGGTGCCAGGCCCACCGCAGTAGCTGCCTCGATACCCTTCAGCACCTTATTGACATCTCCACCGCGTGTGATCATAGAGAAGCGGTCAGCATGCAGGGAGTCCAGGCTAATATTAATGCGGTTCAGCCCAGCATCCTTCAAAGCCTTCGCCTGTTTGTCCAGCAACAAGGCATTCGTGGTCAGTGCAATGTCCTCGATGCCATCAATGGCAGAGATCATGCCCACAAGTTTATGCAAATCCTTACGTACCAGGGGTTCTCCCCCCGTGAGCCGAACCTTGCGCATGCCCATCGGGGCGAGCACTTTTAGCACTTCCGTAATTTCTTCATAACTCATTATCTCATCATGCGGAGCAAACTCCATGCCTTCCGCGGGCATACAGTAGACACAGCGCAGATTGCAGCGGTCCGTAACGGAAATACGGATGTAGTCATGTATACGGCCAAATGAATCCTGAAGCAGTTCCATGCAGACCACCCTTTCAACGGTTCAGATTGGAAACCTTCTATAGTAAATGATACGACAATTGTAAAAGCAACAGTTGCATCAAATTTTAGCTATTTCTCCAATCCGCGTCAATGATGACGTCCCATGATAGCAATTTAAGCAGGCTGATTTAATTGAAATTGGCCAACGACTTGTTGCAGGAACAGGGTAATGGCCTCCACATCATGGGAGGATTGCTGAACCTTCAACATATCCCGAATCAACGCCATCATCTCGGCTTCCACCTCGGCGGAGGTCACCCGATTTTGGTGGCTGATGGCAGCGATATTTTCCATCAAAAATACGACCTGATCGACGACTTGGGTACGCTCGGCTTCTTCGGAGCTGGCTTTTTGGAGAAGCTCTGACGCTGCTTGAACCAGCGTTGTTCCTTCGGCGAGCACCTGGTCTCCTTCGGTGATTTGCTTGGAAGCTGCGCTTGCAGCCGTCGAGATCCGATCCAAAATCTGATGAATGTCCTCTGTAGAGGAGCGGGACACATCGGCCAGCTTACGAATCTCTTCAGCGACAACCGAGAACCCGCGTCCATGCTCTCCGACGCGAGCGGCTTCGATTGTCGCATTTAATGCGAGCAGATTGGTCTGTGCGGATATTTCTTCAATGACCGCCAAGGCGCGGTAGATGTCTTTCATTGTGCCGAGGAAGGAGAGGATCGTCTGGTTAGTATCCGACACGGCACTGGAGATTTGAATCATTTTATCACCGATGCGATCTACTTCCTGTCTCGCTACACCAATCTGTTCATTGGCGGATGTCTCCAACTGCTTTAGGGTTAAACGCATATGATCAGCGGCCAGCTTGGCTTGATCCAGATCTTGTAATTGTGTACGGGTAGCTTGAATCATTGAACCAAGCTTGAGGTTGACGCGGTCAGTAGTCACTTGAGTGGTCTCTGTAGATGCACGCATCAGATGCTGATTATCCATCACGTCCACCGTAGCCCGCTGGACTTTGAGCATAATGCTCTCCAGAGAATCAATCATATTATTAATCCATTTAGCCAGTTCACCTGATTCATCTTGAGCAAAAGCGTTTGTGTCCAGACGCTGGGTAAGATCACCTTTACCCTCCGCGTTCACCCGAATGAATTGACTGAGACTCCGCAAGTCCCCATGGACGCGGTTGTATTGTTTGCGATGAAGCTGGAATGCACCCAAGAATCCCAAGATGACATGAAAGCCGGCGATTGCAGCAGCGTTCCATCCGCTGCCTGTCAGCACAAAAATCAAGGCGGCAGCAAGAAGGGCCGAGAGCATAATATAGAAGCTATGCTGTTTGAATTGTCGCCATCCGATACTGCGTATGCGGTACACTTCTTCCAGATCACCTTCGCACATCATGCCCCAGCGATCCGGGCAGTGAGGGAGATGAAAGGTGATACCTTTACCGATGACGGGAATATGGCGGTAATCCGAATAACCGGGATAGGACACAAACAGATTGGAGCCATTTTGAATCGTTTTCGATACGCCCGGATGTAATTGGCCGGTAGAGGGATCGGTGAACATCAGCTCAAGCTCTGTATGCTCTTGGACAGACACGATGCCCCAATCGGTTGTTACACCGTCTTTCAGGTTTTCTCCATGTGTGAATGTTCGATCCTCGAAGCGGCTCCGAGATAGAGCAGTACCTGGCTGTAGCTCAGGTCGCAACACAGACTCGGCCATAAACAGATAGTTATCACCTGAGTCCGGATAGATGTGTCCCGATTCACGCTGAATGAGATCACCAAGCACGTCGCCAGGAATACGGCTGCATAAAGCACCTGCGTACCTACCTTGTTGCACGATAGGGACAATGAACATCAGGGTAATCGCGTCATGAAATGTGGACGAGCGTGGTCCGATTTCCAGCGTAAGCGGATCAGAATACGGACCATACAGACATTTCTGACCGTGTATAGTTGCTTGTCCATAGCTCAATCCGGGACCAAAGGATATATTCTCGTGAGGGGTATAACGCTGACCTATATGTTTCTGATATGTAGAAAATACAACTTGATGCTGCTCGTTAAGTATGAACAATTCCGTACTATCCTGGGTGCGTGCATAGCTCGCCTTAAACCAGGTATCCAGCTTTTCTGCCTGTGCTGATCCGTGCTCCACCTCCTGGAAGTTAACCGATCCGATCTGCTGAAGCAATCGATCCAGATGACTCCACTGATCACTCGCCCAATCTATCAATAACTGTCTTCTTGTCTCCGCGATCCCTTCAAAAATGTGCTCCACATCTTCCTTCCGGTGTGCATTCAACCGATAAGACCACCACAGCGGTAACCCTTTTTTCCATCCCAGCCAATCAAACATGATGACCACCCCAAATTTAAATTTTGGATTTAAAAAGATTTGAACAGCCCTCAAACATGTTGTTTTTCATGATTTTGTGGTAATTCAAGCTATCGTTGGTACAACTGTATCCCACCATGGCTTTATTACAATCTCTGTCTATATCCAACGTTATACATGAAATCTCATAGCATTACGAGTGGATATGTCATATTTTCCGAATATTTCATCAATTAATACAAATGAATATACGCTGTTTGCAGAAGAGGGCGTGGAGAGGAAATTTTATTTGTGGCAACTGCATGTTATTTCATGTCACAACAAATGTGCAAGAGATATAAAACAGATATGCAAAAAAAATGCTGAGAATCAATCTCATTTTACAATGTGTCACATGTACAAGCCCATACTCCACACAGTTTGTATAATGTAATTTTCGGCCAAATCGATATAGTAGTATCTAACAAGTCAACCCGTTACGTTTGTGTAGGTTAACCTTCCACCATTCAGCCTTGACGTTTGCTCCAACCATCCCATCCTTCCAAAGGAGAATGCCTATGAACTCTCCCTCTGTTGTATCTCTTCATCCATCCACAAGAGTTACCTCTGAACAACAGCTTATCGATGTGGATCATGTTTCTGTCATCTTTGGTAGCGGTCCATGCACTTGATCCACCTCTTCTATTAATGGATGAGCCGTTCTCTGCGCTGGATGAATTCACCAAAGAAAAATTGCAGATGGAGCTACTTGAGATTAAACGTTCCACCGGAAAAACCTTCCTCTTTGTTACCCATAGCATCCCCATAGCATCCCCAAAGCAGTCTTTTTTTCGGACCGCATCATCGTACTCTCTGCCCATCCGGGCCAAGTGCATTCGGTCCATTCCGTGAACCTTCCAGCCGAGCGAGAGAGCCAGTTGAGGGAAACCGAACCTTTCTATCAGATGATAACGACAATTTATCCAGCGTACGTAGCACTCCAATGCACGATGACTGGCAAGGTACTCGGCCTTGCGAGACACAGGACGTTTCAGCATGTCTCTAACTCGGATGTGAAGCGTAGTCTCCCCCACACCATCACCGCCCTTTCCCATGACTTATCTGTAGATTTGATACAAAAGATGCTGGATTCAGGTTGCATACTTGCTGGATTTTTAAGGGGAAGTATGTGTATTTAGATCGGATGAGATTAAACCTGACGTTCATTTAGTCTGGATAACAAAAATAATCGATCTTTTTGTCACACATCTTAAATGGCATCAGATTGGTAGCAGATACATGTTCGACTTTTTACCATCGACACGATAAAAAATGCCCTTGATCAGGCACGGGAATCACTACAGATTCCAGTACCCGTCAAGGGCAAATTTTTGCTCGCGATCACATCTGAATCGTGGGAATAACGATAGACTGAATTAATCGACGATTTTTTTCTTTTTGAATTTCATCAGGAACTCATACACGATTGGCACGATGACCAGCGTAAGCAGTGTAGAACTGATCAGACCACCGATTACGGTAATTCCGAGTCCTTTCGAGATGATACCTGCACTTTCTTCGAGACCTGTTACCAGTGGCAGCAGGGCACCAATCGTTGCGAGAGCGGTCATCAGGATTGGACGCAGACGTGTAGCTCCGGCTTCCAGCAGCGCTTCACGCGTCGTGAGTCCTTCGTTTTCCTTATGAATAACACGGTCGATCAAAACAATGGCGTTGGTAACAACGATACCGATCAGCATCAGTGCACCCATCATAGCGGATACATCGAGTGTACCGCCTGCGATAAACAAACCAACCATGATACCAATCACGGTGAATGGCAGAGAGAACAGAATCGCGAATGGTGCAAGTCCGCCGCCAAATGTCACCACGAGCACGAAGTATACAATCGCAATGGCTGCCAGCATTGCCAGACCAAGCTGCGTAAAGGTGTCATTAATCTGTTCGGTTGTACCGCCAAACTTCACTTCAACGCCATCCGGCAAGTCCAGCTTGTCGATGTTGGCTTTCAGGTTTTGCGAAGCTTTGGTCACATCGGATGCCAGAATGTTCGCTGTCACCTGTACAACCACTTTGCCATCAATACGCATGATGGAGTTCGGTGAAGTGCCTTCTTCCACTTTGGCTACATCCTTGATTGGAATCTGGATGCCCAGCGGTGAAGTGACCTTTTCATTTTCAATATCCTTGATGCTGTTGAACGTTTTGTTGTCCGTTTCTACATAGACTTTGTACGTTTTGTTGTCGATATCCACTTCCGTAAGTACCGGACGTTCACGTACAGGGCTCAGTGCCATTGCCAGTTGACCCGCCGTAAGGCCGAGTTTGCTGAGCTTCTCCTGATCGGCAACGAGGGTGTACTGACCGTAGGTGTCGGAGATGGTGGTATCTGCTTTTTCAAAAGAGTCCTTTTCCGCTTGAACCAGTTTCAGGACTTCTTCAGCTACAGGTTTCAATTGCTCCACACTATCCCCGTAGATGGACAGGCTTAAGTTGCTTCCGCCAAATCCGCCGGACATGTCGAGTTCACTCCATGTGCCTTTGGTCACTTCTTTTTGCAAACCTTCAACCAGTTGTTTCTTCACATCGGTAAAATCTTTGGTGTCTTTATTGTATTGAATGTAGAAGAGTGCAGAGTTACCGCCGCCTCCACCCATGCTAGCGAGCGGGTTACCACCGCCGATGGAATATTGCATTTTCTCCATACCTGGCTGTTTCAGTAACCATTTCTCAGCAACGAGGGCTTCTTTTTCTACATCTTCACGAAGTGAGCCCGTTTCCGGACTATAGGTGATCGTGGCGAATTTATCCTTTTGCTCTGGCAGGAAACTTGTGCCAATGAATGGGTATAGGAACAAGCTGCCGACCAATAGTAGAACCGCAATAAGAACGGTAATGATTTTGTGAGAGAGCGTCCAGTTCAACAGGCGTTTGTAGCTTTCAGCCAGTTTACCTGGTTTTTCTTCATGGTTTTGTTTGTTCTTGATCCCTTTACGGAACAAGCTGTGTGCCAGCATCGGTACAATCGTGATTGCAACCAGTAGGGATGCGAGCAGGGCGAATACCATCGTCAAGGCAAATGGCATGAACAACTCTCCGACCATACCGCTAACGAGTGCGAGCGGCAAGAAGACTGCAATCGTAACAATGGTTGAGGAGAGGATCGGGATAAACATCTCGCGAGTCGCCTCACGAACCAGATCCCGGCCTTTCAGCATCTCGTTTTTGAGCGTCAGTCTGCGGTAGATGTTCTCGATAACAACGATGGAGTCATCGACAACCCGGCCGATCGCAACCGTCATTGCTCCGAGTGTCATCATGTTCAAGGTAATGTCCATCAGATTGAGCGCCGTCAATGCCATGAGCAAGGAGAGCGGAATCGAGATAATGGAGATAATCGTTGAACGGATGTTACGCAGGAAGAGCAGGATAATCAGAATCGCGAACAAGGCACCAAATATAGCTTTGCCCAGCATCGTGTTGACGGAATCCTGGATAGGTTGACCTTGGTCAAGCAAGATCGTCAATTCGGCATTTTTGAATTGCTTCTGCAATTCTTCTGCTTTATTTTTGACGGCCTTAACCACGTCCACCGTATTGGCATCGTTGGATTTCACCACGGAAATACCGATGGACTCCTTGCCGTTGGTACGGGAAATGGACTCGGCTTGACCGATGACCTCAATCTTGGCAATGTCGCTTAGCTTCACGGTAGGGATTCCTGCTGCGTTTGCCGCACCTGCGGCACCCGATGGATTTGCTGTAGCAATATTGCCGCTACCAGCTTGACCAGCTGCAGGATTGGACCCTTGCGCAGCACCAGATGCACCTTGTCCAGCTTGAGCCGATGAATCCGCAGTTTGACCACTAGCTTGACCGGCTTGAGCACCGCTGCCTTGGGAAGTCCCTGTCGCAGCAGAACCTTGTCCAGCAGCCGCTCCAGCACCCTGACCCGCAGAAACACCAGCGCCTTGGTTTGCACCAGCCCCAGCTCCGCTAGGTACGACTGGGATCGCCAGATCTTTCAGATCATCGAGTCCGATGATGTTGCCGTCTACAACTACGGCTTTCTGGGATTTATCCAGTTCGAAGAGGCCGAGGGGAACACGAATGGATGAACCTTTAACGATGCCGTTCACCGTATCTTCGCTTAGACCGAGTTCAGCCATTTTGGCTTGATCAAACGTCAATTGCACTTCTTTAACGTACTGACCGGACACTTGAACCTGAGCTACACCATCAATATCTTCTAGTGCGGGTTTGATGTCCGATTCTACAAGTCGTGTCAGTTCTTCCAAATCCCCGCCGTCCTTGTCGGACAAACTGAGGGATACAACCGGGAACGAGTTAATGCTGAATTTGGAGATGGTTGGTTTCTGCACACTGTCCGGCAATTGCACCTCGTTCAGTGCTTCACGAACCGTAGCTGTTGCGTTCGTCAAATCCGTTCCATAGTCGAATTCCAGCGTGATGGATGCCGCATTCTCCATAGAAGTGGAGGTGACGGTCTTCACACCCTCGAGGTTGCGTAGCTTCTGTTCCAGCGGCTTCGTGACATCTTCTACAATACCTTCGGGAGCTGCACCCGGATCAATCGCCGTGACATTCAGAAACGGTACATTGATGTTCGGAATAGTCTCCTGCTTCATCGTCATTCCGCTGTACAAGCCTGCGAATGAGATGATGATGGTCAGAATCCAGATTGCAAACTTGTTGTTCAGTGAAAAGTTAATAATCCCTTTCATACGTTGGTTTCTTCTCCTCTCTGTTTCTCCTGTTTATGTGTGTGACGAGTCAGCCTGGATAAACCGGTTATACATGGTATCCATAATGTGCTGAAGCTCGGAGTGCATCGGTTCAAGGATAGTTATCCCTTCCAGGTTACGCATCATGCCGAGAATGATGGCACGCCTTGGCGTAAATTCCATGATCTCTTGTCTTAGTATGGCTATGGTCTCAAGCACATCATTTTTTGACTGACCGGCGGGCAGGTCGCTTGATGCGATATCTTGCATCTGTTTCAGAATATGGACGGGATGCCGCAACATGGTTGTATCTAGTTGGGGTTCAGCAATCCAGGCAGGCCACTGATCCAGCGGAATCAGAGGTTCAGGCCGATGCTGGAGGCAGCCCTGTGCTGCATAATCCATCATTTGCAAAAGATGCGTAGCCATCTTATTGACCGTAAGAGAAGGCATTTCGGTAAACCAGATTTTGACGTACGACAGGAATAGTCCATGTGTCAGAAGGATAAGATCAATCGTATAAGGCTCGATCTCGGAGCCGTATAGATCCTCCAGTTTGTTTTTGAACCAATGCAATGTACGTATCTCAATATCTCTTTGCTGAGGAGTGCAGTGCTCCTTGCGCTGTTGTTCATCATCCATCATCATGCTGCGTAGTTGGACGCGTAAAAATTCCTTCAATTCCGCAACATGCGTTAGCAGCACCTCAATCTGTTTATGTAGCCGTTCTCTGGAGGTCAGGCTGCTCTCGTGTTCAATCTGGGACATCTCGTCCATAAGAATGTATACACAGTACTCCAGCGTACTGGCTTCCAGTTCCTCTTTGGATTTGAACATGAGATATAAGCTGCCTTTGGACATCCCGCATAATTCGGCAATCTCCTGCATGGAGGTTGCTGCGCTACCCTTAGCGGAAAACAGCTTGAGCGCTGTGGTGATGACCAGTTTTCTTTTTTCATTCATCCCATGGATCGGGTTCATTAAGGGTATGTTCACCTCACTGGGAACTCTTGAGTTCTTGAATTGACTTTGTGGTCAAACTAAGTATAAACGATGTGAATGAGGGATTACAAATGTGCACGGTGTAGGGGTGTAAAAGAGCCGAAAAGTGGACTGAGAAAAGAATCGAGAGAAGAACCCTGAAAGAACTCTGAATGAATCGAGAGAAGAACTGAGAGAGTACAGTACGCAAGCCGTAAAGCTGTACGTTGTACTTTTTGGAGAGGGAATGGAAGAATGTATAAAGGACGCATCGAAAACACATCAACACATCAAGAACGCATAACTCCCGCTTTAAGAACGCTTCAAAACACCTCAACACCTCAACAACACTCTTAAGAACGACTCGAGAACATATCGAAAATTTATTCTAACGATCACAGCGGAGCTTATTTGAGCAATATTCATCCTTTTGAAATTCTAACGATCACCAGAAACCTTATTTTGTTGAAAACACAAGCTAGACGTCCCTTTTCGCATCAAAATCCTGAAATAAGCTCTCCTGAGATCGTTAGAAATCTAAAACCTGTAATTTGGCCCAAATAGCGTTACTGGTGATCGTTAAAAATAAAATGCACGAACCACGCTACTTCGGAAAGGAAAAGAGAGAAGAAGAGAGAAACAGCGAATGAATATCGAAAATGAGGGAATTAAGCCAAGCAAAACAAAGCAAAACAAGGCAAAACAAGAAAGAGTAAGTAAAGTAAAGTAAAGTAAAGAAGTGAGGGAGGCGAGAAGTAGAGAACGAAATAGGGGCAAAAGCGAAGGAAAGCGCAAATAGAAAGTAAACCAACATAAATCGATATAAACTAAAATAAATCAGAACAAATTAAAGAAGATATAATACAGTTCAATAAAAGAAATTAAAATAAAAAAGGAATAAATGAAAATCCAAGTAAAGCATTGCGAGTCTAAGAAAAAAGAGCAAGTGAAGTAAAGAGAAAGCAGACTATACCCCTCCCATAAAATCGTATACAGCGATCATGATGATTACTCCCAAGAAAAAGAGATAGAAGAGTGCCAGTGCGATCAAGAACGAATAACCGGTATATGCTCCGATACGTACCAACCATTTTTTCATAAAATGCACTCCCCTTCTTTCCAATGAGCTTAATGACAAGGTCATCTCTTAGATTACATTATATCCCAAATCACCTGTTGTGTTTAAAAAATTTCACCTGAAATTTGTACTTACACAAGCCTACCTACACAAACCTATGTATACGAACGCACTCCACAATCGTATCTCCACAAACGCACCTCGACAAACGTACTTAAACAATCGTACCTACAAAAAAAGACGACTCCCTGAGTGAAGTCGTCTTTCTGCCTGAAGTTGATAATATCCATTATATTGCACGATATTCATTACATTACGTAATGATTTTCAATCCTACCGCTGCTACCAAAATCATTGCAATGAACAGTAGCCGCTTCGCTTCTTTACGTTCACCAAACAGAAGCATACCCGTCACCGTACTTCCCACTGTGCCAATTCCTGTCCACACCGCATAGGCTGTGCCCATAGGGATAGATGTCATCGCGTAAGATAACAGCGAGAAGCTGAATACGAATGATACCAGCATCAGGACAATGTAAGGCCAACCCTTACGCGTAGAAGCTCCGTTGATGCCGATGACTCCGAAAATTTCACAAATTCCTGCACCTACAATCGCAAGCCAAGCCATTAGACGGCACCTCCTTTAACCTGTGGTTCCTGCTTCTCTTGCTGATCCGTGACGAGTTTCAGCCCAATGACACCGCAGAGCAGCAGTCCAATCAGTAGCATTTTAGCCAAACGGAACGGTTCACCAAACAGTAGCATTTCGGTCAATACCGTACCGGCTGTACCGATCCCCGTAAACACGGCGTAGACCGTACCCACAGGCAGTCGTTTAGCCGCAGCAATGATCAGGCCGAAACTAATGACAATGGCGAGTCCCGTCAATGCCCATTCCCAAGCATTCGAAGCATGTTTTAGTCCGCTAACCCACACAATTTCAATAATGCCTCCTACAAAAACGTATAACCAGTTGCGGTTCATGATGTTCAATCTCCTTCTGGCACGATAAGGCGTGCCTGTTCATTCAAGCTGTGTATACCATTCCAAAAGACAGGCCAGGAAGCATCCAGCCGTCTCTTGTACCGACGTGAGCTTCCATAGATAATTTCAACAGTAATGCCATCGAGAAAGGTCATAAAAGCAATGGCGGCCTGCTCGGCAGGAATAGGCGGAACATCCCCCTCGCGAATCGCTCGTTGCAACAGCCGTGACAATGCACGCTCCATACCGTCCAGAAATGGATATACCAGATCCATCACCTGGCTATACAGATCGGGCGGCGGATAATAACAGTTGCGTAGCATCAATCTGGCAGAGGCATGATTCTGATACTCCTGCTCAAACCACGTCAACAACCCCCGCAGCCGTTGTTCCAGTGGCAGGTGGGCGTGGTCACGGAAATATTCCAAGGTATGTCGCCGTACTTCATCGAATGCATGGTCCAGCGTGTGCATAAACAAGTCCTCTTTACAGCTAAAATGCGCGTATATAGAGGGTTTCTTAATCCCCACTTCATCAGCTATCGCTCTCAAGGAAGCCCCTTCATAGCCGTCTCTGGCAAAATGAAACAGGGCCGCGTCCCGGATGGAATAAGCAGTCATCACATTCACCTTCCTAACGGTCGTTAGGTAACATCTTTTCACACATTACATCCTCTGTCAAGCCAGGATAGAAAACAGAAAATACACCCGCCGCACATGAAGAGTGCAGACGGATGTATTTAGTTAAATGGGTGTATGGATTAAGTTGTGATCCGGAGTCTCTGTGTAGACTGAACGAATCATTTACAAAAAACGAAGAGGCCACCTGCAAGACAACCTAAAAGGTTCCTGAAAAAGAGAGTATCAGAAGCAAAGGCTTCGCTTTTATCACCGAATATACATACGTCAATCAGAAGGTAGTAAACCCAAGAATGAGCTGCAGTTTATACAAAATGCCTTTCAGGAAGGTGGTCTTCTCCTGGAACTCTTCCAGATTCAGAGTGAATTCGGCATCCTCATTTGTCCAAATGCGCTTGAAATAATTCGCAACGTCTAACGTAAACTTGTTGTCTGCCGGAGCTGCAATCCACACATTGTTCTCCAAATTGTAGTCATTCAGATTCCGGGGAGTGAAGTTGGTTGAGCCACCGAGCACGATATGATCTCCAGCAGCTTTGGCAATATACATCATTTTGGTATGGTACTGCTCCTTGGTCGTGTTATACCAGCGAATCTGGATTTTGCCATTCGATTTACCATGTAATTCTGCTGCTACAGGACGATTAGGAATGCCGATCTTCTCCTGACCAAAGGCGTTTTCGTTAGGGTCAAGTACAAGCCGGATATCGGTTCCTCGCTCCGAGGCATCCAGTAAAGCCTCCAATACTTTTGGTGAAGCGATGTAGAACATCCCCATCCAAATGGTATCCCCTTTTCCCACCTGGCTCAGCTCATCGAGCAAGGCATCATTGACTTTGCCTTCGGTCACATAACGAAGGCGAATAGGCCGATCATTTTCATCGGCTTCCTCGGAAGACGGAGTGTGGGAGATTTCGTCATAGACAGGAAGCTGGCCCCCGCCCGATATATCTACAACAGCTTGCTCCGATTGAATGATATCTCCAATGATCGGGCCGGTAACCTCAAAGCCAATGTTGGAGTGATAAGCGCTAGGGTCATGAATGTTACCTGATGATACAATAGCTGTTTTTTCGCTGAGAACAACCTTGCGGTGATTGGCCTTTACATTAAGCAATTTCAGATATGAACGCAATGTAACATCCGGGCCATCTGTTGCCATCAGGTTAGGAATCCAGCCTTTACCGGACTGACCAAACCACTGGAAGAACGTACGCCAGACTGCGGAATATACCGGTGTAGAATCACGTAGTGGATCAACATTAGTGATGACGACATGAATATCGGCCTGTTTCATCTGTTCCAGTAGCGGATTGGGGGCCGAGTTATAGTTGGTGTTCACTTCATCGGTAATGAACCAGATGTCCATATCGGGATGTTGCATTTTCTTGGCAAGGAGTGCATCAGTAAACTCCTGGCTGACAGGCGGAAAGTTCTGTCCCTTGTGTTGATAATTGTTGAACAGAAACATATCCACCAGGACAAATTGCTCGGCATCCTCAACCACCTGTTTCATCCGCTGAAAAATCTGCTGTTCATGCTGCATCTGTCCGTCGGCAGAAGGGTACGTGAGGTCATGAAGGAACTCGACATTCTTCACCCGATATTCTTGACTTTCATAAGAGATGCCTGGTGGTAGCGGTTTATAGGTCTGATAGAGCATAACAGCAATAAACCATAGGATAAGTAGTGCAATTGCTGTGCGTATGTATGGGAATTTGCCGCGGGAAGATTTGCGGTCAGAGGTGTTGCGGCGCAATGGGAACAATGTTGGACTCCCCCTTTCTGTACTTGCTGACGTTTATTACCACAGGTGTAGCGATGTTGACGCAGGAGGCAGAATTCGGATGTTGTATGAGAATCATGAGATTTTTACAGGTGAATCATGCAATTTGGATTGGATGAATCGACAGCTGTAGGGTCGTTGTGTATAATGAACGTATTATTTTTGTAGAACGTTTATGGAGAGAAAGTAGGTAATCACGTGTATTCCATCAAACAAGTCGCTGCCATGCTGGGCATTCAGGCGGTCACGCTCCGGGCTTGGGAAAATCGTTATGATGCGGTTACCCCTGAGCGGACAGAGTCGGGTTATCGCATGTACACGGAAGAGAATGTAGCGGATCTGCGCTGGCTAAAGGAGCAGATTGATCAGCATCAGGCCAATATCTCCGAGGCTGTACGCATGTTGAAGATCAGGAAAGCTAAAAGGCCTGATTCTTCTTCACCTGTGCCGATGGTGCCCCCAGTACCCGTGATGGAAGAAGCTCATGCACAGATGGCCGATCAGATCTATGATTCCCTCTATCATTTTCAGGGCGAGCGTGCCAACGGTTTGATTGATTTTGGTTTCACGATGTACGGATATGACAGCATGTTTTACCATGTACTCGTACCGATCCTGGTTCGGGTTGGAGACGCATGGGAAGCAGGACGTGCAACGGTAGCGCAGGAACATTTCATGACGCAGTTGATCTCCCAGCGGTTTTATCAGTTTTTCCATCTGTTCCCGATCTATCCGCATCTGCCCAAAGTTCTTGCTCTCTGTCCGGAAGGGGAACATCATCAGGTTGGTTTATTGTTGTTCTCTTTATTTATGCGCAAAAATGGAGCGGAAGTCCTGTATCTCGGGGCCAATACGCCGGAAGAAGGGGTATTTCCGATTCTCCGCGAGCAGAAAATCAAACTGGTCTGTCTTTCGATTACGAGCCCCGGACTTGTGGAACCTTGTGATCAGCTGATTGACCGAATTCGGGACGAGTTCCCTCATATCCGTTTTGTGCTGGGCGGCAAAGGGTTTGAACGTGCGAAGCACGCTCGTCACCCGGAATGGATTATGCCTGAAGATTCGGCAGACTGGCAGTCCTGGATTGAACGGGAGTATTTTACGGATCGGCCACCAGGTGCCTAACAAGTGATAGGATAACAATTGAACATAAGGCGAATGTTGATGGAATAGATTCATATAGGACATCCTTTGATCCAGCGATCAAGGGATGTTTTTTTATGGATTATATAGATCTTTAACGTGTAAAAAACAATTAATTTGACCCGCGGGTCATTTTATGTTTTACTTGTCGTATAATATTTGTACACTATTTGTATAATGTTTTCGAGTTTACCCGATTAAAGTGTTTCATTGCGGTTTAATAATAGGTTAGGGGCTTGAGAACTAGAGATAGTCCTACATAGAAAGGTGAGTGGCATGATACCGAATCAACAACGCAAACGTGCAGCCGTCATTGGCGCAGGCCCGGGTGGGCTTGCAGCAGCCATGTTACTGTCCGGTCAGGGATATGAGGTTGATGTATACGAGAAACAGCCAGCCATTGGCGGACGATCTTCCCGTCTGGAGCTTGGTGAATATAAGTTTGACCGCGGGGCTACCTTTTTGATGATGCCTCAGTTGATTGAAGAGATGTTTGATGTGGTCGGACGCAAGCTCTCGGATTATGTAGATATGAAAGAACTGACCCCGCTGTACGCTTTGAACTTTGGAGATAAGGTGTTCACGCCTTCACGCAATCGGGAGGATACAGCAGCGCAGATCAAAGAGCTGTTCCCCGGCAATGAAGAGAATTACCTCCGGTACATGCGGGACGAAGAAGTGAAGTTTGGCAAAGTGATGCCACTGCTCCGCCGTCCGTTTGGGAAGCTCACCGATTATTTACGTAAAGATGCGATTACGGCTCTACCTAAACTTGATATAAATAATACGGTTTACGGCATTCTTTCCCGGTACTTTACCGACGAACGTCTGCGCTGGGCGTTTACATTCCAGTCCAAATATTTGGGGATGTCCGCATGGGATTGTCCGGGAACCTTTACGATCTTGTCGTTTATCGAACACCAATATGGACTGTTCCATCCGATCGGCGGCGTGAATCGGGTATTTCAGGCGATGGCGGATGTCGTAGAAGAGTACGGCGGACGTATTCATACCAGTACACCGGTGAAACAGGTTATTGTTCGCAATGGTCGCGCCGAGGGTGTACTGCTTGAAAACGGCGAACGGATCGAAGCGGACCATGTCGTGGTCAATGCCGACTTTGCCCATGCAGTGAACCATTTGTTCGAACCTGGCGTACTTAAAAAATATACACCCGAAAAAATGAAACGGAAAAAATATTCCTGTTCCACAGCCATGTTGTATCTCGGTGTAGATGGTGAGATCGACCTGCCACATCACTCGATTTATTTTCCGGAAGATTACCGGGTGAATGTAGACGAAATTACCAAGCACAAAATTTTATCGGCAGACCCGTCTCTATATGTTCATAACCCATCCAGGCTCGATCCGACACTCGCTCCGGCAGGAAAATCTGCACTTTATGTGCTGATGCCAACACCAAACCTTACGGGAGACATCGATTGGGAGGCGGAACGAGCGAAGGTACAAGAAGACATGTTGAAGCGGCTCGAAGCGATTCCAGAACTGGCAGACATTCGTGGCCGGATCGAAGAAAGTATGCTGTTCACACCGCTGGATTGGCAGAATGAGCTGGATGTATACCAGGGGGCAACGTTTAATATGGCACATAATCTGGGCCAGATGATGTATCTGAGACCGCATAATCAGTTTGAGGAATTGGAACGCGTTTGGCTGGTGGGTGGAGGTACGCACCCGGGTAGCGGCTTGCCGACAATCTTTGAATCGGCGCGAATCAGTGTCAGATTGATTCAGGAAGAGGATGCACGAAGACGTAACAAGCCATCCTCCTACGTGAATACTGCCCAAGCCGGAGGACAATCATGAAGCGGGCAGCTGTTGTAGGTGCCGGGATTGGAGGGCTTACCTCAGCGTTGCTGCTGAACCGTCAGGGATGGGATGTTACCGTGTACGAGCGAGGCTCTCGCGTAGGCGGACGGATAGCTTTTGAACAGGAAGGGGAATACCGGATCGATCAGGGGCCAACCATTGTCCTCCTGCCCGAGATGTTGCTTGGCATTTTGGAAGAGGCCGGTGTGGATCGCTCCAAAGTCGAGCTGCTACGCTGTGACCCGTTATACCGGGTGCATTATCACAGCGGACGTGTCATGACCAAGAAGACAGACCGGGCAGAGCAGACCGCCGAGATTGAACGGTTGTTCCCGGGAGAAGGCCGAGGATTCAAGAGGTTTATGAAGGATATGGACACGTTGTTCCCCGCAGGCCGGGCAGCGTTTCTGGAACAGATGTTTCCGCGCAAAAGGGACTTCTTCACCCCTTCGCTCATGTCGCTTATGGGCAAGCTGCGTGCACACAAGAGTGTGCGGAAGGCCGTTGGGGATTATTTTGAACATGAAGAATTGCTCGATGCGTATTCGCTGCAAAGCTTGTATATCGGTGGATCGCCCTTTGGTACACCTGGGATTTATTCATTGCTTCCTTACGCCGAGCACGAATATGGCATCTGGATGGTGAAGGGCGGTTACGCGGCTCTGCCCGCTATTCTGGAGCAGGAACTGCTCTCTCGCGGCGGGAAGATCAAGCTGAGCACGGAAGTCACCGGACTGAAGATCAGTAATGGAGTGTGCGAGGGGATTGAGACGGCTGACGGTGCTGAGAAGGTGGATGCTGTAATCTATAACGGGGATTTTCCGAACTTGAGCGGGCTGATGAAGCAGGCACCGGAAGCACCCGTGAAACGTAAGCCGTATCGCCCTTCATCGGGATGTGTGCTGATCTACGCCGGAGTAGATAAACGGTGGGAGGATGCCACAACGCATCAGTTTTTCTTGCCACCAAGCCTGGATGGTAGTCTGCGCCAAGTTTTCAACGAGCGCCGTATTCCGGCGAAGCCATCATTTTACGTATTCAATCCGGCTGCGGTGGACGAAACGGCTGCACCCCCTGGACAGAGCGTATTGTATTTCCTCATTCCGGTACCGGACGCGGAAGGCGTGAACTGGGAACAAGAGAGTGAAGCGCTGGCAGAACGTGTGCTGGAAGAAGCAGAAGAACGAGGATTCCCGGGACTCCGTGCAGCATTGCAATGGAAAAAAGTACGTACACCTGCTGACGCCGCGCGTGATGGCTTATACGGTGGAGGAAGTTTTGGCATTGCACCTGTCCTGTTTCAGTCGGGTGTGTATCGACCGCAGCCCAAGCCGTTTTCGAAGATACAAGGTTTATATGCTGCCGGAGCATCGGTACATCCAGGAGGCGGCGTGCCCATTGTCATGCAAGGCGCTAGGATGGCTGTCAATCAACTCATGAAGGAGATGGGGAAATGAACGAAGCGATTTTAAGCAGGTGTGAAGAGTTGATGCAGAAGGGCTCCTCGTCTTTTTATCAGGCGTTTAAAGGCCTACCAAGTCCCCGCCGAGAGGCGGTATATGTGATCTATGCGTTTTGCCGCATGATTGATGACAGTGTGGATGAGCCGGAGCAATCAACGTATACGATCCATGAGATTCGTGATTTATTTGAACACCTCGAAGAAGCGGAGGGGCACTTTATCTGGCCGGCACTGAGATGGCTGTTCAGCAGCTTCCCTCATCTGGACAAAGGCCCGTTTTTTCGTCAGATGGAGGGCCAATTAACGGATCTGGAAGTGACCCACTATACAACGCTGGAACAGCTGGAGCACTATTGTTATCTGGTTGCCGGAACCGTAGGCGAGATGCTGCTACCTGTGCTCCGTAATGATAACGGTGCGGAAGTAGCGATGAATGGTATCGCACTAGGCAAAGGCATGCAGATTGTGAACATTATTCGGGATGTGGGTGAAGACCGGGCCAGAATGCGCCGTTATGTACCGCTGGAGATTATGGAGAAACACGGATACTCCGAACAGGACTGGGAAGACGGCATTGTGGATGAACGATTTATCGCCATCATTCAGGATCTGAAAGCGGCAGCGCTGAACTGGTTCCGGATCGGCATGGATCGTTTGGACACCTATCCGGTTGAAAGTGCCTTTTCGATTGAGTTAGCCGCGGCCTTCTATTCAACGATCCTGCACGCCGTGGAGCGTAACGACTACGATGTGTACACGAAACGAGCGTATGTCAGCGATGAATTGAAACTGGAGATGCTCGGTGCGATTGTGAAACGGTATCCGATGCTGGCGTATCAAGCTTCCCGAATGGCGGTATCCTGATGGTTCAGTGGGTGTACTGGGTATGGTACGCCATTGGTGCCATCCTCATGCTTACGATTGGTGTGCCTGAGGCGTTATCCTTCTCTAATGGGCTATTTCTTGTATTCTACGCGTTGTATGTGCTTGACCTTATATATCAGCAACATCGCCGATCTGACCTGTCCGACCAGTCAGTCAAGTGGCTACGGCCCGGTCTCTGGATATCGTCCTTTATCATCTGGCTGGGCGGTATGGGTGTGGAATGGATCGGTGTACATACACACTGGCCTTTTGGCGAGTATGCCTATTCCGACTTCTTTGGCATCCATCTGTTCAGTGTACCGGTAACACTTGGATTCGCCTGGATCGCAGTCGTTGGCAACTCGGCGCTGATTAGCGGCGGTGGATCGACCTGGGGTGGAAAGTTGGTGCGAGCCCTCAAAACGGGATTTTGGGCAATTGTGCTGGATTTTGTACTCGATCCTGTAGCTCATGCAAGGGGATTTTGGGAATGGCAGGCTCCAGGCGGGTTCTACGGTGTTCCGTGGACAAACTACATCAGCTGGTTCATTATGGGAGCATTTCTGTCTCTCTTTTTGCCGGCCATGCCGAAGGATCGACATTCCCTACTGCGGGCAAAATGGTTGTACCAACTGTTTATCCTTCTGTTTGGCCTGCTTGCGCTAAAAGAAGGCATAACAGGCAGTTTCATCATTGCCATCGCAGGTGTGCTGCTTGCCGAGGGGAGCTGGCTGTATGATTCGCGCCGTAAAGTCCAAAGCGTTTGACCGAATCTTCTCGCTGTACAACCATTATTATTTGTTGCGTAGACGTTTTCGTTCGTTTACGCTCTCGGGTTCGCTCGATCCACAAATCGTAGATCGTAGGGGCTTGGATGGAGTGTTGCCTATAGCGCCGGATCAGCCTGTTGTCTATTTTATGAACCACAGCTCATGGTGGGATGGACTGCTACTGTATCATGCCGCGAAGCAAACTTCGCGTGGGGATCATTATGTGATGATGGAGGAGCGGCAGCTTCGGCAGTATGCTTTTTTTCGCAAACTCGGAGCGTATTCAATCAACAAAGACAGTGCATCGGGTGTGCGGACATCGTTGCAATATACGAATGAGTTGCTGGCTTCTGGCAAAAGGGTCTGGATATTCCCGCAGGGTGAAATTCTGCATCAGGAGGCTCGACCGATTCAATTTCGTCCGGGCATTGGACTCGTGCTTCGTCGTTTTCCACAGGCTATTGCCGTGCCAGTCACCTTATGTCATGGCATGGTTCAGCATGACCTTCCTGAAATTTCAATGAAGGCTGGCATGCCGATTGTGGAAGATTGGAAAACGTGGAAAAGTGAAGAGATTGCTCATCGGCTGGGATGTGTGCTGGAGCAACAACTGAATGATCATAGAGCAACGTTGATTCGGCTTGGGCAAGGAAGTCTGCCAGATGCACAGCCTCTGATTCAGGGAATTCGCTCCACTAGTGAAAAATACGATGCGGCACGAAAGCGGGTGAACCGATAACATGAGTGAGAGTATGAATGCATCTGAGATATTGTGGATGTGTCTGGTGGGAGGGTTGCTACTGCAATTGCTCTTTGCGGTGTGGAATGCCGCTTGCCTGCCCAAAGTACGATCATTCCATAAGGTGAATATCGTGCCATCCGATCAGCTTGTTTCGGTATTGATTCCCGCTCGAAATGAACGAATACATATTGAAGCATGTTTGGAAAGTGTGCTTGCCAGCGATACGAAGGGGTTTCGTATGGAAGTGCTGGTACTGGACGACCGCTCCGAAGATGAAACCGCCGCTTTGGTTCAGGCGATTGCCGAGCGAGACTCACGCGTACGTTTGCTTCGGGGTACTGAACTACCTGCGGGCTGGATGGGGAAATCCTACGCCTGTCACCGATTGGTTCAGGAAGCCCAAGGAGACTGGTTTATGTTCGTGGATGCGGACGTTCGGGTCAAGCCGGATGCCATTCGGCAGACTTTTGCTGCCGGGTGCGCGCAGGGCGGCGGGCTGGTTACCGGCTTCCCGTATCAGGTTGCGAAGACCTGGATGGAAAAGCTTGTTGTGCCCATGATGATGTTTACGATCATCAGCCATCTTCCTATTTTTATGATACGCAGATCGGCAAGTCCGATGTTTGTCGCCGCTACGGGGGCTTTTTTGCTTATTCATCGAACAAGTTATGAAGCGTCCGGCGGTCATGCAGCGATTCAAGGGCATCTGGTGGACGACATGAGTCTCGCCAAAGCAGTGAAACGTGCCGGTCATCCCATGATGCTGGCGGATGTCCATGATGTGACGAGTACGCGGATGTATCAGAACGGTGCAGAAGTATGGAACGGATATAAGAAAAATATGTATGAAGGCATGGGGCGCAAGGACGTGCTGTTGCTTGGGACGATGCTGATGTACTTTGTGATGTATATTGTGCCGCCATTGGGTCTGGTTATAGGGCTAATAACGGGCAGTGAAACGTCATTTCTGTATGGTTTCATAGGCACATTGCTTGGCATGGCTGTAAAACGGGTATCCGATCATATCGGAGGTCAGCCGTGGTGGCTTGCTCTTTTTCAACCGATTAGCATGGCGTGTGTGATTGCTATTGGTCTGGCCTCATGGCAGGCAGGTCGATCTGGTAAAGGGTATGTATGGAAAGGCAGGCGTTATAGCTGATGCAGAGTGCACAGGAGAATGGAAATGGTGACGGTTCAGAAGATACAGAGAGAGACCAAGGTATAGGAGAAGGTAGTAAAGGGGCAGGAATGTTGCTGGGAAAAGAGATGAAAATG
Source organism: Paenibacillus intestini (assembly GCF_030803945.1). Classification (NCBI taxonomy): domain Bacteria; kingdom Bacillati; phylum Bacillota; class Bacilli; order Caryophanales; family Paenibacillaceae; genus Paenibacillus; species Paenibacillus intestini. The sequence goes on along the minus strand of NZ_JAURUN010000004.1, from coordinate 156,008 downwards.
GATAACGGGCACCGGGCGGAGGCCTCAAACGGGAACTTGAAACAGGATGTCATTATAATCGGGGCAGGCTTCGGTGGTCTGTCCTGTGCGATTCGCCTTGCTACGGCGGGCTTGCGAGTAACCATTTTGGAGCGTCAGGCGCATGTGGGCGGCAAGTTGCAACAGATCCAGCAGGACGGGTATCATTTTGACCGCGGGCCGAGCACGATTACGATGCCGGATGCGTTTCGCTCGGTTTTTGATCAGGCAGGCGTGGTGATGGAGAACTATGTGCAGTTGTACGAGCTAGAGCCTAGAACACGTAATGTTTTTGCGGATGGAACAGTGGTCGATCTGTCTAGAAATCGCGGCTGGATGAAAGAGCAGATTGCTGTGTACAGTCCGGAGGATGCCTTGCGTTATGATGCGTTTATGGATGAATCTGCCGCATTGTATGCGGAGGCGAATCGTCATTTCCTCGGTAAGTTGCTACTGAATCCGTCTGATAAATACAACCTTCAAATGCTACGCAGTCTGCTTCGGGTGCGGCCTACAGTCAGGCTGGATAAGTTGTTACGCAGGTATTTCAGCCATCCACACACACTTGCCATGTTCGGACGGTACGCCACGTATGTAGGATCATCTCCTTATCTGTCGCCTTCTATTTTTGCCATGATGGGTCATGTGGAAGCAGAGGTGGGCATCTACGGGGTCAAAGGCGGAACGTATCTGCTGATTGAAGGCATGACCCGGCTTGCGCAGGAAAAAGGCGTGCGGATTCTGACGGGTGTAGAAGTGCATCAGATCGTGACTCGGCATGGCAAGGTGATCGGCGTGGATACGGATCGGGGCTTTATGGAAGCAGAACAGGTCGTGGCTAATGGAGATGTGCTTAGTGTAAACAGGTTACTGCTCGCGCCGGAGCATCGGAAACGAATGAGTGATGCCCGGATTGCAAAGTACGAACCTTCCATCTCAGGATTCGTAACCTTGGCGGGAGTGCGCAGAAAGTACGATCAGTTATTACATCACACGGTCTTTTTTCCAGAGCAGTATAAGCTGGAGTTTGATGATATTTTCCGTGATCGCAGGATGCCTTCAGATCCAACGATATACATCTGTTACTCTGGTTACTCGGAAGAAGGTATGGCTCCGGAAGGGGCCAGCAATCTGTTCATTCTGGTGAATGCACCGTATTTGTCTCAAGCGTGGAACTGGGAAGAGCAGAAATATCGTTACGGTGAGTTTGTGCTGGAACAATTGGAGGCGCGTGGTATTGGCGGGTTGATGCAATCGGAAGTGTTAATTTGTTACACACCGCAACATATTGAACGGGATACACTCGCTCATCAAGGGTCGATCTATGGCATTTCCTCCAATTCGGTGAAACAGACTTTTATGCGACCAGGCAATCAGAGCAAAGATGTTCAAGGGCTCTGGTACGTTGGCGGTACAACCCACCCTGGCGGCGGAACCCCGATTGTTACGCTGTCCGGCCAGCTTGTGGGGGAGCGACTTGCAACGGAACTTGGGAGGTAGAGTAAGCGTGTGGAGGATCAGGTTTGCTGGAAATTGATGAATTTGATGAACTGAATAAGGCAGACTGGGGCTGACAAGACCCTAATGAGGTGAAACAGCTGCTCTGATATTGGACTGAGTTCGAACAAGTAATGCAGGGTTCAATCGTGCAGAATAGTTGTTTTGAGGCTGCAAAGAGTTGCATAGGTGCTCTGAAACCCTGACAAAATAGCGTTTGAGATGATGGGGTTTTGGAGTGTCCTTTCAATAGGTTGAGAGGAACGGTATACTGGATAGAGTTGTCCATTGATGGGCGCTACCTTATAGGTTTTGTCTAAAAACCGATTGGATAAGCTCGGTGGTTAACGACACAGGATGATTTATTGGATAGGTGTGAGTGGATAGAACGATGGGTGATTTTTGCCAGTCCATTGCACCGCATTTACATAGTTAACAAGAGGTACGGAGTAACTTAGCATGGGGTAGGGAACAGGAAGCAAAACAACGCAGATGAGCCTACCCTGCACATCATTCTCACATAGGAGGTCTCATCATGAACGAACAAGAGCGAGCCGGCAGACGGCTGCTACCCGAAGTGGCAACGGGAGAACGGAAGCTGGAGCACGTGCGCCTCTGTCTGGAGGAGAATGTGGCAGGAGAAGGTATAACGAGCGGACTGGAGAAGTATGCGTTTCGTCATCATCCGCTGCCGGAGCTGGATTTTGAAGAGGTGAATCTGGACACTTCGTTCCTTGGCAAAAAAATGCGTACACCCTTGCTTATCAGCTCGATGACAGGTGGAAGCAAGACCACAGGCGCGATCAATGAGCGCCTTGCACGGGTAGCGAACGCCAGAGGCTGGGCGCTCGGCGTAGGCTCGATCCGGGCTGCCGTAGAGCAGCCGGAACTCGCAAGCACATTTGATGTCCGCCGCTGGGCACCGGACATCCCGGTCATCGCGAACCTGGGCGCGGTTCAGCTGAACTATGGCTTCAGCACGGCTGATTTCCAGCGTGCCGTGGATATCGCCGGCGCGGATCTGCTTGTGCTGCATCTGAACACGCTGCAGGAAGTATTCCAGCCCGAAGGCAATACGAACTTCAGCGGTCTGTACCAACGAATCGAGAAATTGTGTCGTGAACTGGACGTGCCTGTTGGTGTCAAGGAAGTTGGTTTTGGCATCGATGGCGTGACGGCACAGCGACTGTACGAAGCGGGCGTAGCCTTCATCGATGTGGCTGGCGCAGGTGGTACAAGCTGGGTACAGGTGGAGAAGTATCGCAACAATAACCCGGTACGCCGGGCGGCTGCTGAAGCTTTTGCCGATTGGGGCATTCCGACAGCCGAATGCATCCAGGATGTGCGCGCACTGAACCCCGATGGGGCGCTGATCGGTAGCGGCGGACTGTACACTGGCGTGGATGCTGCCAAAGCATTCGCGCTCGGTGCCGACCTCGCAGGTTTTGGTCGCTCCTTGCTCGAATCCGCCGTCACCTCCGACGAAGCACTGTCCGAGCGGCTGGAGCAGGTCGAATTCGAGCTACGCACCGTCATGTTCGGCATCGGCGCAGGCAGCGTTGCAGAGGTGAAGCGGACAGAACGTCTGGTTGAGCGGCGGTAATGTTGTTGGGGTCGGGCGACATGGATGCCGAGGACTCAGAGTGCGGAAGCGAAGGTTAGTGAGCGGAGTGGCTGTATCGACTCAGAGGCTCTAACGATCTCACAGAACCTTATTTCGCGCATTTTGCGGTGTTTGACAATCTAACGATCACCAGAAGCGTTATTTGTGTGAAATTCCGCAAAAATGAGTGAAAAACGTAGCTTTTCAAGTAAATAAGCTCCCTGGTGATCATTAGAATCTCAAAGTGACCAAAAATGGGCAAATAGCGTCGCTGGTGATCGTTAGAATGATTCGAGTCCCATCGTAGCAATCGCAGATCGTTCTAAATCCGCTCAGGCTTATATGGGGCGTTTTTTTGCATATTAAAGTAAAATATTTACAAGTTAAATATTGATGATACTTACTAAAATATTGTATGATCGCATTAAGCTTCATTTCATGGGAAGGCGGTGTCCCGTTGAGCGAAAAAGCTACAATTCGTGACCATTTAGAACATTTTTTGAAAAGGAATCGAATGACCATCAATCGCTTTTCTGAGATTTCTGGCGTGAATTCCGGGACATTGAGCGGTACGTTGAAAGGGAATCGGCCGATAGGCTTAAATCAATTGGATCGCATTACGGCTGGCATTGGGATGCCTGAAGGCGAACTATATGAACAATACATACATGAGTATTTAGTAGACTCTACCCTGGATTGGCGCAGGCTCAGACCTTTTCTATATCGTTGTGCAGAGCTAGGCCATATAACACATATGGAGACAGCGGTGAACTATGTGATGGATAACCTTTCCTATGTACCTCTGTTGTTTGAGCTGGCAGAGCAGTTGCATAGCGAAGGCAAGATGGAGGCTTGTAAACCGCTCTATCGCTGTGTTGCTGAGAGTGAGAAGTTGCAACATTCGGAACGTCTGGCTTTATGCCAATATCGTCTGTTTTCCATAGGACTTTCGAATGACCAGATTAATAATCTTACGCTAGCCACAAGGTTCGAACTATTTGTAGAACGTCTTGATGAGCAATACCAATTCGATGCGCTGAATGAACTGATCAATGTGTATGCATCCTTGCGCCGCTGGGACAAAGTGAAAGAATTCGCTGACCAGTTACAGATCAAAGCTTTTATTCAATATGATGCCAAGAAAACATTACGAGAAGTGGAGAACAGAACCAAAAAGAAGATTGTGTATTATGCTTTGTATTCGTATCTTGCGCTTGCTGAGGTCAGTTATCAACATGGAAAATACAAGGAAACGCTTCAGTATGTCTCAAAATACGCTGATTACAGCTGGATTAAAGATCCCACAGAAGAGGAAAAGATGGTGATTCTTCAGTTTCAGGATTGGTCAGAAGGGAATAACTACTATTTCAGATTGCTGTCAGGTGAAACAGAGTTGATTCCAGATTATTTAACGTATATCTCTGATCGCAAAAAAGAAATATTTCCTGCACTATGCGCCATTGTGACCGCAGCGAATCGATATAATGTCAATATTGACGATGTACTTGAGCGGTATCAATCTCATCTAAATTACGAGGAACAGAGCAGTCGCTTTGGGAAAATGAGCAAACAATACACCAATGATCAATATGGTATTTTGCTGGCAGGGTTGGGTACGTACTATTTAAGAAATAACAACTATGACAGAGGTGTAGCTTACATTCGCCAAGGCATGGAATTTGCGATTGAAAATATGAATAAAGATGGGCTTCTCGATTGTCTAGGCCTGTTTGATGATTTGCAGTACGTGGTCACTGGACTCGGGGTCAAGCCAAGTGCCGAAATGCTTATTCAAAAGATTCAGAGATTATACAGTCCCGAACGATGAGTGGGTACATGCTAAGTAAAAAGTAACAAGGAACGTATCCATATGTATGTATAGGCCTAGGGGCGATCTCCACAGGTCTAAAGAAATTAGATTTGTTGCATCCTGATGCATCCTCCGTTTTGAAATTCCTTATACAGACAGTTGGTTAGATTGTCCAAAGGTGTTTCAGAAAAGGGTGTTTTTTTGTCGTTTTCACTGTTGGAGTTTATTTGAATTTATGTTAATTAGCAGGATGTCCTACAATGATACAGCAGGGAGGGGTGTTATGGAGCGGGACGAACTCAAACTGCGGATCGAAGAAGCGAGGGAGAGACTCCATCAGATAAAAACGGAGTACGGCGAGCTTCTTCACCCTCAGGTGATCCACCAATCTATGGTGCTGGATGAACTTATTAATATGTACAATCATGTTAAAAGGATAAAGCCGATGGAGTAATCCATCGACCTCTGGGCGAGAAACTTTGGCCGGTCGCTCGCCCTTCTATTTTAACATAGGTAGATGTGTAGAATGAGAAACATTCAATTTAAGTACAATTTTCCTTCACAGTTATATTCTCATTAGTTATCGTGATGAGGGAAGTTCCTGACACAGATTCTGTATATCCACAGGCTGTTTTTGTATAGGTTTTGCCGCGACTGTCCTTAAATATGACGTAGACGGAACTTTCGCCTAAAAAATGCAATTTTGGAGTATACTTTATTTTTTCCTTGCTAACGATTTCTTCGCTAAAGGTATAGAGCAGATCGGAATCTTCTGTTTTATCTGCTGTGCTCGCATCGAGAACGGGTTGATTCAAATGGGTTATGCCTGTCTTAATCTGAGTAATGTCATAGTCTGACTGATTATCAATCGTAATTCTGAGTTTGCGGAACGGATCGATGGCATTTAGAAAGCTCATCACTACAATGGTACCCAGTGCAAGGAACAGGCCAAGGGCAATCATTAGTTTTAGTTTGGAAAAGGGACGATGTGGTTTGGTGTGCATGGTTAAACCTTCCTTTCTATTCGATTGTTGTATACGGGTGTCTCGTATTAAAGATATAAACGCAGGGATGCATGCAAAAGTTGGTGCAGGAGCATTATTTTACAGTGTAAGTTCAAACAATAAGGTACAATATGAAGGAGAACGAGCAGAGCAATAAGATAAATGCTTGGAAACGTGTAAAGTCGATTAGGATGAGTGCTCAACATAAGAAGTTGAAGCGCTTGGAATAAGGTTCATTTAATGTGGTTCATGTAATGAGGTACTTGAAGAGGTGCTGATTTGTAAGTGTACTAGACTGTACATAAAGTTCATACGTAGGCCATCGTAACAATCACACTCAAGTGATCACAACTAGATCAGGAGGAAATAACATGGAACTGTCTCCAATGAATACGGAACAATTTGCGAGTTTTCGCAGACGTTCAATTGAAGATTTTGCACAGGAAAAAGTAGAAGCAGGAACGTGGGCGCCAGAAGAAGCGCTACAACGGGCAGAGGAATCGTATGAGCGTTATCTGCCGGAAGGATTAGAGACGCCAGGGGCATATGTGTTTAATCTGATGCATCCGGTGGACGGCATTGTCGGATACCTCTGGTTTAATATTACGGAGAATCGCCGGGGGAAAGAAGCTTTTCTGCTGGATATCGTGGTGGAAGAAGCATATCGCGGCAAAGGATACGGCACAGAAACGATGGATGCACTCGAAAAGACCGCGCGAAGTCTTGGGGTGGATCGCATCGGGCTGCATGTGTTTGGACATAATGAGCGGGCAAGCAGCCTGTATCGCAAGATGGGCTATGAAGTGACAGACTTGACGATGTATAAGGAGATCAAAGGCTAGCATGAGTCACGGGATTTAAAGATGAGGATGATTGCCGATGAGTCGGCGAAGTTCCTTGATGCCTTGGGGTTTGTCATATATAATGGATAGGATTATCCATACCGAACAAGTAATGAATGAGGAGTTGTCATATACATGGCTTTGAAAGCAGGAATCGTTGGTTTGCCGAACGTTGGTAAATCTACATTGTTTAATGCAATTACACAAGCAGGTGCCGAGTCTGCAAACTATCCGTTTTGTACGATTGACCCGAACGTGGGGATCGTTGAAGTACCGGACGAGCGTTTGGACAAATTGACAGAACTCGTTGTACCGAAAAAAACAGTGCCTACCGCATTTGAATTCGTAGACATCGCAGGTCTGGTACGCGGAGCTTCCAAAGGTGAAGGCCTGGGTAACAAGTTCCTTGCCCACATCCGTGAAGTGGATGCCATTGTGCACGTTGTTCGTTGTTTCGTAGACGAGAACATCACTCACGTCGATGGCAAGATTGATCCTGTAAGTGACATTCAGACGATTAACCTGGAGTTGATCCTGGCGGACATCGAGAGTGTTGAGAAAAAAATCGACCGTTCCAAGAAAAACATGAAGGGTGGCAACAAAACGGCTGCTCAAGAAGTGGAAGTATTGGAGAAAGTCAAAGCGGTCCTCTATGAAGACAAGCCTGCACGTAGCATGGAGCTGACAGACGAAGAGCGTCTGATTGTACGTGACTTGCACTTGCTTACGCTGAAACCCGTTCTGTATGCGGCCAATGTGGCTGAAGACGAAATCGGTGATGTAGCGAACAATGCATATGTGCAAAAGGTACGTGAGTTCGCAGCTGCTGAAAATGCAGAAGTGGTGCCGATCAGTGCAAAAGTGGAGGAAGAAATCTCCGAACTGGAAGGCGAAGATAAACAAATGTTCCTGGAAGAGCTCGGGATCGAGGATTCCGGTCTGAACTTGCTTATCAAAGCGGCTTATAAATTGCTCGGATTGTATACGTACTTTACAGCGGGTGTACAAGAGGTTCGTGCATGGACCATCCGTAAAGGAACTAAAGCGCCTGGCGCAGCGGGTGTCATTCACACCGACTTCGAACGCGGATTCATCCGTGCAGAGGTTGTTTCTTATGACGATCTGGTTGCTGCAGGTTCCATGAACGGTGCCAAAGAGCGCGGTCAACTGCGTCTGGAAGGTAAAGAGTACGTGGTAAATGACGGCGACGTGATGCATTTCCGTTTCAACGTGTAATTTTTAAAAAATAGGATTAAAGACGGGTCAGCCTTCAGAGGTTTACCGGTTAAAATAAAGAACAGCACTATCTCTTTCGTAGGGGAATAGTGCTGTTTTTGTTTGCATTTTAATCCGAAACAACGGTCAGTATATGCAAGGTTGATTCCGTTTTCACTGGATTGTTTACCCATGATGGATATAATAAAAGAAAGAAGGACCTTTGGAGGAGGTGGCAAGAGTGGATATAACGTCCCGGTGTGTTCGATACGATCCTCTGCTTGTAGAAAAAGCGAATTTAACCGAAGAAACACAGGAGTTACTGCTTCATTCTGGCTTGCCACAGCTTACGTTGGACGGTGAAGATGTACTTGGTATTAGGTTCAACCCATTGCCGGATATGGAGTTAATGAGGACATCGGATGATCTCAAAACGCTGTTACCCATCGGTTATGAATGGGATGAGCAGACGGCCATTCTTGGGGTGGAAGCTGGAACGGGCATACTGTATAGAGTCGATGTGCAGAGTGGAGAGTATGCTGTAATGAACAGCAGTCTCCACCTGTTTCTGGCGTTTCTGAGCAGGTACACGGCAATCGTAGAGGAGCACTCCAAAGCCTATGAGCCCACGGTCATGACACTGGAACAAGCGGAAGCGAAGCTGGAAGCATTTCGACGCGGAGAGATTAAACCTCGTTTAACGCAAAAAGAGCAGTCCGGAAAAGATGAAGCAGTGAAGCAACTCCGTTTATTTTATACAGAGAAAGACCCTGTAAGTTTGCTTGATGAAGAAACATGGTGGAGTGTTGTGCTGGAGCAGTTGGAGGACGAATTGCTCTAGCCAGAGGCATAAGCATATGCTATAATTAAGAGTCGTATACCCATGATAAAATCTTTGTTTTAATCGATGAGATGAGACAAGGGCTTTTGGCGGTAGGCGATTTCTTTATATCACTTTAAAAGTAAAGGATTTGATGACGTTGTAGCGAGGTTATACGTCGATCATATAACACAGAATTCGAATGAGATGCTGCGGTCAGGGGATTCAGAAGAATCCTGTGGTTTGTGGAATTTTGAATGATAGATATATACAGCAGGTGTGCATGTTGTTTCGTTATGAAATACGGCATGTGCAAAGACAAAATAAAACGTGAGGTGACTATACATGTTGGATAAATTGCAGGCATTGGCCGATCGTTATGACAAGCTGAGCGAGCTTTTGTGTGACCCGGATGTAGCTAGTGATAACAAAAAGCTGCGTGAATATTCGAAGGAGCAATCCGATCTTCAGCCGACATACGATGCGTACAATGAGTACAAACAGGTAAGCGAGGATCTGGAAGCTGCGAAGGAAATGCAAGGCGAGAAGCTGGATGACGAGATGCGCGAGATGGTCAAAATGGAGATTGAAGAACTGTCCGCTCGCCAGAAAGAACTGGATGATCTGATTCGTGTACTCATGCTACCCAAAGATCCGAATGACGACAAAAACGTTATTGTGGAAATTCGCGGCGCGGCTGGTGGAGATGAAGCGGCATTGTTTGCGGCGGATTTGTACCGGATGTATACCCGTTATGCAGATGCACAAGGCTGGAAAGTCGAGCTGATGGATGTGAACACGAACGATCTCGGTGGATTCAAAGAGGTTGTATTCATGATCAACGGACGCGGCGCGTACAGCAAAATGAAATACGAGAGCGGTGCACACCGTGTACAACGTATCCCGACAACGGAATCCGGTGGACGGATTCATACATCGACTTCGACCGTTGCGGTAATGCCTGAAGCGGAAGATTTTGATATCGAAATTCATGATAAAGACATTCGTGTGGATACGTTCTGTTCCAGTGGTGCCGGTGGACAATCGGTTAACACAACGAAATCGGCAGTACGGGTAACTCACGTGCCAACAGGTATCGTAGCAACGTGTCAGGATGGTAAATCCCAGAACTCCAACAAAGAAAAAGCGTTGCAAGTTCTGCGTACACGTATCTTTGATATGAAACGGATGGAAGAAGAAGCGAAAATCTCCGTAGAGCGTAAAAGCAAAGTGGGAACGGGTGACCGCAGTGAGCGGATTCGTACGTACAACTTCCCGCAAAGCCGTGTAACCGATCACCGCATCGGTCTGACGATGCACAAGCTGGATCAAATCATGAACGGTGAGATTGAAGATATCTTGTCTGCACTGACGATTGCTCAGCAGACCGAGATGATGGATAGAGGAGAATAATCTGTGACGGGCGGAACGTTTGTAATGACGCCGGAGCAGAGTTGCCGGGAAGCCTTCGTAGAGGCTTCCTCTTTTTTGGAGAAGTGCGGCGTGTACGAGCCGCACAATAATGCACGGCTGCTGCTGGAGCATGTACTGGGCGTCTATGGCGCCCAGTATTACATGATGCAGCCGGAGCCGTTCCCCAGCGGGCTGCGTAACCGCTGGGAAGACGCCGTCACGCGCAAGGCTGCGGGTGAGCCGGCGCAGTACATTATCGGCAGCCAGGAATTCTACGGGCTGCCGTTCGAGGTCACGCCGGCCGTGCTGATTCCGCGGCCGGAGACCGAGTTGCTGGTCGAAGCTGTGCTACGCGCAGCAGACCGCGTGTTTGCCAGCGCCGGCGGTGCCGTGCGCGCCGTCGACATTGGCACGGGCAGCGGCGCCATCGCGGTCACGATGGCTTCGCTTCGCCCGCAGTGGCAGGTGTCCGCCGGGGATCTCTCGGCGGATGCCCTGCACGTGGCCGCGCGCAACGCGGCCGCGAACGGCGTACAGATCGACTTCCGTGAAGGCGATCTGCTTGCACCGTTCGCTGGGGAGCGGTTGGACATCCTGGTGTCCAACCCGCCCTACATCCCGGCGGGAGATATCGCCGGGTTACAGCAGGAGGTGCGCGATCATGAGCCGCGCCTCGCTCTGGATGGCGGTCCGGACGGGCTCGCCCCGTACCGCATCATGGTAGAGCAGTTGAATCTGCTGCCTGCGCCGCCGCAGATTGTCGGTTTTGAGCTGGGCATGGGCCAGGCTCACGACGTGGCGGCTTTGCTGGAATCGGCGGGGCACTGGCCAGAGATTATCATCGTTCCCGACCTTGCCGGAATTGAGCGGCATGTCCTGGGTGTTCGACCTTCGGAACAGGTGACAAAAATGTAAGGCACGTAAGTTTTCTTTTTGCCGCGAAATCCTCTACAATGGGGTATGCCGAAGATTTTCTGAATGCTTGGAGGAACATAAAGACATGCTGCACAAATTCAAAAAGATCGACTACTCCATCGTTTTTATTTTGGTGATCCTGATGGTCATTAGTATAATGGCCATTTACAGTACTACGTTTGGTCGTCCAAAGGTTGAGGGATTCTCCAAAAATATGATTGTATTTTATGTTTTGGGTTTTGTTGTTTTTTTCGGAATGTCCATGATCAACTATAAATTTATCGTCAAAAATTATTTATATATCTATGGGCTGGGTCTGTTACTGTTAGTTCTGGTTTTGTTCATTGGTAATGAGTATTACGGAGCCCAAGGTTGGCTTTCGATTGGCGGAATCAGTCTTCAGCCTTCGGAGTTGTTCAAGCTATGTCTGATTGTCATGTTATCGACACTGCTCGCTAGGAAGAAGAACAGGCCTTTGTTTTTTGGGCGAGATGTCATTCCGATCAGTTTGTGTGTGCTGCCGCCCTTGCTGCTTGTGTTGTTGCAAAATGACCTGGGTGCGGTGCTCAGTTATATTTTTATCTGGATCGGTTTATTATGGATCGGCAATATCAAATTTTCACATGCATTGATTGGTTTTGTACTGGCGGTAAGTGCTATCGTTGCTGGCATACAAGCATACATTCATTATCATGATGAAATTACAAGTTTCCTCAAAGATATTAAACGTGCACACTGGGCAGAACGGTTTGACCCATGGCTTGTACCTGAACTGACATCCAGAGACGTATTGTGGCAGACGTACAATGCCAAACTTGCCATTGGTTCTGGTGGGGTTACGGGTAAGGGTTACATGGAAGGTACCACCATTCAATCCAATCGGGTACCTCTGGCCTATGCAGACTCGATTTTTGTACAGATTGGTGAAGAGTTTGGCTTTGTTGGCGCATCGGTACTTCTTTTATTGTATTTCATCCTGATTCATAGGCTAGTCTTAATCGCTTTGGAATGTAAGGATCGCGTAGGTGCTTATTTGATTGTAGGTATTATTGCGATGATTCTGTATCAGGTCTTTGTCAATATCGGACCGTTTATAGGACTCATGCCACTGACAGGTATCACCTTGCCATTCATTAGTTATGGAGGAACATCACTGCTCATTAACATGATCAGTATGGGGATTGCCATGAGTATCAAGGTACACACCGAAGAGAATGAAGATATCCTGGGAGCAGCGGAGCAACCGAGTATTACGGAACTGATCTTGAAGCTGTTCAGACGCAAACCTGTGCAACAGGAGCAACCGGAACAGTGAACATGAATGTTTACAGCAATATTGAAAAAGAAGTCAGATCAACCTTGGAATCGTTCTTCCCGGCATTCGCTGGGGAACGGACTTTCAAGGTTTTTTGCTTTAAAATCAACCGGATTTCCATTCTCCCATCCAATTAGGTACAATGGTAATATTGATCATTATTGGTAAAGTGCGATGTGTGAACTAGGGGGATATTCAAACATCATGTGGAAAACGGTAAAGAAGCTGGATGGCGTCATTCTTTTTGTTCTGTTGTTGTTAATGGCGATTAGTATACTTGCGATTTATAGTGGAACACGCTTTGATCCCAAACTCGCGAATCATCATGTGAAAACGATCTATTTCTACGTGGTTGGGTTCATTGCAGTCATCGGGATTGGTTTGTTTAATTACAAGTTGTACGTAAAATACGCTTTTCTTCTATATGGTATAGGCATTATTTTCTTGATCCTGGCCAATGTGCTTGGAAGTACGTTGAATAACGCGAATGGCTGGCTGAAAATCACGGAAAGCATTTCGTTTCAACCTGCGGAATTGTTCAAAATGATCCTTGTTCTATTTCTTGCCCATTTAATTGTGAAGCGTAAACGTGGGGAGCTCGGGTTCTGGAGAGATGTCGTACCGATTGGGCTCTGGACATTTACTCCCTTCGCACTGGTTATGGCTCAGAATGACCTGGGTAACGCTCTCGGTTATGTGGTCATTCTGGTTGCTATTTTATGGATCGGCAATATAAAGCTGAAACATGCGTTAATCGGGCTGGCGATTGTGGGTGCTTTCTTTATTGGTTTCATCAAATCGTATACCTTCTACCATGATGAAATATTCGCCTTTATGGAAAAGATCAAACGGGAGCACTGGGCTGAACGGATCGATCCGTGGCTTGTACCCGAGAAAGCCACAGCCAAAGCGATGTGGCATACAAAAAATGCAGGACTTGCCATCGGATCGGGCGGGATTATGGGCAAGGGTTTTTTGGAAGGAACTTCGGTTCAAAGCGGACGTGTGCCGTATACGTATTCGGATTCCATCTTTGTGGTGGTCGCGGAGGAATTTGGTTTTGTCGGAGCTTCGCTCTTAATCCTGTTATATTTTATCCTTATCCACCGGATGGTGTTAATCGCACTGGAGTGCAAAGAACGGGCCGGACCCATTATCATTGTGGGTATTATCGGGATGTTACTCTATCAGGTGTTTGAAAATGTAGGTGCATTCCTTGGCCTCATGCCACTGACAGGCATTACCTTGCCGTTTATTAGTTATGGCGGTACGTCTCTGCTGATTAACATGGCCTGTATTGGGCTGGTGATGAGCATTAAGTTGTATGGTGATGAAGACGAGGATGAATGGTTTCCAGAGGAGCAATCACCATCGTGGATGCAGCGGATTCGGAGTCTGATGAAAAAGAAAAAAGAGAATAGCGCGATGTAGTTGTGTTTTTCACGAGTTGGAGGGATTATTCAGATTAAAGTAGCATCTAATCCATTACTGTCTTCGAAAAAAAGCTTAGTGGTCACTAAGCTTTTTTTATATGCCCGAGAAGAGATGGTTTAGGGGCATTTCGTAGAATAAATGAGTGCTGAAATCATCTCCTTTTAGTAAGGAATCTCTTTTCTTTCCCGATCTATAAAGCCAATTCATCCGTTTCTATGAAAAACTTTAATAGATTTCTGGTTTGTACTAGGTTTACTTCTTCCTCTACCGGGCATACTGATAGACATGAGAGAGTTGCAGCTGGATATCGGAACCGAGGGGGAGAACGGGATGAACAGACGAATTGGTAAACAAATTGGACTTATCCTTGTATGTCTTATGATGATCATTATGATGTGGGAAGGTCAGAAAACCGATGCGGCTGTTGCTGCTACTACTATTCCGGAGCAATCGATCCGTTTGCGGATTCTAGCGAATTCCGATGCGGCGGGAGATCAGCTCGTGAAACGCGAGATTCGGGATGCGGTCGTTGCACAGATGGGCGAATGGGTTGGGGCGCTGGAAAATCCGCAAAGTCTGGAGCAGGCTCGGTATGTCATTCGTGAACATCTGTCCGAGATTGAGAATCGGGTAGGAGAAGAGCTAATGAAACGTGGTCTAACTTATGATTATCAGGTGGAGCTTGGCACGGTTCCTTTTCCAACAAAGCTGTATGGGGGTACGGTATACCCTGCTGGCGAGTATGAAGCGGTACGGATTACGCTGGGCGAAGGCAAAGGGCAGAACTGGTGGTGTGTACTGTTCCCGCCACTCTGTTTCATCGATGCAAGTACAGGGGACGCGCTGGCTAAACCAACGACAACGACAGTCTCTGCCTCAGCTGGGGATGCTGTAGAGGTGAAAGCAACTGTGCAAGGTGAAACGCCTGAAGCGAGATTCTTCCTGTGGGATGTGGCTGTGAAAATATGGGATTGGGTAGTAACTTTATTCGCCTAACAACGAATATAAGACATATTAAAATGCAGTGCAATATAGAATAAAAAACTAAGGGATGGAAGTTTCGTTGCAAATGTGCAGGGAGCTTCCTTTTCTACATGAACAGGATATGCGGGAGAAGTACCCTATGGTTGGATCGAACCTGTAACGTTATAGATATGGTATACTTATATGTACTGAAATTGAACCTACTTGAAGTTTAGGGATGATGATATATATGAACAGAGAGCACGAAAAGGTACAACAACCCTCATTAGAGGACAAGCATGATCATGCGGCGGTAGAGAGAGCCGAGGTGGAACACAATACAGCCTTTTGGGATGTCAGAGCACTGGTGCATGAGCAGAGTGAGGGCGAGAACATAAATGTGCACGTTCAAGAGATTTCCCCAGTATCGGATGTGAAAAAGGGAAACGCCGCCCGCGAAGCGGCGCTCGCTGACTTGCAGGCTGCCGCGGCCTGCCTTCGTCAAGGGGAGACGGTTGCCTTCCCGACCGAGACGGTCTACGGCCTCGGCGCAGACGCTCGCAGCACGGAAGCAGTGGAGGCAGTATTTGCCGCCAAAGGGCGGCCATCCGACAATCCGCTGATTGTGCATATCGCGCACCGTGACCAGCTGCATGAACTGGTCACTGAGGTGAATGCAACAGCGGAAGCGCTGATGGCGGCCTTCTGGCCAGGCCCGCTGACGCTGGTGCTGCCGGTTAGGCCAGGGGCGGTGTCCCCGCGGGTCACTGCCGGGCTGGACACGGTGGCCGTGCGCATGCCGGACCACCCGGTGGCGCTGCCACTCATTGCGGCGGCGGCATGCCCCGTGGCTGCGCCAAGTGCGAACCGCTCCGGGCGGCCTAGCCCAACCCTCGCCGCACATGTGCGGGAGGATCTGGATGGCCGCATCGGCGGCATTGTGGACGGCGGCCCCACGGGGGTGGGCGTCGAGTCCACCGTGGTGCAGGCCGGTGACGACGGTACCGTCACCATCCTGCGCCCTGGCGGCATCACGGCGGAACAGCTGTCCGCCGTAGCCGCCCGTGTCGCCACGGACCCGGCGCTTCTCGCCGAGGGGTCCGGTGGCGACAGCAACAGCCCGGCGCCGCGCTCGCCGGGCATGAAGTACACGCACTACGCACCCGCAGGGGCGCTGTGCGTGGTAGAGGGGCCGCCCGCAGCGGTGGCGGCCTGGACCCGCGCCGCCCTGGCGGAGGCGGCGCAGCGCGGAGAGCGTACCGCGGTGCTGGCGTTCGCCGAGCACGCGGAGCAGTACCGCGCCGATGCCGTATTCTCGCTGGGTAACGCCAGCGAGCTACAAGAAGCTGCGCGCAGGCTATACGCCGCGCTGCGCAGCTGCGATGAGCAGGGCGCCACATATATTGTGGCGGAAGCCTGCTCGCGCGAAGGGCTGGGAGCAGCCGTCATGAACCGGCTGCTCAAGGCGGCAGGCAACCAACTTATTCAAGTTGGCTGAGCCGCCTACCTAAACGCTCCTGCCCACAGGATCAGGAGCGAGCCTCAACTTTTGCAAGCATTCATCTCGCTTGCATGCAGTCGTCACGTTTAACGTCCCAATCTACTATTTTCATATTAGCAAGGGCGCCCTTGATCTGTTTTTTTCTCCGAAAGCTGTATCCATACTTCCTAGCTCCGTTTCCCTGTAACCGTCATGTTTGAGTTCTTGTCCGCATATCGTGTACAAGAACCTTATGTGACTTGGGGGTATGAGGATGTGGGATGTGTCTGCCCATGTAGGGCAGTTGGTAACCATTCTGATTATGGCGGTTGCGCTGGGGCTTGATGCATTCTCGCTGGGCATCGGCATTGGCATGAAGGGTATACGGCTACGTGATGTACTGAAAATTAGTACCGTTACGGCACTGTTTCATGTCATCATGCCGCTTGCTGGCATGTATATGGGTAAGTATGTCAGTTCCTTGCTGGGCAATATTACGAATTATGCAGCAGGCAGCCTGCTGGTACTGTTAGGTGCTCACATGATTTTAAATGCATTTCGTGAAGGGGAAACCAAGCTGGTCGATCATCGATCTTTGCTGGGTATTCTTTTGTTTTCGCTTAGTGTCAGCGTAGATTCATTCTCTGTCGGGGTATCGCTCGGTATGTTCAGCAGTGATCTTGTCCTGACGATCTTGGCCTTTGGTTTCTGCGGTGGTTTGATGTCGATCATGGGGCTGCTTCTGGGACGTAGGGTAAGTCAGAATTTGGGCGATTACGGTGAAGCTGTAGGCGGGGCGATCTTGCTTGCCTTTGGACTTTTGTTTATATTTTAAAAAATAAAGCGGTTGAACGATAAGATAGGTAGTTCACATCTTGATTATATGGGGAGGCTATCACAATGAAACATATTTTGTTTGTATGTACAGGAAACACGTGCCGCAGCCCCATGGCAGAAGGGCTTCTGCGGAAACTTGCAGCCGAGCGCGGTATCGAGGTACATGTTCGTTCAGCAGGTGTGGCTGCATCGTCAGGCATGCCGATATCACGTCATGCCGAAGCAGTTTTGAAGGATCATCAGGCAGAGGGCCCATCCCAGTCTACACAGCTTAGTGAAGCGTTGGTCGAATGGGCAGATCTGATTCTGACGTTAACCCGGAGTCATAAGCAACATGTGATGCAGGTGTTCCCGAATTCCATTCAGAAGACCTACACGCTGAAGGAATATGCCGAGAATGATACACAAGTGCTTCAAGATCTGGAGGAATTGGACAGCCTGTTTGCTACACTGGAGATGAAACGGGCCCTGGGCCAGGAAATTCTAGCCTCGGAGAGGGAGCGTGCAATCGAAATTCGGCAGCGTATTCCGAGTTTTGATATCTCCGATCCGTTTGGTGGTAGCCGGGACGATTACAATATTGCGGCAGCAGAGATTCGTACAGCGTTATCCAAGCTTCTGGATAAGCTTGAATAATTCAGCTGTACAGAGACAAGATACAGAAACAGAACATGGAATGTAAATTAACCGTTGATTTTAAAGTGGGGTTGATTTATGATGAAGGGGAGAACAGGGATCCGGTGTAACTGGCGACGAAGTGGGCACAACCACAATGGAGCACCGGAACAAACGGCCGGTCGCCTGGGCAAAAGAGCAATTCTGCGATACCCGCAGACTGCTCTTTTTTTCGTCTTTCATCTGATTTTTCGCTATAATAGTACCTGAAATGCCATGCAACGTATGCGTTGAGCAAAATGATCACAAGATGACGGGCATGATTTTATCGGGAGGCGATAGGATGACTATTGAACTGGATTCAGAACAACCCGGATTGCAACAACAGACAGCATCAATCCTGCGCGAACTGGCGACAGCCGGTAAACTTGGCTCTGGCCATGTTGTTGTTATTGGCACGAGTACAAGTGAAGTTGCAGGTCAGCGCATCGGAACAAGCGGTGCCGTCGACGTGGCAGATCAGTTGCTTGCAGGTATTCGCGAGGTGCAGACAGAGTTTGGTTTCGACACTGTATTCCAGTGCTGTGAGCACCTGAATCGAGCGCTTGTGATGGAACGTGGGTTGCTTGAGCGGCTCGGACTGACAGAGGTTGGCGCTGTACCTGTGCCGAAGGCTGGTGGTTCCATGGCATCTACCGCCTATCGTTCACTGTCCGATCCATGTCTGGCTGAGCATGTTCAAGCCCATGCAGGTATGGATATCGGAGAGACTATGATTGGCATGCATCTTCGCCATGTTGCGGTTCCTTTTCGGACATCGCTTCGTTACATTGGAGAGGCTCGTGTCACAGCAGCACTTACACGTCCGAAGCTGATTGGCGGCGAACGTGCGGTTTATCGAATGGAAGAACAACCTGATTCTACCTTTTGTGACTAACGTATAAAGTGAAATGATGTTTACACGTAAACGGAGAGTGCAACACCAATCTGGAGAAGCGAAGCGTTCACGTTTATCACCGAATTTCCCCTTTATCAAAGGGGTTCAAAGAAATTTGGGGATAACAGTGATCGTAAGATGGTGATGCAATCGAAGTCAGGAGTGTAACCTGAAGGCTCGCTTTATAACTTCATTATAATTTAGGAGGAATTTAATCATGGAACAATTGCGTAAAAATGACCCTGCAGTATTGGAAGCGATGAATCTTGAACTGAAACGTCAACAGAACAACATCGAGCTGATCGCATCCGAGAACATCGTAAGTGAAGCGGTAATTGAAGCACTCGGCTCCGTTCTGACGAATAAGTACGCTGAAGGTTATCCAGGCAAACGTTACTATGGTGGCTGTGAGCATGTCGATATCGTTGAAGATATCGCGCGTGATCGCGCGAAAGAACTGTTTGGTGCAGAACATGCGAACGTGCAACCGCACTCCGGTGCACAAGCGAACATGGCTGTATATCTGGCAGCATTGAAGCCTGGTGATACCGTTCTGGGTATGAACCTGGCACATGGCGGTCACTTGACCCATGGTAGCCCGGTTAATGCTTCTGGTTTGCTTTACAACTTCGTTGCGTATGGTGTTCAAGAAGATACATTCCTCATTGATTATGATGAAGTTCGCAAAGCAGCATTCAAACATCGTCCTCGTCTGATCGTAGCAGGTGCAAGTGCATACCCACGTACGATTGATTTTGAGAAGCTGGCTTCCATCGCCAATGATGTTGGCGCGCTGTTCATGGTTGATATGGCACACATCGCAGGACTTGTTGCAGCTGGACTGCATCCTAACCCGGTGCCACATGCACACTTCGTTACAACAACAACACACAAAACATTGCGCGGACCACGTGGCGGTATGATCCTGTGCCGCAAGTCCTGGGCAGCTGCCATTGATAAAGCGGTATTCCCAGGTTCCCAAGGTGGACCTTTGATGCACGTGATCGCTTCAAAAGCTGTAGCGTTTGGTGAAGCATTGCAACCTTCGTTCAAAACGTATGCTCAGAACGTGGTGAAAAACGCACAGGTGCTGGCTGAAACATTGATCGCTGAAGGATTGAACATTGTATCCGGCGGTACAGACAATCACTTGATGCTGATTGATACTCGTAGCGTAAACATCACGGGTAAAGAAGCGGAACATGTGCTTGATTCCATCGGTATTACCGTGAACAAAAACGCGATTCCATTCGATCCAACAAGCCCGTTCATTACAAGCGGTATCCGTATTGGTACACCTGCTGCGACTTCCCGTGGTATGGACGAGAAAGCAATGGTAGCGATCGGTAAGATCATTGCGAAAACTCTTAAAAATCCAAAAGATACAGCAACACTTGATCAGGCACGCGCAGAAGTGACTGCACTGACGGATCAATACCCACTCTACACCGACCTTAAATACTAGTATTACTTATAAATATTGCTCGTGCTGTTTGTATTTGAGATGTTCAGGGTGTGAACACGCAGACGGAGCAAACCGAAAGAACCTGAAGAAGCGAAGCGCTCGCCTTTATCACCGGAATTCCACCAACTAATTAATGGATCAGAGAATTCTGGGGATAACAGCGATCGAAAGGTCATTCGGTTTGCGGAGCATCTTTAGTGTTCACAGGTATTGAGAGCATTCAAGTGACATAACAGCACGAGCAAACAGGACTGGATGAATCATTTTCCGGTCCTGTTTTTGTAGGATTTGCTTTTCTGTAATGATTAGGTGCCCTTTGATGGTGTAATTCAGTGTGGGTGATGATATAATATACAGGATTTATCGAGCCTGTGAATGACGGCTAGGTATATTTGGAAATGCTTAACTCATGAAGAACTTACCGGAGGGACAATTTAATGGGAAAATTAGTAATATGTGATCACCCCCTGATTCAACACAAACTGACGTTTATACGCGACATGCGTACGAATACGAAAGATTTTCGTGAATTGGTTGATGAAGTAGCAACATTAATGGCTTACGAGATTACAAGAGATGTTGAGCTGGAATCCATTGATGTACAAACGCCTGTAGCTGCGACACAAGGAAAAGTAATTTCTGGACGTATGCTTGGACTGGTACCGATTCTGCGTGCGGGACTAGGGATGCTGGATGGCGTTGTGAAGTTGTTGCCAGCGGCAAAAGTAGGACATGTTGGTTTGTTCCGTGACCCGGAAACACTGCAACCGGTTGAATACTACACCAAGCTGCCTACAGATGTGACTGAACGTCAACTTATTGTGATTGACCCGATGCTTGCAACAGGCGGATCGGCAATCGCAGCGATTGACGTGCTCAAAAAGCGCGGATGCACTCAGATCAAAATGATGAACCTGGTCGCAGCGCCAGAGGGCGTAAAAGCAGTACAAGATGCACATCCAGATGTAGACATCTATGTAGCTGCGCTTGACGACCGTCTGGATGATCACGGATATATCGTGCCAGGACTTGGCGATGCGGGAGACCGTTTGTACGGAACGAAATAAGCATATTTTCATGCGGATTAGAAAAGGAGCTTTGCTCAAATGTCCAAAAAAATTAAAGTGATGACTATTTTCGGGGTGCGTCCAGAAGCGATCAAGATGGCTCCGCTGATTCTGGAATTGCAAAAACATCCTGAGTCTATTGAGTCGATTGTTTGCGTAACTGCGCAACATCGCCAGATGCTGGATCAGGTTCTTGAAGTTTTCGACATTCATCCCGATTATGATCTGGATGTCATGAAAGATCGTCAGACCCTGAACGAAATCACCATTCGTGTTCTTGGCGGTCTGGAGCCGGTTTTGCGTGAAGCTAAACCTGATATCGTGCTCGTTCACGGTGATACGTTGACTACATTTGTAGCCAGCTATGCAGCCTTCCTGCAACAGATTCAGGTCGGACACGTGGAAGCCGGTCTGCGGACGTGGAATAAGCTGTCACCTTACCCGGAAGAGATGAACCGCCAGTTGACGGGTGTTTTGGCCGATCTGCATTTTGCGCCAACGGACTGGTCTTCTTCCAATCTTGCCAAGGAAAATAAACCGGAGTCTAGTACCTACGTCACAGGCAACACGGTAACAGATGTGTTTCAATATACAGTACGGGAGGATTACAAACACCCGGTACTTGATTGGGCCCAAGGCAAACGCCTGGTGCTGATGACTGCTCATCGCCGCGAATCTCAAGGCGAGCCTCACCGCAACATTTTCCAGGCCGTCAAACGTATTGCTGACGAATTTGAAGATATTGCCATCGTGTACCCGGTGCACCCTAGTCCTGCTGTGAAGGAGCCGGCTCACGCGATTTTGGGGAATCATCCCCGTATTCAGTTAATTGATCCGCTAGACGTAGTGGATTTGCATAACTTTTACCCGCACACTCACTTGATCCTGACTGATTCAGGCGGTTTGCAGGAAGAAGCGCCTTCGTTTGGTGTGCCTGTTCTTGTATTGCGCGATACTACAGAGCGCCCGGAAGGCATCGAAGCAGGTACGCTGGAATTGGTAGGGACAGAAGAGGAACGTGTATATGAACGGACCAAGGCTCTGCTTACGGATGAAGCACTGTATGCAAGCATGAGCCAAGCTGCTAATCCATACGGTGATGGACATGCTTCGGAAAGAATTGTCAATGCGATTTTGCACCATTTTGGCGTAAAAAGTGAGCGTCCGGAATCATTTCACAGAAAGTTCAAAAAATAATTCACATTTTCTGTTGGATTTATAGAGGGGATAGCATACAGTTAAACTGTACGGTTTACGCGGGTTTATGGGCTTTCTTAAGCTGTAGACCCGTCGTTTCTCCCTTTAAAACGCTAAAATCAATCAATTGACAAAGGCTCTCATCATTCAGTAAAATTAACTGGGATTGCAAGGGTGGCGTGGAAAATGGCCGATTCGAACAAACCAAATTCATCCCGTAACCATGATGATAAGGTCTGGAAAGCAATGGGGCTCGTGACAGCTTTTGGGATCGAGATTGCCTTGCTCGCTGTTGCCGGGTATTACGCTGGCTCGTGGTTGGACAGGACCATTGGAGGCAACGGAATATGGATCGCCGTAAGCGTTCTCTTTTTTCTTGCGGCAGGCGGGGTAAGCATTTACTTTATTGCTAAAAAATTCATGGGGGAAAGTGATGAGTGAACTAGCCAGATATCGCAGATGGATGACCGTTTCCGTCATGTACATTCTCATGATTTGTTTTCTGACGGCTGCATTTGCACCTCGTTTGGAAACGATTGCTTTGGGACTGGCCCTGGGTGTTAGCATCAGTTTGATTAATGCATTTTACCTGGGCTACAAGGTGAGGAAGATGTCCGATGATGCGGCAGAAGGTAATCTGAAGCGTGTGAACCTGGGATTTTTGACAAGAGCGGCGCTCGCAGTGCTTGGTATTTACATATCGATGCGCTTTCCGCAGTACTTCAATACATATGCGGTTGCAGGCGGTCTGGCCATTGCGCAATTTTCCCTATTAATTATAGGGATCATCATGTCCCGCAAAGCAGAGTGATTTTGAGTGTGGCAACTTTCAGGTAGAGAAAGGGGTGAGAAAAAAATATGCATGAAGCTCCAGTGATTATGCTTGGTGGATTTCATCTGGACTTGTCCGTACTATTGATGTTGATTGTAACCAGCGCCATTGTCTTCATATTTGCCATCATCGCTACACGGAACCTGTCGGTGGATAATCCGGGAAAGCTGCAAAACTTTATGGAGTGGGCTGTTGAGTTCGTTCGTAATCTGATATCCAGTACGATGGACATGAAGAAAGGCAAACACTTTATTTCTCTCGCACTTACGATGATTTTGTTCATCTTCGTAGGAAATATGCTTGGGCTTCCATTCCAGGCAGTTACCGATGTTAAGGATGTTAATGCAGCTACCGTTTTCGGGAAACCAATCGTTACAGCGGTTGAGGCTTATGAAAAGGCTCACGCGAAGGACCCAGAAGCGCATCCACATATCGAGCTGGCTTGGTTCAAATCACCAACAGCTGACTTGTCCGTAACGATGGGACTAGCTCTTGTAGCCTTCCTCGTAGCACATGGACTTGGACTGTTCAAGAACACTAGAGGTTATCTGAAGCACTATGTGCAACCGTACGCGTTGTTCCTTCCGATTAATATTATCGAGACCGCGTCCAAGTTGCTCACGCACGGCATGCGTTTGTTCGCGAATATTTTTGCGGGTGAGGTGCTGATTGCAACCATCCTCAAACTGACCAGCTTTAAAGTGCTGGGCGCTATTTTCGCAATACCGCTACTTGCAGTGTGGCAAGGTTTCAGTATCTTTATCGGCGGGATTCAAGCTTTCGTTTTCGTCATTCTAATGATGGTGTACATTTCACAGACCATCGAAACGCACGAAGAACATTAAGTTTTAGACCTGCGGGGATCTCTCCATCAGGCTGAACAATAAAATTGATTTATAATTTTAAGGAGGATATACAAATGGGAGCAATGGCATTAATCGCAGCAGCAATTGTTGCAGGATTGGGCGCTTTCGGCGCAGGTATCGGTAACGGTATGGTAATCAGCAAAACAGTGGAAGGGATCGCGCGTCAACCAGAAGCGAAATCCACACTGCAAACAACAATGTTCATCGGGGTAGGTTTGATCGAGGTATTGCCGATCATCGGTGTGGTACTCGCATTCATGTTCTACGGTGCTGCTTAAGACATAACACAGTACGGCGGGGAAGGCTGTAGCCCTCCGCGCCTTCTTTTTAGCTAGGAACTTATCCTGTAAGGGATAACGGTTTAGGATACCTCCAGGAAGGAGTGAACAGATTGAGTTTCTTATGGGAAAATACGCTTCTTGCGATTATCGCATTTTTGGTTTTATACTGGCTGCTTAGCCGTTATGCTTTCGGTCCGTTGTTCTCCATCATGGAAAAGCGTCGTGAACTCGTAATGAGCCAGATGAATGAGGCTGCTCAGACTCGGGAACAGGCGATTGCTTATGTGGAGGAGCAAAAACAGGCTCTGGAACAAGCGCGCAAAGAAGCTCACGACATTATTGAACAATCCAGACAAACGGGTGGCAAGCAGGCTGAATCCATTCTGGCTGATGCCAAAGCTGAAGCAACTCGTCTCAAAGACGATGCTGTACGTGAAATTGAGAGCGAGAAGAACAAAGCGGTTGCCGCTCTTCGCAGCGAACTGGGTACTGCTTCCGTTCAGATTGCTTCCAGATTGATCAAAAAAGAAGTTGAGAACGGTCCAGCACAAGAGGAACTTGTGAACCAATACCTCAATGAGGTAGGGGGCCGACAATGAGCCGCGATACGATTGTTGCCAAGCGTTATGCAAAAGCATTGTTCGAAGTTGCTCTTCAGCAGCAGCAAGTGCTTGAAGTTGAACAGGAACTGCGTGCCGTTGTCAGTGGATTAACCGGAGATCAAGAGATTATCAAATTTATTGTTTCTCCAAACATCTCTGATGAAGCCAAGCGAAATGTGCTTCATGCAAGCCTTGATGGCAAAGTGTCCGAACCTGTCCTTCGCACGGTTTTGCTTCTGATTGAGCGTGGCCGCGTGGAATTGTTGCAAGACCTGTTGGATGATTATGTGAGAATTGAAGGGGATTCCCTTGGAATCGCCGATGCTCGCGTATACTCGACCTATGCATTGAAGGAAGAAGAGAAAGAAGCGGTAGCCCGTGAGTTCGGTGGCCGTGTGAATAAAAAGATCCGTATCGAGAACATTGTTGATCCTGCACTGCTGGGCGGATTGAAAGTCGCCATTGGCGATACGATCTATGACGGCAGCTTGGCTGGCAAGCTCGAACGTCTTGAGCAGTCTTTTAACAGACGAGTACAGTAGATTGGGGTGAGGACACTTGAGTATCAAACCAGAAGAAATCAGTACATTAATTAAGAGTCAGATTGAACAATATAAGACTGATATCGATGTAGTCGAAGTTGGTACAGTTATTGAGGTTGGTGACGGGATCGCCCGTGTATACGGACTCGAGAATGTCATGTCCAACGAGTTGGTTGAGTTCCCAAGCGGTGTAATGGGCCTCGCCATGAACGTAGAAGAAAGCAATGTCGGTGTCGTTATCCTGGGACCTTACTATGATATTCGTGAGGGCGACCAAGTGAAACGGACTGGTCAAATCATGCAGGTGCCTGTAGGCGAAGCATTGATTGGACGTGTCGTGAACCCGCTTGGTATTCCAGTGGATGGCAAAGGGCCAATCGCTACAACGGAATTCCGTCCGGTTGAAGGTAAAGCACCAGGCGTAATGGATCGTAAATCCGTTCATGAGCCGATGCAAACAGGAATTAAAGCCATCGATGCAATGGTACCAATCGGTCGCGGACAACGTGAGTTGATCATCGGTGACCGTCAAACAGGTAAAACATCGATTGCCATTGATGCGATCCTGAACCAAAAAGGTAGCGGCATGAAGTGTATCTATGTGGCTATTGGTCAGAAGCAGTCTACGGTTGCACAAGTTGTGGAAACTCTTCGTCGTAAAGGCGCAATGGAGTACACCATTGTTGTAACAGCAGCAGCTTCCGATCCATCACCACTCTTGTACATCGCACCGTACTCCGGTTGTTCGATGGGTGAGTATTTCATGTATAAAGGCGAGCACGTCCTGGTTATCTATGATGACTTGACTAAACAAGCTTCTGCTTATCGTGAGTTGTCCTTGTTGCTCCGTCGTCCACCGGGCCGTGAGGCTTATCCGGGTGACGTCTTCTACCTGCACTCCCGTTTGCTGGAGCGTGCTGCGAAGCTGAACGATGAACTGGGTGGTGGTTCTTTAACCGCACTGCCGTTCATTGAAACACAAGCTTCCGATGTATCTGCTTATATTCCAACGAACGTAATCTCCATCACGGATGGACAGATCTTCTTGGAAGCTGACTTGTTCAATGCTGGACAACGTCCGGCGATCAACGTTGGTATCTCTGTATCCCGTGTCGGTGGTTCTGCTCAGATCAAAGCGATGAAAAAGGTTGCAGGTTCCCTGCGTCTTGACCTCGCTCAATATCGTGAGCTTCAAGCGTTCTCCCAGTTCGGTTCCGATCTGGATAAAGCGACTCAGGCTCGTCTGAATCGTGGTGCACGTATGATGGAAATTCTGAAGCAAGGTGTTAACCAGCCGTTGCCTGTAGAACAACAGGTTGTCAGCTTGTACACTGCAGTTAAAGGATTCCTTGATGAGATTCCAACAGGTGATGTTACTCGTTTTGAGCATGAGTTCCTTGCGTTCATGGAGAGCAACCACCCGGAAATTCTGGGATCGATTCGTGAAACGAAAGAATTGACAGCAGACAATGAAAATGCACTCAAAGGTGCAATCGAGAAGTTCAGAAAGAGCTTCGCAGTCTCTGTCTAAATAGATGATTGTAGCTGCGGAGTTGTCTAACCGATTCCGCATGTCTGCATGCAAAACTTTGACTCAGTCAAAGCAGGAATATGCTTACGAAGTAGTTTTGACTATGTCAAAACTTTAAGGTGGTGAAATCATGGCAAAAGGCATGCGCGAAATTAAGCGGCAAATTAAAAGCGTACAAAGCACAAAGCAGATCACCAAAGCAATGGAGATGGTTGCAGCTGCAAAACTGCGTAAAGCGCAGGAAAAAGCAGAGGCCGCACGTCCTTATTCAGAGAAGTTGAAAGAAGTTGTGGCGAGCATTGCCTCCAGTACCCAAGGTATCCAGCACCCGATGCTGGAAAGCCGTCCGGTCAAAAAGACAGCGTATCTGATCATTACGTCAGATCGGGGTCTTGCAGGTGGATACAATGCGAACGTTCTGCGTCAGGTGAGTCAGACTCTGAAAGAGCGTCACAACTCCCAGGACGAGTACGAATTATTCGTTATTGGTCGTAAAGGGCGTGACTATTTCAGAAGACGCGAAATTGCTATGGCTTCCACAACTACAGATCTGTCGGACTCACCTTCATTCGCAGATATCAAATCCATCGCTCATGAGGCAGTTCATGGATTTGAACTGGCTGATTTTGATGAATTGTACATTTGTTATAACCGCTTTGTAAATGCGTTGACCCAGATTCCGACAATGGAGAAACTTCTCCCTATGGAAACACCTGAGTTAACTCCTGCGGATGGACCGACTGCGAGCTACGAGTATGAACCGTCAGCTGAGGCTGTGCTGGAAGTTTTGCTTCCGCGTTATGCGGAAACATTGATCTACGGTGCACTGTTGAATGGTAAAGCGAGTGAACTGGGTGCGAAGATGACAGCAATGGGTAATGCAACCAAAAATGCATCGAAACTCATTAATGATCTGTCATTGACTTATAACCGTGCCCGTCAAGCAGCGATTACGCAGGAGATTACGGAAATTGTGGCAGGTGCCAACGCAGCACAAGGCTAACCGTTTTTTATTTAATGAAGGCTTGCACTGCAAAAATAAACGAACGGAATTTTATTTTTGCCAAAGTAGCAGGCTTGTAGGAGGGGAACGTTAAGATGAACAAAGGACGCGTTGTGAGCATCATGGGTCCGGTTGTTGACGTCGAGTTTGATCGCGGCGGTCTGCCGGAAATCCTCAATGCCATTACGATCACTACAGTAAACGAGAGCGGTGTGAGTGTAAATCTTACACTCGAAGCTTCGAAACATCTGGGTGACAACCGTGTACGTTGTATCGCGATGTCCTCCACGGACGGTCTCGTACGTGGCATGGAAGCCGTAGATACTGGAGCTCCAATCTCTGTACCTGTCGGTGAAGCGACACTGGGCCGTGTATTTAACGTACTCGGCGAAGCGATCGATACTGGCGGTACAGTTGTATCTGAACATAAAAACCCGATTCACCGCTCTGCTCCTGCATTTGATGAATTGACTACCCAAGCGGAAATGCTTGAAACAGGTATCAAAGTTATCGACTTGCTGGCTCCTTACGCAAAAGGTGGTAAAATCGGTCTGTTTGGTGGTGCCGGTGTAGGTAAAACGGTAACCATTCAGGAATTGATCAACAACATTGCGCAAGAACACGGCGGTATCTCCGTATTTGCCGGTGTTGGTGAGCGTACCCGTGAAGGTAATGACTTGTATCACGAGATGAGTGATTCCGGCGTTATCAACAAAACAGCAATGGTCTTCGGACAAATGAACGAGCCACCAGGCGCACGTCTTCGTGTAGCCCTCACAGGTTTGACTATGGCGGAATATTTCCGTGATGAAGAAGGCCGTGACGTGTTGCTCTTTATCGATAACATCTTCCGTTTCACCCAAGCGGGTTCAGAAGTATCTGCCTTGCTTGGACGTATGCCATCCGCGGTAGGTTACCAGCCTACGCTGGCAACAGAAATGGGTCAATTGCAAGAGCGTATCACTTCAACGAAAAAAGGATCGGTTACATCCATCCAGGCGATCTACGTACCTGCGGATGACTATACTGACCCGGCTCCTGCAACAACGTTTGCTCACTTGGATGCAACAACAAACCTGGAGCGTAAAATCTCCGAGATGGGTATCTACCCAGCCGTAGATCCACTCGCATCCAGCTCCCGGATCTTGTCTCCTGAAGTTGTTGGCGAAGAGCACTATAGTGTCGCACAAGGCGTTAAACGTATCTTGGCACGTTATAACGAACTTCAAGATATCATCGCAATCCTGGGTATGGACGAGCTCAGCGAAGAAGACAGAGCGCTCGTATATCGTGCGCGTAAAATTCAACGTTTCTTGTCCCAGCCTTTCCACGTTGCTGAAGCATTTAACGGTATTCCGGGTAAATACGTTCCGGTTAAAGAAACAGTGCGCAGCTTTAAAGAGATTCTCGAAGGCAAGCATGACGATCTGCCGGAAGCAGCATTCCTCTTCGTGGGTACGATTGAAGAGGCAGTGGAGAAAGCTAAAACACTGGTATAATCTGAGTCCAGGATTGTCCTTATGAAGCGAGCTATCCTTCGGATAGTTTCAGGAGGGATGGAATTGAGCACCTTTTTGTTGGAGATCGTAACGCCTGAGCGTCTCGTCTATTCACAGCAAGTGGATAGCGTCATCGCTCGCGGTATTGAAGGGGAACTGGGGATTCTCCCTGGTCATATCCCGATGGTCACACCTTTACAGATTGCACCGATCACGATCAAAAACGGAAAAGAGAATAAGCAAGTCGCCATCGGCGGCGGCTTTATCGAAGTCCGCAAAGATAAGGTTGTTGTACTCGCAGAGAGTGCCGAATTCCCGGAAAGCATCGATGTGGATCGTGCGCGTGCGGCCAAAGAGCGGGCAGAACGCCGGCTTGCCAGCCAAAGCAACCAGGATCACTTTGATCACCGTCGTGCAGAGATTGCTTTGCAAAAAGCGGTTAACCGGATCAACGTATTCGGCAAATAAAGTAACTTATGGAGCCCGGCGGCATTGTCTGCCGGGTTCTTTTACTCTTTTATGAAGAAATAATGATAGAAATAAAAAAGTGGAATACGATGATGAATTGCCAATACGCTATTTATGGATTTGAATGTTAGAGAGTTTTCTCTTTATATAGTATGAATAGCTTCAAATAATTAGATTCACATTTCAATGATCAGGTGAATAAGATGTAGGACTTAAGTAGTATGGGCATATCACCCTGATAGAACTAATTTTACGAGATTCAGTAGAATTATTTCCGAGGAAATGACAGAATCGATATCGTTATAACGCTATTTTATGTCGTTTTAGTCACCCATTACTGGCGGATAAAAATTAAAATATTTTTTGAAGTGGAAATCAATGTAGTTGACAAGTAATAGTGAAACAGCCTATATTCCTTAGAGTCAGCAGATGCAGGAAGTAGGGCGCTAGATGTCCATCATCTTGCAGAGTTGAATTGTTGTTGCTTGATCAGGTAGGCATCAGAGACTTTTTCAATTCGAGGGGGACCTGACAGTAGAACAGAGATGTTTTTCTGGTTTTCGCTCATTCCTGTGTACTAACAAGTTATGGGGGTTAGGCATATGATATGCCGATCGCTGCAACAATCAAGGTGGAGGTAAGAAGATATGGGTAATGATCTGGCGAATCAGGTGAACCAGACATTGAGCACAAACAGCCTGATCTCAATTGTCGTTTCTCTTATATGTATAGCGATTACATGGTGGTCATTGCAAAATCTGAAATTGGATTTAGTGATCAGACAGCCGAAAGGTCCTCAGGGGAGACTGTTACATTTGTTGCTGGCCATTATTCTAGGGCATGCCGTTGCTGGCTTTGTTATTGATTATTTGTCCTGGACTCAAATGTTAAGAAATTTGTTTTAATGTTGAGATGGTTGGTTAATCATCTGTTAGGTTCTTCAAGCGGCTCATTGTCGAATAACATCGATTAATTGTGTTAACAATTAGAGTATGAGCTGTCGGCCAAAATATAAGAAAGAAATGTGAACGTTTAACTGACCAAATTTGAATTGTTTATGTAAAAAATGCTTGTATCGAACAATTCAACAATGTTATGATGGAAGTTAGGGAATTCACAATTTTTCACTAATTATGTAGGTTATAAAGGGGATATCCGGTAGTTACCGGCTAAAAACCATCCCAATTGGTCTGTTCTGATGCTAAGATGGCCTTTTTAATGAGTTTTCAAGCCATAAAGCAGGATGTACAGTACACATGGTATCATCGATATGAATTATACAAACCAATTCTTTTCTGATCAGACATCTGTGCTTACATGCCAGAATATGTCGAAATTCCACACACAGCAACAGTCCTTTCTATCACAGTGGGGCTTACGTATTCCGGAATGAGGAAAAGGGAATAAAAGCGCGGAGGGAACCATGATGAGCAAATTTATCGTCCGCGGTGGCAAAAGGTTGACCGGAAGTGTCAAAGTTAGCGGCGCTAAAAATTCTGTTCTTCCGATCATCGCTGCCTCTCTCTTAGGGGAAGAAGGACAAAGCGTTATTATTGACGCACCTCCTCTAGACGATGTGATGACGATTAACAAAGTGTTGGAATCGCTAGGAGCGGGAGTTACATACCGGGACGAAGTGATTACCGTAAATGCGGAGAACCTTACTTCCTGTGAAGCCCCGTATGAATGGGTTAGTAAAATGCGGGCGTCTTTTCTGGTCATGGGGCCTTTGCTGACGCGTTTGGGTAAAACAAGAATCTCATTGCCTGGTGGATGTGCCATCGGTACACGACCGATTGATCAGCATCTCAAAGGGTTTGAAGCCATGGGAGCCGAGATTAGCTTGGGCCAAGGTTATATCGAAGCACGTAGCCAAGGACGGTTGCGCGGGGCGAAAATTTATCTGGATGTGGCTTCTGTAGGTGCCACTCAAAATATTATGATGGCTGCAACTTTGGCCGAAGGTGTTACGGTTCTGGAGAATGCGGCGAAAGAACCTGAGATTGTCGATCTGGCTAACTTCCTGAACGGGATGGGTGCAAAGGTTCGCGGAGCCGGTACGGGCGTTATTCGTATCGAAGGCGTTGAGAAACTGTCTGGTGTTAAGCATACGGTAATTCCAGATCGTATTGAAGCAGGAACGTATATGGCTGCCGCAGCAATCTCTGGTGGTGACGTATACGTTGAAGGTGCGATCTCTGATCACTTGGGTTCCGTTATTGCTAAACTTGAAGAAATGGGTGTAACAGTACAGCCTGACGAGAATGGCGTGCGTGTTATTGCAGACCGTCCACTCAAAGCAGTGGATGTCAAAACGTTACCATACCCAGGATTCCCGACAGATATGCAATCCCAAATGATGGCTTTGTTGCTGGCATCCGAAGGAACGAGCGTTGTGACTGAAACGGTTTTTGAGAACCGCTTTATGCATGTTGATGAGTTCCAACTGATGAACGCAGAAATCAAAGTTGAAGGAAGATCCTCCATCATTACAGGCAATGCTAAGCTGAAAGGTGCTAAAGTGACAGCTACAGACCTGCGTGCAGGGGCTGCTCTGATCATTGCTGGCTTGGTCGCTGAAGGCACAACTGAGGTAGGTGGTGTACATCACATCGACCGTGGTTATGTACATTTGGCAGAAAAGTTAAATGGCCTCGGGGCAGATATCTACCGAATTTCGGTGGAAGAGCCTAAGCTGGATGCAGTTAAGGCGCCTAGCGAAAAAGTTGAGGAAGAAGTTCCTATGTTTAAAGTACAACCAACTTGGGTGTAAACCTTCGTTTATATCACATAGCGTTATTTCTGTATAGCTACTCTACTGTGGAGAATACAGGAACAAGATCAAACGTATCGTATCCGTTTGATGAAGCTGAGCCTCCGGGCTTGGCTTTTTTTGTTCTTTTTACAAGTTCAAACGATATATGAGGATGGTCTGTTAAGGACCTGATTCTATTAATACCTGATCCTAACTTTGTGTAACATAACATCTAGGCTTATATCTATTTTGACCATATGAAAGAGCGGGTGTTCCATACCCATTGATCGGGATGCACTGTGTAAACCGCGTAGTAGCAATGCTTTCAGGTATCTACTCATACAAAGGAAAAGGTGCTCATTAAATAGCAACGGTTCGCGTTTCTCTTAAATCCGGTTCTATCAGATCGAGTGAACTCATATCTTAAACTATGGATTTGAGAAAAAACCAGCCATGACCTGGTCATCGACAACGGAGGGGTATCACGGATGAAAGAAGCTCGTGTACAACTAAAAGTACCTCTTGCCCCGCGGCCCGGAATGCAGGGATCAGAGGAGAATTTAATTCAGGATGCAGAGAAAGACAGGTTGAATCCTGAGAAGAAGAGAGGTGCCCCGTTACAGATGGCAAAGGTGCAAATCGTAATGGGGAGCAAGCAAGAAACGATACATGCTAAACGTAGGGGATTGTCTACGGAGGAACTGAAACAGGAAGCTACAGAGCATATAAATATCCCGCTTATTGAGTTGGATGCGTTTCGTAAGGTAAAATGTCGTCGTATGCGTGCATTCGGTCACCGTCACCGCTGGGGACGCCACCCAGGGCGTTGGCAGCCCGCAGTAGCGGTATCAGCACTGCTTGTTCTGGCGATATGCATTCCGGTCATCCTGGTGTGGCCGCGAGCAGGAGAACAGGTAAAATCTACGCCTGCTCCTACAGGTGTGAACGCTGGTACCGGTCTACAGTCTCCTAATCCTGTACCCGCTGTGCCTGTAAGCTATCCTGAGCCGAATGTGCGTGTTTACTTGTCTGCTACCGGGACAACGTTGGAATTACCACTTGAGACATATGTGACGGGAGTAGTTGCTGCTGAGATGCCAGCTGAATTCGAGTTAGAAGCGTTAAAAGCACAAGCGATAGCTGCTCGCACATTTATCGTGAGAAGACTTGCTGCAAACGATACAAGTGGCGTACCTTCAGGCACAGCAGATGTCACGGATACGATTAGTCATCAGGTCTTCATTCCACCCGATCAGGTCAAGGCGGATTGGACAAGGTTAGGTAAAGCGAAGGAATGGGAAAAACTTCAGCAGGCCGTTCGTGAAAGCCGCGACGCAGTTATGACGTATCAGGGTCGCGCGATCACAGCATCCTTTTTTTCAACCAGCAATGGATATACGGAAAATGCAGAGGATGTGTGGGGGAACGTTGTTCCCTATTTGAAAAGTGTAGCTAGCCCCTGGGATAAACAGCTTGCACCAGGTTTTGAAGAAACAATTACGATGAAGCGTAGTGAAATTTTGCAGAAGATGAGCCTAGATGCAATTCCGGTGTCAGCAGATAAGAATGGTTCCTGGATCAAAGTGTTATCTACGACCAAAGGACATCGTATTAAAGAAATGCAGATTGCAGGTGAAACGTTCAGTGGCCCGGAAGTTCGCAAACGTCTCGGACTCAGATCCAGTCAGTTCAACTGGAGAACAACAGGCGATGAAGTGCAGATTACAACGTATGGTTATGGCCATGGAGTGGGTATGAGTCAATGGGGAGCAAATGGTATGGCGCAGGAGGGGCACACGGCTACCGAGATTCTGAAACATTATTATACGGGAATCTCTTTCGGACAGGCATCCAAGATGCTAGCCTCAAAGCAGGGGAAGTGAGGATAGTGAGTGGTTCTCTACCAACCTCCCGTTCCGGAGCTTTTAAGATTTGGCTATATATGAGTAAAGTGAGAGCATACGGAGAGCGCAGGGGACAGAAAAGACCTGTAGAAGCGAAGCTGAAAGCTTTTTGAAAAAAAGCTGCATCGGAAGCATAAACTTTCCTTTACTACCGGATTTCACCTTTGAAAAAGGAGGTAGAAGAAATCTGGTAGTAACCTGCGGTCGAAAGGTTTTCTGGCCCCGAAGCGGTGCACGGATGAACACTGATCTCTAACATATATAGCATTCTTTGAAAGCTGTGTGAAAATTTTTAGAGTCGCGCGTGTATAAAAGAGTTGCACCCGGTAACACTTGTTACTGAGGTGATCAAGATGAATGAAAACAACAAAAAATCAATCCAAGAAGAAACTCCTAAAACAACTCAAGGAGTACCGGCAGCTCAGCCCTCTTCATGGAGAAAAGCAATGTCCAAACGTTGGGTTTTCCCGGCAGTCTACATCGCAGCAGCAGGCATTATACTAACTCTAGTGTGGGTCTATCAGGGAACAGGCGGCAAAGCGCTGAACCCGGACTCTCCTAAAGAATCAGTAGAAACAGGCGCAGCGAGCAACGAGGGAGCCGTTACAGGTGGGGATCAGGAAAGTGTGGAAGTTGTTGCAAAGTCGGAAAATTTTGTTTGGCCAGTAGCATCTCCTTCCGAGATCTCGGTTGTTAAACCATTCTATGACAACGAGGCTTCAAGTGAAGAGCATGAAGCAGCGATGGTGCAGTACAATGACACATTTATTCCGAATACGGGTGTCGATCTGGCACGCGGTGATAACAAATCATTTGAAGTCAAAGCAGCACTCAGCGGTAAAGTTACACGTGTTGAGCAAAATCCGCTTACAGGTCAAGTGGTGGAGATTACTCACAGCGATAACCTGAAAACTGTATACCAAAGCCTTGCGGACGTCAAAGTAAAACAGGACGATGAAGTGAAGCAAGGAGATGCGATTGCATCTGCCGGTGTGAGTGAGCTTGGAAAAAACCTAGGAAATCACCTTCACTTTGAAGTTTATGAAGATGGTCAGCCTGTAAACCCGCAAGGATATCTTCCGGAAAAATAAATGATTTTTACCGCACTAACATGATGGGCAGGGGTGAATAACCTCTGCTTTTTTTATGCTTTTCAGAAAATAATGGGACCTTCGAAGCTTGTCACACCTCTAAACCGCGAATATATAGGCATGCTCCTCATATAATGTACCAAACTATCCACACAGTAGGGAGGCGGGAGCGTGCACGATTACATCAAGGAACGGACCATCAAAATTGGTCGCTGCATTGTTGAGACGAGAAATACGGTCCGTACCATTGCCAAAGAATTCGGCGTGTCAAAGAGTACTGTGCATAAGGATCTGACGGAGCGTCTGCCGGAAATTAACCCTGATCTTGCTGACCAGGTGAAACACATTTTGGAATACCATAAGTCGATCCGTCATTTGCGGGGCGGTGAAGCGACCAAAATCAAGTACAAAAAAACGAGTGGAAAAAAACGTGAGGTGCTGGCTTCCGCCAAATCATAAGCAAGTTCTTTGAGAACTAGGCCAAAAAGCTCACAGCATGGATTGAATCCCTCCCCTGAAGTATGATATGTTAAAAGCTGGTACAGGATCGAATTATGACATCTTATCAGCCCGATTTTTACATATATATGTTGCACTTTGTCGAACGAGCGGTGACGTGATAAGAGACACTTTTTCACAGGATACGCTGACCAAATAATATCACTTTGGGGGCTCTTTTATGTTTAGCAAGGATATCGGTATTGATCTTGGCACGGCAAACGTGCTTATTCACGTGAAAGGAAGCGGAGTTGTTCTCAATGAACCTTCCGTCGTGACCATTGAAAGCGATACGAAGCGGGTCCTTGCTGTCGGGGAAGAGGCGCGTCGTATGGTGGGGCGTACGCCGGGTAACATTGTTGCCATTAGACCGCTGCGCGATGGCGTTATTGCGGACTTCGAAATTACGGAAGCCATGCTTAGACATTTCATTAGTCGTGTAGGGGCAAGAAGCTGGTACAGCCACCCGCGAATTTTGATCTGTGCACCAACGAATATCACTTCTGTAGAGCAGAAGGCCATCCGCGAAGCAGCGGAGCGCAGCGGTGCCAAAGAAGTATTTCTGGAAGAAGAGCCGAAAGCGGCTGCGATCGGGGCAGGTATGGATATTTTCCAACCGAGCGGCAATATGGTCGTGGATATCGGCGGCGGAACGACTGACGTTGCAGTCCTGTCTATGGGCGACGTAGTCACCGCCTCTTCTATTAAAGTTGCGGGGGACAAGTTCGACGAAGCGATTATCAAGTTTATTAAAGCAAAATACAAACTTATGATCGGAGAACGTACAGCCGAAGATATCAAAATCGCAATTGGTACCGTTAACCCTGCGGGTCTTCAAGCTGAGATGGATGTTCGCGGCCGTGATATGGTAACCGGTCTGCCGGTTACAGTTACTGTTTCAGGTAGTGAAGTGCAGGAAGCGCTATGGGATTCCGTGCAATCCATTATCGTTGCGGCCAAGTCGGTACTGGAGCGCACACCACCTGAACTGTCTGCGGACATTATTGACCGTGGTGTCGTTTTGACTGGTGGAGGTGCATTGCTGAACGGACTGGATGAACTGTTGTCCAATGAATTGCATGTTCCGGTATGGGTTGCAGAGGATCCGATGCACTGCGTTGTAAAAGGAACAGGCATTATGCTGAATAATTTGGATCAAGTAGTTAAGAAAAAATTCTAGTTTGCCGATATAAAAAGCAGGTAGGTTCACCGAAAAGGTGAACAGAACGGACAAACAGCTACCTGCGTTGCAGGGACAAGCGTTTAAGGAGAGGGGTTCATTCATGTTAAGAGGTCTGTACACCGCTGCTGCGGGAATGATTACAGAGCAACGCCGCCACGACACTGCTACACAGAATATTGTAAATATGAACACAACGGGATACAAACAGGTGAATAGCGTAAACCGCTCCTTCCCGGAAATGCTCATTACTTTAACGGGCGGGGATGCCAATCTTCCAACAAAGCGGCTGGGCAAACTCAACTCCGGCGTATTCGCTGAGGAAAGCTTATCCATGAATGTTCAAGGCGCTCTTATGGAAACGAAACGTACAAGTGATTTTGCAATCTCATCGAATTTGAGTGTGAATGATCCGCAGACCAATCAACCCATTCGGTTTGATGCTTCCGGCAAGTTTGTACGAGCAGATGGAACGGTCACGTACCAGCCGCAAGCATACTTTACCGTTCGAGATGCACAGGGAAACACGCGTTATACACGTGATGGTCATCTGGATGTTAATGGAACAGGGCAACTTCTCAGCTCTACCGGTTCTCAGGTGCTGGACAGTAATGGGCAACCGGTTGTATTGACAGGTCCTGTGGATCAATTTAAAGTGGATGAGCAAGGCCGCCTTGTTAATGCGGTTACAGGTGTTCCAACAGGCGTTACGCTTGGAATCAGTATTATTGACCAGCCGAATCAGCTTGTTCGTCAAGGTGACGGTAATTTTAGTCTGAATGAAGATAATGGTGCAACGGCTCGGACGATGAATGCTACTGATATTGTGCAGATTCATCAAGGTTATCTGGAAGGGTCGAATGTAGACGCCTCTCAGGCTACCGTTGACATGAATGCGGCATTTCGTGCCTACGAAGCGAACCAGAAGGTCGTTCAGTTCTATGACCGCAGTTTGGAAAAGGCTGTTAACGAAGTTGGTCGTGTCTAACGCCAATTGTAACCATATTACCGCGTAGTGATGGGCGATAAGCCCTTTGCGGAGCAAAGCAGGGGAGGTAAAATCACCGCATGAATAATTCCATGATTAGTGCCAAGGTGTCGATGACTGCGATTCAGCAACGGCTGGATGTCATTTCCGATAATATTGCCAACGTGAATACGGCAGGCTATAAAAGTAAACAGGCAAACTTTGAAGATGTATTGACTCGTATACAGCAACAAGATGACAAGTATAAGCAGGATGGGCGTTCGACACCGATGGGGTATAACCTTGGTTTTGGAGCACGTCTGGTCAACCTCACCAGAGATATGTCCCAAGGTAGCATGCAGGAGACAGGTAACCCGACAGACCTAGCTATTGAGGGCAATGCGATGTTTGCTGTTCAGGCAGATGGTCAGAAAGTATGGACACGTCAAGGTGCATTTCACTTTGTGCCCGATATGCGTCCAAAAGCGAATCCGAACGATCCTGACCTGATGGTGCTTGTCAATGGCGATGGGAATTTAGCTCTGAATCGTCAGGGAGAGCCCGTTACTGCTCCGAAAGACAGCACAGTTGCTTTTGATGAGAAAGGTAATCTGCTCGTGCGTCAGGGCAACGGCAATGCCGTAATCAGGGGACAG
Source organism: Paenibacillus intestini (assembly GCF_030803945.1). NCBI lineage: Bacteria > Bacillati > Bacillota > Bacilli > Caryophanales > Paenibacillaceae > Paenibacillus > Paenibacillus intestini. Next base: position 116,886 of record NZ_JAURUN010000004.1, on the reverse strand, counting down.
CTACAGATGGTGGATATTGAGCGTCCTGAAGGACTTGTGCAATTAGCGGACAACCTCTTTGGATTGGGTGCTGGGTTAACCGAGAATGACGTATTCGGGGCTAATGCAGCAACACGTGTACCTCAGGCATCGATCCGCACTGGTTTCCTTGAGCAATCCAACGTAGATATGACACAGGAGATGGCGTTGCTCATGCAAGGTCAGCGGACTTATCAACTGGCGGCACGGGCGCTCACGTCTAGTGATTCCATGGCGGGTCTTGCCAATAATATGAGAGCATAAAGGTGAATGGGATGACAGAAACACAGCAGCAGAACAGCAAGCCGGAGCAGAAGGAAGTCAAGAAAAAAAAGAAGAGTTGGTGGCGCATCGCAAGATGGTTTCTGATTCCGATTTTGCTTGTTCTTGCCCTCGCTGGCGGAATGGTCGCTGGGTATGTGGTACTGGGCAAACAGGATATCGGTTCCGTATGGCAATGGAGTACCTGGAAACATGTCTATGATCTGGTATTTGCTCCATAAGATAACGAGTTCAGCGAAAACTCCTGCGCAGGCAGGAGTTTTCTTTTTGGTGTTGAAAACAGTATAATGATGGATGACGTTTAACGTCAGAAGAGGCCTCCCCTGCGAAAGACATTGCTTGTCATCGCGAAGAGAGACCCCTTATCTCAACCTTCACTACTGCAGTCATGAAGGATATTACTAGTGTTAACCCTAAAACAACATTTCATACAACATTAAAAATGAAACTCATTTTATATGAGGATCGACTTGATCATGCTCGTTTAATGTTTTCCGCACTACAGTAAGTGGAGGGAAGAGAATTGTTCAAAAGAAGTAAAGCGCTCGCGTTTGTCACAGAATTTTACCCATTATAATGGGATCAAAAAAATTCAGGGACAATGGCGATCATAGAACAATCTCTTTCCGAAACGACGCTATTGCGCCGGCATTATTGCATGTTGGAGAGCCTCGTATAAATACCCCGAGAGGAGATTAAATTGTGTTAGATATCAAACAAATTCAATCCATTATCCCACATCGCCCGCCGTTTCTGTTGGTGGACAGAATTTTAGAGATGGAGGATGGCAAACGTGCTGTTGGTTTGAAAAACGTAACGATTAATGAACCGTTCTTCATTGGACATTTCCCTGAGTATCCAGTAATGCCAGGCGTATTGATCACAGAAGCGTTGGCTCAGGTTGGCGCGGCAGCTATGCTGAATTTAGAAGCAAACAAAGGCAAAATCGGTTTCTTGGCGGGACTCGACAATTTCCGGTTCCGTGGCCAAGTTGTGCCTGGGGATACGTTGATTCTGGAAGTGGAAATTACACGTCTTAAAGGCTCGATTGGTAAAGGTCAAGCTACTGCCCGCGTGGATGACAAAATTGTCGCTGAAGGCGAAATCATGTTTGCACTGTCAGACCCAAGCTGATTACATAGGCATGTATATATCATGCAGATAAGTTGTACTAATTCTTTACACTTAAACGGAGAGGACAGAGAAAACCTGAAAAAGCGAAGCGTTCGCCTTTATCACCGGATTTTTGCCTTTTAGAAAAGGGAATACAAAAAATCTGGGGATAACAGCGATTGGAAGGTTGCTCTGTCATTGGAGTGGACGTGTAAATATCTTTAGTCCAACTTATGACTACGCTGAACAGCTACGTGCATAAATAGAATTTTTATATAGACGGAAGGGGCTTATTGGATATGGAACAGTTAAGCGCAGCAGCAGCCGAGACGTTACAACAATGGTTGGAGGATGCTTCTATCGATGAAGCAACGAAACAGGAGCTTCGTGATCTGAAAGATCAACCCAAAGAGCTGGAGGAGCGTTTCTACAGAAATCTGGAGTTTGGTACAGGTGGATTGCGCGGTGTTATTGGTGCCGGTAGCAACCGGATGAACAAATATACAGTCGGTCGTGCTACACAAGGCTTTGCCCGTTATTTGCTGGAGCAGCATGGGGACAAGGAAGGCAAACCTTCGGTTGTCATCGCACATGACTCCCGTCACTTCTCACCTGAATTCTCGCTGGATGCGGCGCTGGTACTGGCGGCTAATGGTATCGTAGCCAAGCTGTATCCTTCCCTGCGTTCTACACCTCAACTGTCCTTCAGTGTGCGTCACCTGCAAGCCACAGGTGGTATCGTTGTAACAGCAAGCCATAACCCGCCAGAATACAACGGATACAAAGTGTACAACCATGAAGGCGGACAATTGGTGCCGCATGAAGCAGAGCAAGTCATTCAATACATTCAAGAGGTGCCTTCTCTTGCAGATGTGAAAAAAATGACACGCGAAGAAGCCGAAGCACAAGGTTTGCTGGTTTGGCTTGGTGAAGAAGACGATCAGGCATTCGTAGACACCGTGGCAAGCCGCAGTCTAAGCCGTGAGCTGATTCAATCCGGCATCGGCCGTGATTTCAAAATCGTATATACACCGTTACACGGTACAGGCAATCTTCCGGTTCGCCGCGTACTGGAGCAGATCGGATTCGAACAGTTGTATATTGTCGCTGAACAAGAGCAGCCGGATGCTGAATTTTCCACAGTGAAGTCCCCTAACCCAGAAGAGCGCGAAGCGTTCACACTGGCAATGAAGCTGGGCGAATCCGTAGGTGCAGATATTCTGATCGGTACAGATCCGGATGCAGACCGTATGGGTGCTGTCGTAAAAGACAAGGATGGCAAATATTTCGTCTTGTCCGGTAACCAATCGGGTGCCATTATGGTACACTATCTGCTCAGTCGTCTCCAAGAGACAGGCGCGCTGCCAAGCAACGGTGCAGTAATCAAAACGATTGTAACGAGTGAGATGGGGGCAGTTATCGCTCAGCATTACGGTGCAGAAGTGATGAACACCCTGACAGGCTTTAAATATATCGGTGAAAAAATGAACCAGTTCGAAGCAACCGGAAGTCATACTTTCCTCTTCGGATATGAAGAGAGTTATGGCTACCTCTCCGGCAACTATGCCCGTGACAAGGATGCTGTCCTTGCCTCGATGTTGATTGCCGAAGCGGCTGCTTACTATAAGAGTCAAGGCAAAACACTCTACGATGTGTTGCAGGAGCTGTACAACCAGTTCGGATTCTTCCTCGAAAAACTGGAGTCCCGCACGCTGAAAGGCAAAGACGGAGTCGCACAGATTCAGGCGAAAATGACCGACTGGCGTTCTAATCCGCCGAAGGAAGTTGCGGGCATCGCTGTGCAGGATGTGCTGGACTACTCTCTGGGTCTGGACGGCCTGCCGAAGGAGAACGTGCTGAAATTTATTTTGGCAGACGGATCATGGTTCTGCCTGCGTCCTTCCGGTACAGAGCCGAAGATCAAAGTGTACTTCGCTGTGCGCGGTGAGAGCTTGCAAGATGCAGAGAGCCAGATCGAACGTCTGGTTTCGGAAGTTATGTCGCGTGTAGACGCGCAATAAAACAAATGGTACTGTAAGAAAAAGATGCAGAAGGCCTCTCCGCACCGTAAGGTTGGTTGGCGGAGGGGTTTTTCTTTGAAATAAAATGGATCGTGTGCTGGCATATTAGAGAGTGTGTTAACACATGCTGAACGTAAGAATTATAAGAGCAGAACGGGCATTTGGTTCCAACAACTGAGGAGGTACACGTAGTGCGTCAAAAATGGCTTTATTGGAATAACGCTTCCCGGAAGTGGTTGTGGCTCATCGTTATTATTGGTTTGGTGGCGTCCATTCCGGTCATCCGTGACCGGGTGCAGACAGAATCTTCTACGAACAAAGTAGAACTGGTCTTCAACTACCGAGGACTCTTGGATATTTCCGCGTATCAGGCTCACCCGCAAGATTTCATTGATCAACAAATGACACGTCTGAAAGACGCTGGTGTGACAACGATGGCTGTGTTTGAGAGTACGCTGGACGAACTCAAAAAAACACGCCGATTGATGGTTTACTCAGGTCAGGATCTTGCGAATATGACAAAAGAAGTGATTCCTTCCAATGCGAACTATACCTATGTATTGTTCACATCTGAAGAGAATGCGCAGACTTATACCCCTATTATTGAACAAACGTTCGCTGAGCGTCAGATCCCGGTTCAACCTTGGGAGTATGAAGGTCGCAGCGGCTTAATATTGCAGACACCGCCGGAGAATGCCAACATGCAACCGATGCAGCCTGACCCGGTTGCGGTGAAAATGCTGCGTGATAAAGGTTTTTATATTTTACCCCGTATCTCCGACACGGTACCTTACAACCAACAATCGATGGAACGTTTGCTAACCTTCTTCGAAGAAAATGGCGTAACACGTATCCTGTTTGATGGGGATGCAGTGAAAGGGTACAATGATAATGCAGAGATGAAAAGTCTGGATCAGTTTGCCCAGCTCCTGAACAAACATCATATTGGTCTGGCGGCGATTGAAAATCTGAAGAAGCCACAGGCAGGATTCCAGACGCTGGCTTACAAAATTGATTACAACGTAACTCGTCTCTATTCACTAAGCGACTCCGATGCGAATCTGAAAGAAGATACTATTGCCGACCGTTTTGTACTGGCAACCAAAGACCGTAATATTCGCATGATTTATATGAACGCTTCACCGAGCCGGAATACGGCCAAAGCTGAGATCACCGACCCGATCGAAAATCTGATCAAAAGTTTGGGTGAGCCAGGACATGCCGTTGAACGTATGGCCAAACACGGCTTTGAGCTTGGACAAGCTGAACCATTCACTGTGAAAGATTCGTCTATTCAACGGTATGCGAAGCTGATCGCTCTTATCGGAGCAATCGCTTTGATCACACTGATGGTTTCATATTTTGCACCTGTATTCACCATTGCCGTGTTCCTGCTTGGACTAGTAGGAAGCGCGGGTCTGTTCCTGTTGAAACCTACATTGCTGGAGCAAGGAATCGCCTTGCTTGCTGCCATTTCCGCACCAACCATTGCAATGGTACTGGCGGTTCGTACAGTGAATGCAACACAACTGCGTCAACCGGATGCCCCTGCGGGTCGTCGTTTGGCACAGACCCTTGTTTTATATGTAAGAACATCGATCATTTCGTTCGTAGCTGTACCGTTTGTGATCGCATTATTGAATAGCATTACGTACAGCCTGGTTATTAACCAGTTCCGTGGAGTCAGCTTGTTGCACTTCGCTCCGATTGGTCTGGTTGCGATCTATATTATATTCTATCGTGGTTCCGGTTCAATCTCTGTGAAACAAGTGAAAGACATGCTTCGTATGCCGATCAACATTTTGATGGTTGTACTGGCGCTTGTTGCTGCTGCTGTTGGATATTATTATTTGAGCCGTACAGGTAACGCTGGTTCCGTTACACCATTTGAGATGTTCCTGCGTACCACGCTGGAAGATACGTTTGGCGTGCGGCCTAGATTCAAAGAATTTGTACTGGGACACCCGCTGTTTATCGTTGGCGTGTTCGCCGCTTTAAAATACCGTAAAGTGATTTTTGCGCTAATCATCGCCACGATGGGTCAATTGTCTATGGTTGATACGTTTGCGCATATTCATACACCAGCTGTACTGTCACTGATTCGTGGGGTGATGGGACTCGGCCTTGGCTTGATCTTTGGTATCATTGCTGTGGGTGTGTGGCAAGTCGCGGAAGGATGTTGGAAAAAATGGTCACCACTTCTAAAAAGTTAGTCATCTCAGGATACTATGGATTCAACAACAGCGGAGATGAAGCTGTACTGAAATCCATTCTGACTGCCCTCCAAGAAGAGAGCCAGCGGTCCAATGTTACCATTGAACCGATTGTGCTCTCCATTAATCCGGAGTGGACAACCTCGATGTATGGCGTTCGTGCTGTACATCGCATGAAGCTGAAGGAAGTTCGTGAGGCACTGAAGGAAAGTGACGGACTTATCAGTGGCGGCGGAAGTCTGCTGCAGGATGCAACTGGATTGAAGTCCATTCCTTATTATCTGGGTGTGATCAAACTCGCTCAGTGGCTGAAAAAACCTACATTTATCTATGCGCAGGGTATTGGCCCTGTTCACCGTAAAATCTTTAACCCGATGATCAAATCGGTATTTAAATCCTGTACCTATGTATCGGTTCGAGACGAGCAATCCGCAGATTATCTGCGTCGTCTTGGACTAAAGTGGAATCAGATTCATGTCGTGCCTGACCCAGTGATGGGTTTACCTTTGCCGGATACAGCATCACCAGTCCGGGATGAAGCGGACCCTTCCACTGCTGAGGAACAACCAACTCATGCCAAACTACCGGTGATCGGAGTGTCTGTTCGGTTCTGGGAATCGGATCGTAAGGAATTGACGGCTATTGCGGCTGGATTGAAGAAGCTGGCTACGAAAAAGGCTGTCCATCTGCGCTTTATGCCGTTTCATCTGCCCGATGATGTGCAGGCATCCCGTTTCATTATGGAAATGATTGATGATGTGACAAGCAAAGGTAGTGAAATTAGTATTACGGACGATCTTACTGATCCTCAACAAATGCTGGAGGAAGTCAGTCGCTGTGATCTGATGATCGGTATGCGTCTGCATAGTTTGATCTACGCAGCTTCACAGTATGTTCCACCTGTTGGTATCTCGTATGATCCCAAAATCGATCAGTTCCTGCTTCGACTGGAAAGTGAGCCTGCAGGCAATACCAGTTCACTGGATGGGGATAAATTTGCAGAAACGGTTGCTGGATTGCTGGAACATCGTTCACAATGGTTGAAGCAACATGAAGATCGTATTACTGCATTGAAGCAGGAGGCCGTAGAGCCTGCCAAGCAAATTATTACCTATTTAGGCCGCAAAGGATGAGATAACAATGAGTCAGACCGGATCTATTCCTACCGTTTCCATCTATGGTATCCCCTTTTCCAAACTAACGATGAAAGAAACGGTACAGGTGCTTGAAGAAGCCGTGTTGTCGAAACAGCCACATCAGGTTATCACTGCCAATCCAATTATGGTTATGGCTGCGCTAGAAAATTCCGCAATTATGAAGGTGATGAAGGATGCGGAGATGATTGTTCCGGACGGAACCGGCGTGGTATGGGCTGCGGGCTACTGCGGTGATCCTTTAGCAGAACGAGTGCCGGGCTTTGAACTTTTACATGAATTGTTGCGGGTTGGAGAAAACTATCGGTGGGGCGTGTATTTGCTTGGTTCGACTCCTGAAGTGATTCAAGAAACGGCAGTTCGGTTACAACAGCAGTATCCGGCTATTCGTATTGTCGGTTATCGCGACGGTTTCTTCGGTTCGGCTGAGGATGAGCAGGTTGTAGCTGCGATACAGCAGGCTGCACCTGATCTGTTATTTGTCGCTCGCGGTGCGGATACCCAAGAACCCTGGATTCACAAGCATAAGCATGCGTTGCAAGTTCCTGTCATGATGGGGGTTGGCGGTAGCTTTGATGTGATCTCTGGCAAAAGCAAACGGGCACCTAAACTGTTCCAAAAGTTAAGACTGGAATGGTTCTATCGTCTGCTTCGTGAACCTAGCCGGGCTGGACGGATGCTTGCGCTCCCGAAATTCGCAGTGAAAGTGATGCGGGACAAAGAAAACGTGACAAAAGTCCGATAAAAACAGGTAATTACGAGATAAATGCTTGTTTTTGCTAGAAATTGAGGATAGCTTTTCAGAAATGATCAGCGTATAATTCATTCCGGCACATACGTGTGTCACTCGAATGAATACATTCTTTGATTGCACTAGGCACTCCCGCTAAAGGAGCTGTTACACTTCATTACTACGATTGCAAGAGAACCTTCGATCGCCCTTATCCCCAAATTTCTATTTATCCTTGTTCAAGGATGAAATTCGGTGATAAAAGCGAACGCTTCGCTTCTACAGGTTTTCCCTTGCACTCTTCGTACCGTGTAACTGTTGCCTCAGAATCAACAATAAATTTTCATCAAAAGTGAAAAACAATGTTTCTTTATATATAGAAAAAGAGAACAGGGGATTTATAATTTTTCTGAAGGTATTATAATTGGGGGTCGAATGTTCAAATGGTAGCGATCTTTATCATTGGATTTCTGGTGTCAATGGGACTTGCTTTAGCTCTTACACCACTTGTTAAGAAGTTCGCAGTCCGCATCGGTGCAATGGATACACCGAATGCACGTAAAGTGCATACACGTATTATGCCGCGTCTCGGTGGATTGGGTATTTTTCTGGCATTTATTATTACGGTGGCTGCCCTGCTTCCGTTTGTCTCCGCCTGGTTTACAACTCGCGATATGAGTTTTGTCAGTGCATTTCTGGTTGGGGGCTCCATCATTGTGTTGATTGGTGCACTTGATGACCGTTTTGAACTGTCTGCCAAAGTGAAACTGCTTGGACAGATCGTAGCTGCGTCGGTCGTTGTATTTGGATTTAACATTCGTGTAGACTTCGTGAACATTCCGTTTCAGGATGCGTATTCTTCACTTGAAACGTGGGTGTCCATTCCGCTGACGATTCTGTGGATTGTTGGTGTAACCAACGCGATTAATCTGATCGACGGACTGGATGGTCTGGCAGCCGGTGTATCGGGTATTGCTATTGGAACCATTGCAGTGATGTCTTTCCTGATGGGTAATACGATGATTGCTCTGATGTGTCTGGTATTGCTTGGTAGCATTATCGGGTTCTTGTTCTTTAACTTCCACCCAGCGAAAATATTCATGGGAGATACCGGTTCACTATTCCTTGGTTTCTCCCTGGCGATGCTTTCGATGCTCGGATTTAAACAGATTGCAGTCGTGTCCTTTATTACACCGCTGATTATTATCGGTGTACCGCTCTCGGATACATTGTTCGCAATTATTCGCCGCGCGGTGCAACGGAAACCGATCTTCTCACCGGATAAAGGTCACCTGCATCATTGCTTGCGTGAACTTGGATTCAGCCATCGTCAGACCGTACTGATTATCTATGGTATTGCCGCGTTCTTCGGTGTGCTGGCTATTATCCAGTCTTCGGCTGCAATGTTTGAAGCCAACTGGGTAACCTTTGTTGTGATCTGTATCATGATGTTCTTCCTGCAAGTTGGGGCAGAAGTCATTGGACTTGTAAGTAAAACGAGAAAACCAGTGATTAACTTCCTGATGCGTATGCGCGTGAAGCTTAATCCACAGACCCGTTCGAAATCCTAAAAAATTATTTCGTTTCCTGCTATCGTTCAATATTCTAATATTAGACCCGTGCCTTATCCCAATTGGGATAAGGTTTTTTGTTTTTTTTGAGATTTTTACTAAATAATTGGAACCTTTTTGCCGATAAATACTGGTAACTGACTTAAAAAGAGGAGAGATGATACGTAATGCAACAAAAGAAACGGCCGTTGATTTGGATCATGTTGGTCACCATGGTGCTCTCGTTGTTCCCACAAGGTCTATTCGGTGGGTCCGTTGCTTCGGCTGCCAACGCACTGACTACCTACTTTACACCAGATAATATCGCCATTAGTCAAACGGCGGATTTGAACATTGAAGACTCAGCAAATGCTAGATTTTTGACTCGGGATCGAGCTTATCAGACGACTCAGGGGACAATTACAATAACAGGTGCATACGCTTTTGTATCCAAAGATACGATGCGTGTCAAAGTCGAACAGCTTAACTCGGTTAGTGCACCGAGCAACAAAACGAAATGGGAGCCTGATGCTACCCGTTCCAATACCACTGCAGTAACTGCGAGTACGAGCGGTAATAACAACTTTACGGCAAACAACATCACCTTGTTTCCGGGTTTTAACCGGATTACCTTCACAGGAACTCAAGGATCAGTAGAGCGTTCAGATACGTTTTATGTGCTGTATGATCAGGTTCCATTTATCCAGGATTTTAAAATTTTTACGGACCCAAGTACAGGTTCCAATACATCCTATGGTTTGAATGAAGGTGCGCAGACAGTTGTCAATACACAGTTTGTGTCTGTTCAAGGTAAAGTGCAAAATGCAATTAAAGTAACTGTTTCATTGAATGGTGGAGAAGAACTCGATTCGTCTTTGCTTCAAAACGGAACATTTTTCACGCCACAGTTAAAACTGACTGCTGGTTTGAATAATCTGAAATTTAGAATTGCCAACGGTTCGGATTCTATCCTTACCGAACGTGCAGTGTATTACTACGACAAGGATCAGCCATTCTCTACGCTCAACGTTTCATTAACGAGCGGTGGAACTACAGATACGAAATCGCTACTGAACAATATCCCGACATTCTCGAATGCAGCTACCGAAGCCAAGCTTGAGGTTCAGATGGTGCTTCCTTATATCGCAAGCAATAGCTCATTTAAGGATTCAGGATCGTTCACAGTCAATGGAACAACGATGACGTTCAGCAACGCAACGGAAACCATTATTCCCGGTCCGGATGGGTCAACGCCTGAATACCGAATCGTTACATTCACAACCGATAATGCGTATCCGTTACAAACATCAACCACAACACCAGCTGAAATTTTGAAGAATCAAACGGTTAACGCCGTTGTAGGGCATGGAACATTTAGCTCTGGATATCAAGGGAAGTTTACTTATGCTCCAGGTGTTAAAGCTATTACCAATATGTACTATCTTCCAGATTATAGTGGTGGTGCAGTAACCAATAAAGTACCACTGGACAATGCACAGATTGCTACAGCAGATTTTTATATTATGGTGGAGTCTAGCCAAGCTATTGCAGGCGAAATCGTAAAAGGTGAATACCTCCCAACCGGAACAACCAAGTTGACGATTGAGGGAGCACCAACGGGAACGAATGCGCCTACCGGTCTTTCAAACAATCAAGCGGTCTACTTGGTAAAAAATGTGGCCAATGGCACGCAGAAAATTCGTTTTTATTATGGAAATCCTGATCCACATTACGATGTTACCGTATCGTATGCTGCCAAAAGCTATATTTACGTAGCCAACTTGTATGATGGACAGAACTATACATTCAATTCAAAAACGACCCAGTCCTTAACGGTCAATGGTGAGTTCGTTGGATTCAGTACACTTGTATCTCCTCCATTCACAAGTCAATTATTTGTGAATGGTGTAGCCAGAACTCCTGCTGGTTTCCCGGGCACTAACGGTAAGTTTTCCTTCCCGTTGACTATTGGGGGGACGGGAGAACTTGTATATGGAGAGAATACCATCACCATTACAGGCACGGATAAAGACGGTGCAGGTAAGACTAAGGTCATTGAGAAAAAAATCAGAATTTACATTTCAGACAGCAATGTGTCCAATATTGATAAATTCATGCCGGTCCCTGTTCCAACGGATGGTCGTGTGGAATTCAGCAAGGCAGATGTTAGTGTATACACCCCTGAAGAGATGGTCAATATCTTCAAAGTAACGCCGGACTTCATTATTCGTGATGGAAAGTATGTAACGAGTAAGGATAGATATGACCTGGTGTTTAAGGGTGGCGGTGCCACTATTGCAAATCTGTACTCTGGTTCCAAGCTGATCTACAGCTATCCGATTCCAGCAACGGATACAGGAGATCCAAACAAGGCAACTCAAGATGGTCATATTGCTGACTTTGCGGGGAATCAGGATGAATTCATGATTCGGATCCGGAACTATATCTTTGATGCACCAGGTAGCCATGTGTACACATTAGAGCTGATCAACAGCACGGGAGCCAGAACGACACAACGGTTGGAGATCTTAAGAGAACCATCTTCTTATCGTATCTTGTCTCCTGTAGCGACAGTAGGACAACAGATTGTCGTTAACAAAAACTATGTACATTTTGATATTGAAGCTGAGGGTGCAACACAGGTATTGATTGGTAAGGAAGCGGCTGTTAAACGTCCGGATATGGATAACCGTTTTGTCCTGGATTATGTAGGATTGTCTCCGGATAAAAACAATGCGATCAAAATCCAGATTACGCGAGAAGGCGGCAAGATTAACGATACGGTTAACGTGTTCTATACAAGCACCGTTGGAGTAGATGCACAGTATATGGCTCCGAAAGTGGCTAACAAATATTCTGCATTTAATAAGAAGCTGGAATTGTCGTTCCCGAAAGGGACCATTCTGCAATCCGCTTCCAAATCAAGCAGTGGTGTAATCAAGTTCTACCCGGACAATAAAATTCTGTTTGGTATTGCTGATCCGAAGGACGGCGTACTGGAACGAAAAAATGACTACGGCTTTAATATTGGACAGGCAGATCCACGCAGTACGGGAGGTTTGTCACCAATCACAGTTCCGACGATTTTGACAGAGATGTTTAACTCTAATCTGACAACAAGCAACTTCGTTCCAGTATCCGATACGTATTGGATTAATGGAGGAATTGGTGAACTTGGAGATAAAGGCACAAGCGGATATAAGCCAGGAACCAATGGGGTAACACCATACTCTCTAGAAGGAAGTTTTACACAATTCCCGACAGAACGGATTTTGGTACCTTCTAACCGAGGTACGTTGACTCTTGCCTACGATCCATCAATTGTAGATGAAGTAGGTTCGACCATTAGCGTATTCCGTTACTCCGATAAGAGCAATATCGGACAGTGGGAACCGATTGGTGGAGCTGTGGATACGAAGAAACATACCGTTACCGTTTCTTTCGACGAGTTTGGTTATTACAAAGTAATGAAGCAAAGTAAGAGCTACCCGGATATTACGAACCACCCGTGGGCAAGAAATATCCTTAATGCTCTGTATTCCAAAGGCATCATGAACAATTTGCGCTTTAACGCTTTTGGTGCAGATGATCAGACGACACGTGGTGAGTTTGCTACCCTGCTGGTCAAAGGTTTGGATATTCCATTGAAGTATTCGAATATACAGACCTTCTCAGACGTTTCGCCAACAACCAGAAGTGATACGTGGGATTATGCTTCTATTGAGACAGCAGCCAAAGCAGGGATCATTACAGGACTCAGTGATGGATTCTTTGGTGTGGAAGATCCAATTACACGTGAGCAAGCGGCAGTAATGATCGCACGAGCGATGAGCATGAAGCTTGCTGCGAATGATAGTAAGCTCGCGGGGACATTGTCTAAATCCTTCCAGGATTCTAATCAGATTGAGTACTATGCCCGTCCTTCGGTGCAGGCTGTATCCAAGGCAAAAATCATGGAAGGCAGCCCCGTGCAGGGCAATGCCAAATCATTCCTCTTCAATCCGAAAGGTAACCTGACTCGTGCTGAAGCAGGTAAAATTGCCGTGGAATTGTTCAAGAAAGGTACTAAACTTTTCCCTAAAACGCTAAGCTAATTTATCCGATATGGAAATGTTTTAGGAAGAACCTGTCCCTTTAACAAAAAGGGGCGGGTTCTTTTTATGGGTAAATATGAGATTGTATAGAATGCATTTATAATAGAAGGAAACAGTTTTTTACCAATAACTATTTTTGTAATTTGCTAGAGATTAAGATACAATAGCGGTAAATACACAATGATCTAGAGGGTGAAGTTAGCTTATGAAACCGATTTATTCCAAGGCCCAACTGGGCTACATGAAGGCAAAGACACAGTTTGAGAAGCAGGCAGTCTTTCTTGAGAAAAAACTGGAAGATACACGTAAGACTCAGGAGATCTCTCAGGAAGTGATGGAAGGGCTTGTTCAGACGACCGGCTTCCATGATGCGTATAATAATCTGGTTCTAGCGGAAAACGAATTGATCGAATGGTCTCATACCACAATGAAACATGAGAAGACGTATCGTGAGAACCGTATCGCGATTGATGACATGTATTTGAAACTAAATAGTGATCCCAAAATGCGTGCACAGATTATTGATTTAGCAATGAAGATTCGATAAATAATCTATATAAACGAGAAATGAAAGAGGGCCAATGGGCTCTCTTTTTTTTATTTTGAATATTGTGGAATTTGTCGCGTCATTGTCATAAACAACGGGTATAAATAAACGTCCGTCACATTTTTGAAAACTCCATGTTGCAGGTACTAAACCAGCAAAGTGGCGCTATGACTGGTTTTGAACGCGCTAGAAACCTGCACCGCATCAATACATAAATAAGTTCAAAACTTTTTTTGAAGAATGCGCAACTTTTTGAAATCTACTGCGTTTAAGATGTAGAGTCAAAAACATTGGGGAACTTACCAAGAATGACCTCGTGAAGAATCTTGTCTATTTATTAGAAAAAATTGCTTTACGGCACGAGAGACCCATTGTATAATACGTAAGGTAGGATTAGGAAACTACTCTATTTACGTGTGATTCTATTATTATTCTAGGTAACAAGTTTCTGTGATATGCTCACAGACATCATTTATATTAACTTGCTCAGAACTCTGGAAAGGGGGTGCAACAATATATGAGGAACACGAGCGACCCTATTAAAGAAAATTCAAATGTTATGAACACCCAAGGAGGAGAAAAAAAGGTTATGAAGAAAATTTTATCCGTAGCATTGTCTACAGCAATGGCATTCTCAATGTTTGCTTCTGTAGCATTCGGTGATACAGCAGTTTCCCCGCAACAACAGTTTGACGCATTGAAAGCAAAAGGTATCTTCGAAGGCTTCCCTAACGGTACAGCTGGATTGGATCAAGAGATGACTCGCGGTCAATTCGCAAAAGTTATCACTAAATTGCTCGGTTTGAAAGAAGTAACTGGTCAATTGTCTTACAAAGACAAAAACTACACAGCTAAAAACTGGGCTGTACCTTACATCGAAGCAGTAACTGCTGCGGGTATCATGCAAGGTAAAGACACAACTAAAAAAATCTTTGACTTCAACGGTAAAGTGACAATCGCTGAAATGGCGACGATCCTTACTCGTGCGCTTGACCTGGAAGTTCCAGCTGAAACAAACAACAATGCTCCAGAATGGGCTAAAAAAGACGTTCAAGCAGCAATCAACGCTGGTCTGGTAGATGCTAACGCTAACTTCACAGCTAACGCTTCCCGCCAATTGCTGGTAGGTGCAGCTTATGCAGTGGATCAAGCTCAAAGCATCAAAGTTACTTCTTATGAAGTAAGCGAAGCTGGTAAAGTTGTTACTTTCAAAATCAGCGATGGTGAATCCGTTAAAGTAACTTTGGATAAAGCTCTCGAAGCTAACAAAGAAACTGAAGTGAAATTCACTTACAAAGAAAAGCAATTCACTGAGAAAGTTACTTATGTAGTAACTGAAGCAACTAAATTGCAATCCGTATCTGCTGACAACTTGAAAGAAGTAACACTTACATTCGACGGTAAAGTTGATAAGTCTACTTCTGAGTTGAAAGACAACTACAGATTGAATGGTAACCTGACAGTTAAATCTGCAGTGTTGAGCGCTTCTGGAAACCAAGTGGTATTGACTTTGGATCAAGACCAAGCTTTCAGAAACCAACAAAAATACACTGTAACAGTTACTGGCGTTAAAGCTGGTACTAAAACAATTGAAGCAAGCAATGTTGAGTTTACTCCAGTAGACAACAAGCTTCCTGAAGTTGTAAGTGTAACTGGTTTGGGAACTAAAGCAATCAAAATCATCTTCAGCGAGCCAGTAAAACAATCCTACACTAACAACTTCCAAGTTGATGGTCAAGGTTTCTACAGCTCTCCAAATGTTGAAGGTCGCGAAGTTATTCTGAAATCCAGCTCTGCTTTGACTGTTGGTGAGCACACTCTTACAGTAACTGGTGTTGAAGATTTCGCAGGTTTCAAATCTTTGAAATCCGAGCACAAGTTCTCCGTTGTTGAAGATAACACTGCTCCAACAATCGCAGAAGCTACTGCAACTTTGGAAAAACTGACTGTTACATTCAGTGAAGATATCGATGATTCTACACTGGACAAAGCCAACGTTTATCACAAACGTGGTGATTCAAAAATCAACCCTAGCAGAATCGTAAGATTGTCTGCTAACAAATATGAGTTCTACTTCGATACTGATAAAGCTCTGCCTTCTTACGAAACTACAATTTTCGTAGAGAAAGTAAAAGACTTCTCCGGTAACGAAATTACTCAAACATCCAAGCTGGTTAAAGCTGAAATCGATACAGAGCGTCCACAAGTTCTGGATGCACGTGTAACTACTGGAAACAAAAAACAATTGGCTTTGACTTTCAGCAAGCCACTTGCAAATCAAGATTTCTTGAAATTGATCACTGTTAAAGATAAAGACGGTAAAGTTCGTCAAATCTCTAACGTATCTTTCAAAGATTCTTCAACTAAAAATATTCTCTTGGTTGACTTCTTCTCGGATCTTCCAGAAGGAACTAACACTTTGAATATTGCTGGAGTTAAAGACGCTACTGTTCTTGGTAACGTAATGCTGGATTACAACACTACATTTAATGTAGGTGACACTACAGCTCCTAAGGTTGCTTCGGTATCCTTCAACGTTTCTGACAACACACGTCGTGCAGTAATCGTATTCGACGAGAAAATGGATCCAGAATCCTTGTTGAATCGTGCTAATTACTCTCTGACATTCGATGGCACTGAAATTGGTCTGCCTAGCGATGCTTATCTGTCTGTAACACAAGACGGCAAAGCAGTTGTAATCGAATTGCCAGTAACAATCAGCAACAAAGACGTTACTAAAGATCGTTTGACTAAAATCAGAGTACAAGGCGTTAAAGATGTAGCAGGTAACTACATTGCTAACTTCAACAAAGAGTTGGTATTGAGTGATTATGCTAACATTGCAACTGTTAATTACAACACTGACGGTAACACTGCTTCCCTGACAGGAAAACGTGATATCAAAGTTAAATTGAATCAATCTGTATCTCGTGTTGTTAACAAAGATGCTGTAACAGTTTCTGGTTACACTGTAACTGATGTTGTTGCTAACGATACAGATACAATCACAATCAAAGTTGATCGTGATATCTACTCACCAGCTGGTTTGACTGTTGGTTTCACAGCTGAAACTAAATTCATTGGTGCTGCTCAAAACGAAATCAAATTCCTTAGTGGTGTAACAATCAACTCCAATATTAAAGATGAAGTTGCACCTGAAGTAGCAGATAACCAAAACATTTATGCTACAACTGTTACTGGTTCAACTTACAGTGCAAAAGTTAACGTTACAGAGAACTTGAAAAAAGATGCTGCACTTGTTAATCTTTATGCACAAGATCTGGTTGTAACTCGTCTGTCTGATAACAAAGTTGTACCAGCTTTGTCTACTCAAAATGACTTCTACTATGAAGTTGTAGATGTTACTGATGCAGTAGCAGGTACTACTCCGGCTGCTCCTTACTTCATCGTGAAAATCGTTGACGCTAACGGTAGCCCAGCTGGTTACTCCATTGAGATCAAAGATAACGCTAAGTATATCCAAGATACTCAAGGTAATGTAATCAAAGCTAAAGGTGCAGTTAGAACTCAATAATCTATCGCACAATATAAAGAGTGGTCTAGAGAATTTTCTCTAGGCCACTTTTTTATTATTTTAGGTAGTTATTGATATTTCACAACAACATCGTAACTTTCTTTCCTCTTCAAACGTTTATACTATATAGCAAGAAGCAACATATGGGAGGTTTGGAAGTGGATCAAAAGAAAATGGTTGTGAGCTTGCTCGCAAGTGCGATGTTGATCAGTTCAACGGTTGGTACAGTGATGGCTGCCAATACAACAACGAAATCATCTGCCAACAGTAGCAATAGTAAAGCAACGAATAAAACAACAACACCGAAAAAACAGGTGGTACATACCTTGGGGAACCTGGCCCCTGTTAAAGTGACTGCACGAAGCACTGTAAGATTAACAGATGTGAACATTCTGGCTCAGGATGATGGTAACATCGTAACATATACGCTATCGTATCAGAATAATGACAGTAAACCTCTGATGATGATTGATTACTGGAGCAAGGTGAAGACAAATGGAGGCACAGTGTTCTCCCCTAAATTGATTGCAAAGGATCAGGAGAAGAAATCAATCTCGCCTGGTTCGACGGTAGATCTGACTTATGTGATGAAAGCGGGTCGTGAAGTAAAGATCAGTGACCTGAACTTCCTCATCGTGAAATGGGATTTCAGTCAAGCCAATTATGAGCGAACACTGGGCAAGTTTAATGTGCCCGCCTCTTATAGCATTATTACACCTGTAGGCAAACCGAAGACGGTTCGTCTAAGTGACTCTGCCGTAAAAGTTAAAGTCGCTGGTATCAAAGTCTATCCAGGTGAAGATAAGAATCAGTATGTGAAAATTGGTGTGAATTTAAACAATATTAGTTATAAATTATTGGAGAATCCAAATATCAAGTGGATTTTGCGTACACCAGGTGGAGCTAATTACCCGTTAACGCCAGATAAAGACAGTGCTACGGTGAGTATTCAAGCACAGGCGAACAAGTCTCTTGGTCTGATGGCTTCTCTTCCTACATCGGTGAAACTGCAAAAGTCTGAGTTGCTGCTTGTCGAAGAGCAGGGTGAAGAGAAAAGTGTGCTTCCTGTGGCCGCTCTGCAACTGCCTGAGGCAAGTAAAAGCAATGTTGAAGTAACGGCAAATCAGGCGAATATTATTTCGATTGATGGACAGCCTCTTTCGACGTTGCTGAGCTCATCCAGAGTGCGTGTAGAAGATGAGGAATATACGTTGAACATGCAGATGGTACTCAAAAACGAAGGGAAAAAGGCCATCAAGGTACCAACGTATTCCTTCGAAGTACGTACAGCCGATGGAACGATTAATCCCATTGAGACGAAAGCGTTGGATAATTTGAAATTAAACCCAGGCGATATCAAAACGATTAAGCTGAGTGGAATATTCCAAGGGGACGGAGACACGAGCAAGATGAAGTTGTATGTGATGAGCCCTAAGGATAAGACCGAGGGCACGGATACGACAACGGCAACTCCAACGAACGGATTGGTCTTCTCTTATCCGGTTGGGGTCTATACTTTGCCTGAATCACCATCTGGCGGAGATGCTCTGACTACAGAAACCGTCATCAAAAACAATAAAGGTACATTTGGCGTATCCATTGGTTCGTTACAACGTCTGCCGTGGTTGGATAGCGATATTATTGCCGCAAAGGTAACGATTCGCAATGCATCAACCAAAACGGTACAACTTCCTGAACTGGAAGCGATGTTTACAATAGATTCGGCTCAAATCGATGGAGATAAAAAGTTAATTTACACGCAATCCGGCAAACTGTTAGGCGCAGGTATGACAACTGAAGCTTATCTGTTAACTAAAATCCCATCGGATCTGCGGATGTCTCGTCTGGAACTCAGCTTGAATGAAAAGGTGAGTGAAGAAGAAACAAACGAATGGATTACACTTAATACTTCTGGATTCATCCAAGCAGTGTCCTATGTCTCTAACGGTAAAACGTACACATCCGGTTCGGGGGATAAAGAGACGGAAATGGGTGCTCGTAGAACAATTCGTTATCCAGGGGCATCATCCGATATCGTGTATACCGAATTCGAGATGACCAATAAATCACTCCGTCAGAGTGGACTTGGCAAGCTGGTAGCTTACTATAAATCAGCAGATGGTCAGTACTATAGAGCTACAGCGAAACAATCCGAGCGTCTACCGGGACCTGGACAGAAGTCCATTGTGACTTTCTGGGCTAAATTGCCGAAATCCATTACATTCTCTGATTTGAAGCTGGTTGTAGGTGAAGGGGTTGCTGATGGCAAGTTTGTAACAGGCGAGGGAGAAGCAACGGCTTACGTCAACGCTATGGCATTTGAGGTTCCGCCAGTCTCCATCAGTGTGCAGGGTTCGCTCAGCAACATTGATGTCTATCCTTATAATCTGACTGCCAATAGTGTACGTGCTTATCTGGCAGGTAGCACGTCTGTACAGATTGAGATGAACTATACGCTTACTCGTAACGAAGAGACAGAGATGGCTGAGAATGAACACAAGTTGATTCTCACACTGACGGATCAAGCGGGCAAAACGTATGAGAAAGAGTTGACGTTGGGTACCGACATTAAAGTAGGTAAAAACCAAACGCTGACGTGGAGCATTGAAGATAGCTTCTTCGAGAAGCTGCGTGGAGGCTCATATCGTCTGAGTCTGGATGATCAGTTCCAAGGACAGCGTCTACGTTTGGCGGAGCAAACCTACGGATATGACCTGACAAAGCTGCCTAAGGAAGAACCTACAAATACGTCAGAATAACTTGTAAAGAGTTCAATTTGAAAAGATAAAAACTGGTATTATAGTTACTAAAGAAAATGATTTGGTTACGGTCGATTTGATATTCATAAACAGAAAACCTCGCTTACCTATGAAGGAAAGCGAGGTTTTACTTGTCCCATCTGACCTTTTTCTCTATAGTTAAAGTTAATAGATTACCAGAGGAGGAACAAATTACAGATGAAACCTTATATGAAAGTCTCTTTGGCTGCACTGGCGATTGGTGTTGGCGTGTGGATCGGGGCGGTATATAACGATACAGCCATTGGTGCGGGCACGAGTCAACCGGGAACCGCAGATGATCCGGTGGTAACGAAGAGTTATGTGGATCAGCAGATTGCAAAAGCGCTGGGTGGCGGAGCTACTACAAGTCCAGGCGCGTCCACTGGCAACAATGGATCAACGGGAACAGGCAACACAGGCGGATCAAGCACTGATCCGGGGTTGCCGCCGCTGGTATCAGGTACAACCGATGCCGTAGAGATTGTAACCGTGAAGCCGGGTCAACAGCTCCTCGGCAAATCTGGCGCGGAGTTCATTGTACGTAGCGGTAAAGCTATAATCGTCAGTGAGGGTACGAACGGTGTAGCCGATCTGACGGACGGGGTGGACCTGACGAATGGGCAGGCAGCGCCGACCAATCACCTGCTTTCTTTTCCAAGGGACGGACGTGGCATTACGGTTCTGGATGGTAATAAATACAGCCTGACCGTCATGGTACGCGGTGGATATACGTTGAAATAGGTTTTGCAGTTTGATGTGAAATTATTCTTTATCACTTATTTGTTATTGCTCAGATTAACCAGTTCTAACAATCATTAATACGGCTAGCCGGGCAAGTTCCTGCTCACTCTATACTTGTAGACAACCAACTAACGGAGGTGCAGGGACAATGGCTAGAAGTAATAAGAAGGTCGTACCGGAAAGTCGTCAAATGCTCGATCAGATGAAGTACGAAATTGCTGCCGAGTTTGGTTTGAATGTTGGATATGGTGGGCGTGGAAGTCTGTCAGGTGCAGATACGGAGTTCGGGGGAGAGCTTGGCGCGATTAGTGATCATTCATATGGACAGTATAAAGGCTGGGGACATCTCACATCCCGGGAAAATGGATCGGTCGGTGGAGAGATTACGAAACGCTTGATTCGTCAGGCAGAACAGCACCTCTAGAACTCATACGTAACGTACCCTGAATTGACACCACTTGACAAATACGATAAGATGACAGTTGAGGTATGCAACCTTTTCCACTAGGGAAAGGTTGATTTTTTGTTGAGGCAATTACCTGAAAAATCCTTGTCTTCGTTATTGCGGATCAGTGTCCTTATTATACTGTAAGCTTCTTCGAGGGTATAGTGAACGAATCGCCGTTATGTTTTGTTCGGGCAATCGCCATACTATCGTTATGGGAGGTTGAAACTTCATGTCTATTAAAGGCCGACATCTATTTACATCAGAGTCTGTAACCGAAGGACATCCGGATAAAATCTGCGATCAGATCTCCGACGCCGTATTGGACGCGTTTCTTGCGAACGATCCAAACGCTCGCGTAGCGTGCGAAGTTTCGGTAGCAACAGGTCTTGTGCTTGTTATTGGCGAGATCAGCTCTGCGTCTGAATATGTGGACATTCCGGCAATCGTACGGAATACAGTAAAAGAAATTGGGTACACACGTGCCAAGTACGGTTTTGATTATAATACATGTGCGGTACTGACGTCACTCAACGAGCAGTCCGCTGATATTGCACAAGGTGTCAATGCTGCACTGGAGCATCGTGATCCAGAGCAAATGGCGCGTGAAACAGAGAACATTGGTGCAGGTGACCAAGGTCTGATGTTTGGTTTTGCAACAAACGAAACTCCAGAGCTGATGCCACTGCCAATCGCATTGTCTCACCGTATTGCACGCCGCTTGGCGGAAGTGCGCAAGAACGGTATGCTGGATTACCTTCGTCCGGATGGCAAAACACAAGTGACGATCGAATACGACGGTGACAAGCCAGTACGTGTGGATACGATCGTTGTATCTACGCAGCACGCAGAAGAAACGACACTGGAGCAAATCCAGAAAGACATCAAAGAGCAGGTAATCCTGCCTGTTGTTCCAGCAGAGTTGCTGGATGAGCAGACGAAATATTTCATTAACCCGACAGGGCGTTTCGTTATTGGCGGACCACAAGGGGATGCGGGACTGACTGGACGTAAAATCATTGTTGATACATATGGTGGTTATGCACGTCATGGCGGTGGTGCGTTCTCAGGTAAAGATCCGACAAAAGTAGACCGTTCTGCAGCTTATGCCGCTCGTTATGTAGCGAAGAACCTGGTTGCTGCGGGTCTTGCTGACAAAGTGGAAATCCAGCTCGCTTATGCGATTGGTGTAGCTAATCCGGTTTCTATTAACGTAGATACATACGGAACAGGCAAAGTCAGCGAAGAGAAGCTGGTGGAGCTGGTACGTAACAACTTCGACCTTCGTCCTGCTGGCATCATCCGTATGCTGGATCTGCGTCGTCCGATCTACAGACAAACGGCTGCTTACGGTCACTTCGGCCGTACAGATCTCGATGTTCCTTGGGAACAAGTGGACAAAGCAGATCTGTTGAAAACGCAAGCGGGTCTGTAACACGTCAGGCAAACATAAAGCTCTTGGTTCCGTTTAGGAACCAGGGGCTTTTTTGTCATGAGTTCCTGAGAATCTTATTAAATATTAGGCTCTTGTGGCCAAGTCATATCGTAAAATAATCAATACACACTAATCCATAAATTAAATGTAATATATATCCAAATAACTAACAGATATTCCTTCTGTGGCCGACATACATATAGAGGTCTGTAAATCAGACATAAGGACTAAGGATTGAGGGGAAAGGATGGGTGTTTGTGAAGAATTGGACCCGTAAGGGATGGATTACACTATTAATCGTGATGTTAATGACACAGGGTTTGCTAGGCGGCTGGATAGGTGGGAATACAGCTTATGCCGCAGATGACTTGGCTGCGAAGGGAATTAGCGCCACATTACCTTTGTTAAATGCAACACAGGCAGACGGAACACAGCCGCTGAAGATTGAATTTACCAACCCGGTGAGAAAAGTAGCGAATACGCAAGAGTTAATCATTATCCACCGACTTTCGGATAACTCGGTTGTGCGTAGTATCAATGTCGGTGACCCGACTGTAAGTATTACACCTGATAATGTGGCTGTTGATCCAGATCTGGGAAAGGTGGTCACAATTACGCCTAGTCCTGCATTGCCAGCTGGAAGTTTCTATGTCTCTATTGGCAATCGATCTTTTGTATATGCGGATGGCCAAACTTTTTTTGAAGGACTGGATAAGGAGTGGACGTTCCATGTAGCTGCTGTAAATCCGGCCAAACTGCTGAATCGAACACCGCAAACGGCATCTACGGGCGTATCGCCTTCAGCAAATCTCACATTGACCTTTGATCAAGCGATGTCTAGAGGTACCGGGAAACTACAGATTTATCAAGGGAATGAATTGTTTGAAGAGGTGGATGCGAACTCTTCGCAAATTAGTTTTAACAGTTCACAAACCATTGTGACAATTGACCCTGTTCGAAACTGGGCGAATAATAGCACCGTATACATAGCTATACCCGAAGGTTTTTTCCGTGATGCGCTTGGCAATGACACGGCTGCGATCCAGCGAATCGACTGGGGATTCAGTGTGATCTCCGATCCATCGGCTATCACAGTGGCTTCTTTGTCTCCAGCAAATGGAGCAACAGGCATAGCTCTTACGACGGAACTAAACGTAACCTTCACCAAAGAATTGGATACCAATTATTCCGCTCAAGCCATCCTGAGAAGTTCAAACGGCGGTACGGTGAACGCAACAACGATCATTAACAGCTCCAACAACCGTCAGCTGCGTATCATTCCGCAATCCAGCCTGACGAGTAACACAACGTATACGGTGGATATTCCGGGTAACGTCTTCCGGGATCGGTCCGGCAATCTGTTTACAGGCCTAACGGGGACAACCTCGTGGACGTTCAGAACCTTGTCTGTTGACACGACACCACCGGTGCTCAAAACAGCAAAAATGTACAGCAATACGATTATTCGTTTGACGTATGATGAATGGTTATCTACGTTTGACCTGTTGCCTTCCAGCTTTGCAGTGACGGTCAATGGAGATAATCGCAGTGTAAGTACGGCGTATGTTTCAGGGGATAGCGTGTATGTTGTGCTGGATACAGGTGTCGCTGTAGGACAAGTTGTGAAAGTAGCTTATACCGTCCCGACGACAACTTCACGCAGAGTTCAGGACTTGTCCCTGAATGCAGCGGTCTCCTTCTCGGCACGAGATGTAGAGAATGGACTGGACTCGATCATGTCCAAACCTCGTGAAGGTGTGGCATATACAAACAGCATCGTTCTCTACTATCCGGAGACGGTATATATTAACTCCGGTGATGCGTATAAACAGTTCAGTGTTACTGCCGATGGCAAAACCATTGGCGTAAGAAGCATCTCAACCAACACTAGCTCACAGGTTACGTTGAACCTTAGTTCTTCAATTAGCAATGGTGAGGTGGTACGAGTATCGTATCAGCCAGGTGACCAGCCTGTAAAAGATAGCCGCGGGCAGCCGCTTGCAGGTTTCAGCGGTTTCTATGTGCGGAACAGTAATGATTCAAAGCCGCCTGTATTCCAGAAGGCTGAAGTTAATGCTAATAAGCTGTGGATGTATTACAATGAGCCGCTAAGCCGGTTAAACAAACCGATGAATAATCAATACTCGGTACTGGCAGACGGCAAAGCGATCTTTGTTAACAATGTGGACATTGATGATGATCTGGTGACACTAACGCTGACAACTCCCGTGACAAGTACGCAAGTGGTGACGTTATCTTATGTACCGGGAACCTCTCGCTTGACGGATATGGCTAACAATCAGGCCGCTTTACTGGATCTTGTACCTGTGACACAGACCTTCGGAAACGGTACAATTCTGTCCGGTATTCTGCAGGGGGATACGGTCCAGATTAACTTCCGAAACACATTAAAATCAGAAGCTGTACTGACTCCCTCGCAATTTAAAGTACAGTCTGGCAATGAAATCATTCCGGTTAGCTCCGCCTCGGTTAATGGGTCTGTTGTGACGGTTAAACTGTCCAAAGCTGCTCAGCCCGGACAGGTTGCTACAGTGACGTACACCCCAGGTGGCGTTCAGCTTAGAGATGCTTTGAATACAGAAGTGGCTGCGTTCGGACCATTGACGTTGCAAGAGAAGACAGCGACTACGACGCCAACAGATAATACATCGTTAGGACTCCCAGCGTGGCTGACGGAACGTAATGCAAATAACTCCGGTTTTGCTCAAAGTATGTTAATTCTAAGTACAGATGCAGCAACAGCTAAGATGGCAGCATCTCGTTATAACCGAACAATACAGCAGTACACACTGGACGAAAATAAACTTGAACAGGCGTTCAATTATGCCTCGAACAGCTTTAAGTTGAATCAACCGATCATATTCGAAGTCCCAACGACGAGTGAAGCAGCCTATGTGGGTATTCCATTCCACAAGCTATCCCAACTGGCAGGCAAATATCGTGCAGGTACGATCGGTGTCAAATATAAAGACAATGTATGGATGGTCCCTCTTGCAGACCTGAAGTTTGTAACAATGGGACAAAGTGCGGGAATCACAACGGCTCCAGGGACAGCGACCCTGTACGTACAGATGGAGCCTGTGCCAAGACTTTCAGCAGGTGCCATGGACTTCATGTTATCAAGATCCAACGCACAGAGTCTGGGAGAAGCAACAGAAACCTATGTTACGCTTTTTAATGGAAACACGGGGAAGAGTGTAGAGCAAAATATTAAAAGTGAATATTTAACGAAGGTGCCTGGAAACACTTCGACACTGTTAACGACCTTGACAGCGATTGACCCTAACTCACAATCGTTATCGTATATACCAACGGCTTACCGGACTTCTTCGACAGGGATTGTAGCAAGAGGTCTACTGGATGGAAATCGCGTGATCGCACCCATTACCCATCTGGTCAGTTTCCCGAAAGCAACGGACTGGTCCAGGGAGGCATTGACAGAGCTTGCTTCCAAATGGATTATTACCTCGGATAATCTGGACAAGTATAATGTCAAAACGAATATCACCCGTGCCGAGTTCGCTGAACTCGTTGCGAGAGGATTAGGGCTCAAACCAGATGCTTCTTCAGCACCGTTTACTGACCTTGGCAGAAGACCTGAGACGAATGGATATATCGGCGCTGCAGTGAAGGCAGGCATTATTGAGGGTGTAGGCAAAGGGAAGTTCCAGCCAAACAGCCCAATTACCCGTGAACAGATGGCGATTATGTTAATCAAAGCCATGAAATCTGTTGGCCAACAACCGGCACTTCAGGAAGACGCAGATGTTACGCTGAAGGTGTTTAAGGATAAAGACAACATCAAAGCATCCAAGGATTTTGTAGCCAAAGCTGTGCAGAAAGGCATTATCCAAGGAAACCTGGATAAGACCTTCAAGCCTTTGGGTAAAGCAACCAGAGAACAAGCAGCCGTGATGTTAAAACGTATGTTGAATCAGATCGGTTATCTGTAATTGAAATGAGCCGGTTTCAAAACTCATAAGATATAAAGGTTCAAATATAAATATGCAGAATTATTCCCCAGGTATGGAGACTCACTCCAGGCCTGGGTCTTTTTTTACCAAAAAAGCCCTTAATATTCAGGATAATCGTAACTTTTTCCACAAAAAACAGTCTATTAATAGAAGGGTATGCTAGAGGTCGTTCTATGTACTGCCACTCGGCTGCATAGGTGTGATGTCTAAGATTGATATACAAGATGGGAGAGACGTTTCGAACATGCTGGGGAAACATGGGAAACAGCTGGAAGGCGTTAAGTACAATAAGGCAAAGAAATGGGCAATTGTAACACTGGCTGGTGTGATCTGGATTGCGCCTGTGATGAGTGCAGGAGGACAGATGTGGTCAGGGACTTCGTGGCAATCCGTAGCCGCGGCAGCATCGACGAATACGAGCAAGCTGGGCGAAGAGATTTTGACTTCGGGTGCGAAGCTCATGAAATACAGATATACGACAACACGTTCAGGTTCGAAGGTAAATGTGCTTGCCGATGTGATCCAGGTAGACTTGCAAAATCCATACGTGAAACTGGATGTAATGACAGGCAAGGGAAATAAATTAAACAGTAAACAAAGCACTGGCGGTATGGCGAAGGAAAACGGCGCGGTCGCTGCGGTGAACGGAGATTATTTTAACGTATCCGGAGAAATGTCACCGATCGGCGGTCAAGTTTCTGACGGTGTATTGGTGTCTACGCCTTCGGAACTGAAGGGCATGTATGCTCTCACGGTAACCAAAGATGGCAAGCCGATGATTGATGAATATTCATTTGACGGCACAGTAAAGGCGCAGGATGGTTCAACATTCGCTCTGCGTGGGATAAATAAGGAGGACTATACGGTTGAAACGGGAGCGGGTACATACAGCCATGTGAACTCCATGTATATTTATACACCTGCATGGACGTCGACCAAACGTCCGAATGATCCTTCCACAACGCCGACGGAGGTACTCGTTCAGAATGGTGTCATCACGCAAATTTCGGATAAAAAGGCATTAAATATGACCGTACCGCCGGACGGATATATCCTCCGTGCACATGGTACAGCGGCAACATGGGTCATGAGTCACCTGTCTGTTGGACAAACAGTTGGAGCAGATTACAAGTTGGTTGCCAAAACGACAGGACAGTCTGTTGACCCGAATAATCTGGAAATGATGATTGGCGGTCATACAATTTTGGTAAACGGAGGTCAGGCTGCTTCCTTCTCGCGGAATATTGCTTCTTCCGGCATAGGTGGTGTTCGTGCCAGAACCGCGGTAGGATATTCTCAGGATGGGCGATATGTGTATATTATTGCAGCCGAGAAAAACGGCAACAGCAGCGGCATGTCCTTGACCGAATTACAGTCATTTATGACCAGTATCGGGGTATGGAAAGGCATGAATCTGGATGGCGGCGGATCAACGACAATGGTTACACGTCCACTGGGTGAACAATCCGCAAGTCTCACATTTAACACCGAGTACGGTACCGAGCAACGTCAAGTTGTAAATACACTTGGAGTATTCTCGACGGCACCTGAAGGCAAGTTGAAAGGTTTTGCGGTAAGCGGCAACCAGACGTTGCTCGCAGGTCAGGAAGGCAAGTACTCTGCAAAAGGCTATGACACGTACTACAACCCGATCTCGACAGGTAATATTCCGTTGACCTGGAAATCCAGCAATAACGGTATTGTCAGCGTGAGCAACGGAACGATTAAAGGTGTGAAGCCGGGTACAGCAACGCTGACGGCAACAAGTAGCGGAGCGTCTTCCTCTATCAAAGTAACGGTGCTGGGTGGTAACGAGCTGGCTTCCTTAACTGCCGGATCTGGTCTTGGCTCACTCCAAGCGGGAACTACAGTCTCTATTCCAGTGACAGCTACAACAAAGAGCGGACAAAGCGTGACGGTACCGGCCGATTCCCTGACATGGGAATTCATTGGATTTAAAGGAAAAGTGGCAGGTGACCAGTTGACGGTATCGTCTGTGAATGATGGAGCACAGGTTGGTTATGCAATCGGCCGATATGATGGTTACAGCACGGTTGTTGTACTCTCTGCAGCAGCGAGCGAAACGATCTGGGAAAATTTCGAAAACGCGAACTATCCGATTAACTTCACAACAAATGTAGCAGGGGTGACAGGCTCGGCCGCAGTCGTGGTAGGAACCGGTGAGAAGGCAAGCTCAAAGGTACTGCAACTCAGTTACGATATGACGGGCGGAACCGGTAAAATGTATGCTTATGCTCAGCTGAACGGTTCAACAGGCAGAGACGTATCAGCGGCCGCAACGTCCATGTCGATGGATGTGATGGGTGACAAGAGTCTGAACTGGCTACGTGCAGAATTTACGGATGCTAAAGGCAAAACGGTATATGCCGATCTGGCTAAAGCTATCGACTGGAATGGATGGAAGAAGGTTAATGTTGACCTGAATGGACTGAACATCGCTTATCCGGCGAAACTGAAACGTGTGTATGTCGTGAATGTAGAAGATGGACAGGATGAGCGTGCAATGACGGGAACGGTTGCGCTCGACAACATTGCGTTCACCATGCCTTCCAAATCCAGCGAAGTTGGATTGCCTACGGGTACAGCTTCACTGGTACTTGGACAGAAGTCAATGACGGTGAACGGTACAAAAAAGGTAATTGATGCAGCACCAGTCATTAAAAATGGAACAACATATGTGCCCATCAAACATGTACTGGATGCCTTTGGCGGACAGGCGAACTGGGACAGCAAAAATCAGCGGATTACAGTAATCCGCGGCAGCAAGCTGATCGATCTGGTGGTAGGTCAGAAAGAATTTGTTCTCAATGGCAAAAGACAGAGCGCAACGGTTGCACCTTACGTAAGTGGGGGTAGGACTTTAGTCCCCCTCAGACTCGTTTCCGAGCAACTTGGGCTGACTGTAAAATGGGAACAGAACACGAAGACCGTTACCATCTCATCGTGATATGGTATGATATATACCGGAAACGATAGAAATGGAGTCGAACAAACGTGGATTTACAAGCCGATGCCATAGACCGCGTCATAAAAAACGCCATACAAGTCATGGAAAACAGCAAATATCAAATGTTTGAAATCATGGACTCCACTCGTGATGAGTTGAAGACGCTCAATGAAGAGTTGAAGTCGGTGCTGAAGGAAACGGCGGAAACGATCGAGAAAGTAGATCAATTGGAGCTGAATTACCGCCGTTCCCGGATCCGGCTTACAGAGGTGAGCCGCGACTTTGTCCGCTATTCGGAGCATGATATCAAGCAGGCGTATGAAAAAGCGACACAGCTACAGCTGGATCTGATGATTTATCGTGAGAAGGAAATGTATCTAAAGGCCCGTCGGGATGATCTGCAGAAGCGTGCCAAAAATGTGGAGGCTTCTGTAGAACGTGCCGAGACAATTGGTTCGCAGATGGGCGTTGTGCTAGAATACTTGTCAGGAGAGCTGGGTCAGGTGACCCGGATTATCGAGTCTGCCAAGAATCGACAAATGATTGGTTTGAAAATAATTTTGGCCCAGGAGGAAGAGCGGAAACGTATTGCCCGCGAGATTCATGACGGGCCTGCGCAGATGCTTGCTAATCTAGTGCTTAGGACGGAAATTGTAGAAAGAATGCTCATGAAGCAGGATTTTAAGATGGTTCAGGCCGAAATAGTAGATTTGAAAGGCCAGGTTCGTTCAAGTCTTGAAGAAATGAGAAAAGTTATATTCAATCTGCGTCCTATGGCACTGGATGATCTGGGATTGATTCCAACGCTTCGAAAGTATGTGCAGGATTTTGAAGTAAAAACAAAAATTCGGTCGCTTTTTGAAACAAGAGGCAAGGAACATCGTCTCTCATCTGCAATGGAGGCTGCAATCTATCGTCTCGTGCAGGAAGGTCTGTCTAATGCTGCCAAGCATGCTTATCCCACATATGTTGTCGTAGAAATTACATACCAGGCTCAGCTCGTCAAAATTGTCGTTCAGGACAATGGGCTTGGGTTCAAACCGGAGCTTCTTGCCAAGAAAAGCAAGGATCACAACCACTTCGGTCTGATCGGGATGAGAGAACGGGTTGAACTGTTAGAAGGAAGAATAGAGATTGAATCCGCAGAGAACCAGGGAACCAAAATAGTCATTCATATCCCGACAAACGTGGATAAGGGAAAGGAGTAGCAGGATGGAAAACCGTGATACTGGAAAAACATCAATTAAAGTTCTCTTGGCTGATGATCATCAGCTGTTCCGAGAGGGCTTGAAACGCATTTTAAATATGGAGGACGACATTGAGGTCATCGGGGAATGTGGCGATGGCATTCAAGTGCTCGAATTCTGTAATCAGGATAAACCCGATATCGTTCTGATGGACATTAACATGCCTGTAGAGAACGGCGTCGAAGCCACTGAGAAGCTGCGCGAGCTGTTCCCGGATGTAAAAGTTATTATTTTGTCCATTCATGATGATGAAAGTTATGTATTCGAAACACTCCGTAAGGGAGCCAATGGATATTTGCTGAAGGATATGGAAGCAGAGTCGCTGATCAACGCGATTCGTTCCGTTCATGAAGGGCATGCATTTATTCATCCTAAAGTAACGGGCAAACTGATTATGCAACTTCGTCGTATGACGTATCTTAACGAAACAGGTGCGATGAGCGAAGGTGCTTCGAAGGAAGCAGGCGTTAAATTTGTTGCTGGAGACAATAACCCGCTGACACGTCGTGAAGCTGAGGTATTGCGTTTAATGGCTGAGGGTAAGAGCAACAAGATGATTGGTGAATTTTTGTTCATCAGTGAAAAAACAGTGAAAAACCATGTCAGCAGCATTCTGCAGAAGATGGAAGTGGACGACCGTACACAGGCCGTTATTAACTCCATCAAATATGGCTGGGTTACACTCTAATTCTAATAATTGTTATACAGGTATCTACTCGCGCCCTATCCAGTATGGATTGGTTTGCGGGTTGATGGACTTTATCACTGTACATGAACACAGTATAAGGGTGTCCTGAACATTGGTTCAGGCGAGCGCCGACTGATTGTTTGGCTGTAACCCTTCGGAATAAGCTGCATATACTGCGGTATACAGGGATGTTCGCCATGGGTGAACATGACCTTCCGAGGAGGTGCAGTTGCCATGGTTGCTCATCTGACTATGATTCTGCTCATATACTTCCTGGCGGCAATGGCCGTTCATCTTATGCACCAGCGCCATACTTCCCGCCCGGAGTCCGAAGGCTTCGAGCAGATTTTGCTCATTCCTTCCAATCAGGTAGGACGGATTGAAGGCATTATTCGATCACTTTGTCTGGAATTATTATATCGCGGCAAGAGCTTTACATTAACGGTGGTCGCCGAGCAACAAGAGGCAGAGACGATAACCATTATTGAGAAGATGATGCAAAGGCAAGGCATGGAGTTGTCTTATCTGCCTGCTGTGCCAGCAGAACTTGAACATACCGGGCAGAGGAATGGTGACTATCGCCTCATTGATCTGCGTAGGTCCAATGATGAAGCTGGGTGCAGATAATCCTCACATTTTACACGTTTGCAGACGTTGATATGCCGATTCGATATGAGAAAGATTACAGCTTGAGGCTGTAATCTTTTTTTTGTAATTGTAGCCAAGTCTGCCTTTAAATTGAATATGGGTTTTATTGCAATCTATGGTTAAAGACTGGATTTATCACTACAAATGACGCTGAAGAAGCATTTTGAAGTCAGAAGTCTTAACTTAGAAGTATAGACTGATAAAACTGGAAAAAGTTGCGCATATACAAAGGAAAAATTCCAAACTTTTAAATGAGTTAATACGTGACGTTAAGGTTGTCTTGACGGACAGAATGCAAAACCATATACTTGATTTATATGGAAATTGAGGAAGAGAAGGGTCGAACTAAGTAGCTGAAGGAACGGGATACGGTGAGGTTGAAATTCGAAATGCTTTAGAAGATGGTCATCGTATGAATAATTATAATCACTGTGATATGCAGAATGGACATGAAGCACATGCTCCGGCGAAGCCGTCGGTCAGCATGTGCTTTTTTTGTTTTTCGGATACGAACAGGGGAGGGAAGACGCGATGCAGGTTGGGGTTTACGTGTACCGGGCGGAGGAAGAGTGGGATATGGTCATGTCTCTCGACATTCAGGTGGATGTCATGTGGTGGCTTGAGGGCATGAGTGGACGGCATGTGCAACAATGGCTGGTGTTAAGTATGCATCTTCCGTTAAGTCAGGCTTCGTGGCTGGTAGATCAATTCGTACCCGAGCGTAGCA
Organism: Paenibacillus intestini; assembly: GCF_030803945.1. Lineage (NCBI taxonomy): Bacteria > Bacillati > Bacillota > Bacilli > Caryophanales > Paenibacillaceae > Paenibacillus > Paenibacillus intestini. The sequence goes on along the minus strand of NZ_JAURUN010000004.1, from coordinate 83,955 downwards.
TGGATATGTGGCGTATGGAGGCGTGGCAAAGCTACTTCAATACAAAGCTGGACTTGTATGAGCATCTCTCGGGTGAAATAGAGGCAAAGAGAGCGTTGGCCGAACAGGCGGAGGCAGGGAAATGGAAGAATGGAAATGGATTGGACAGAGGGGAGAACGATAAAAGGGGAAAAGGAATTGGTAGGGATGGAGGGAAAGGGACTGCAGCTATGCGTGCAGTTAGGGTGGGTGGGATGCCGAAGCCATATCCCGCCGAGTATTGGGCTCAGCTGGAGCAGTGCGCAGCTCTGCTGGCTGAGCGGATGAGCGGTCGCCAATTACTGGCGGCCGAGGCCGAGGCGCTGCTGGCGGCGGAGCCCGCCATGCCGCCAGGGGGCTGGCGCGCGGCTACGCAGCTCGCGCGCTTGCATGGGCGGCTGCAGATGACAGCCGCCCTCGAAGGGCCTGCCACGCGCCGCAGGTTCGCGTGGCTCGGCCGCGCGCGAAGCGCGCCCCGCTGCCACCGCTGTGGCAGCGAAGCCAGGCAGCGCGTCCCCTGCGCTGCCTGCGGCCTGGCGGCGTGCGCCTACTGCGAGGCATGCCTCGCGCTAGGGCGCAGCCGTGCTTGTGCGCTGCTGCTACGCAGTGCAGCGCAAGGGGCCGTGCCCGCACGCGGCGAAGCATCGCGTGGCACGGCCCTAGCCCCCACCGGCGGCGGACTCGCCCGGTGGGGGCTAAGCGCAGCGCAGAGCGCGGCAGCAGCCGCGGCGCTCGCGTTTTTGGCCCGGCCGCCCGCAGGGGATGGGCCGGGGCGGTTCTTGCTCTGGGCCGTGACCGGGGCCGGCAAGACCGAAATGATTTTCCCACTAATCCAGTACACCCTGGATCATGGGGGACGAGCGTTGGTCGCTACACCGCGCAGGGATGTTGTACTGGAGCTGGCTCCGCGCCTTGCCAAAGCATTCCCGGACACCTCGCTCGCAACGCTCTATAGCGGAAGTTCGGAGCGCTGGAAAAACGCGCAGCTTACTCTGGCCACCACACACCAGCTTATGCGTTTTTACCAAGGTTTTGATCTGGTGATCATCGACGAACTTGATGCATTTCCTTATCATAACGATCCCATGCTGGCCCACGCTGCTACATCTTGCTGTAAACCGGAGGGGCATTTTATTTATTTGTCCGCTACGCCGCCAACCCGTTTGCAACGTGAGGTCGCTTTGGGCAAACTTGCTCATGCCAAAGTGCCTGTCCGCTTCCATCGACATCCGCTACCTGTACCGAAGCTGATCAACATGTCTACTGTGGCACAATGCATCAAACGCAAACAACTTCCAGCTACCATCGTGAGTAGCATTCGTACTTCCTTACAACGTGATGCTCAGGTGTTTGTTTTTGTAACGCGTATCGCCCAGATTGAGGCCTTTGTGCACCTGATGCGCCGGACTTTTCCTGCGATCTCGATTGAAGGCACTTCATCGCAGGATGCGGAGCGGGCCGCCAAAGTCATTGCATTTCGTGAACGCTCCATCCGTCTGCTCGTGACAACCACCATCTTGGAGCGAGGCGTGACGATCCCGCGTAGCGATGTGTTTATTCTGGATGCAGACAACGGACTTTTTGACGAGGCCTCGCTCGTACAGATGGCAGGCCGGGCAGGGCGCTCCCTGGATGATCCGGCAGGTCGTGTCGTATTTGCTGCATCCCGCCGCACTCGTTCCCAAGTAAAAGCTGTATCACAGATCCGCAAAATGAACACTATTGCCCGTCGCAAAGGTTACCTGCGTACGCCAGTTCCAAGATCATAGTTATCATTACATCAACATACACAACTGAACTTGAATAGGCTCACTACAGACTAATCGTTTATGCGAACCATTATTTACGCCAGTATCCACCTTCAAACAAAACCATTCCATCGCTACACAAGCACTAGTGGTCTTCACACATGTTAACTGAACGTGTATTACATACTTTATGCTCGCTACGTCGTCTCGTTATTCCGTTTAGAAAGGAGAAGCACATCATGTTCAGTTATATTTCTCATATCTTCGAGCATGTTCAGCGTTTAACCGGACAACTCCATAAGCTGCTTGGCCCGCCGGGTTCACCATGTTTGACATGTGGAACCCGTGCTGTGTTGTCCTCACGTTATCCCGGGATCTGCCCGCGTTGTGTACAGCAGATTCCATGGATTCGATCGATCCGTTGCCAGCGCTGTGGGCGTGGTGTAGGATGCCCTGACTGTGTGCGCCCGCATATGCAACATCGCTCTTTCTTCTGTAATCGTAGCGCCGTCCAGTATAACGATCTAATGAAAGATTGGATAAGCATGTACAAATTTCGAGGCTATGAGCGCTACGCCCCGCTGCTAACTGCTATGTTAACTCAAGCTTTTCAAGCGATGAGTGAAGAACTGACTCTTATATGTGGAAAGGAAACCGGGAAGCCGCTATGGCGACCGGATGCGGTCACGTATGTGCCCGTGAGCGACGAGCGTCTGGCCGAACGCGGCTTTAATCAGGCGGAGCGGCTGGCAACAGAGCTTGCCATCACCGCTGGTTTGCCCTGTGTTGATCTGTTGCAACGCCAGATCAACACAGGGAAACAAAGCTTCAAGTCTCGCGCCGAGCGATTCGAGACGATGAAACATGCCTTTTCTATCAAGCTTGATGAATTTGATTTCAGCCTGCTCAAGAATTACAGCAAGCCGTTTAAATTACTTTTAATTGATGACATCTACACGACCGGAAGTACGTTAGACGCTTGTGGGCATGTCATTTTACATGCCGCAAGTAAAGCCGGCGTGACGGTGGAGATTTATACACTCACACTAGCACGGTCTTGAGGTTTTGTTGTTATTTTCCCCTAAATAGTTAGAGGAAACTGTGAAGTAGATATCAGAAGCTAAGATAACCTTGTAAAATATGGGGTCCAACTTTTAAAAAAAATTTCATATTCACGCAATCTAAACCATTGTATATTTGTAAATATGCTATGGACTTCATATGAGAAAATAAGGTAATGTATAGATATTATCTAGTCGGAATAGGAAGTTTGAGAGGGGAGTTTTAGCGATGAATTTAGGGAATTGTCCTCGTTGCGGAAGATTGTATGCATTGAATTTTCGTGATGTGTGCTCGAACTGTATCAAGGAAATGGAGCAGGAATACCAGATCTGTGTAGACTATTTGCGCGAGAATAAAGGCGCCAACATACAGGAATTGTCGGATGCGACAGAAGTCTCAATCAAAACCATCACGAAGTTTATCCGAGAGGGACGGATTTCCATCGAAAACGCCCCGAATATGATGTATCCTTGTGAAGTGTGCGGAATGCTGATTCGTGAAGGCCATATGTGCGATTCCTGCCGTACTCGACTAACGAAAGACTTGGCTGGGGCTGCTCGTGAAGTAGGTCAGAAGGATAACAACCCAATAGGCGGACGAACCTACAATGCCGTCGACAAACTGCGCAATTAATAGGAACGTGGTCTTAAATACGAATAATGCTATAACAAATGTTTTGAAACGTACCGATAAACTTATTAAAGATTATCGGTTTTTTTTATTATCCTACTCATTTCGAACACATAAAGATAAAGAAAGAAATACGTATATCAACGAAAAAAATCAGGTGAAAGGAAGTGCACTTCGAATGAAAATCAATGAACCGAGTCGAATTGGAGCCATCAATTCATATCAGAGGAATGTTGAGTCCAATCAGCAGGCTGAGAACAAGAAAAGCCGCCGCAAGGATGAAGTATCCATTTCTCCGGAGGCGATGAAGATGCTTGAAGAACAAGGACGTACACAAGATGCAGGACGGTTGCAACGCATTCAGGAGTTGAAAGAGCAGGTAAGCTCAGGAACATACCAGGTAGACAGTAGCAAGCTTGCTGATAAGCTGCTACCGTATTTCAAGTCTTTTGATAAGGAATAGGTGATTAGGTAATGGCAGCACTGGACAGATTAATTGCAGTTTTAGAGCAGATGGAGCAAAGTCACCGTGATATGCTGGAGCTAAGTCAAGTTAAACGAGAAGTTATCGTCAAAAATGATGTAGACCAGCTTATTGCTATCATGAATAAGGAATCCAAGTTTATGAAACAGCAGGAGCCGCTTGAAACAGAACGACTACATGCTGTTCATGAACTACTTCAGGAGCGTGGCATCAAGTCGATGCTGAACCTGAATATTACCGAGATTTCCAAGCTGATCTTTGATCCGGCTGACAAACAGCGATTGTTTGAAGTTCAGAAGAGGCTGGCGGGAACATTACAAGAATTGAAAGAGATTAATCAACTCAATCAAAAGCTGATCGAGCAATCATTAATGTTTATTGATTTATCTATGGACATGTTTGCTTCGAGACCTGAACAGGATGCAACTTATCAGCATCCTGCTGATAAACACGGCAATCCAGGGCGAATCGGTCTGTTCGACACGCGTGCCTGATTAATAGGGGGAAACCAGGTGACATCTACATTTCATTCAATCGAAACGGCTAAACGCAGTTTGTTCACACAGACGGCCGCTCTTAGCACAACAGGCCATAACGTAGCCAACGCCAACACGGAAGGATACTCACGTCAGAAGGTGAACATGCAGGCTTCCATTCCTATGGAGCCGTTTGCATTTTTGCACAGCACAGCACCAGGACAACTCGGAACAGGAGTAGAGTTCGACTCGATCACACGTGTTCGCGAGAAGTTTCTGGATGACCAGTATCGAAACGAAAATACCAACTTCGGGAGTTGGTCGATTCAGCGAGATACACTGGAAAAACTCGAGGCGATTGTAAATGAGCCATCGGACACGGGTTTCCGGACGGTTATGGATAATTTCTATAAATCCTGGTCCGATCTGAGTAAAAACCCGGAAGACGTTACGGCTCGACGGATTGTTAAAGAGACGACACTGGCTCTTACAGACGCGATGAACCAGATTAGTCGCCAATTGGACGCTCTAAGTCAGGATTTGGACAGCAATATTGCGGTCAAGAGTAATGAAATCCAAGGTTATCTGGGTAATATTGCGAACCTTAACAGTGCAATTGTAAAGGTAGAGTCCCTAGGGGATAATGCAAACGACCTACGTGACCAACGTGACTTAATGGCAGACAAACTGTCCAAAATTATGAATATTACCGTCACGGATTCGCCACAGGGTTATCAGGTTCAAATGAATGGACAAGAGCTTGTGACTGGCGGAGTGGTACAAACAGTGGTAGATTCAGCGTTTTTGAATAACGCGTATACAGCTGGTACGCTCACCAACGGTGAGGTTCATGGCATGATCAAATCCAGAGATACGCTGGTGAGTGACTACCGTAAACAAATGGATGAGCTAGCGAATACGTTAGCTAACGGGGATATCGAGATCACAATACCTGCAGGTTCTGTACTACCTGATAATACCGTTCTGAATAATGTTACATACACAGGAGCGACACGAACATTGGCTAGTGATCTGAAGGTCACTGTCAAAGGTTTAAACGGATTGCATCAACTTGGGTATAGTCTGGATGGTACGAACAATGGAGGATTACCTTTCTTTACTGCGGCTGGAGGTGGAACCGCAATTACAGCCGGGAATATCTCCTTGAATGCCGCCATAGTGGCTGATCCAAACAAGATTGCAACTTCACTTCGAACAACAACGAATGCATCTGGAACAGAAACGATAATCAAAGGGAATAATACACTGGCTAATCTGATGGCTAATCTTAAAGACACGCCGATGAAATCAGCTGACGGTTTGCGTAACGCAACAATTGGGGCTCAATTTAGCGCCATAGTAGGTCAACTCGGTGTACAGTCTCAGGAAGCAGCTCGCCAAACATCGAATTCGGAATTTTTGGTCGAACAGGTCAACACGAGACGCCAATCGGTCAGTGGAGTATCGCTGGATGAAGAGATGTCGAATATGATTAAATTCCAGCATGCATACAGTGCTTCAGCACGCTTTATGACGGCATATGACCAATTATTAGAGAAATTAATTAATTCCACAGGTACAGTAGGCAGATAAACATAGAGAGGAGTGAGTAAATTAAAATGAGAGTTACCAATAACATGTTGAGTTCACAGTTGATTCTTAACCTGAACCGCAATGCACAGCAAATGAACACTACTCAAACTCAATTGGCAACAGGACGTAAAATTAACAAGCCATCCGATGATCCGGTTGGTATTACTTATTCTCTCCGGTACCGTGCGGAACTATCATCCAATGAGCAGTATCAGAAAAATGTAGACAGTGCGATATCTTGGCTGGACTTCAATGATACCGTTATGGATCAGGCAGGTAGTGTGGTACAGCGTTTGAGAGAATTGACAGTTCAAGCGGCAACGGGAACGAATCCACAGTCGGCTTTGGACGGCATCAATCAAGAAGTCAAACAACTGAAAGCACAGCTCATAGATATTTCAAATAGCACATTGAATGGGAAGTATGTTTTTAACGGTGAAACCTATGACGTTAAGCCGTACGATTTCCCTACAAGTGCGGATGGATCATTTGACACATCTGGCGCTGCTTCAGTTCTTACTGATACAGGCAAGATTAATTTTATTGTCGGTGAAGCTGTTCAACTCCCGATCAATGTCACGGGCAATGAGGTATTTGGAAACGCAGCTGAGGCAGATAACCTGTTTGTAATCTTTAATACCATTAGTCAGGCTCTGGCTAGTGGAGATCAGAAGGAATTGTCTAATCAACTAAACAATATTGATACGCGGACCAATAAAATGCTTTCTATTCGAGCTGAAATTGGTGCAAAAACAAATCGTATAGAACTGATGCAAGGTAGATTGAGTGATCTTGAAGTGAATTTGTCCGATCTACAGTCCAAGGTTGAGGATGCGGATTATGCTGAATTGTCCATCAAATCTAAAATCCAGGAGAATATTTACAACGCTTCTCTATCTACAGGAGCGAAAATCATATCCCAATCTTTGGTTGACTTTCTGAGATAAAGGGGAGATCCTCTTGTGAGTATTATTCCAATGCTGCAAATCCAGACAACGCCTACAGTACTTCATATAGATGCGGACATGGGGCAGTATTCCATCCGGCAACCGAAAGCAGATGTAGAGCTCCATACGAAGCCTGGGAAGTTAACGATACAAAGCCATCCGATAGATCTTAATATCGATCAGTCCAAGGCCTTCTCGGCCTATCATGGAGGGAATATGATTGATATGAATGCCCGGATCTATTCAGGCATTCAGCAGATTTTTCTGCAAAATATGGCCGAGCGTGTACAGCAAGGAAATGAACTGGCGGCAATTCATAAGCCGGGTAATACGATTGCCAACATTGTCGGGATGAACTGGCAAGCCAAACCTTTTCCAGAGACACGTACCCCGGCATCTATGGATAATGTGAGCATTCGTGTTAACACGAGAGCGCCTGACGTTCGTTTTGAAGCAGGAGAATCGGAAATGAATGTCACCGTGAACAAACCTGAGATCGAGTATCAACGCGGGAAACTGGATATCTATGTACAACAATATGCTTCCATACAGTATATCCCGCCTTCAATAGATATCGGATTATAAGTTATACTATAGAGCTATAGACGGTTGTAAGCATCCGCTATAGCTTTTTTTATCTAAAATTATTATCGCCAGGGAGGCGTTTATCATTTTTATTGAGACAAGTACTTGGGGCAAGATTGAAGTCGATGAAGAGAGCATTTATCAATTTCCAAAAGGTTTGCCTGGTTTTGAAGATGAGACTGCGTTTGCGTTAATTCCTTGGGAGGAGACGCCTTTCAGCTACTTACAATCGGTGAAAGAAAAAGAACTTTCATTTTTGGTAGTGAGTCCATTTGAATTCAGGCAAGATTATAGTTTTGAACTCAGTAACGAAGATAAAGAAGAACTAGGAATTGAAGAAGAGGTTGCTGTATTCTCGATCGTTACGATTCATTCGGAGATTACTAAATCAACAATGAATTTGTTGGCTCCAGTAGTTATCAACCCCGTAAAGAGAGTAGGGAAGCAGGTTGTCCTCCTGCAATCGGATTATATGACCAGACATCTCATCTGGACCGAAGAATTAACACTGACGAAGGGGGGAGCCTGATATGTTAGTATTATCGCGAAAAAAGGGTGAGTCAATCATTATTCAGGATAATATCGAAGTAACCGTTCTTGCAGTGGAAGGAGATATAGTACGAATCGGTATATCTGCTCCCAAACAGATTGATATCTTTCGAAAAGAGGTATATGCATCGATTCAGGAAGCAAACCGGGAATCAGCTACACCAGATGCTCCCAGCGTTGCAGCTTTTATGGAGTTACTGCAAGGAATAGAGAACAAAAAAAAATAAAAAAATTCCAATTTACTATAAACAGTTGATCTCTTCCTGTCGATATATTGTTTAGACGTTGCTTCGGCAGGGCGGCCGACCTTAATGTCGCGGCGTTTACCACATGGATGTGGAACTAACTTATTTTCAGGGAGGAAATTTCTAATGATTATCAATCACAATATCGCTGCAATGAACACACACCGTCAACTGGGTGCAAACACAGCAAACACAAACAAAGCAATAGAAAAATTGTCTTCCGGTCTGCGTATCAACCGTGCTGGTGACGATGCCGCAGGTTTGGCAATCTCCGAAAAAATGCGTGGTCAAATCCGCGGTTTGGATATGGCTACTAAAAATGCTCAAGACAGCATTTCCTTGATCCAAACGGCTGAGGGTGCATTGAATGAAACTCACTCCATCCTGCAACGTATGCGTGAGTTGGCAGTTCAATCTTCCAACGATACAAATACAAACAAAGACCGCGAAGCACTTCAAAACGAAGTTGATGAGTTGGCAAAAGAGATCACTCGTATCTCCAACACAACTGAATTTAACACGAAAAAATTATTGGATGGTTCCGCAAGCACAGGATCTGGTGTTACTTCCCCAGCTACTGCAGCTAACTTGACTTTCCACATTGGTGCAAATGCAGACCAAAATATCTCTCTGACTATCAAAGCGATGGATGCTAAAACATTAGCAGTAAGTGGAGCGGCTACAACCAATGCTGCTGCAAGTGGAGCTGCTGCTGCTGTTACTAACGATGGTATTGGTATCTCTACTCAAGCATCTGCAAATGCTGCAATTACAACAATTAACACTGCGATTGAAACAGTTTCTTCCGAGCGTGCTAAATTGGGTGCTTATCAAAACCGTTTAGAGCACACAATCAACAACTTGGGAACGACTTCCGAGAATTTGTCTGCAGCTGAATCCCGTATTCGTGATGTAGACATGGCGAAAGAAATGATGAACCAAACGAAAAATAATATTTTGGCTCAAGCTTCCCAAGCTATGTTGGCTCAAGCAAACCAACAACCGCAAGCTGTGTTACAATTGCTTCGTTAATTTTAATAGTTTTAAATTTAAGCTGCCAGAATCATATGGCAGCTTTTTTTATTGGTAGAACTTTCATGTTATTTAGATCCTATTTTGACTAACAAAAGGCATTACATTTTCCGACATATAATATAAGACTATTAGAGATGAGAGGACACCTATGAGCAAAACAGTATCGTTATGTATGATTGTCAAAAATGAGGAGCAAGTACTCAATCGTTGTTTGGACAGCGTCAAGGATCTCGTGGATGAAATTATTATAGTAGATACAGGATCAACCGATAACACTCTACAAATTGCTCGTAAATATACAGATAAAATTTATTTCTTTGAATGGATAGATGACTTTTCGGCTGCAAGAAATGAATCACTTAAATATGCAACTTCTGACTATATATTAGTATTAGATGCTGATGAATATCTGGAAGTTAAGGGAGATATGCAAAAAGAATTAGAAACTAATCATGATTATTATTTGCTGAAAATCAGGAATGAAATATCTCTAGGTAGGAACTTTACTTTCACAGCAATTAGATTATTTAAGAATGATATTTCTTTAAAATATGAGAATAGATTGCATGAACATTTAACTATTCTTAATGGGACTAGAGAATATACAATGGGCGAATCAGAATGTGCAATTAGTCATGATGGCTATACTGATGATAGAATGCTTGACAAAGATAAGCAAAAGCGAAACCTACCTTTAATGGAACTTGAAGTAGAAGAAAATCCTACAGCCTATAATCTATACAATATGGGGAAAACCTATTTCGGAATGCAAGAGTATGATAAAGCTGTAGAGTTTTTTAAAAAAGCATATCCATTAAGTAGAGACAGGCTCTTCCTTCCAGAGTTGCTGACAAAACTGGCTTACGCGTTGGCAGAAAATAATAACAAAGAGGATGCATTGGCGATACTTACTGATGCAGTGGTATTATTTCAGAAAGAAACTGAGATGAGATTTATTTTAGGAATGATATACCACAAATTTGAATACTACCGTGAAGCTGAAAGGTGCTTTATTGAATGCATAGAACTCGGCGATCAAGGTTCACTTGTAACCGAGGGTAGTGGCGGCTATATGGCCCACATGAGATTATCTGAACTTTATGCGGAGATTGGCCAATTAGAAAGCAGTCTTAGAGAAGTTGAAGTGGTACTAGAGTTAAAGAAGAACTTCACTCCAGCCATCCAACAATATTTAAATTTAATGGCTAGGTTGAATAAGAGTCTAGAGGAAACTGAGAAGGGAATTCATCAGTACTATTCATTAAAAAGTGTAGATGATCTACAAAAATTATTAGATATCATGTATGGTAGTAGGATCCCTTTATTAGAATATTATCTTACAACTTATAATATACAAGTACAGCCTAATGTACTGGCTACTTCTAAAATTTATGCTAAGAAGTATATGGAAGCTGATTTGCTCTGGGGTGAGATAGTAGATATAGAAAGTGAAAATGCACAGGATTTATTACTTCTTTCATTTCTTCTGAAGAACACTTCCCATTTAACCATTATTAAGAATAAATTGAATCTAAGTAATAAGGAAAAGCGTACTTTAGAAAGATTAATTAATGTTGATAATGATAGATATGTATTAACCTCTTTTTTGGAAGAACTATTAATAGAAGTTTGTCGTCAAATGGTTATTTTACAGGAGTTTGAGCATTTTCAGATACTCGTGGAAAAGTTAATTAAGGCTGAACCAAATATACAGCTTAAGATATGCAAGGTTTTAAGTGATTATGGTTTCGATGAACTTGCTATTGATATGTTGATTGATACCATGAAACAGAAGCCTAATAGCATTGAAGTCCTTTGTCTATTAGGTGATTTGTGTCTACGTAATAATTATTTGGAAGATGCGCAGTTACTATATTCAAAACTACTCAATTTGGGTTCAGAATATAGTTATTTTGAAAGAAGTAGGAGATATTTAGAAAAAGTTAATGATTTGGTTAGTCTGGAGACTTTGGAAAGGGAGATTTCTCAACGCTTTCCTTTCGCTGACGTAATAAAAATTAACAATTCTAATGGTTAGGAGAGTGCGAAGGGATGAAAGTGGTGATTTTAGCTGGAGGGTACGGTACGAGGATAAGTGAAGAATCTATATTCAGACCTAAACCGATGGTTGAAATTGGTGAATATCCTATTCTCCATCACATTATGAAATGTTATTCATCTTATGGTTTTCACGATTTTATAATCTGCTGTGGTTACAAAGCCAACATAATAAAAGAGTATTTTGCGAATTATTTTTTGCATACTTCAGATGTTACATTTGATTTTCGTGAAGGCGGAGAAATGGAAATTCATTCAAATAAGGCTGAGCCTTGGCGTGTCACAGTTGTTGATACTGGCCTAGACACGCAGACTGCCGGGAGAATAAAGAAGATCGAGAAGTTTATTGGCTCGGAGCCTTTTTTGTTAACCTATGGTGATGGACTTGCAGATGTAAATATACCAGAGTTAATTAAATTTCATCGAAATAGTCAATCGATTGTAACTTTGACTGCTGTTCAACCATCAGGCAGATTCGGAGCTATAGATATTGAGGAAGGGAATATGATTAGCTCTTTTAAAGAGAAACCAAAAGGTGATGTTGGTTGGGTCAACGGTGGTTTTTTTGTATGTGAACCTAAAATTTTTGAATATATTGATGGTGACTCCACTATATGGGAAAGAGAGCCTCTCGAGAAAATAGCAGAGATAGGTAAATTAGCTGCATATAGACATCACGGTTTTTGGAGTCCTATGGATACAGTTAGAGACAAAGCTTATATGGAGTCACTTTGGAAAAATGGTGATGCTCCTTGGAAGGTTTGGTGAGTTCAATCGAACATCGTTCATTTTGGAAAGGGAAAAATGTCCTTGTCACAGGACATACTGGTTTTAAAGGTGCATGGTTGTCAAGTATATTGTTGAATGCTGGAGCTAACGTAACTGGTTATTCACTAGAGGCATCAGAAAAGAATAATATATATAATCTTATTGGAATCTCAAAAAATGTAGATTCATATTTCGGGGATATACGAGACATGCAACGTCTTCAAATGACCTTTAATGAATCAAAACCTGATATTATTTTTCACCTAGCTGCTCAGCCTATAGTAAGGGAATCATATATGGATCCGGTATCTACATTTGATATTAATATAATGGGTACTGTAAATTTGTTGGAATGTGTAAGAAAAAGCAAATCTGTTCGTTCTTTTGTGAATATTACAACAGACAAGGTATATGAAAATCAAGAATCCTTATGGGGATATAGAGAAAATGACCGTCTATGTGGACATGACCCATATTCAAATAGTAAGTCTTGTAGTGAGTTAGTTACATTTAGTTATAAAAATTCCTATTTTATAGATGATGATACAGCAGCTGTTTCAACTGCCCGTTCTGGTAATGTTATTGGTGGAGGAGACTTCTCTAAAGATAGAATTATTCCTGACTGTGTAAGAGCTGTTCAGAACAACAAAACTATTCATATCAGAAACCCTTACTCTGTTAGACCTTATCAACACGTGTTAGATTGTCTTGCAGGTTACGTATTACTAGCACAAAAACAATATGAAGATAAGTTGAAATATGAGGGAAGCTACAATTTTGGGCCAGATAACAACGAAATTGTTAATACAAGTATGTTAGTTAGTAAGTTTTGTGAGGCGTGGGGAAACGGAATAGGTTGGGTATCTAATGCAATTGAAGGTCCTCATGAGACAGAGACTCTAAAATTGGACTGTTCGAAAGCTCATGCTGTATTGAATTGGAAACCCTTATTTAACACCGACCAGTCTGTGCATAAAACTGTGGAGTGGTACAAAGCTTTTGTCAACGGAGATAATTGCGATACAGTAACAATGAAACAAGTTAAAGAGTATTTTGTTTAATTAAGAGAGGGGAACTAAAGTGAAAATAAGAGTTGCCGATTATATAGCAAAAAAGTTGGTTGAGAATGGAATTACAAGCGTGTTTTCCGTAGTAGGGGGAGGAGCGATGCATCTAAATGATGCATTTGGAAGACATGAAGATATCAATTGTATATATAATCATCATGAACAAGGTTGTGCAATTGCTGCTGAAGGCTATGCTCGCATTCATAATAAAATGGCAGTTACATGTGTTACTACTGGACCAGGGGGGACAAATGCAATTACGGGAGTATTGTGTTCGTGGTTGGATTCAATCCCTATGTTAGTCATTTCAGGGCAGACAAGATATGCGACTACCGTTGAGAGTACCGGTCTTAACTTGAGACAATTTGGAGAGCAGGAGTTTAACATTGTTGATTCCGTGAGACCGATGACAAAGTATGCTGTAATGGTAAGTAACCCGAATGAAATTAGATATCATGTTGAAAAAGCTATTTATGAGGCTACTAGTGGCCGTAAAGGACCATGCTGGATTGATATTCCGCTGGATATCCAGGGTGCTATGATTGATGAATCAGAGTTAATAGGATTTACAGTTAGCGAAGAAAATAATTGCACAGATAGTGATATTGATTTTATCTTAGGCAAAATAGAAAAAGCTCAAGCGCCTGTGTTAATTTTGGGCTCTGCAGTTAGACAGTCTAGTTGCTTAGCTGAAATATACGAACTTGTATCTAAACTCAAGATTCCTGTCTTGTGCCCTACTAGTATTGCAGACATCTTCGAGAATTCATATCCATTGTACTTTGGTAACTTCGGTGTATTTGGTGGTAGAACGGGAAACTTTATTATTCAAAATGCTGATTTGGTCGTTTCATTAGGTGCAAGAATGTCATTCAAACAAACAGGGTTTAATTTTCCGGCATTTGCTCCAAAAGCCGAAAAAATTATAGTTGATATAGATGCCGAAGAACTTAAAAAGGATACGATAAAAATAGAGTATCCTATTCATGCAGATTTATCCGAGGTAGCTATTAAATTAAACAATTTGCTTCAGAGAGAACTTACGCCCAAAGATGCATGGTTAAAATACTGTGGAACTCTTAAAGAGAAGTTTATGCTGGCACCTGAGATTGTTGACCGTGGCTTAATTAATCCATATTTTTTAGCAACCGAACTGTTGGAAAAGGCGCCGGATGATAACATTACAGTTGTGGGTAACAGTTGCGCATGTGTATCTGTTCTGCAGATGGGTATTTCAAAAAGAGGACAGCGTCTTTTCGGGAGTGTAAACTGTGGTACTATGGGCTACGATATACCAGCTGCTATTGGTGCTGCGATTGCTTCAGGAAAAACAGTATTATGTGCTACTGGGGATGGTAGTTTCCAGATGAATATTCAAGAAATACAAACAATTATTCATAATAATTTACCTGTGAAATTTATTATTTTTAATAATTATGGATATCAGGCAATTGTGCAAACTCAGACTAATTTCTTTGGAGGGGCTCTGGCTGGTTGTACTAACGATAGTGGGATTAGTTTTCCAAGCTTTGAGAAGATCAGTTTTGCTTACGGAATGCCTTTCAAGAAAATATCAACGCATGAGGAAGTAAGTGATGGGTTGGACTGGTTGCTTGGGTTGGAATCATATGGACTTCTGGAAGTCATTCAGGACACACAGCAGCCAATTGAACCAAAAGTAATGAGTAAAAAATTACCGGATGGGAGTATGTACTCTCCACCAATTGATGACCTATCTCCATTTTTATCTGAAGAGGAGTATTTAAATTATGGTAAATTTCTCAATTGAAAATCTTAAAATTGGCGAGACACATCAGCCTCTAGTTATTCCTGAAATGGGAATTAACCACAATGGAAATCTCGATGTTGCCTTTGAGATCGTAGATGCTGCTCATAGAGCAGGGGCGAAAATATTAAAGCATCAAACTCATATTATTGAAGATGAAATGAGCAGTGAGGCCAAAAACGTAATCCCTGGGAATTCGGAGAAGTCAATATATGAAGTTATGAAAGAGTGTGCCTTAGACGAGGGCGAAGAACGGGAGTTGATGCAGTATGTTCAATCTAAAGGGATGGTATTTTTAAGTACTCCGTTCAGTAGAGCAGCAGCTCTGAGGTTAGAAAAGTTTGGCGTGTCCGCTTTTAAAATTGGTTCTGGAGAAATGAATAATTATCCTTTAATTGAGTTAATTTCGAAAATGCAACGCCCTATGATTATATCAACAGGAATGAATAACATGGATTCAATAAAACGGACTGTTGAAATACTTACTCGAAATGATTGTAAATTTGCTTTACTTCATACCACTAATTTGTATCCAACACCTGCTAAGTTTGTTCGGCTGGGCGCCATGACCCAATTGAGAGAATTTGGTGTACCTTTTGGTTTATCCGATCATACTACAAATAACAATGCCTGCATTGCTGCTATGGCATTAGGAGCTTCAGTAGTAGAAAGACACTTTACTGACACAATGGATCGAACAGGAAACGATATTATATGTTCAATGGATGAAAATGAGCTGAAAAAGCTATTAGATGCTTCTAAAGAAGTGTTTCAGATGCGTGGTGGTGAAAAAGTTGCTTTAGCCGAGGAACAAGTGACTATTGATTTTGCCTTTGCAACTGTAGTATCTATTGCCAATATTGCTGCTGGCCAAGCGTTCACGAGTGAGAATGTATGGGTTAAACGACCAGGAACTGGTGAAATTAAAGCTATTGATTACGAGAATCTTATTGGAAAAATAGCCAAAGTTGATATTAAAGCAGACACGCATATTTCTTGGAGAATGGTAGAATAATTGTGAAAAAGAATAAAATTGAAAAAATTGTCTTCATAACCGGTACGAGAGCAGATTATGGGAAATTGAAACCACTTATTAATGAAGCACAGAAGATTTTTAATGTGTTTGTATATGTTTGTGGAATGCATTTGCTAGAAAAATTTGGGTACACTTATCAAACGGTGTTAGACGATGATTTTGAAAATGTACACTGTGCATCAGCAATAAATCATAGTGGGAATATGGATATAGATCTTGCGAATACATTAATTGATTTAAATGTATATTTACAAAACGTGAAGCCAGATCTACTTGTAGTTCATGGGGATCGAGTTGAAGCTTTAGCAGGAGCAATATCAGGAATGTTGAATAATATTTTAGTTGCACATGTAGAAGGCGGAGAGGTGACCGGCACGGTTGATGAAGCGATCCGACATTCTATTAGTAAGATGGCGCAGTTTCATTTTGTTGCTAACTATGAATGTAAATTAAGAATTCTTCAGCTTGGAGAAAAAGAAGAGAATATTTTTGTTGTTGGTTCACCTGATATAGATGTTATGCTTTCATCTCAGTTGCCTTCGATTGACGTTGTTAAACAAATGCACAAAATTGATTTTCAGAAATATGCAATTCTTATATATCATCCTGTGACAACAGAATTATCTACGATTGAATATCATATTCAACAACTAATGCTAGCTACAGAAAAAAGCAAAAATAACTATATTATTATTTATCCAAACAATGATTCAGGTAGTGATATCATTATTAATGAAATTGAAAAATATAAAGTACATGAAAGATACAAGTTGTTCCGCTCTTTACCGTTTGAAGATTTTTTATCTTTGCTAAAACATGCTCAATTTATAATTGGTAATTCAAGTGCAGGGATACGTGAAGCTTGTGTATATGGATTACCGGCGATTGATTTGGGAAGCAGGCAGCAGGGAAGATATCATAAATCTTATCTAAGAAATGTTCAGCATACCGATGGTCAAAGTGAATCGATACTAACTTGTATTGATCAAATTGACTCCCACAAAATATCTTCAAGTTATTTTGGAACTGGAAATAGTGCAAGATTATTTGTTGAGGCCCTGAAATGGAAATATGAAGAATCCACGCAAAAGAAGTTTGTCGATATTGGAGTAACTGAGCAAGCTATCCAAAATTACATTAATGAGGTATGTTTCTGATGGAGACAGCTGTTTTAACTGGCGGGACAGGTTTTTTGGGTTTTGGTCTATTATCAGAGTTATTGAGGAAAGGAATTTTTGTATACGTGCTTGTAAGAGCAAATTCTAAAAGACTTAAACGATTAGATGGCATTGAAGGTATCCAAATTATTGAGATGGACATGAAAAATATATCAAAATTGGTAGACTACGTAAAGAACGTGGATGTGTTCTATCATCTTGCATGGGAAGGCGAGAGAAATGATTTTTCAGGTCAGATGAAGAACATTGGGCAGACTGTGGAAGCAATGCAAGTAGCTAGTCAACTAGGCGCTAAGCAGTTTATTGTTACTGGCTCCCAAGCTGAATATGGGATATGTAACAAGGAGATAAATGAAAGTACTCCTACAAATCCTAATACTGCATATGGTGCATCTAAACTTGCTTGCTACCAAATTTTGAATTGCTTAGCTCAGCAAATAGGAATTTTATTAACTTGGGTAAGAGTATTTAGTGTTTACGGAGAAGGAGATAATCCTAATACGTTAATTTCGTATTTATTTAAATGTTTTAGTGATGGGAAGACCCCTGAACTTACAAGTGGGGAACAATTTTGGGATTTTTTATACCTGGATGATGCTGCGAACGCTTTATATTTAATAGGTGAACAAAAAAAAGAAGGATTGTACAATTTAGCATCAGGGGATAACCGTCGTCTAAAGGACTTTATTCTAGAGATTAGAGATCTAATAAGCCCAGACTCTAATTTGATTTTTAATGCAGATGCAGGGAAAGGTAAAAATATTGTGCAACTAAAAGCAAATGTGAATAAATTTAAAACTGAACTCGGATGGAAACCAATAACAACTTTTAGAGAAGGTATTCAAAAAATAGGTGGAAATACCATGTGAATTAATTTGTAGTTTAAGTGTACCGAGAGTAAGTAATTATAGCTTACACTAAGTCGAGTTTAGTTAACAAGGAAGTAGGTGATGGCTGTGTTAGAAGTGAATTATGAAAATTTTTTAAAGCTACTAGATAGAAATGCTACTATAGACAAGATAAAGGAAAATTCGCATGCTACAGAAGCATTAAAAAATATATGTGAAGGCAAGATGGTATATATTTGGCCTGCTGGAAAAATTGGAAATAGAATTTATGAAGAAATGGAAAATAATGGTTATAAAAATATTAAGTTAATTGATAAGAATAATAGTATTAACAACACAATCTCCCCAGAAAATATGAATTTTTCTGAGAATGACGTGTTAATTATTGCTTCATTACGGTATGGAAAGGAAATCTATAACAGAGCTACACTGATGAATTGTAAACATATAATTATGTATTACCATGTTAAAGAAATTATGAAACCAGTAATTTTCCCAGAAGATTTTTATGATCAATGTTTTGAAAGTCTATCAGTTCATTTGCTAGATAATGTTGAAGATTATAAGGCAATGTACTTTTGTCTGGAAGATGAACGTTCTAGACTAAATTTTCTAAATAACATGTTTTTTCGATTAACTTTTGATATTAGATACACATTCCAATACGATACTAAACTACAGTATTTTGGAGATGTTGTATCTATAAATCCAGACGCTGTACTTGTAGACGCGGGTGGGTATAATGGTGATACTCTTAAACAGTTCCTGACATTACACAGTTTATTCAAGAGTTACTACTTATTTGAGCCTGATATAGCACTTTTAGAAGAAGCTAAATTAATCTCAAGTAACCCAAAGATAAAATATATAAATAAAGGCCTTTTCTCAAAACCGAAGAGTATGAGATTTAATAAAACAAAAGTAATGGACGGCGGTGGGAAAATCACTGAAGATGGTGATGACATTATCGAAGTTACTTCAGTGGATGAATTTATAACAGAAGAGGTAACATTTATAAAAATGGATATAGAAGGAACTGAGTTGGAAGCGCTAAAAGGTTCAAAAGATACAATAATTAAATACTCTCCTTCTCTTGCTATATGCATTTATCATAAGCCTTCTGACTATCTTGATATATTCAAGTATATAAGAGAAATAAATCCGAATTATAAGTTTTTTATAAGACATCATGAAGATTTTTATGCGGAGACAGTACTATACGCCATAGAAGAAACAAATATAAACATAATTCCTAAAAGTGGGGTTTTAAGGTGAGTTATAAAGAAAAAGCTGTCAATTTAATAAATTTAAGACTTGATATTGCTGAATCTGAACTGAAAAGCTTAATTGCTCAACTCTTGGAATTTACGAATCGACCCGAAAGCCAGATTTGCCTTTTTGGAGCTGGAGCGGTGGGAAAACAAGTATATTGGTACTTGAAAAATAATAATATTAATGTAGACTTTTTTTGTGACAATGATTCTAAAAAGTGGGGCAAAGAAGTTGTTGATGGTAAAGTCTGTCGTCCTACTTCTGAACTTCAGGAGCTTGGTGAAAATGTTAAAGTGCTAATCTCCTTGGGTACAAAAAATACAATTGCTGATCAGCTTAAAAAGCTAAATATTGATCCAATTCTTACTAATTCTCTCGAAACTCTGCGTATTTTATCCAGTGATATTTTTTTAATAGATAAGAACATTTTAATAAGCAAGATCAGTGAACTTTTTGACATTATGGAGGATCAGTTTTCGAAGAAAGTGCTCTACCATAAGCTCGTTACAATGTTAGAAAGTGAAGAAATACTAACTGGTATAGATTATAGCACTATAGAAAGTAGTCCGCAGTATTTCCCCGACGACCTTATCCAAATAGAAGAAGGAGAAGTTTTTGTGGATTGTGGTGCATATATCGGAGATACGCTAGAGTCTTTTATGGAACAGAAAAACTCAGACAAATGCAATAAATATATTTGTTATGAATTAGATACATCAAATTATAGTATTTTATCAAATGTAGTTAATAAGAAAAATGAGGAATTCAAAGCCAAAACCCAACTATATAATTTTGGGGTAGCAGACAAATCTGAGAATATAAAATACTTTTCTAATTTAGGTGCTACTACGATTAATGGTACAGGGAGTATAGAAGGTAAAGTTGTGCGATTAGACGAGCACTTAGATGGGACTGCAATTACTTTTCTGAAAATGGATATTGAGGGTAGTGAAATGGCTGCACTTAGAGGAGGGAAGGAGCTTATAACCTTGAATAAACCTAAATGTGCTATAAGCATCTACCATAAGGCCTCAGATCTTTGGGAGATACCTTTGTACTTGAAGAAAATAGTCCCAGGATATAGAATCTTCATTCGTCATCACACGGCGACCTTTGCTGATACCGTTTGTTATGCAGTTCTGTAATCCTAATATAGAATAATTAGATCACTATAAGAGGGAGTTTTTGAGGATATGTTTCTTTCGTTATCAAAATCTGAACTGAAGAATTATATAGGCTCCCAACTTAAACATTTCTTCCCGGATGGATATCATTTTGGTGGAAGTGACATTGATTCAGCAATGAATCTAGCATTAGAGCGAACAGAGTATTGTTTTGAAAAAATTACATCGATCGGATATACAAAAGAGGGCAAAGCCTGTTTTTCGCATCTTCATTCAGATCAATATAGTCAATTTATATATTATTTATCTAATAGCTTGTGGAAAATATCACAAAATAAACCGATATGTGACAAGATGGTTATGTTAAACAAACTTTTAAATAGTGTTTTTTTTACTTACAATGTACAATTGCCCGATATTTTTTTACTTGGACATCCTGTAGGTTCTGTTTTAGGAAAAGCGAATTACTCCGATTTTTTAGTGGTTCTTCAAAATGTAACTATCAATACTGGATTTGATGATGAGGGGAACCCTGCTCCGAATTTAGGAAAAGGTCTATTCCTTGGAGCAGGTGCGTCAATAATAGGGAATAAAAAAATCGGAGATAGAGTATCTATTGGAGCGGGAGCCACTTTATATGATACAGAAGTTCCAGATGATTCTGTAGTCATACGTAATCGCTTAGGAAAACTGGAACTCAAACAGAGAGTGAAATTAGAATGCACGGCGCAACAGTACTTTAACGTACCAATTCGGTGAAATGATAATACTATATATTTAGTATACTCAATAGCTGCATCATAATTTATTGGTGAGTAGTATACGGATGGGAAGGGTAACAATGCAAGATAAGAAACAAGGAATGATAGACCAAGTACTGGAAATAATCAACACTTTAAATGAAGTGGCTGTGCATCTAAAGGATTGTGCATCTAAGAGGGATTATGTACAGTTGGAAACAGTTTCTCTAGGTATAAAAAGTGTGGTGGAGTCTATTATTCCTACACTTCATATTTTAAAAGTAGAAATACCTCACATCTCAGGGACAATTAGTTGTGAGAATTTATTATACTCTATCGAAAATATATTAAAACTGGCTCGTACAAGATCAGAGAGACTAATCGGTAAAATTGAGTTTGAGCTTATCCCAATATTACAAGATTTTTATTATGATTTTTATTATTTCACAAGCATATTTGGTAATAAGGAAAAAGAAATCCTTCATTATAAAGATGAATTTGTCAAGCTAACTGCAAATCATTATATAGATAAAAGTTTGGAGACAGGGGTATTTAAGTATAAAGTGTCTATCGCTGTTATTGCTTATAACAAACTCGAGTATACACAACAATGTATCCAAAGTGTACTTAAATATACTCCTAATTATATTGATTATGAATTAGTTCTTATAAATAACGGTTCTACCGATGGAACCTCTGAATTTTTTGAATCGCTTTCTCCAAGTAAAATATTTACGCTTAAGGAGAATTCGTTAAATATTGTAGCAGGTGCTATAAATAGAATTTTTGAGGGTGAGTATTTGTTGGTTATTTCCAATGATGTAATTGTTACTGAAGGATATTTAGATAATTTAATTAGTTGTATACAATCTGATCCTACAATTGCAATGGTAGTACCAACCACACCTAATGTTTCAAATTTTCAAACTATCCCAGCCCAATACTCAACACTTGAAGAGATGCATCTGTTTGCAAAACAAAATAATAAATCTGACTCAGCTCGATGGGAAGAAAGAACGAGATTAGTTAACCCTCTTACTTTCTATAGGAGTGATGTTGCACTTTCATCTCAAGGGGTAGGGGGTCATGATAAGTACTTTGTTTATGGAGAGTTTAGTGACGACTCACTAGCCATACGTTTAAGACATGCAGGATACAAAATGATTTTAGCTAAAGACTGTTACTGCCATCACTTTGGGAGTGTGACTCTTAAAGAAGCTCAAGTAAAAGATAATACTCTCGAAAAAAGTCGCAACTTATTTATAGAACGACATGGTATAGATGCTTGGAGTACGGGCTTTTGTTATGATGATACATTTATACAATCACTAAACATTAAATTATCAGAACACATTAATATTCTGGGTATTAATTCAGGATTTGGCTCAAGTCCACTTAAAATAAAAAATGTTTATAAAGAGGCAGGCCTAAAAAGTATTAATTTGTGTTATTGGATAGAAGATAAACGCTATGAGTCTGATTTAAGAACGTTTACCGAACAAGTTATAGTAGTCGAAAAGGATATAATTGATACAACAAATGATATTGTCTATGATTATATTTTGTTAGAAAGCAACATTGAGCGGATCATGAGTAAGCCACAAAGTCTAAAAAAAATCAAAAGTATGCTTGCTGACGATGGAATATTTGCTGTATGTGCAACAAATGATCAAGAGGTAAGGTTACTTAATGAGCTAGATCCTTCCAATGTTATTACCGGCATAGTTGGTAGATGGTATTGTTGGTCTAAATAACAATAGTTAGGAGAGCAGTGATTTGAAGAATAGTGATCAAATTAAGATGGAAATCCTGCAATTAACCAAAGAGTACTATCAGACAAAGAAAAACGAAGATAGTATACAAGACTTTGAGTCCCAACGTATTGATTATGCTGGGCGAGTCTATGATGAAAATGAAATGATGAACCTCATGGATTCGAGTCTGGAATTTTGGTTAACATCAGGAAGGTATACCAAACAGTTCGAGAAACAATTTGCTCGTTTCTTGAGTGTGAAACATTGCTACACGTGTAATTCTGGATCAAGTGCTAACTTGTTGGCATTTATGTCTCTTACTTCTCCATTACTTAAAGAAAGAAGAATATTACCTGGAGATGAAGTGATAACTGTCGCAGCAGGATTTCCCACTACTGTGGCTCCGATCATTCAATATGGAGCAGTTCCAGTATTTGTAGATATTACTCTACCTGAATACAATATTGATTGTACTCAATTAAATGAAGCCTTAAGTGAAAAAACAAAAGCAGTCATGATTGCACATACGTTAGGAAATCCATTTGATCTAGGCGAGTTGAAGAAATGGTGCGTTGAACACCGATTATGGCTTATTGAGGATAACTGCGATGCTTTAGGCTCTAAATATTATATTGATGGAGAATTGAAGTTGACTGGAACGATAGGTGATATAGGAACCTCCAGTTTTTATCCTCCTCATCACATGACTATGGGTGAAGGGGGAGCTGTTTATACAAATAATCATTTATTATCTAAAATTATTCAATCATTAAGGGATTGGGGAAGGGATTGTTATTGTCCATCGGGTATGGATAATACATGCTGTAATAGATTTAACGGTCAGCATGGCCAATTACCTTTTGGATATGATCATAAATATGTTTATTCTCATTTTGGTTACAATTTAAAAATAACAGATATGCAGGCAGCGATTGGCTGTGCACAATTGGAGAAACTAGATTCATTTATATCAGCAAGAATCAATAATTGGAATTATTTAAGAGAACAGCTTCAGCCATTGAGCGATGTGTTGCTTTTGCCTGAGCCTACTAGAAATTCTGAGCCTAGTTGGTTCGGTTTTCTAATCGGGGTAAGAGAAGATGCGCATTTTACAAGAGAAGATATAGTTAAATTTCTAGAAGAGCACAATGTCCAGACCAGAATGCTTTTTGCAGGTAATCTGATCATGCATCCTTGTTTTGATTTAATGAGAGAGGAGCAAAGGGGCTACAGACAAATCGGAGATTTAAACAATACTAATTTTGCTATGAATCAAAGCTTCTGGATAGGTGTTTATCCAGGAATGACTGAGGATAAGTTGAACTATATGATTGACACAATTAAAAGATTTGTTAAATATGCAAACGTAAAAGAAGACTAAATGAGGAAACTACTCTTGTCTTTCTCTCAATTATTTGTAGTGGTAGTTCTTAGTCTGAGCTACCGCTATTTTGTTTATAACAAAAATGGATTAAGAAGATTTATTTATATTCATAGTCTACATGCTAATTTACGAGTACATTAACAGGTATAGCTCAATTTATATTTAACTCACCTTTGTTTTCTTGCAAATAGAGGAACTCTAGATGGCCGCACTCAGGTTAAGTTTGTTGAAGAAGTCAAATATAATAAGTTAGTATTAAACATCAATTGTTTTATTAAGTCTGTGGGGTTCTATTCATTTCTATCATTTAATAACCGATAAATATAATAAATAATTCCATCGGGGGATGAACGATGAATCTACAGTTTTCACTTTCTACCAATGTGACTGGAATTTCTGCGACTACAAGTAACACACAGACGGAGTCTCGTAGTAATCAGGAAAGTATGTTATTACAATCGGTTAGAAACGGAATAGATTTATCTAAATTAGAAAGGCAAGGTTTGCATATCCCGCCTAGTGATGAGCATCTTATAAAGGCAATCGATAAAGCCGTTAAGGCTCTTCAGGGCCCAACAACGACTCTGGAGATGAGTGTACACGAGAAAACACATCAGATTCTAGTTAAAGTGCTTAATAAGGAAACTGGAGAAGTGATTCGTGAGATTCCACCTGAGAAAACGCTTGACCTAGTAGCCAAGATGATGGAAATTGCGGGCATTATTATTGACGAAAAGGTATAGGAGGGTGAAATAAATGGTATCACGAATTAATGGATTTTCTGGTATGGATATTGACAGCATGGTCAAGTCACTTATGACGGTTAAACGGGCTCCCTTGGATAAGTTGAAACAACAGAAGCAAATTTTTGATTGGACTCGCGACAGTTACAGAGAACTAAATAGTAAAATTGTACAAATGTCTGATAAACTTCTGAACATGGGTAAATCGGAAGCATTAAATACACAAAAATCAACCGTGAGTGGAAACTCGACAGCTGTTAAGGCGGAAGCCACTGCGGATGCAGGCAGTGTTTCTATGGAAGTCACAGTTACTAAGCTAGCCGAGAAGGCTGCTATGAAGAGCTCAATTGAGCTAAAGGCGGGTACAGAGAAGATTACACGTGCTACGACACTTGCTGATATTGCCGGAAGCGGAGCTCCGACAACTTATGACTTAAACATTAACAATAAATCAATTACATTTGCTAGTACAGATTCAATAGATGTAGTTGTAGCAAGAATTAATTCTGGCATTCCTACAGTTAATGCGGCGTTTGATGAAATTAGCGGTAAGTTCACGATTACACATAAAGAATATGGACAAGTGATATCAGACAAAGGTGAAAACGAACAATCCAAACCGAGTTCCTTACTTGGCATACTCAAGCTCGATGAAGCAGTTAACTTTGGTACAGGTGGCAGTGTGGGTTATAAAGAGGGGTCAGTTACCGTTTCAAGTAGTCTGGGTGGCGAGAAAACATATACTACATCTACTGACAGTCTTATCGTTAACGGGGTGAAATTGAATTTTTTGGAGTTGAGCGGAGCCACAAGTTCCAAAATTACAACTCAGTCTGATCCAACGAAGGCTGTTGAGACAATTAAATCTTTTGTGGATCTGTATAATGAGCTACTAGGTTTAATGAATTCAAAAATTTCAGAGCAAACTTATCGTAACTTTAAACCATTAACAGATGAACAACGTGAGTCTATGAAGGAAGATGATATTAAGAAGTGGGAAGAGAAAGCCAAGAGTGGTGTCCTGAAAAATGATAGTATTCTTAGTGAGGCTGTAACCTCCATGAGATTAATCATTACAAATAATCTTAAAGGGTTAAGTGAAGCGGGAATTACAACGGGGCAATATTATGAAAAAGGCCAGTTGAAAATTGATGAAGCCAAGTTGACTACGGCTCTAGCTTCCAACCCAGAAAAGGTGTTAACTATTTTTCGAGGTTCGGTCTCGGATCTTAATGGTAAACCTGTTTTTAGTGAATTAAGGAGCCAACTGGGCAAAACTTTGGATATGTTTACTAAAAAAGTAGGAACATCCAAGTTTGACACGAATGCTTCTGCGACTTTAAAAACAGAGAGTATCATGGGAGAGCAACTAAAAGATTACAACAACCGGATTTCAAACTTAGAACGGAAAATGACAGATTGGGAAACTCGATATTACAAACAGTTCACAGCCATGGAAAAAGCAATGAGTCAATTCCAATCCCAATCTTCCAGTTTGGCAGGCTACTTTAAGTAAAAGAGGAGGAAGGATTTGAAATGATTACATCTCCTTACGATAAATACAAGCAAAATTCGGTACAGACTTCTACACCAGGTCAACTCGTTATTATGTTATATGATGGGGCTCTTCGCTTTGTTAAGGCAGGATTAGATGGAATAGAAACTAAAGATTACTACAAAGCCAATATGAATTTAGGTAAAGCACAAACGATAATCAGTGAACTAATGTCAACTTTAAATCAAGCCTATCCTGTAGCTAAAGATTTGTTTGCTCTATACGAATATATGAACCATCTGTTAATTCAAGCAAACATTAAAAAGGACAAGAGTCTTGGTGAAGAGGCAATAGGATACCTACTGGAGTTAAGAGAAACCTGGGTTTTAGTAAACAAGCAAACTGCAGGAACTTTGTAGTATGGAAATCAAGCCTCAAATAGACCAATTGCTTAACCAACTAAATATCTTGACAGAAACATTTGTTATAAATTTAGAAGAGAAGTCATCAGATCAGGTCGAAGTCTTTGTGAATGAACGTCAGGTTATAGTCGGAAGATTAATTGAGTTGAGCGCTACGTATCAGACAAGCCAGGATCAGCAGGAGAAGTTAAACCATATTCTTACCTATGATTCTGTGATTGAGTCACGTATGCTGGCCTTAAAGAATGAAGCGCAGCAATGGTTGATTCAGCGGAATGTAGCACGGAATCAACGTAATGTCTATGAAGCCAAATTTGCAGCGGATAGCTACCTTATGGATAAAAGAAAGTAACTTTTTGTGATTGAATTTGGATTTATATTTAAAGTGTATCACTTATGAAAAGAATGAAAAAACTAGAAGAATTAAAGAACTGCTGCATCTTACTTTGAACTGTGCCCCTATTTGTGGACCCTTTAAAAAGGGGTTCTATTCATTAAGCAGCATTGAGATGACTTCTGTACTCATCGGGAGTCATCTTTTTTTATGTCCATTGGAACCATTCGGTATTGTAATACGTGATGTACTCGTTGAAGCGAACTCGCAGTTATTGTAAAGACGTGCAATCCTTGAACTGCTTCAGTGTTCGTTGAACAAGAGTCTTGCTTAGCTTCAGCCATTTTACGATAAGGATTCACTTTACGAATCACAGCAATAAGTCTGAATTTTCGCATCAAACGACGACTTTTTTTATGATTCAACTTACAAAGATAACGAGTCACGCTTCTCAGTTAATGCTTACGAACGACCTGATTGATGAGCTGAAAGTGCTCGGAAGACGGTAGTAGTTCATTGTTGCCTTTGTGCCTTTAGGGCGCTTCTAGCTTTTTTAAGAGTTCATTCTCGGCTTCCAAAAGCTTGATACGTGCCTCAGCAAGATGAAGCTTTTCCTGACTCGATAGTTCACGACTGACCGGTCTCCCTGAGCGTCCCTTCCCCCTACGCTCTTCCAGCAGCCCAGCTTCACCTGAAGAAGCACATGTTTTCCTCCAACGCTCCAAACATCTTTTTCGCGTCTCCAGCCCGATCAATTCAATATTAAAGCCTGCCTGTACGAAAATTCCCATGGGTATATGTTCCGCCTCATAGGCTTGTACAGCCGCAAACTTAAAGGCAGGAGCATACGTGATATTTTTCTCTGATACCCGAAGAATGGATGGATTCAACTCTATTCTTCTTACACGTTTATATCATAATGTTAAATCATTTTTGAACAGTATTAACATTTCCTCTCAGACAGAATAATATATAGTATGTGGTGTTTGAAAATCTATAAATTTTATTCTACAAATAACTCGTAGATTCCTCAAAATCCTCGATTAATCTACAAAAAATACCAATAAAACATTTTCTTTACCAATTGACAATGGATAAGATTAGGTGATATCATCTGAGTTGTGGGCTAGGGTCTTGGCCAGAGCTTCACTTCATTTGATGACGAAGGGAATGTTAGTGCATGCAAGGTAAAGTAAAATGGTTCAACGCAGAAAAAGGTTACGGTTTCATTGAGACTGAAGACGGCGGCGACGTATTCGTACACTTCTCCGCAATTCAATCCGAAGGCTTCAAAACTTTGGAAGAAGGTCAATCCGTAGAATTCGACATCGTCGAAGGCGCACGTGGACCGCAAGCAGCTAACGTAATCAAATTATAATCATCCGGACAATCCGACCTACATATATGGTTAGATGGTTACCAAATTGAATTATCGCTAGCATCAGACTCCGGTGATCCGGGGTCTTTTTTTGTGTTGATAGAGTTTAAAATATAAGAAAGTTGATCTCTCCATTACCGGACAAAACGGGGGCAACTTAAGGGTCAGGATAAGCTAGTTCTACATAACAGATTGAGGAACCTCAAAAACGGTTAAATAGATGATCAAGCGCCAGATATACAATCCAGTTAAATCTGTGATTTTGCTCGAAAATGCCGAAAAATCACGAAATATGGCGTTAAACTTACGTTGGTTGATGTGACTGGAGCAGATGTCATTATTCGGTCACCGAGAGTTTTTACATGGCGCTTACATTCGTGTTATAATGAAGTGGCAAAGATAAAGGAGGAGTGCCCTATGAATTTAAGTATTCGAGGTCAACAAATCGAGGTTACCGAAGCTTTGAAAGATTATGTCGACAAAAAGTTGAGTAGACTCGAGAAGTATTTCGATGCACCCCTTACCTCTGACGGTGCCGTTACACTGAGCACAACTAGAGGCTTGCATACAGTTGAGGTGACGATTCCTTTGAAGGGCTTTGTGCTCCGTGCTGAAGATGAGAGCGATGATATGTACGCATCCATTGACGCCGTTGTGGACAAGTTGGAACGTCAAATTCGCAAACACAAAACGAAAATTAACCGTAAATTCCGTCAGGAAGGTAGCCTGAAGACTCTCTTCGTAGAAGATCCGACAGGCACAGTGGCTACAGCCGAACTGGACACGGATACGGATGATGATTTGGAAGTTGTACGTACGAAACGTTTTATGTTAAAACCAATGGATGTGGAAGAGGCAATCCTCCAGATGAACATGGTTGGTCATAACTTCTTCGTATTTTCCAACATCGAGAATGAGGAAGTAAGCGTCGTTTACAAACGGAACGATGGCAAGTATGGCTTGATTGAGCAAGGTTAAGTATACTTACAGCATCGCTTCAATTGAATAGATAGCCCTTAGTATTGAATATAAGCAGGAGCCTATGCTTCCTGAATTGAACTTAACGAGAGCTTCCATCCTTCTAGGGATGGGGCTCTTTTGTGCGTAGCGAATGAATTGGAATATGGAAATAAAATGATGAAACTATTCGCTATATTGTTGCGTCTAATAGATTAGGAGTCAGCAGGAAATTTAAAATAAAAGTAGAATTATAAAAGTTAAAATGAATTTTGATATTAAATTCCATATTTCCCACAAATGATCGATTGATCCTTGCAACATCTCGGGAAATAAAACAGTCCATTTGCCACTTCCGATAACGACTATGATTTTTTGCACTAAAACTCGGTTTATACGGGGAATGAAGTTCAAAGAAGTCTGCTACGGCGTGTTGCGGCGACCCTTACAAACTGTTACAATTTATGCAAAGAGAATCATTGTCCTGATGAGGAATTGTCAACGAATGATCGCTAATCATAATCAATGACAGACACAGCACCATGAACATGATTCAATAGCTCGAATTCTGGCATGTATTTCATAAACCAGAGCCGGGTGAATACGATCAGCTTCATGAGGTAACTGTGGCAAGCCTGGAGTTGATTCATCTCATATGTTTTTTTGTTTGTTACCTCCAGGGGGAAATGGATCAACAATCCATCCGATGGTGTCGTATGGCGGCAGCAGGGGGTCTATTCTGTTTTGCACGAAAGGGGTATACCATGTTAGGACTTGTCAAAAAGATCTTCGGAGACATGAACGAGCGTGATGTGAAACGTCTGATGAAGACGGTCGATGTGATCAATAAACTGGAACCACAATTTCAGGCATTGTCTGATGAGCAGTTGAAAGGCAAAACGGAGGAATTCCGTGCCCGGATTGAAAAGGGAGAAACGACGGATGAACTTCTTCCTGAAGCATTTGCAACCGTACGTGAGGCATCACGCCGCGTATTGGGCAAACGTCATTATGATGTACAAATGCTTGGCGGGATTGCGCTGCACGAAGGCCGTATTTCTGAGATGAAAACGGGTGAAGGTAAAACACTGGTAGGAACACTGCCGGTATATTTGAATGCATTGATGTCCAAAGGTGTACACGTAGTCACAGTCAATGACTATTTGGCGCAACGGGATAGCCAGGAGATGGGACAAATCTATGAATTCCTGGGTATGTCAGTTGGGGTTAACCTCAGCGGTATGGACCATGCACTGAAACAGCATGCATATGCATGTGACATTACGTATGGTACGAACAATGAATTCGGGTTCGACTACCTTCGTGACAACATGGTGCTGTACAAAGAGCAAATGGTACAACGTCCATTGTTCTTCTGTATCATTGACGAAGTAGACTCGATCCTCGTCGATGAGGCACGTACACCATTGATCATTTCCGGACAAGCTCAGAAATCGACCGATCTGTACTATGCAGCGGACCGCTTTGTGAAACGTCTTGTGCCGGAAGAAGATTTCACGGTGGATATCAAAGTGAAATCCGTAGCGCTGACTGAGGGTGGCGTAGCCAAAGCGGAGAAAGCTTTTGGTATTGAGAACTTGTATGATCATGCCAACGTGACGCTGAACCACCACATTGTACAGGCTCTGAAAGCTAACGTCATTATGCGCCGTGATGTGGATTATGTTGTTTCAGATGAAGAAGTCATGATTGTTGATGAATTCACTGGCCGTCTGATGGCTGGCCGTCGCTACAGTGATGGATTGCATCAAGCGATTGAAGCCAAAGAAGGCATTGAGGTTCAGAACGAGAGCATGACGCTGGCAACAATCACATTCCAGAACTACTTCCGGATGTACCGTAAACTTGCGGGGATGACAGGTACAGCAAAAACAGAGGAAGAAGAGTTCAAGAAAATCTATGGACTTGAAGTACTGCAAATTCCGACGAATCGTCCAAACAAACGGGATGATATGGCGGATGTGGTCTACAAGAGCATTGATGGCAAGTTCAAAGCGGTTGTGGAAGAGATTGTAGAGCGCCACAGCAAAAACCAACCGGTTCTGGTGGGTACGGTATCCATTGAGAACTCGGAGCGTCTATCGGACATGCTGAAACGTCGCGGCATCAGACACCAGGTCTTGAATGCTAAGTTTCACGCGGAAGAAGCTGAAATTATCTCTGGCGCGGGTCAAGCGGGTGCAGTAACGATTGCAACGAACATGGCCGGTCGGGGTACAGATATTATTTTGGGTGAAGGTGTGGCTGAAGTTGGCGGCCTTCATATCATCGGTACAGAGCGCCACGAATCACGCCGGATTGATAACCAGTTGCGTGGTCGTGCGGGACGTCAGGGTGACCCGGGTTCCACACAGTTTTACCTGTCGCTGGGCGATGAATTGATGAAACGTTTCGGTGCCGACAACGTGCTCAACATGATGGAGCGTCTTGGTTTTGAAGAAGATCAGCCGATCGAGAGCCGCATGATTACGCGTGCTGTTGAATCTGCGCAGAAGCGGGTTGAAGGTAATAACTTTGACGTACGTAAAGTGGTACTCCAGTATGATGATGTCATGAACCAACAACGTGAGATTATCTACAAACAGCGTCGTGAGGTATTGGAGTCTGAAAATATTAAACAAATCGTTATGGATATGATCAAACCTTCCATTGAACGTATCGTTGAAGCACACTGCAGTGACGAGATTCCGGAGAACTGGGAGCTGCAAGAGGTTGCGGACTTTATGAACAGCAAATTGCTGGATGAAGGCTCGATTACCAAAGATGACCTTTGGGGCAAAGAAGCTGAAGAGATCATTGAGTATCTGTTCGAGAAAGTACAGAACAAGTACAATGCCCGTGAAGAACGTATCGGTGAAGATATGGTTCGTGAATTCGAAAAAGTGGTTGTGCTTCGTGCAGTAGACAGCAAGTGGATGGATCACATTGATGCGATGGATCAATTGCGCCAAGGTATTCACCTCCGTGCATACGGTGGTACAGACCCACTTCGTGAGTACCAATTCGAAGGTTTCGAGATGTTCCATCAGATGATCGCTTCGATTCAGGAAGAAGTTGCGACGTATGTGATGAAAGCACAGATCGAAAGCAACCAGGAGCGTCAAGCCGTAGTGGACGAGAGTCAGATCTCGACAAGCGGTGAACCTGCTGAGAAACGTCCGGTGAAAGTTTCTGACCAAATCGGCCGTAATGATCCATGTCCGTGTGGCAGTGGCAAAAAGTTTAAACACTGTCATGGTCAAGAGTAGTTTTCGTTTCATTCCTTTTATCGCAGTACCCAATGTAAGATAGGTTAGTTTAATCTATATCGTTTCACTTATACGGCTCCTTGCAGCCGGGGGTTCAATAAGATAAAGTGGAGGATGCATATCCGATAATCGGTGCATATGAATAATCATATGATGCTGATTGAGGGGTGACGTGCCTGCTGGTAACAGTATGCGCAAGCCTCACGGTATATTGTATCCGAGACTTGATCTTGATTAGTGAACTTCCCGGATGCGGGGAGCTTATCTTAATGAAAAGAGGAATTGCACATGATCGATCCAAGCGTGAAGCAGGACCTGCGTGAAATAGGCAAGAAATTAACAAACCTTAGGGGGTCTCTTTGACTTAGATCTCAAGCAAGAGATGATTGAGAACTTTGAAGAGAAGATGTCAGCTCCAGACTTCTGGGATGACAATGAGAAAGCGCAAGCCGTCATTGCAGAGATGAACGCAGTGAAAGGTTCGGTAGATCAGTACGCGAAGTTGCAACAGGATTATGATGATGCATTGATGATGGCTGAGCTGGCTGATGAAGAAGGCGACGAAGAGCTCGCTACGGAGATTGGCAACAGTGTCGCTGCAATTGTAGGCAAACTGGAAGAGTTTGAATTACAACTTCTCCTGAACCAGCCGTATGACAAGATGAATGCGATTCTGGAGCTTCATCCAGGCGCTGGTGGTACCGAGTCGCAGGACTGGGGTCAGATGCTGCTCCGTATGTACACACGCTGGGCAGAGAAACGGGGCTTCAAGGTTGAGGTGCTGGATTATCTTCCGGGTGATGAAGCGGGGATCAAGAGTGTGACGTTGTCCATCAAAGGGCATAACGCATACGGTTATCTGAAAGCAGAGAAGGGGGTTCACCGTCTGGTGCGGATCTCTCCTTTTGACTCATCAGGCCGTAGACATACTTCCTTCGTATCTTGTGATGTGGTGCCGGAGATCGACGATACCATCGAGATCGACATTCGTACCGAAGACCTCAAGATCGATACGTATCGTGCAAGCGGTGCGGGTGGACAGCATATTAACACTACCGATTCCGCTGTACGGATTACACATATACCGACCGGAGTGGTTGTGACCTGTCAGAACGAACGTTCACAGATCAAAAACCGTGAGCGAGCCATGACGATGCTTCGTTCGAAATTGTATGAGCGTAAAATCGAAGAGCAAAAACAACAGCTGGACGAAATCCGAGGGGACCAATCGGAAATTTCGTGGGGTAGCCAGATTCGCTCCTATGTATTCCATCCCTATAGTATGGTAAAGGATCACCGTACAAGCGTAGAGACAGGTAATACAGGAGCAGTGATGGACGGCGACCTCGATGCATTCATCGACGGTTATTTGCGTAGCCAAATTAAAGTAGAAAACGATTAATTCAAGTTCCTGTATGGACCCGTGCGCTGAGGCGCATGCTGGTGTATACAGGGGCTTTTTTTTGAACAATTTTAAGGAATGTTAAGAAGATTATGGATACGTTATATAAAAGGAGCGCGCGACAACATGCAAGAGCAACAACATTCATATCCTCAACGCAAAAAGAGGTTAACCACCTTCATTCCCCTGAATGGACCATGGCGGAACGTCATCGATACCCTGTTTATTATTGTGGGTTCGTTTTTGATTGCCGTAGCTTTTAATTTATTTTTATTGCCCAATCAAATCGCTTCAGGTGGTGTATCGGGTTTATCCATCCTCGGAGACGAGTGGTTGGGCTGGGAACCGGCATATACCCAATGGGCGATTAACATCCCGTTATTAATTGCAGGTTTCCTGTTGATTGGTAAACAATATGGTTTGCGTTCCATCCTTGGAAGCATTGTGTTGCCGCTCTTTGTATATTTGACGAGTCATTGGGAGATTCCGACGGCTAATCCGTTGCTCGGCTCTCTGTATGGGGGCATTGGTGTGGGGCTCGGGATTGGGATCGTGTACCGGGGCAGGGGCTCAACTGGGGGCATGAGTATTCTGGCTCGCATTGTGCAAAAATACAGTGGACTCAGTTACTCGCTATGTGTTGTCATCATGGATGCAACCGTCATTATTTTGGCAGCCTTTGTGCTGTCGCTGGAGCAGTCTCTGTATGCATTAATCGGGTTGTACGTTACGGGTAAAGTCATTGATGCCGTGGAGATGGGACTGGGATACTCGAAGGTGGCGTATATTATCTCTAACCAGACAGAACCGATTACCAAAGTCATTCTGGCTGATCTGGATCGTGGTCTGACCAAGCTGGAGGCGAAGGGTGGATATACGGATGACCAGCGAACTGTGCTGATGGTAGTCGTGGGACAAAATGAAGTGCCGAGACTGAAAGCGCTGATCCGGTCTGTGGACCCGGGAGCGTTTGTCATCATTAGTAATGCGCATGAGGTGCTTGGTGAAGGCTTTAAGCGCGGTGAGCATATTTAAGGTTTAAAAGCATGAGGTAGATATAAAAAAAGCAGATCCTCTCTTTACCCGGATTACGGGGAAGGGAAGGTTCTGCTTTTATTTTTTGTCCCTGCCGAGTTTACAAGATCGGAGACAGCAGACGAGAAATAGCTTCTTTGAAACGTATCATAAAACTGCGATTTTGGTACTCTTCCAGCGATAACTCTCGTGATACATGCAGGTCGTGTTCGAACGTCTGTACAAGCGTCGTTGCAATGGCCTCATCATACATAAAGGCATTAACCTCAAAGTTCAACCGGAAACTACGGTAGTCGATATTGGCAGTTCCGACCGAAGCGACCAAACTATCAATAATCAGTGTTTTGGCATGGATAAACCCATTATCGTAGATAAATACTTTAGCCCCTACTTTTAGCAACTCCCCGATATAAGACAGCGTGGCCCAATACACAAAAGCATGATCCGGTTTATTGGGTATCATAATACGAACATCGATGCCTGACAGGCAGGCAAGGCGTATCGCTTCGAATACACTGGCATCCGGGATAAAATACGGGGTTTGAATGAGAATCGAATGTTTGGCACCGTTAATCATCTTCAGGTAACTGTTCTTGATGTGCTCGATCTCGGCGTCAGGGCCACTGGATACAATCTGCATGGCGGTCTGACCTGAACCCTCAATTTGAGGGAAATGAGAGGGAACATACGGCGTGTCATGTTGTTTGGAAGCTTCGTTCCAGTCGAGCAGGAAACGTGTTTGTAACGCATGCACCGCATTACCTCGAATACGAAGGTGGGTATCGCGCCAGTAGCCGAATTTCGAATTGAGTCCGAGATATTCATCCCCAACGTTGAATCCGCCAGTATAACCGAGATTACCATCGATGATAACGATTTTGCGGTGGTTACGGTAATTCATCCGTAGGTTGATCAGACTGAATTTGGATGGGAAAAAGACTTCCACAAGTCCACCCGCTTCACGCAGTTCTTTGAAAAATCGATTTCTTACCCGTCGCGAGCCCAGCGCGTCGTACAGCAGACGAACCTTCACGCCTTCACGCGCCTTACGGATCAGAGCGTCCCGAATTCGTTTGCCGAGGCTATCCCCACGATAAATGTAATATTGCACATGCACATGATCTTGTGCCGCCTCGATGTCATCGAGAAGCCGTTGGAACTTGTCTGTTCCATCGGTGATGATCTCAACGGCGTTATGCTCTGTCAGGAGTGCCCCATTTTGTTTGAGGTTCATATAAATCATGTCTTGGCTATTTTCTGTTGCCTTGTTGGAGAAAGGCGTGCGATTATCCTGCAGCTGGGCAAGCTGCGCCTCGATTCGTTCCTCCAAGCCAAGCTTCTTGCGCTCTTTCCATTGAAAGAGGCGATACCGAGTCAGATTCTGACCCGTCAATAGATAAAGGATGAACCCGAAGACCGGAATAAAGTTCAATACCAGCAGCCAAGCCCAGGAAGCACTGGCATCCTTGCGTTCAAAGAAAACGACTGCGGCAGCGAAGATAATATTCAGTCCCAGGAGCACAATAAGTAATATGGATTCGATATGCACTGTAGTCCCCCATGTCTCATAATGACCTTCGGAGTCCGGTTCAATGTGACCTTAAATAAAAAAGGTATGTGTATGAACAGGACTCTGTATGTAATGTTTCCTTCTACTATGTATTTTAACAGAAGAATCCTTGTTCGTCCCTAAGGTAAAAAGTTATCGTTCGGATTTGTTGGGAATCCGTGTAAAATTCATGATAGATGGTTGTATTTATATAACTAGAGTCGTATAATAATACACAAATATGCATAGAAGCGACGGAATTGTCTGCTCAAGCTTTGACAAAAACCTTGAGCAAGGCACAAGTAGCGCATACAACAGGATTGGGGGAGCGAGAGTGAATAACAAATTAAGAGTGGCAATCGTCGGTTCCACCGGCTACGGCGGGGTGGAACTGATTCGTTTTTTTCAGAATCATCCGCAAGTTGAAATTACATCGGTAATCTCTTCATCCAGCAGCGGGGAGTCCATCGCCGATGGGTTTCCGCATTTGACGGACGTGATTCGCAGGCCACTCGACGGTGTCGATCCGGCAGAGATCGCAAGTCGTGCAGATCTCGTATTCACCGCGACCCCGTCTGGCGTAAGCGCGAAGCTCGTACCGAGTCTGCTGGAAGCAGGACTGAAAGTGATCGACCTGTCGGGTGATTTCCGTTTGAAAGACGGATCGGTGTATGAGCAATGGTATAAACACCCTGCACCGTCAGCAGAATTGCTGGAGAAGGCCGTATACGGTATGGCTGAGGTGTATGGAGATGAAGTGAAAGGTAAGGATTTTATATCCAATCCTGGCTGTTATCCAACAGCTACGTTGCTGGGTCTGATTCCTGCGGTGGAAGCGGGATGGATTGATCCATCGACCATCATTATTGATGCGAAATCAGGTGTATCGGGTGCAGGGCGCGGAACGAGTCTGACCAACCATTATGCAGAAATGAATGAAAATTTTAAAGCGTACAAATTGAATAAACATCAGCATATCCCTGAGATCGAGCAAGTGCTCGGCAATATCACCGGAAGCCCGGTGACGGTAACTTTTACAACACAGCTCGTGCCGATGACACGCGGCATTATGAGTACGATGTATGCAAAGCTGACGGGTGAGCATAGTGATCAGGAGATTGTGGACTTATATCGTAAATACTATGAAAACAGATCTTTTGTACGTGTACGTGAACCGGGTATTTGGCCTTCGACAAAAGAAGTGTCTGGATCGAACTATTGTGATATCGGATTTTCGGTAGACCCGCGCACAGGACGTTTGACGATCATTTCGGTGATCGACAACTTGGTGAAGGGTGCATCCGGGCAAGCGATTCAAAATATGAACCTGATGATGGGATGGGAGGAAAACCTCGGGCTGAACATGACACCAGTATATCCATAACATGTGGCTTGTGAACATCGCAGGGGGAGCGCGCGAAGAAGCGGTGTTTCATCTAAAAGTCATAAGGCATGGGTATCAGTTGGGGGAGTTTCAGTTGAAGCAGGCGGTTCATCAGCATATGGCTGAACGCATACGGGGGATATGATATGGGAACAAAAGTGGAGCATCAAGCTTTTACCGTAGTTGAAAATGGAACCATTGTTACACCAGGCGGATTCTCGGCAGGAGGACTACACTGTGGTCTGAAAAAAACATCACGCAACGACATCGGAGCGATTCGATGTGATATCCCTGCGACAGCTGCAGCGGTTTACACGACGAACGTGTTTCAGGCTGCTCCGCTCAAAGTCACTCGGGAAAGTCTGAGCAACGGACGGTTGCAAGCAGTGATTGTAAATAGCGGTAATGCCAATGCATGTACAGGGCAGCAGGGTGAAGAGGATGCGTATGCGATGCGTGCGGCAGCGGCTCGTGAACTGGGCGTGGCTGAAGAGGACGTAGCTGTGGCTTCCACAGGTGTCATCGGTGAATTGCTGAAGATGGATGCGGTACATTCGGGCATCAAGGCGCTTCCAGAGCAGCTGGGCAAGGAAACGAACGAAGCAGAACAATTTTCACAAGCGATTCTGACTACCGATTTGGTGAAAAAGGAAGCTTGCGTCTCCGTCGTAGTTGGCGGCAAGACGGTAACAATTGCGGGAGCGGCCAAAGGCTCGGGGATGATCCATCCGAATATGGCGACCATGCTGGCATTTATGACCTCGGACGCGGTCATCGGCGCAGAAGCGTTGCAGCGTCTGCTACGCCAGGCGACGAACCATACATTTAACATGATTACCGTAGACGGTGATACCAGCACAAACGATATGCTCGTAGCAATGTCTAGCGGTTATGCAGGTAATGAAGAACTGACGATGGATCACCCGGATTGGGAGGCCTTTGCTGCCGGGTTCACATATGTTTGCCAAGTGCTTGCCAAAGCGATTGCCCGTGATGGTGAAGGAGCAACCAAGCTGGTGGAAGTGGAAGTGACGGGTGCGGTTAGCGATGAATCTGCACAAGCCATTGCCAAAACGGTAATCGGCTCAAGCTTGGTGAAATCCGCGATGTTTGGGGCTGACGCAAACTGGGGCCGGATTATTGCTGCTGTAGGCCGTGCAGGCCAACCCGTAAACCCGGATACGGTAGATATCCGTCTCGGAGACATTTCTGTGCTCGCAC
The DNA here is from genome assembly GCF_030803945.1 of Paenibacillus intestini. Lineage (NCBI taxonomy): Bacteria > Bacillati > Bacillota > Bacilli > Caryophanales > Paenibacillaceae > Paenibacillus > Paenibacillus intestini. Next base: position 44,379 of record NZ_JAURUN010000004.1, on the reverse strand, counting down.
AGTCTCGTCCTGTTGTGTTTGATGAAGAAGCGGCGCTGGCATACTTGCAGACCGATACAGTGCGTATTGTAGTGGACCTGCATCACGGTGAAGGCAACGCTGTAGCGTGGGGATGCGACCTGACATATGACTATGTGCGAATTAATGCAGCATATCGCACGTAAGTAGAAGTTTTGTTATAGATATGATTGTCTTAATTCATGCTCGAGCTCATTGATGTGAGTCCCGTCATAAAATCATATTTACCTGAACATTTGTTAAAGTATCTGAACGTTATTAAAGGTACTGAACTTGCAGCTTCATCTCTTAGAAAGCTGCGTACCATCATAGATGTAAAAATGTTTATAAGGATTAAACTTTTAAATATAAAAAATAAACGAATATAGTGGAAGAGGCGGAATCGATTCTGTAGAAGCGTAGCGTTCGCATTTGTCTCCGGGTTTTCCCTTTGGAAAAGGGGAATCGAAAAACCTGGAGACAACGGCGATCGAAAGAACGATCCGAATCTGGAACGGCTAGCGTTTATCTTTGTCTTTTATATAGGTTTTAATCCTTTATAACCCCATAAGAAAGGAGTCTTGCCCCGTGAATTCAACCATGCCAAACGGCAGTACTGCAACGGAAGCGGGTACGGAAAAACAAATGTTTGTGATGAAATGTGGAGGCAGTACGCTGGCTGCATTGCCAGAGTCTTTCTTTGCAGATCTGCGTGATTTGCAGTCCTCGGGAAACGGCCCGGTCATCGTTCATGGCGGCGGCCCGGCAATCTCTGATAATCTGGCGAAGCTTGGGATCGAAACCGAATTTGTGAATGGCTTGCGCAAGACTACCGAACCTGTATTGGACGTTGTCGAGATGGTGCTGGCAGGTAGCATTAACAAACAGATCGTACGTCTGATCCAGCGTGTAGGCGGTCAGGCTTTGGGTGTATCTGGTGTCGATGGCGGTCTCATTCAAGCGAAACCGGTAGCAAACCATGCCGAAATTGGCTGGGTTGGTGATGTAACAAGCGTCAAAGCAGAGATTATCCAGGGGATCGTAAACATTGGCTATATGCCTGTTATTGCACCTGTGGGTGTTGATGCGAGCGGACAGCGTTACAACATTAATGCCGATACGGCTGCGGGAGCGGTAGCGTCTCATCTAGGCGTAAGTCGAATGATCGTCGTGACAGACGTACCAGGCATTATGAAAACGATTGGTGGCGAGAAAAAAGTACTGCCATCCGTATCCGTTCAGGAGATCGAGGATATGATTCAAACCGGCGAAATCTACGGTGGCATGATCCCGAAGGTACGCGCAGCAATTGCGTGTATCCACGGCGAGGTACGCGAAGTTATTATCGTGGATGGTAGCGAACCGCAGATCCTGAGCCGTGTGCTTGGTGGAGAGACGATCGGTACACGAATTATCCGAATGCAGTAGATGTAATACGAAATTCAGACTTTAGGCTTTTATTTATATAAAAAAAGAATTTGTACACGACTTTTGTGAATCTGTTCATAACACAAAAACGAAGAGGATAGAAAAATCCTGAAGAAGCGAAACGTTCGCATGTATGATGGATTTTCATTCTTATCATTCTTGAACTATTTGTTTACACAAAAAACGGAGAGGGCAGAAAAAACCTGAAAAAGCGAAGCGATCGCCTTTATCACCGGATTTTCCCTTTGAGAAAAGGGAATCCAAAAAATCTGGGGATAACAGCGATTGAAAGGTTATTCTGTCATCGGAGTGGTCGGTGTAAACCGTCTTTAGTTCAATGAATATGATCGAAAAATCCATGGGTACATGCGATCAGAAGGTTATTTTTTCATCGAAGTGGCCAGTGTTATGTTTTTGATTCACCTTATGCGTGTACAAATCGACAAGGAGTGATATGGTCATGGCAAAAGGCAACGAACAGCCAGGTTCTGGCACAGCCGTAGCAGGAGTAGCAGCAACAGGTGCAACGATACCGACGGAAAGCTCACTTTTTCAAACGTATGCACGGTATCCAATTAGCTTGGTCAAAGGTAAAGGCAGTTGGTTATGGGACGATCAGGGGAACCGCTATCTCGATTTCATGTGTGGACTTGCTGTAACGAGCCTGGGCCATGCACCGGAGAAAGTCGGAGCGAAGTTGAAAGCTCAGATCGATGAGCTGTGGCACGTATCTAACTTGTTCCAGATTCCAGGACAGGAAAAGGCAGCAGCTTTGCTGACAGCCAACACCTGCGCTGACGCGGTCTTTTTCTGCAACAGCGGCGCTGAAGCGAACGAAGCGGCGATCAAAGTGGCACGTCGTTATCAGCAGAAGGTGAAGGGTGAAGATCGGTACGAAGTGATTACCTTTGCTCAATCGTTCCATGGACGGACATTGGCAACACTGACGGCAACCGGGCAGGATAAGGTGAAAGAAGGATTTTTGCCACTGCCAGCTGGATTTGTAACTGTGCCTTTGCATGATATTCCTGCACTTGAAGCGGCGATTGGACCGAAGACCGCAGCGATTATGCTGGAGATGGTTCAGGCCGAGGGTGGAGTATATCCGGTGGAGCCGGAATTTGTGAAACATGTGCGTAAACTTTGTGACGAGCACGGATTACTCATGATCGTGGACGAAGTACAGACAGGAATGGGACGTACAGGCAAGCTTTTTGCTCACGAGCATTATGGTGTTGAACCGGACGTGTTCACGGTTGCGAAGGGCATAGGCAGTGGATTCCCTGTTGGCGCAATGTTGGGGAAAGGCTTCCTGCGTGATGCATTTACACCGGGTAGCCATGCAACGACGTTTGGTGGCACACCGCTTGCTTCCTCCGTTGTTATTGCGACGATTGAGACGATGCTGGAAGATCGTTTGCCAGAGCGTGCAGCCGAGATGGGCGACTATTTGATGACGTCCTTGCGCAATCGTTTGGCGGGCAACTCATTCGTGAAAGAAGTGCGCGGTATGGGCTTGCTGGTCGGCATTGAGTGCGCAGAGCCGATCGGTGATATCGTACTCGCAGGACAGAAACGTGGTATTTTGTTTGTCTCGGCTGGGCCAAATGTGATTCGTTTGCTTCCTAACCTGTATGTAAGTAAAGAAGAAATCGACGAGGCTGTGTCCCTGGTGGCGACGTTGATTGAGGAGCATGTAGCGGCGAAAGCTTGATCCCTTGATGATAAAATAATGTACTGGACCGGGGCCATCACGGCCCCCGGCGCAGATTAAAGCGAAAGAATCCCTGTAGCCGCATGGTGCTCAAGCGCAGAAGTAGCAGAGGCTGACGATCCATCCGCGGTATAGATTGAATGGGAATTTGCTCTACCTAAGCTGATATGGAGAGGGTTAATTCAGCCGGGCAAGTCAGCAAAGAATGTAAAACTTCTGCCCGTGCGGGTGCAGGGAACCGGAAATGAGGAGGAACCAATAATGGCAGTACAGCACACAGACAAGGTCCAGAAAATTGATTTGAGAGGCCGGGATTTCATCGAATTCACGGACTATACGGCAGAAGAAATTCGTTATCTGCTTGATCTCGCGATTGAGATTAAAGGCAAGCAAAAAAGCGGTGTACCGTTCCAGCCCCTGAAGGGCAAAACGATCGGACTTATTTTTGAAAAATCATCGACACGTACTCGTGTATCCTTTGAAGTGGGTATGTTCCAGTTGGGTGGACATGCGCTTTTCCTGAGCAAAAACGACATTCAGCTGGGACGCGGCGAAACGACGCATGATACGGCTAAGGTACTGTCTCGTTATCTTGACGGCATCATGATCCGTACGTTTGGACACCATAATGTGATTGAACTGGCAGAACATGCCGATGTTCCGGTGATTAACGGCCTGAGCGATGCAGCGCATCCATGTCAGGTACTGGCGGATTTTCAAACGGTGCTGGAGCATAAAGGCAAACTGGCGGGTCTGAAAATGGCTTATGTCGGCGATGGCAACAACATGGCACACTCTCTGATGCTGGGCGCAGCGAAAATGGGGATGCATGTTGCAGTAGCCACACCGGAAGGGTATGAGCCGGACAGCACGGTGGTCGAGCAAGCTCGTGCGATTGCACAGGAGAGTGGCTCCGAAGTAGTCGTAACCTACAGTGCGCAGGAAGCCGTGAAAGATGCCGATATTGTGTATACGGATGTATGGGCGAGCATGGGCTTTGAAGAAGAGCAAAAGATTCGTGAGCAGGCGTTTGCGGCGTATCAGGTCGATGAGGAATTGATGAAAGGTGCGAAGCCGGACTACATGTTCCTGCACTGCTTGCCAGCACACCGCGGTGAAGAAGTGAGCGCAGGTGTCATTGACGGCCCGAACTCGCTGATCTTTGATCAGGCAGAGAACCGTCTGCATGCACAAAAAGCACTGATGGCCGCTTTGATGAGCGAATAGTCGCGATTTGCGGCGATGGGTTGATTTTACACGCCAATTTGGCGATGATAGATGCAATATAGTAATTGATCTTGGGGAGGACCATATCACATGGCTAAGGAAAAAATCGTACTCGCCTATTCCGGCGGACTAGACACATCTGTAATTTTGAAATGGTTAAAAGAAACGTATGATGCAGAGATTATCGCGTTTACCGCGGATATCGGTCAGAAGGATGAACTCGACGGACTCGAAGAAAAAGCACTCGCTACGGGCGCTTCCAAAGTATACATCGATGATCTGCGCGACGAATTCGCGAAAGATTTCATCTATCCCATGTTCCAAGCAGGTGCCCTTTATGAAGGTCAATACCTGCTCGGTACAAGTATCGCGCGTCCGCTTATTGCTAAACGTATGGTGGATATCGCGCGTGCAGAAGGCGCTACAGCAATTGCTCACGGCGCTACGGGTAAAGGAAATGATCAGGTTCGTTTTGAGTTGAACGCAGCTGCACTGACACCGGACATTCAAGTGATCGCGCCTTGGCGTCTGGAAGAGTTCCGCAATCAGTTCCCGGGACGTGCAGAAATGATCGCTTACGCTGAGAAACATGGCATTCCGGTTACCGCTTCTGCGGCGAAACCTTATTCCACGGACCGTAACCTGCTACATATCAGCTATGAGAGCGGTGTGCTTGAAGATCCTTGGTTCGATCCGAGCGCGGATGAGAACAAAGATATGTTCCTGCTGAGCAGCGCACCTGAGGATGCACCGGACCAACCGGAGTACCTCGAACTGGAGTTTGAACAAGGTGACTGTGTCGCCCTGAACGGCGAGCGTCTGAGCCCACTGCAAGTGATGGAGCAACTGAATGAACTGGGCGGCAAACACGGTATTGGACGTGTAGATATGGTAGAGAACCGTTTTGTCGGCATGAAGAGCCGTGGCGTATACGAAACACCGGGTGGAACGATCCTGTTCACGGCACATCGCAAAATGGAATCCATTACGATGGATCGTGAAGTGATGAACCTGCGTGACAGCTTGATTACTCGTTACAGCACACTCGTATATAACGGGTTCTGGTTCGCACCGGAACGTCTGGCATTGCAAGCTCTGGTAACGGAAAGCCAGAAGAACGTAACCGGTACGGTTCGTGTGAAACTGTACAAAGGAAATGTTATTGGCGCAGGCGTGAAAAGCCCTGTCAGCCTGTACAATCCGGACATTGCTACCATGGAAGCTGATCCATCGGAGGCTTATGACCAAGGCGATGCAACAGGCTTTATCCGCCTGAACGCACTGCGTTTGAAAGTACATTCCGGTGTGGAACAAAACAAAAAATAATTCACGGCGTGTGGTTCACGCTACATCATAATTACTGACAAGGCGGGCCGTTCTTGCACATTCTGGCAGGGGCGGCTTTGTCCATGAGCGAAAGGGGATACTCACTGTGAGCAAGCTGTGGGGAGGACGTTTTACGAAGCAAACCAACCATCTGGTTGAAGAATATACCGCATCCATTAATTTTGACAAAGCATTGGCGGAAGAAGATATTCAAGGCAGTTTGGCCCATGTGACGATGCTGGGCAAATGCGGTATTTTGCCGGCTGAAGATGTGGAAACGATCAAAGAAGGCCTGATTACCGTTTTGCATAAAATCCGTGCAGGTGAAGTGGAATTCTCCGTATCAGATGAAGACATCCACATGAATATTGAGAAAAATCTGATTGAAACGATTGGCCCTGTCGGCGGTAAACTGCATACAGGTCGTAGCCGGAATGACCAGGTGGCAACCGATATGCACTTGTATCTGCGTGAACGTGTTGTAGGTTTTGTTGGCATGTTACATGCTCTGCAGGAGGCGCTAATCGGACAGGCTAAAGACAATCTGGATACGATTGTACCGGGTTATACCCATTTACAACGTGCACAGCCGATTCTGTTTGCACACCACTTGATGGCCTATGTATCCATGTTCCAGCGTGATGCGGAGCGTCTGATGGACAGCTACAAACGGATTAATGTACTGCCACTTGGTGCAGGGGCACTTGCGGGCACAACGTTCCCGATTGATCGTCATTTTGTAGCAGAGCAGCTTGGCTTTGATGGAGTATATGAGAATAGTCTGGATGCGGTAAGTGACCGTGACTTCATCGTGGAGTTCCTGGCCGCCGCTTCCCTGATCATGACTCACTTGTCCCGTTTGAGCGAAGAACTGGTACTGTGGAGTAGTACGGAGTTTGGCTTCGTAGAATTGGATGATGCGTTCTGCACAGGCAGTAGCATTATGCCGCAAAAGAAAAATCCCGATGTGCCCGAACTCGTTCGTGGGAAAACAGGACGTGTATACGGCAATCTGATTGGATTGCTGACCGTGCTGAAATCTCTTCCGCTGGCTTACAACAAGGATATGCAGGAAGACAAAGAAGGTATGTTTGATACGGTAGCAACGCTTGAAGGGGCGCTTCAGTTATTTGCTCCAATGATCGCTACGATGAAAGTAAACAAGGATCGTATGCGTCAAGCGGTAAACCAGGACTTCTCCAATGCAACGGATATTGCGGATTTCCTCGTCGGTGAAGGTCTGCCTTTCCGTCAAGCGCATGAGGTGATTGGTAAAACCGTATTGTACTGCATCCAGAACGGCAAATATTTGCTTGATCTGACGATTGATGAATTCAAACAATTTTCACCGCTGTTCGATGATCGGATCTATGCTGTGTTACAGCCTGAAGCAGTAGTTAACGCTCGTAATGTTTACGGTGGAACAGCGTCGGGTCAAGTGGCAGAGGCTATTGCTCGCAGTGAGAAGATGCTCGGAGCAACCGAGCAGTGGATTGAAAATCGGGGTTAAGGCATAGGCTACAATCCAAGGTTAGGACTCAAAAAGATTAAAAAAGAAGCATGTTCGAGAGACGAATCTCTGACATGCTTCTTTTGTGTGTTTCCTATTGCTTTAAATTAAGGCTTCAGCCAGCTACCTTCGTTTACAGAAGGTAGCACCTTGCCATCCTGCACAACGATATGTCCGCGGACGATTGTACCTGCCAGACTCGACGGGAAAGTATGCCCAATATAGAGGCTCTGTTTATGCTTGGCGTAATAATTCTCTTCCGTCACGGTAAATGCTTCATTCAGATTTACGATGGCAAGGTCTGCATCCATTCCGATGGCGATACTGCCCTTACGATCTGCAAGTTCAAAACGTGTTGCCGGATTCGAAGCTGTCCAAGCAGCGACGTGCTCTAATGGAATGTTGTGGGCTAATGCAAGTTCCAGAGCAGAGAGTAGTGTGAATTGTCCACCACTGATTCCGCCCCATGCCTGAAAGAGATTATAATCTTTCGGATCTTTCATCTCGTAAGGGCATGGTGAATGATCGGAAGATAGCATATCGAATTTACCTTCTGCCAGGAGGGAGATCAGTCGCTGTTGTTCATCCGCCTCACGCAGGGGAGGGGCACATTTGGCGATAGTCCCTTTTTCACGCAGGCTATCGTGGTTAAAGAGCAGGTAATGTGCGCAAGTTTCTACCGTGACATTCATACCACGGGCTTTTGCCGCCTCAATTTTAGCCACGGCTGCTGCGGAACTGATATGAACAAAATGCAGGGAGCAGCCTGTAATTTCGGAGTAATAGAGTGCGCGTTCAACCGCTTCGACTTCAGCGAGGATGGGCCTTGTCTCCAGATAATCATCGGCGCTGACGAGTCCTGCCGCTTCCTTTTCAGCTTTCAGCCAGTTCGTTATTGCCGCGCTTTCCGAGTGCAGAGCCAGAATTTTGCCGAGAGCTGCAATCTTTTTCATGCCCGTCAGCAGTGTCATGTCGTCTACCGCTTCGAACTCTTTATTACCTGTGGTCGACAAAAAGGCTTTAAACCCAATGACACCAGACTCGGCTAATGGCTGCAAGTCATCTTCGTTGCCAGGAACGAGTCCGCCCCAGAGGCTGAAATCGACGAGTGATTTTTCATTGCCGATGCGTGCTTTCTCCAGCAGTGCTTCTTCCGTAACTGTCGAGGGGATTCCGTTTAGCGGCATATCGAAAAAGGTCGTGCAGCCACCTGCGGCCATCATCGCTGATCCGGTAGTGAATCCTTCCCAGTGCTCCCTTCCTGGTTCGCTGAAATGCACGTGTACATCAATCATGCCTGGAAGAATATGCTGTCCGGTGGCATTCCACTCATGTGTAGCTTCTCCCTCAAGTGTGGCGGCAATTGCCGTAATCTTACCATCCTTTACACCCATATCGACTTGTGCGACGCCGTCTGGCAACACCACGCTTCCGCCACGTATGATCAGATCATAATGTTCCATATCCATCCCTCTTTCTTTGGGTGTTTGCATTATATGGCGCTGATGGTTAAGTCAGGCCTGTGGTTTACTCGTAGATGGTGCCTTTCTTGAATGAGGAACCCTTAAAAGCGAATTTGCTAAGTAGCAGATAGGATAGGCCTGCTGTGATGAATCCGATGATCCAGCCGATGTCAACGAGCAGGAAGGCTGCTCCAGCTCCGATGAGCATAGCTAACAAGGCGCTTGGGTTATACCCTTTGAAGGAGCCGTTATCCAGATATAACTCTGCTGTATCGACCTTTTGTTTTCGCAAGATGTAATATTCGACTAGCATGATCGCTACAATGGGGCCCAGGAATGCGGAATAGATTAGAATAAATGTATTCAAACCTTGAGCCGAGGAATCCTGTACGAGTACCCATGGGAACGAACAGAGGGCGAGTAAGCCGGTGATGACAACAGATGCTTTGTATTTAAGCTTGGTAACAAGCGAGATGACGTAAGCGGGTGGTACGATGTTAGCGACCATATTAACGGCTACTGCACCAATAACGATGAAGGCTGAGACAAATACGGTGATGTATGGGTTGTCCACAATAACAGCAAAGGCCTTGACTGGATTAGAGATGCCTGTTGCTGCGGCCATCATTGCACCGATCGTCAGAACGAATCCATAAGCGATAACGATCGGGAAGAAGTAGAGCATACTACGCTTTTTGTCACTCATGCCGCTCTTCAGCTCACGAGAATAATCACCTGCGCTTAGGAAGATGGCTGCGTAGTTGCCAAGGAATACCATGATGAAAGCAAAGAATGGAAGTCCCCATGTCCCTTTGGCATTCACCCAATTTTCGGTAATGGCTGTGCTGTGGGAGTTAAGTAATAAGGTGAATACATAGACGAGTGCAAGCATAATAACGACGGAAGCGAGAGTTTCAACCCACTTGATTGCGTGAAAGCCATAAAGTGACAGGACAATCTGAACGGCCTGTAGCAAGATAAAACAAACAGGAATACTGTCTAAGCTGCCACCGCTTAATACTTTGACAATTTCATTCAAAGCCGTTGCTCCGACCCAGCTCTGGAAGCCGTACCACACGATGGCGGGCACACCACGTAAAAAGGAGGAGATGATCGATCCTTTGATGCCAAAGGACATTCGCAGTTGAACAACATAGGGGATGCCTGTTCGATAACCAAACCGGTCATTGATCGCAAAGATCACGGAAATAATACCAATGGCAATCATCGCAGCTACAAATGTCTGAAACACATTGAGCGTGGCGACACCAGCAACAATGAGGCTCGCTCCGAGGGTCATGTTACCGAGGTTCACGCCATCCCCGATCCACATGAACATGTAGGGTACTGATCCGATTGTTCTCTCGCTCTCCTGTTTCGGTTTTAAGGAGTCGTCGATGCTGATTTCTTCGTGTAGCTGCGTCTGTTTCAGTACTTGTCCTGCCAAATTCGTTGACATATCTGCCCCACTCCTCTTTGATATGGGGTGCCGCAAGGCTGGTTGATCTCTGAATTAACGAGTCGTTCCATCCATTCCTGTCTGCACACCACAGATGATATTAAACATGTAAGATAAAATAACTTAATAATGTTATGTATCCTTACTTGTTCTTTGTATCTCTTATTTTATCATCTTGTTTGTACAATTCATTGACAAAAACGTAGATTGTTCTCGTAATTTCTGTTGAATTTGTATGAAAAAATATGACGTGTTATGTGAAGTTAGGATAAAATGGTGTAAAAAACGCATTTTTGTGTTCAAAACATCTTACAATGTTCGGGTTTCGCTCTCTACCTTATTATCTAGTTTCCGAAGTCCATCAATCTGACAGCTAACCACATCGCCTGGTTGAATGGTGACTGATCCCGGGGTGCCTGTTAAGATGACATCTCCCGGATGAAGTGTCATCACGTTCGACAGAAAAGAAATCAGGTACGCAGGAGAAAAGATCATATGATTAACGGTATTGCTGTGGGCAACATGACCATTGTGCACCGTTTGAATCTCAAGTTCGTTCAGATTTTCGTATTCTTCAGGCGTTGAGAGAGAAGAGCCAAGGCTTAGGAACGTGTCAAAACTTTTGGCACGCTGCATAAACCGGGGGTTGCGGGCATGAATATCCTTGGCGGTCATATCAAGTGAGGTCGTGTAACCTGCTATAACGTCCATTGCCTGCTCTTCACCAATGCCTTTGCATGTTTGTCTGATGACAATTGCGAGTTCTGCCTCAGCGGTGATCTGTCCCGCTCCAACCGGCAGACGGATCATTTCCCCCGAGCCGATCAGGGATGAGTCAGGTTTGAGAAAAATAACAGGTTCATCTTCGGGTGGGCGTCCAGATAGTTCGATGGCTTTGTCCCAGTAGTTCATGCCTACACCAATAATTTTCCCTGGACGGCGATACAGTGCGCGATAGGATACGTCACTGGCGGGCAGAGGAGCCAGTGAAGCAAGTTGCCCGTGTTCATTGCGGTACCAGTTACGTAGTGCGTTGAATTGATTTTTTTGCAGCAAAGTAAACAGATCTGTATCCCAGCTCGTGCCGAATTGCTCGTTCAGCCAAGCCAGTGGAGTAATGCCTCGATCCGTCCAAAAAGCAACTTGCTCCCGCCCTTTATCTTCAATCGTTACAAGTTTCATCGGCACACCTCTTCCGCAAACTGTTTTGCTGTCCAATGCAATAGCCTAGGATCAGTGTTCGTACCACCGATAAAAGATAACCCTATGGGCAGTCCATCGGGACGGAGAACAGGAACCGTAACCTGGGGTAGCCCCGAAAGCCCTGCAATACAGGAGAGTTGCATCGTTTTGGCGCGGTAGGCTTCTGCTTCAGGACCTTTCAATCCCAGAAGGGGAGCCGGGCCCGGTGCGGTTGGAATAGCCAGCAGACCTTCTTCTCCTAACAAGTCAACGAGGTTACGCCGTACGCGAGCGCGCAACTTCACTTCGGCCTCGCTAGCAGACTTTTCAAGGGAGCAAGCCCACTCAAAACGTTCTGCGATTCCTGGGCCAAATGTCGGGCGTTCTTTTGTAAGCCAGTCGTTGTGTTCGTTCGCAATTTCCAGCCCTTGAAGAACACGGAACGCCGCTGACCAGTCTGCCAAGCTCTCGGCGGGTTCGGTTAGATTAATGCATTGATAACCTTCCGGCTGCCATCCCTCAATTCCGTGTAATGTTGAGAGCAAAAGCGAACAATCTTCAGCTTCTGGCAGCTCCCATGCTTCTGTCGCTATGAAGAACTGAGTGAACGGCTTCGTATCTATTTCAGATGTAGAATCCGAACCGTTGTCTTTTAGAAGAAGTTTTTCTTTCAGTAGCGCGTTGCCTACGTTGCGTAAAATAGTTACATCCTGACTCATCCAGCCAACTGTATCAAAGCTATGTGCAAGAGGAATGACCCCCTCTGTCGATACAGCTCCATGCGTTGGGCGGAAGCCGTATAGTCCGCAATACGAAGAGGGGATACGTACGGACCCACCCGTATCCGTTCCGATGGCGAAATCGGCCAGTCCTGCCGCTGCTGCAACGGCAGACCCACTCGATGAACCGCCTGGAATCCGATCCGAAGCGAGGGGATTGGTTGGTGTACCGTAGTGAGCATTTTCCCCATTCAGACTGTACATCAGTTCGTCCGTCTGTGTTGTGCCTTCGAGAATTGCGCCATTCTCCAGCAGGGTAAGCAATGCAGGGGCAGTAGAGGTTGCAGGATCATGTGTGCGAAGCCAATCCGGATTGCCTGCTCCGCTTATTTCTCCCTGAATATTGAAAACATCTTTGACTGCAAAGGTTAGTCCACTTAGTGAGCCGGCTTGATTAGCTGGAAGTCTGATGTCTGCATTAACGTATGCCCCCCAGTGATTAGGCTGGAGCGCATCGGTTGTTTTTTTTGGACCCGTTTTCATTGCAGATGTTTCTGTCTGTTCCTGATTTGAATGTTTCATTAGTTATTCCCCTTTCGTTCTTATACTAGGGCTTAGTGCACTCAGGGAGGAGCGGGAGTGGACTTGGTTCAATAACAAAGCCAGTAAAATACCTACCAAAAGCCCGTTTCCGAGCAGTGGACGTAGCAGTGGGGGTAATGTTGTAAAAATTTCCGACGGTAATCCCATAACGATAATACCTATGAATAATGGCGCAGCCGTCCGGTAGAGGTTTGCCGCATCCATATGAAGCTGTCCGAAATACTGGAGTGAAGAACCTAACAGGCGAAGGTATGTCACGAATAGTATAGCGCTTCCGATACTGAGCGGAAGTTGTGTCAGTAAACCGGTGACGGCTGGAATCAGGCCGATAGCTGCAAACATCAGACCCCCAATAACAAATGGAAGTCTTTCTCGCATACGGGTTTGTTGGAGAAAGCCGACAGAACTAACATATGGAGCGTATGGAACGAGTCCGAGCACACCTGATATCACTGCGAGGATGCCACTGATTGTAAAAGAACGTTTATACTGGCTGCTGGCCGCTTCGTGCTCATAGATAGCATCCGTACCTTTCAGGGCACCAAATGTGTTTGAAGTGTTGATTAAACCGGCAATCACGGCGATCGCGATTACGCCAGTGTTCAATCCACCCGCAGGTTCCCCAAGCGGGAACCAGACTGCATCGAGTGTTCCTGAATTGGATGTTCCCCCAGAGCTGCCGAAGATAAATACATGTAATGCCCAGCCGCCCAAAATACCAATCAGCAAAGCATACTGCGCTATGGCTGGCCGTGCTTTTATGGATAAGACAGCAACCAAAACAGCCACTGCTGCGGCTAGTAGGAAGATGGCAGGTTGGATGACGTTCGCCTTGTCGGAAGAACCTGATGAGATACCAAGCATACCTTCGAGAAAAATGATATTCAGTCGGCAACCAAGTAAGAACATAAATACAGCCATGACTCCTGGCGTAAATAATTTCGATAAAGGCGTAGCCAGACCGCATAAGCCAATCAGGATTGTGATCACACCCGAGATCAGAATGCCGACGGCGAGACTACCCCCGAGTTCCGTCAAGGATATACCAAGGGAGGGGGCGGATGCGCTAAGGCTCAGGATGACACCCCACCATAACCCCGACTGTCCTTCCATGACGGATCTTTGATGTCCAAGCCATGCTTGTACAGCACATGTGATTCCGGTGAGGATGAATGAACACTGGATCAGAAATTGAATTCGTTCCTGTGGCAATGCAAATGCCGCCCCAACTGTAATAGGTATAACTACTGTATTGGTAAATAAGAAAAACAGCCATTGCAGCCCGCCCAGACCGGAGCGGAGCCAGTTGATTTTAAGCATGTGTCACCTTCCGTGTGGATCTTCGTTGAAAATGTTTCTTGTGCATTCAGGCAATCCATGATGCAGTTGATGTATTTTAACGAAGTCTGAATTGTACAAAAGGATTCCGGCAGTTCCCGGAATCCTTTCAATATTAATAAATAGCCTTGATTCTAATTGACCAATAACAGTGCTCCTATGCGATGTTTAAATCCCTCGGCGCTTTATTCTGCTTGCTCGTAAACGTCAAGGGCCTCTTGCACCCCGCGTCCGATCACAATCGGAGCTTTATGCCGGATTAACACAGCTTCCAGTGCGGATAGGACGAATAGTACGTTTTCTTTCCGACAACTGTAACCCATGGTGCCGATTCTCCAGATCTGCCCATGCAACGGTCCGAATGAGCTAGCGATTTCAATACCAAACTGGGTCAGAAGTGTAGTTCGTACAGACTCGCCATCTATCCCTGTAGGAATTTTTACACAGGTGACGACTGGAAGCTTCCATGCTTTATCGTTGAACAGCTCCAGACCCATGCCGCGGATACCTGCCATCAGTGCTTTTTCATGTAATCGATGACGTTCGAAGCGTGTTTCAAGCCCTTCTTCCAGCAGAATGCGCAAGCCTTCACGCAGTGCGTACAGCATGGATGTTGCCTCTGTATGATGATTCAGCCGTCGTGGCCCCCAGTAATCTTGCAACTGGCTCAGATCAAAGTAATTACTGCGGATTGGATGTGCGACATCCCGGCGATCACTCTCAAGTGCAACACCACGTTCTACCTTTTTCCGACTTGCCAGAATGCGTTCTACCCGCTCATTGTAAGTTACAGGAGCCATGCCAGAAGGGACGGATATGCACTTTTGGGTGCCGCCAATCACGGCATCGAGTTGCCATTCATCTACTTTGACTGGGGCGCCGCCAATGGAAGCAACAGCATCAACGACCGTTAATACACCACGTTCTCGGCAAGCTGGACCGATCTGGTCCAGTGGCTGCATGCAACCTGTTGAAGTCTCGCCATGTACGATGGCTAAAATTTTCGGCTGAACTCGTTTTACCTCATCGATTACTGCTTGTTGGTCGAATACTTTTCCCCATGGGCATTCCATGAGATGGAGTTCTGCGCCGTGACGTTCGGCAATTTCAGTCAGCAGATGTCCGAAGCGTCCGAAGATAGGAACAAGCACTTTGTCCCCTGGCTCGATCAGGCTGCACAGCACGGCTTCCAGACCGGAACGTGAAGTGCCATCAACCGGAAAGGCCCACTGGTTCGTCGTTTGGAATGTCTGCCGCAACATGTCCATCGTTTCGTTCATCATTCGGGTGAATTCCGGATCGAATTGGCCCAGAATGGGTGTTGCCATGGCTCTTAAAACTCTCGGGTCAACCTCGACTGGTCCTGGGGTCATAATGGTTCTCAAAGGTGCATGAATTTCCCGGTACTGTGTCATCTCGTCATCGCCTCCTGGTTCTAGTTGTTCATTCAATATGCCAGCTTATATAACAGGTCGATTAACAGGCGAACTCCGCGCTGCAAATCTTCCGTATGGGTGAATTCAGCAGGGGAGTGGCTAATGCCGCCCTGGCTTGGAACGAATAATAATCCTGTTGCACAATACGTGCCGAAAATCTGTGAGTCATGTCCTGCGCCACTTGTCATTCTTTTGTATGAAATACCTTCGCTTTTTAAAATGTCCTCAGCCGTTTGGTTTAACGTGCAATCCATCGCAACGGGAGGTTCATCCATCCACTTATGGCAAGCGACCGTTGTTCCATGTTCAGAGGCGACGGTCTCGAAGTCACTGAAGCATGCCTCACAAAATTGCTCAATGATCTTGGCATCACTGTGACGAACATCCAGGCTAAAGGTGACCTCGCGTGCAATGACATTACCTACATTCGGTTTAACTTCCATGCGTCCAACGGTGGCGACAAGTCCAGACTCATGGGCTTTGGCCCGATGCATCAATATTCGGATCAACTCGGCTGAAGTAAACATCGCATCACGACGCCACTGCATAGGTGTTGTCCCGGCATGGTTGCTCTCACCGTATACCGTAATGTTATAACGGCGTTGCCCCACGATGTGACTGACGATGCCGATTGATTTCTCTTCGCGTTCAAGCACCTGGCCTTGTTCGATGTGCAGTTCAATAAAACATTCCAGGTCTTTGCGTGTTGGCTGCGCATGAAGTCCGAGTCCGAATCCTGCCTCGTGCATGGCCTGTTCGAAGGGGATTCCGTTTACATCGTTGATGTGGTGGATGGCCTCGCGCTCTTTTACTCCCGTTATGTTGCCTGAGCCCCAATAAGTCATTGGGAAACGACTGCCTTCTTCTTCACACAACGATACCACTTCAATAGGTTTGAGTGGCTGACCATAATGTGTGAGCAAATGTTCCACAGCAATGAGTGCTGCAATGATCCCATAGGCTCCGTCATATTTGCCACCGCCAATCACGGTGTCGACATGAGACCCGGTTAACACTACGTTTGCTTCAGGATCACGTCCAGAGAGCCGACCAAACAAATTGCCGACATCGTCATAGCGTGCGGATAAACCAAGTTGTTCTATTTTAGCTTGAATCGCCTTCTGAGCTGCGCTCCAAGCCGGGTCATAGAGCAAACGGGTTACACCGCCGCTGTTGTCTTTTCCGTACGAAGCCAGCCATTCGACCATCTCTTCGATCTGCTTAGACAAGGCAGATGGTTTTGGTTGTTCAATCATCAAGTGCAGTATCCCCCATTCCGGCAACGCTAGCTTTCCGACCGATGTTAGATTAATTAACTTGGCATTGCGTTTAATTCATCGTAAAATAAAAAAAATTAAAAAGCATTCACGAAAATGTAGAAGAATAGCTGAATTCGTTGTGCATGTTAACCATAGGGGTGGAGAAGGATGAAAATGAGTGACCTGCTGAAGCTGGGTGTATTCAACGGCACAATCGTGGTAGGGGGAAGCGGTGGTTTGAATCGGGAGGTTCATACCGTCAATATGATGGATGCTCCTGATATTATTCCGTACTTGAAAAGAAATGAGTTACTGATTACGACGGCTTTTCACTTCAAGGATGACCTGCCGGCTCTGCTTGAACTGATTCGTGAGATGGGGCAACAGGAATGTGCAGGACTGGGTATCAAAAGCAAAAGATTTCTCGGCAACATTCCTGAATCCGCAGTTCAGCTGGCAAACGAGTTGGATCTGCCTCTGGTGGAACTGCCTGTTGATCCTTCGCTAGGTGATATTGTCAACAAATCGCTGAGCCATATCCTCGATGTGCGAACAACGGAGTTGCATAATGCCATACAGACCCATCGCCAGTTCACCCAACAAATTATGAGCGGTCAAGGTATACCTAAGTTGCTTGATCAATTATCTGCTTTGCTGCGATTTCCTGTATATTTGCTCGGGCCGTATCTGCAGCCAATCTTCGGCCGAGTTCCTGCTAAAACGGCTGCGCAACTGGAGATGTTATTATCTGGCGGCGGTCAAATTCATGTTGCGCCTTCCGTGTTCTCCGCATTTTCCTTGTTAGGTGAGGAACGTGAAACGTTAACATTATTTCCCGTATACACCCATAGACAAGTGCATTTCCTGTGTATTACCGGTTTCATATCACCTGCTGAACGTTCAAGCATTCTGACCATTGAACAGGCAACGAATGTGATTGCGTTTGAATTAATGAAGGATAATGCATTGAAGCAGAATCGGCGCCGGATCCAGAATGAGTTTTTTACTAACTTTATTGGAGGGGTCTTCTCGAGCAACGAGGAGATTGCAAACCGGGCAAGGGAGTTCGGACTGTCCAGTGATCAACGATACCTTTGTGTGGTCGGCAAGCTGAATAGCAAGGATCGAGCGACGTCATTCATGCAATACAAGGCAGAACAGGATCAGATTGCTGAACATCTTCAAGGGGAGTTAGCACACTTCCGCCATCCTATATATTTGTTCACCCATGACCGATCCTATGTGCTACTCATGCCGCTGGTTGAAGAGTGGGAGATGGTCAAACCTTCCTTTATCGAGCTACTGGAACGTCTGCAACGTAAAATTGCCATGTATTACGAATCGGAGCTGTCATTTGGTCTTAGCAGTTATGCCCAGCCACTTAGCCAGATTCCTTTATCTTTTAAAGAGGCGAATGAAGCTCTCTATTTCGGGAGTATATCGGGAAAAATACGCTTTATCGAAATGTATCAGCCGAAGGAAGTATCTGAAATTTTGCGTTTGATCCCCCATGATCATCTGAGAAAATTTTATGTGGATACGATGCAAGGATTCGAAGATGAGACACTTAAGGATCACCATATGTTGCTTCATACATTGTCTGTATATCTGGAAACGCATTGTCATCTTGCCGAAACGGCAAAGCGGCTTTATATTCACCGGAATACTGTAATTTATCGACTGGAAAAATGCGAAGAGATTATTGGTCGTAGCCTGAAAGACCCTGAGGAGACATTGCGTCTTCGGATGGCCTTTCGGATCAAAGCGTTGCTACCAGAAGAAGGAAAAGCGGCGTATTGAGAGAGTGACCAAATATGATTACAAGCAGGCTGAGATAAACTGTACCCCCAGGTTAGTTATAGTAACCGAGGAGGCACAGTCCACTTTAAGCCTGCTTTTTTAGTTGGCAATTAATACAGGAGAGGGAGGCCTCTCTTATGTGCCTCAGTCTCTTTTAGACAGCGGTAACCACTTCAACACATTCTGAATTTTCAGGTCCCAGTAACCCCATTCATGTTCCCCGGGTTCTTCCTCATAAGTTAACTTGAAGTCTGTCTCGGCGCAGGCTTTACGGAATGTCTGATTATCTTCATACAGAAAATCCTCTGTACCACAGCATTGATAGAGGAGTGGCCGTGGAGCCGGGTTATGTTTACTCTCCTGGAGCAAATGGATTAAATCGTTCTCTGAGCCTGCAAATTGAGGCCCGAAGATACGTAACAGTTCGGCCTGCCGTAAAGCGGATGGGGCGTCGTTGCTCAAATGAGCGGCCATGTCAAGAGCACCCGAAAGGCTTGCCGCCGCAGCGTACTGATCCGGTTTTCGCAGAGCCAGCTTGAAGGCACCGTATCCGCCCATGGATAGGCCAGCAACGAAATTATCTTCGCGTTTCGGTGACAGCGGGAAGAAGGAGCGCGCAAGTTTAGGCAATTCCTCACTAATGAATGTCCAGTATTGTCCTCCCTCTGCCATGTCCGTGTAGAAGCTGCGATGAACCTGAGGCATAACGACCGCAATTCCGAGTGAAGCGACATAACGTTCAATCGAAGTGCGGCGTAGCCAGATGGAATCGTCATCGGACATCCCGTGAAGCAAATACAGGGTTGGGTGTAGAACAGAACCAGTGACGTTTTCCATTCCGATCTGATTGTGGGTCTGCTGTGGCAGAATCACATGCATGCTTGTACTTAATCCGAGGGCATCCGAGTAGAAATCACATTTAATGAGTGCCATACCAAAAAGTAACCCCTTTCATATATGGAAGTTTAAAAGGATGTTTCTATGCAATGGAAAAGGTACGAAAGCTGAATAATATCAGCTACTATTCAAGGTTATACTCAAAATAAAGTAAACGCAATGACGGGATATAAAACGTATTCGATATCTGCGTAAATAATCTTTGTATAATCCATTTTCTGGACAAAACAAAGAAATAAATAAACAAAGAATAGATTATTTCATTACATATGACCCTCGTATCTTTACAACGTAACAATGTTTTGTTACACTGACTTTAATGAAAAGGGGGTCCTGAATTTGACGGATGATTTGATCTCCAAAAAAGAGCTACTTGACCTGACAGGCATTTCATACGGTCAATTATATCGTTGGAAACGAAAAAACCTCATTCCTGAGGAGTGGTTTATTCGAAAGTCTTCTTTTACGGGACAGGAAACATTTTTTCCTAAACAGCAGATTTTACAGCGGATCGACAAGATTGTTCATATGAAAGACGGGTTGTCGCTGGATGAACTGGCAGATGTGTTCTCGCCAACACTTGGTGAGGTGGAGATGTCAGACCAACAACTGCTGGATCGAAACATTGTTTCGTTAGCTTCGCTTGATCTGTTAAACGAGGCTGGTCGCCAGCAGTCATTATATGGTCTCGAACAGATTATGATGCTTTATGTGCTTGAAAAGCTGCTTCTCAGCGGGGATATCACTCAACAGGAGGGGTTACTCCTTATTGATGTAATGTCTGAACACTATTACCGGTTCCGTGACCGTGCTAGTGAATTGCTGCTTATTCGCAAGATGGGCGTACCTGCCTTTATGGTGGTGAACTCGGGAGCTGAACTTTATTTTGATCAAGGGGTAAAAGTGGTACTTCGCATTCCGCTTGCAACGTTCATGGAAGAATTAAAACTTAAATTGGGCTGAGGGGGATTTTACGAATGGAAGAACGTCACTTAAGAAATGATTTGAATGTCACAGGCTCTCGCAAAACAACAGGCGGTTCTTATCACCGAGTAAATATTGACGGTATGGCTAAACTGGATGGTGATCTGGATTGTTCCTCCCTAAGCGTTAACGGGACGCTGAAAATCTACGGTTCCCTCGTCTCCGAGAGCACAACGATCAACGGAATGGCCAAAGTGGAGGGAGAACTGCGGACCCAATCTCTAGATGTCAATGGAACATTGGGAGTTCATGGTGCAGCGCGTGCCGAGAGTACGATGGTTAACGGAATGTGTACCATTAATGGTCCATTGGTCAGCAATCGGGTACGTGTGGATGGCATGACCACGATTAATGGAGACTTATCTACGCCTGAGTTTACTGTGAACGGAAAGTGTAATGTGCGCGGTAGAGTGGACAGTGAGCGTATTGATATCGGTGGTATGGCGACGATTGATGGAGATGTGCAGGGTGAAGTGATCAACGTTCAGGGCAATATTAAGGTCGGCGGACTTCTTAATGCAGACAGTGTGGAGATTCGTTTATACACGTCCTCTTCAGCAAGAGAAGTAGGCGGTGAGCGTATCGACATTCGGCGCAAGGAACGCAGCGGATTATGGAAAGCACTCGGATTGGGCGGTGCGCCATCCTTCAGGGCTCAATTGATCGAGGGCGATGAGATTGTACTGGAAGATACCGAAGCGGATACGGTTCGAGGGAGTCGAGTCCATATTGGGCGCGGCTGTAATATCCGGTTTGTGGAGTACTCTGGCGAACTATCCGTTGATCCGGAAGCGAAGGTTGGCAACAGCGAGCGAATTTAGCCAAGAGGCAAGATGCAAGAGACGGCTCGTATAATCTTATAAAAGTAGAACTTATGGTTATCCCCAAGGTAGAAGGTTTTGCCATAAAGCAATCGGTCCTTGGACTGATTGCTTGTTACTTCTTTTCGGATATACTAATGCAGTCATATGAATAGAACGGGAATGGAGAGATTAACAACAATGGCTGCGCGTAACAATAAAATTGGATTTGTGCTGGCAGGTTTGCTGCTCAGCATCTTAATGGCCTCTATGGATAATACCATTGTGGCTACGGCCATGGGGGATATTGTGGGCAAGCTCGGCGGGCTCGACAAGTTCGTCTGGGTAACTTCTGCCTACATGGTGGCTGAGATGGCAGGTATGCCGATTTTCGGTAAACTGTCGGATATGTATGGACGTAAAAAGTTTTTTGTCTTCGGGATCATCGTATTTATGCTTGGCTCCGCTTTGTGTGGAACTGCGACATCCATCGTGGAACTGACGATGTACAGAGCAATTCAAGGGATTGGTGCAGGAGCACTGGTGCCGATTGCGTTCACGATTATGTTCGACGTCGTTGCGCCTGAATCGCGGGGCAAGCTGGGTGGTCTGTTTGGAGCAGTGTTCGGTCTTTCGAGTGTATTCGGGCCGCTGCTAGGTGCGTACATTACAGAGTATGCCACATGGGAATGGGTGTTTTACATCAATCTGCCGCTCGGTTTGATTGCATTTCTGTTTATCGCATTTTTCTATAAGGAATCTCACCAGCATCAGTCACAGCAGATTGACTGGCTGGGTGCCATTACACTTATCGGTGCTGTGGTTTGCCTGATCTTTGCGCTGGAGCTGGGTGGCAAGACGTTTGCTTGGGACTCTGCACAGATCTTGGGGCTGTTTGCCGGATTTATCGTGCTGGCGTTGATTTTCTTGTATGCAGAAACGAAGGCCAAAGAGCCAATTATTTCATTCGGTATGTTCCGCAAGCGGGTGTACTGGTCAAGTAACGTCATTGCCATGTTCAGTGGCGCTGCGTTTATTACGGCATCGGTATATATCCCGATTTTCATCCAGGGCGTACTCGGTGGTAAAGCAACCAACTCGGGTCTTGTCCTTCTGCCTATGATGCTGGGTTCCGTCGTGACGGCTTCTATGGGCGGTGTGCTCATGACCAAAACGAAATACCGCAATATTATGATTCCAACGCTGGCATTGCTTGTAGTGGGTCTGGGGTTGCTCACGACATTGAATGAAGGTTCATCCCTATGGACAATTCGGGTATACATGGTCTTGATTGGCCTTGGTGTCGGTGCATCCTTCTCCGTACTTAGCAATGCAGCTATGAATGCCTTCGAACCGCAAAGACGCGGTGCCGCCAGTTCAACGCTGAACTTTCTGCGTTCCTTGGGCATGACGATGGGCATCACGATCTTTGGCATTGTACAGAGTCAAGTGTTTACGCGCAAAATGACAGACAGCATGGCTGGTGCCGCTGGAGAAGCTGGTGCAACGGCTGGGGCGCCTGCAGGTGGTCTGCCTGCCGGGATGGATCTGACAGATCCGCATGCACTGTTATCACCAGAGCTGCGTCAAGGGATTCCCTCACAGGTGCTGGAGTCCATCACACATGCGTTATCCTCTTCCATTGTACAGCTGTTTGCCTGGGCGGTTATTCCGGCAGCTCTTGCACTTATCGCGTCCTTCTTCATGGGGAAAGAGAAAATGGTTGTTGGAGAAGAGCAACACGAGTATACAGGTGGGCACTAAAGCAGATGAGAACGAAGTTAAGCCATCATCGACCGTGTATTTGAAGCATAGATCCGGTGAGCTTGAGTTATAACGTTTTGCAAGCTTTAAGCTAAGGAAACAAAAGGTTATGCAATAAACGGATTTTACAAATCCGTAAATCTAGTGCACCTGTCTCATATCCCGTACAAGGGTATGAGACAGGTGCATTTTTACTTTTTAAGGATCATTCGTTAGTTGTTTTTAAGGCTTACATTTACTTTAAACTAAAATAAGTTGAACTTTCATTTACACAATAACGGAGAGGACAGAAAAAACCTGAAGAAGCGAAGCGCTCGCCTTTATCCCTGGATTTTCCCCTTTGGAAAAGGGAATCCAAAAAATCCGGGGATAACAGCGATCGGAAGGTTATTCTGTCAGCGAAGTGTCCAGTGTAAAGCTTCCCCGTTTAACTTATATTTCCACCTGAATTTAAGGCTGATTCCCCTCACGAATGCCATCCTCCACCACGGAAGGTTGCTGTGGATCAGGCATGCTAATATGACCTGAGCGGGCAATCAGACGGCTCTGTGCTTTGTAGGTATCGCGTGAGATTGTTTTGGTTTCAACGACTTTGCCATCAACTCGCTTCGTGCGTACCGTCTCAACGATGTACCCGGGCTGTCCATTCTGAAGCACTTGCTGGGCACCGTCAGGTAGCACGTTACTGGATACATACTTTACAGGTGCACTGAGCGTTTCAATCGTACGAGACTCCAGCGCATAACTGACGTTCTCGGGGAATGTGCCGAAAAACTTCACCACCATGCGCCCGCCTTGCACCTTGGCATGGATCAACAGGGATTTCTCGGTGCTGTTTCGAAAACGAAAGTTAATGGCGCCCGAGGCAAAGGTGGCATCTAACCCTTTCGGTATATATTTAACGGGCAACGAGTGATTACGCCGTTCCACAATATCCAGGCCCGTTAGCAGAGCGGCATTATATACGGTGCTGGATACCTGACAGATTCCTCCGCCAATTCCGGGCATCAGCCTGCCATTCACGATGACTGGTGCTTCCCGAAAACCATATTCCTTCTCCGCTTTGCGAATCACCTTTTCATAGTCGAACACACCTTCAGGCGGCAAAATCATCCCGTTGATGGCCTGAGCCGCCGCGCTGACGTTATGTATCCGACCTTGGCTGCTGTTTCCCAGCCCTGTGGAAAATTGAATGATTTTTCGCTCGATGCCTTCCTGCTTTAGTGAATCGATCGTTACCTCTGGTTTCAAGGTGTATAGAGGTAAAAGAATGCGGATGGGTTCTGGTTTTACTCCATCCATCACATCGCTCAGCTCCCTGTGCAACCTGGTCTGCATGAGGGTGCTAAGTGTTTTCCAATCAATCCGGCGCACGCTTTTCTCCGGAATGTACTGCACTTGATCATTTGCGGTGATGCGGCGGACGGCTTCGGTCGGCGTACCGAAGGTTTCTTTTTCCCAGGCAGGGCTAAGCAATTGTTGAAAGGTTTGTTCATTGTAGTTCATATCCAAAGAGAAGGTCTGGGGAAATTGATACCGTGCATACGCGCGTTCCCACAGGTTCCCCTCATCCAGCTGTTGTACTGCGGCCTTGAAGCTGTCTGCACTGTAACTCACTCCTAGTTCGGCGGCAGTATGTGACATCGTTATCGGGTTTGGTTCAGCCACTTCCAGTGTGACAGGCCAGTCCTGTAATTGTTGAATGCGAGTGTGCAGTTCTGCCAGTACCTCTTTGCGATGTTTGCCATCGATGGCCCAGCCGCTAATCTGTACCCCTTTTGGCAAAGTAGGCTGGTTTACGTACATATAGAGCAATCCATAGGACGCGGAGCCGATCAAGAGCAGGGAGAACAGGGCGATGACCGTTACATGTATTTTTTTCATAACCAAACGCTCCTTTTGGCTTCTGTTGTTCCGGAATTCGTAACACTCTCTATCTATATGATCCAAGGGTGGAAAACTTTCGGGTACTCAATAGGTAACAAATTTGTTACAATAAACTTCATATGAATCCATGCTTCACCAGCAAAAGAGGGACAGGATGGATTTTTCCTGATGAATTTCAGGCCTTTTTAAAGGAAATGCCGGGATTGTGTCGAAATCATAATGGCTAACTATGTGAGCAGGAAGTGATGATGTGATAGAAATGCAGGACGTGTGGAAGACCTACGCCAATGGTACCCACGCATTACAAGGGGTGTCGGTGAAGATCGACCGCAATGAATTTGTCTATATCGTTGGTCCATCCGGTGCAGGCAAATCGACATTCATGAAATTGATGTACAGAGAAGAAGTGCCAACCAAAGGGCAAATATCCATTAACGGATTTAATATTGGCAAGTTGAAACCACGAAAAATCCCTTATGTACGTCGTAATATCGGTGTTGTATTTCAGGATTTCCGCCTGCTACCGAAGATGACAGCATATGAGAACGTGGCTTTTGCGATGGAAGTTATTGAAGCGCCGAAGCGTCACATCAAGAAAAGGGTTATGGAAGTGCTCGATCTGGTAGGACTGCGCAGCAAGGCTAATCGCGAACCTTCACAGCTATCAGGCGGGGAACAGCAACGGATTGCAATCGCACGTGCGATTGTGAACAATCCTTCCGTCATTATTGCGGACGAGCCTACAGGGAATCTGGACCCGGAGACGTCATGGGGCATTATGCAACTGCTGGACGAGATCAATTTCCGGGGCACAACGATTGTAATGGCAACACACAACAAAGATATTGTTAATACGATGCGTAAACGGGTTATCGCCATTGAACGCGGACAGATTGTACGGGATCAGATGAGAGGGGAATACGGTTATGAATTTTAGTACTCTCTTGCGACATCTGCGGGAGGGCTTCAAGAACGTATTCCGCAATGGCTGGATGTCAGTGGCCTCCGTCATGTCGATTATCGTCTCTCTGTTTATTCTTGGCGTGTTTATGTTGCTTGTGCTTAACGTGAACTCTATGGCCAATCAGGTAGACAGCCAGGTAGAGATCAGTACGTTTCTGGAGCTGAATGTGGACGAGAACCTGCGCAATGTCATTGGTCAGGAGATCAGTGCCATGCCTGAAGTCAGCGAGATTCGAATTGTTCCGAAGGATGAAGGATTAAAAGAATTTCGTGAACGTCTAGGCGAAAATGCGGATAATGTTCTCGGTGGTTTCGATGTAGATAACAATCCATTGCCAGATACGATTGAAGTTAAAGTAATTGAACCGGAAACGGTCAATTTTGTCGCGCAGAAGATTGAAGCATTGAACGAGAAACATGCCGAGAAGCCGATCATGAAAGTGAACTACGGCAAGGAAACGGTAGATGTGTTATTCAAATTTACGAAGCTTGTTCGTAATATCGGATTTATTTTTGTCGGGGGACTGGGCCTGATGTCGATGTTCCTGATCTCGAATACGATTCGCGTAACGATTCTGGCGCGCCGCCGGGAGATTGGCATTATGAAACTGGTGGGTGCAACCAACACCTTTATCCGCTGGCCTTTCTTTATTGAAGGGGCGTTAATTGGACTGATCGGTTCCGTCATTACGGTCGCGGTTCTGTTCTTCGGATATAGTCAATTGATGTCAACGATTGGTCAGGATGTCTTCATGCAGATGCTGAATCTAATTCCACTCAGCGAGATCTGGCCACTGATGGGAACGTTGCTGATTGGTCTTGGTGTGCTCGTAGGCATTTTGGGCAGTACACTGTCCATTCGCAAGTCGCTCAAAGTGTAGAAAATGTCGAAAAGAATGAAAAAACAGGTTCATTATTGAACGCTGTTTGACGATATGTAGAAAAGACGCAACTGTTGTTTTGATGAAAGAAAGCAAAGAACATGCTGTTCACCACCTGTGCAGGTTGCTTTCTTGTGAATTCATAGGATGGGGGATCATCATTTTGAAAAAAACCGCTTCGCTGCTGGCCTTTATGTTACTGGCCGGTATGACGTTTCAACCTTCTGACGGATATGCCAAGAATAGCATCAGCGATATTGATCAACAGATTCAGCAACTGGAGAGCAAGGCGGCTTCCGCCAAGCAGGAGCAAAAAAAGGCTGCGGCCAATAAACAGGAAGCGCAACATTACAAGAACAAAACCAATGCTTACCTGAAGGTTGTCTTGGAACAGATCAATGTCGTGAGTGATGAGCTGGCCAGTGTATCGTTGCAGATTGAAAATACGGAGGAAGATCTTCGTACAACGAAAAAAGATCTGCAAGCAGCAGAAGACCGGATCGTCGCAAGAGAAAAACTGCTAGAGTCACGTGTACGCCTGATGTATACGGATGGGGCAGTATCCTACCTTGATGTCCTTTTATCTTCCACCAGCTTTACCGATTTTCTGACCCGTGCGGACTCGCTTAAAACGATTGTGGATCAGGATCAGCATCTCTTGGATGAACATAAAAAGGACAAGCAACTTGTGGTAGAGAAAAAGGCAGATTTGGACCGACAATATGCGGAGGCCAAAAGCCTGTATTCACAGAAGAAACAGCGCAAGTCGCAGCTGAACGATAAAGAGAAAGAAAAGCAGGTGCTCCTGGCTTCATATGATGCTAAAATTGAACAATCCGAAGAGTTGACGGCTGAGCAGGAAGCTGTGTTGATGCAGATTGCTGGCAAACGCTCAGCTCTGTTACAGGAGAAAAATAAATTGCGTGAGCAACAGGCCGCAGCTGCAGCCAAAGCTCGGGCCCAAGCTGCGGCACGTGCCAAAGCAGCAGCCAAGGCGCCAACACGTGTAAGTTCAAGCAGCAACGGTGAGGTAACTTATTCGTCAGGTAGCGGTATTTTTGCAAGACCGGTGTCTGGTGGACGCATTTCTTCACCGTTCGGTCCGCGAATTCACCCGATTACAGGGGAAGTAGGCAAACTACATGCAGGTGTCGATTTTGCCGTTCCAGTAGGCACATCCGTTCATGCGGCTTCCGGCGGGATTGTCATTATGGCTGAATGGTATAGTGGCTATGGCTACACGGTTATTATTGATCATGGCGGAGGTCTGTGGTCATTGTACGGCCATTTGCGTGAAGGTGGATTCAAGGTTAGCAAGGGAGATACGGTAAATAAAGGCGATACGATTGCCGAGTCTGGCAATACAGGGAACTCAACTGGGCCTCACTTGCACTTTGAAGTGCGTGATAATGGAACAGCTGTGAATCCGATGAACTATTTGTAGATTGTCTGATTTAATGCGTTGCAACTTATATAGTTTAAACTTCGAATGGAAAAATCATAATCCGTACAAGCTAGACATATACTAAGCTGGCATGTTCAGGGAATGATTCGGGGCAGTTCGAATCGGATGCGCTTCAATACTAAAGGCGGTGACATACGGATGATGAAAAAAAGATCGGCGCTGCTGTTCGTTATTTTGGGACTGCTTGGCGGGAGTCTGTTAACCATCGTGTTAATGACTTACCCGGGCATTACAAGCCAGGTAAAACCCGGCGAAGGACTGCTGGCAAGTGTAACCGGCAGCTCGCAGCAGAAAAACGATTTAAAGAAGATTGAAACCGCAATGGATTTGATCTCCAGTAACTATTATAAAGATGTCGACCGTACCAAGCTGATTGATGGTGCGATTAACGGCATGATGGAATCTCTCGGTGATCCCTACTCCAACTATATGGGACAGGAAACAGCTGCCCAGTTTGAAGAGTCTATCGAAGGTTCATTTACCGGTATTGGTGCAGAGGTTTCCTCGCAAGACGGTAATGTCGTTGTCGTTTCCCCAATCAAAGGCTCACCTGCTGAAAAAGCAGGTATCCGTGCGAAAGACATCATTATGTCTGTTAACGGCGAATCACTTCAAGGACTTGAGCTCAACAAAGCGGTTAACAAGATTAGAGGTCCAAAGGGTAGCGAAGCTAAAGTACAGGTGAAACGTGCGGGATCAACAGAGCCAATTGAATTCACGATTGTTCGTGATGATATAGATCTGGAAACCGTCTATGCGCATATGGAAGATGGCGGTATTGGTGTCATCAACATTACGCAGTTCTCTCTGAATACAGGTGAACGCTTCAAAGAAGAACTTGCTAAGCTCGAGAAGCAGAATATGAAAGGCCTGATTATCGATGTACGGAATGACCCGGGCGGTGTACTGCAAGTCGTTATCGATATAGCAGAACAGTTTGTACCGAAAGGTAAAGTCATCGTTCAGGTTGAAGATAAAAATGGCAAGAAGGAACAAAGTAAATCGAATGGATCAGCCAAACCTTATCCTATTACCGTCTTGATGAACAAAGGTAGCGCGAGTGCTTCCGAAATCCTGGCAGGAGCTTTGCAACAATCTGCTGGTGCTACACTGGTAGGTGAAAATTCATTTGGTAAAGGAACGGTGCAGACCAGCTACGATAAACAGATGGGCGACGGTAGCCTGCTGAAGATTACGATCGCCAAGTGGTTGACACCAAACGGTACCTGGATTCATGAAAAAGGCATCAAACCGGATATTGCAGTGAACCAGCCAGACTATTTCTCGGTTGCGCCGATTAATAAAGAGAAGTTGCCACTGAAATATGCCAGCAATAGCATGGATGTGAAGAGCGCGCAGACGATGCTGAGAGGACTTGACTTCAAGCCGGATCGTGTAGACGGATACTACGACCAGAAGACCGAAGAAGCCGTCAAGGCGTTCCAGAAGAAAAAAGGCATTCAGGTTACTGGCCAAATCGATGAGAAAACGGCAGAGTCTCTGGAAGCATCTCTGATTGAACGTATTGCCAATCCTCAATATGATGCACAGCTGAAACGCGCGATCGAAAATGTCTCAAAGGATATTTCGTCCGCTGTGTCGAAGCCATAAAGAAGGCTGATTTTCAGCCTTCTTTTTTTCTGAACCGGCTGATGGAGAGGAGTGAAATGCTACAATGGAATGGGTATGGCCTTGGTTAACTGTATTAGGGGAAGCATTGTTACAGTTGTTGATTCAGCCGTTTTATTATATGGCAGTGATTCTGATTGCTTTAATTTATCATCGTCAGTTGCTCCAGGAACGGAAACTCTTCCATGTACGTATGCAGAGTTCGATCACGCAGGCGATTCGAGCGGTTCTTGGGGGAATTGTCATTGGTGTAATTGTGTCCATGATATCTCTTTTCCTTGGCACTTATCTTACGCTGGGAAGTCTGATTAGCATATGGATTGCAGCATTGGTCTTAGCTCTTATTCGTATCCGCTATTTATGTTTCGCCTATGCAGCAGGGGCGCTGGGAATACTGCAATTTGCTTTGAATGTGGCTTCCAGCTGGCAACCTTCCGGTATGCTTGGACATGCTGTGGAGACGGTGCGTGCATTGGACATGCCTGCATTGCTCGTGCTGGCTGCATTGCTGCATTTTGGCGAAGCTATACTGGCACGAATGCAGGGTGTATCTATGGCCTCACCGTTTCTGATGGAAGGTAAACGCGGGAAGTTGGTAGGCGGATATCAGATGCAACTCTTCTGGGCGGTTCCACTACTAATTCTTGTTCCGACAACCGGAGGTATCACAGAACTGGCGTGGACTCCGCTACTTCATGCAGGTCAGGGCTACACGCTAATGGCACTGCCCATCTTGCTGGGATTTAGCGAAAATACACAAAGTATGCTACCTGGGCGTAAACTCCAGGTTTCAGCTAAACGTTTGATGCTATATAGCTTGGCATTACTTGTATTCAGTCTGCTTGCCGTATGGTGGTCACCATTGACAGTGATTGCAGCCTTGGTAGCTTTTGCCGGACATGAACTCCTGGTGTGGTACAGCGCATTGGAAGAGCAGCAACTTAGTCCTGCATTTGTTCACCCTCAGCATGGACTTAAGGTACTTAGTGTGATTCCAGAGAGTCCTGCAGCAGAGCTCGGAATTGAGGCAGGGGAGACATTGTATAAAGTGAACGGTATACTCGTTCATTCTCCCGAAGAGCTACACCGGGCACTGCGGATGAATCCGGCTTTTTGCAAGCTGGAGGTGCGTAATCATCAGGGAGAGAGCAAGTTTATGCAACGAGCGATTTACGAAGGCGAGCACCACCAACTTGGTGTGATTATGGCACCGGATAAACATGAAGCATGGGCAGTTCAGCCACGTCCGGTGACGTTGTTTCATGTGATTACCCTCAAATTATTCACACGCCGGAAAGAGCAGCAGCGTATCGACGAAGCTCCACTGGCTTTACCACCGGCCCCTGTAGTGAGTGACAAAGGGTCAGTCGAAATGTAATAAAAGGTACTTCCAAACGCCTTGGCTGGCGTGAGGAAGTACCTTTTTGCTTTATTTTCTCAAAATAAAAATGGCGATTTGGGTGCGATCACGCAAATGCAGCTTACCCAGGATTTCAGTTACATAGTTTTTGACGGTACCCTCGCTGAGAAACAGTTTAGTGGCAATTTCTTTGTTGGATAGTCCTTCTGATATAGCTTCGGCAACGGAAAGCTCCATGCGTGTAAGCCCATGCGTTTCAAGTGGCTCGTTTACCGGAGGAGAAGCTGGCGTTCGAAGCAAACCCGCGAGTTTGCGTGCAATATCCGGGTGGATCAGCATATCCCCGTTATGGACGGTTTTGATGCCCTGCACGATACGGGCAGGAGGGAGGTTTTTGAGTAGATAACCACTCGCTCCGTTCTGTATAGCTTGAATGATATATTCATCGTCGTCAAAGGTTGTCAGCATCAGTACCTGGATATCGGGGAAACGGGTTTTGATCAGAAGAGTTCCTTCGACCCCATCACATTCGGGCATACGTATATCCATGAGTACAACATCTGCAGGTGTTCCTGATTCAAGGCACGCAAGTGCCTCCGTCCCATTGGAAGCCGTATCTGTAATGTGGATATCCGCATCGAGGCCGAGCACCACTTTCAGGCTTTCCCGGATGAAGGGATCGTCATCGACAAGGAGGACTTGAATCATTGAAGGTTGCTCGGACAATGTTTTCTGAGTGCTATTGTTCGGTTCTGGCATGAGCATATTCCTTTCCGTTTTACAGTAAATTCATTTTGTTTGTCATGGGGATTCGAGTGATAACGGTATATGGGGCGGTGGGTTGAACCTCAATGGTACCTCCAATGAACTGTGTACGCTGACGCATACCCTCATGCCCAAGGCCAGTTGTTACACTTGTATCTAAAAGGGAGTGCATGCTGCCATCATTACTGATGCTCATACGAATCTCCTGATGCCCAAAAGCCAGCTGCAAACGAATGGAAGTGGCCTTTCCATGTTTAATGGCATTCGTTACAGCTTCTTTGGCATTTTTGTACAACACAATCTGTATACTCGGATAGAGAGTGTGTGGTTGACCAACCATTTCGTAATGAGTCTGTATCCCTGTATCGCGGCCGACTTCTTCTAATAGACGATCCAAAGCGTAGGCATCGGATGCATGAAAATCAGGACGAAGTTTATGAAGGGTGTTACGCATATCATCCATACTTGCAGCCAGCTGGTCTCGAATCTGCTTGACCATTTCAGTGCCCTGTTCGTTATTCAAAGGTAGCGTGAGCAATGCAGCTTCTGACATCATTTTGGTGCGGATTAGCCGATGTCCGATATCATCATGAAGCTGACGGGATATTCGAATACGCTCTTCTGCCTGAGCCGCATCTTCTAATTGTTTGGAAAATGACAGCAATTGTGCACGCGTCTCTTGTAGCTCATAATGCTTATGCCGTAACTCGTCATACACATGCTCCAGTTGCTGACGACGGTTTGCCGCTTTGGCTCCTTGCCAGGAGAGAGCCGCTGTCATCCATAGGAGCAGGTTTACGCCAATGTTTATCTTCACAGAGTCCGAGAACCAGCTAATGGTGTTTATTTGAACTTCCATCGCTCCAGAACTGAGCGTAGTTGGAGTTGCAACATGCCAATACAGTGCAAGATTCGTTGTAATCAGCTGAAACCCTAATATGAACCATCTTATAGATCCACCGAGCCGATACATATAAACATAAAGAACCGATAGAGAGATGAAAATCATAAAGGGGCCGTATAGCGCGATCAACCAGCTGGCCCACATTATTTCTGCCAGAAATAACAGTGATTGCTGTGCGCCTGAACGGGTAAAGCGGTTCGCTACAGCGAGTAAGGTCGAGATGAGGATGTAAAAGGTGTACAGTGCTTCGCCATGTAAAGGTAGGGTCAAACTGAACAACACAGCAGGTACAACCAATAAACCATATTGCAGGGATCCCAAGGGCATATGTAGATGACATCCTTTTTTAACATAATGGAGAATAAGACGATAACGCATCCTTGATTATAACATAGGCCACCGCAACATCAGGAGATGACTTAAGTCACCTTTGAATGATGACTTTATGTACCTTCGCCAAGGGGAGACATTCGATACAATAGACTTAGAAATATCGCGGTAAGAGCTCATATGGGAGGGGCATACGTAGATGAACATACTGGAAATGGATCACGTTGTAAAACGGTATGGCAGCAAGTTATCGGTGGATCACCTCAACTTAAGTGTGCAAAAGGGAGAGATTTTTGGTCTGCTTGGCCCGAATGGAGCGGGAAAAAGCACCACCATTAGCATGATTGCAGGTCTGCTCAGCATGGATCAGGGAGAGATCAGACTGGATGGCATATCGGTGAAGGAGCGACCACTCGATGTGAAGCGTAAGATTGGACTGGTTCCGCAAGATTTGGCTTTGTATGAAACGATGAGTGCCGTGGATAATGTTACTTTTTTTGCCCGGCTCTATGGATTACGAGGGAAAAAGCTCAAAGAAAGAGTGCAGGAATCTCTTGAATTTGTTGGTTTGCAAGATAAGGCCAAGGATGCTCCAGCCACCTTCTCGGGCGGCATGAAACGCAGACTCAACATCGCATGTGCGCTCAGTCACAGGCCGGATCTGATCATTATGGATGAGCCTACCGTGGGCATTGATCCACAATCTCGCAATCACATTCTTGAATCGGTGCGAACGCTCAACAAGATGGGCTCGACCATCATCTATACAAGTCATTATATGGAGGAGGTTGCAGCGATCAGTAATCGGGTGGCTATCATGGATCAAGGCCGGATTATTGCTTGTGGAACCGAGGCTGAGTTAAGGGAACGCGTTGCATCGGAGGAAAAAATTGTACTTACCACCTCCGGCCTGGATGTCGGTGTTGTGGAAGAACTTAAACTTCACCCGCGTGTACGGGCAGTAGAAGTCACCGAAGACACAATAACGATTATGCTACCTTCCGCACAGCAGGCACTGCAAGATATGCTGTTTATTTGCAGTAAACATGACATATCCATTCAATCCCTCCAGGTCGAAGAACCGGATCTCGAAACGCTTTTCCTCAATCTGACCGGGCGAACGCTTCGAGACTAGGAGGAGATGGCATGAGCATATGGCATATTTGTATCTTTGAACTCAGACGTATTTTGAAAATTCGTTCTGTAGTGATTAATCTATTCATTCTGCCTTTATTATTAATTTTCATCTTGGGAACGGCATTATCGAGCGCGATGGGAACAGGAAAAGATACGACGCCTGATACGTTGCGCGTGGGGATTGTGCAATCAAATGAAGCGGCATCCTCTCCTGTAGGTGAAGCCCTGAAAGCCTTTGTGGCTGCACCTGAAGTAGCCCAAATGGTAAAAGTGAAAAACATGTCTTCACAGGACGAAACGATGGATGCGTTAAAACAAGGAGATCTTGATTTTGCGGTAATCATTACTTCGGATATGGTGCAACAATGGATGGTAGGAAAAACCGTTAAGCTACAATGGATACTTGGAAAAGATAATACACTTAATGTAGTGGGGCAGACATTATTCACTAGCTTTACGGATGAGTTGAATCGACAGGCTGCCATTGCAAAAGTCCTTGGACCAGAAACGGTGATGGCGATTTCAACGCAAGATGGGACTGGATTGCCATCAGCACAGCCAAATATTAAGGTCAGCAGCCCAGGACATTCCGGTCAATCCTACAGCGCTTCACAATATTACGCAGCAGCCATGCTGGCGATGTTTATGCTGTACTCTGGCATGACCACCGTTAACAGCCTGTTTACGGAGCGCGACAAACAAACGCTCGCGCGTCTTCAGGCAACACCAGTAGGCAATGGAGTCATCTTTGCTGGCAAAGTTGCAGGTAACAGTCTGCTTGCCTTTTTACAAGCGATCATTATTATCGTCATGACCAACCTGTTATTTGGCGTGAATTGGGGTGGTCATCCGTGGTTGATTGTACTAATCTGTATACTTATTACGCTGGCGTCAATGACTTTGGGCATTATTGTAGCCTTGGTTAGTAAAAGCGCTACTTCAGCTACTGCATTAATGCAGGGAATTATCATCGTGATGACTTTTATTAGCGGCGGGTTTACTCCGATCGCCATCGATTTTGTACAGCGCATTAGCGAATTCACGGTGAATCATTGGGCGCTTCAAAGTTTTCTGAGTATGATGCTTGGTGCAACTTTGCAGGAGGTCATGCACAATATTTTCATGCTTGGGGCCGTGTGTGCAGTGCTAGCAGCAGCAGCTGCAGTGATATACAGAAAGGTTGGATATCGTTATGAATAGTCTGCATATCGCTTGGTTAATGATCCGGAGAACACTGGGACGTAAACGTGGGTTTGTTGCATTTTTACTGCTACCATGCCTTGTTGTGACAGGTGCAGTTGCTCTTTTTGGAAGTGAGCAGGCCAGTCGTGCGGTTGTTTCTTATGTCAATATGGATGAGGGGATCGCTGGATCATGGATGATCAACGAGCTCGCTCGTACGAAGGACTACAGCTTCAAAGCTGCGAGTAACGAGGCAGAAGTGAAATCGGATATCGTTCGCCAAAAAGCAAGCATGGGAATTGTAATTCCCGCCAATTACACCGAATCGCTGTTACAGGGGAAGCCCGTGGAGATCCAGTGGATTGAAATGCGTGTCAGCGAAAGCTCATACATCCTACGAGCAGCCGCCGAAGGGGTTGCGGATGGGTTGAAACAGTCTGCTGCTGCCGTACAAACATCTGCTACCATGTTGCCTTCTAAAGCTGACGCTAAGAGTCAGGAGGCGAAACTCGAACAGCTCCTGCAAGAGATTGGGAGGCATCATCTATCCGGGGAAGCATCACATCTGCAACTGTATCCCAAGCCAGGTTTAAATAACGTCACCGGATTCACGATTATGTTCATGATGGGACTGTTAACGAGTGCAGTGGCTGTTATTATGGACGATCGAAAACAACGTACGATGGCTCGAATGTATACCGCTCCAGTTAGGTCATATGAGATCGCGCTAGGAAACTTTCTGGGTAGTCTGGCGATTGGAGTCATCCAGATTATGCTCGTGCTCGGTATAAGCCGTTGGGTGCTGCATTATGATGCAGGGATTCCGTTTGGTATTCACTTTCTGATTCTTGGAGCGTTTATGCTGGTATCGATGGGATTAGCGAGTGCTGTGAGCGGTTTGATTCGTGAATCGAAAAATGCCAGTATGCTGAATTCTCTTATCATTGTACCAACATGTATGATTGGAGGTTGCTTCTGGCCGTTATCCATCATGCCGGAGTATATGCAGAAGCTGGCGAACTTCGTACCGCAAAAATGGACGATTCAGGCAGTCGAAACGATCTCTGCCGGAGGCACGTTGGCAGACATCACCCTGCCGCTGCTGATCCTGTTTGCCATGGCCGTGATCCTGCTGGCTGTCGGTTCCGTGATTCTTCGTCCCAATCAACCGGGGATGGATGCGTAAATTGGTGGCGGCGTAAATAGGAAAAGAGATAGAGGGAGTCAGTTAGGAGTTAAGAGTTAAAGCAAGAGCAAGAGTAGGAGCAAGAGCAAGGGTAATTTAGAATACAGTCAAAAAAGCACGTTTGACGGGATGAATACAGTCAAACGTGCTTTTTACTGAGTTGTTTTTTTGTAACATGACTTCGTAGTCGGTTAATAGAGGCTGAGGTCATGCATGTATTTTTTTGCGGGATAACTGACTATGGCTGTAATTGGCGAAGCACCGTAATTTCAACCCGGCGATTCTTCTGTCTTCCAGTTGCTGTTGTATTGTCTCCGGTTGGCCTGGTATCCGCATACCCTGCATATTGGAAGTGGTCGGGGTCGAGTTTCTCCTGATCGATGAAAAAGCGTAGTACTGATAACGCACGTTCACCGGACAACTCCCAGTTATCCTTGTACGCGGAATTGGCTCCTATTGGGATGTTATCCGTGTGTCCCTCAATACTGACCACCATTTGAAGATTACGAAACAAACTGGCGAGTTTGCTAAGTGTAGGAGCAGCATCTTTTTTCAAGGCAGCTTGTCCTTGATCAAACAGAAAACGATCACTGAGCGTAATGGAGATACCTTGCGGTTTGTCTGCCACGAAAATTTGATTATCCAGTTTATTATCTTCGATATATTGGGTAATCACATTGAACAGATTTTGTAATTCCTGTTCCTGAGTCCTGAATTGTTCTTCCCGCTCCGTGAGCGGACGGTTGCTATCATCCGGGGTATCTTTGTCCGAATCTGATGACGAATCTTGATCATCCTCTGAGCTTCCCTGGGGGGGCTTGGTGATGGTTTGACCTGGTGTCTCGCCGAGTCCGTTCCCCAGTTCAAGTATGGAGTCGGATTTATTAAAAGTGCTTTGAAGGGATTGGGTCACGACGTCGTATTTACCGGTATCCAGATTGCTCATGGCGTACATGATGACGAAAAAAATCAGTAGCAAC
This sequence comes from Paenibacillus intestini, assembly GCF_030803945.1. Lineage (NCBI taxonomy): Bacteria > Bacillati > Bacillota > Bacilli > Caryophanales > Paenibacillaceae > Paenibacillus > Paenibacillus intestini. The sequence continues at coordinate 6,804 of NZ_JAURUN010000004.1, read as the reverse complement.
GTAATGAGATCCGCATAGGTAATCATCCAGCGATCCCGATGGTCAGCAGCTTCGCGTTTGGCACGCCGTTTACTGCGACGACTCATCTAATCCCTCCTTTGCGAGCGGAGATTGCAAGACCTGGCGGTGCGACAGTGTAAAAGACTCTAGCCGTTTGCGAACGAGCTGTGGATTTTCGCCATTTTGAATGGCAAGCACTCCTTCAAGCATCATCTCCATTTCTTGCACCTCGTCAGCACCTCTGGATTTGATTTTGGAAGCGATAGGTAAAAAGATCAGGTTAGCACTGGCAACTCCATATAGAGTGGCTGTAAAAGCAACGGCAATGGCTGGTCCGAGTCCGGTTGGATCGGTTAAGCTTCCGAGTACCTGAATAAGTCCCATTACGGTTCCGATGATCCCCATCGTTGGGGCATAACCACCGGCAGATTCGAATATTTTGGCATAACCCTCATGTTTCTGCTCTACAGAATCAATTTCCATCTCCAGAATCTGCCGAACAACATCCGGGTCTGTACCGTCGACAACCATCTGGATGCCATCTTGTAAAAAGGGATGGGGATGATCCACAACTCTGCGTTCCAGAGCAAGCACACCGGATCTGCGGGCAATGGATGACATCTCGATCAGTTCTTCGACCCATTGTTTGGAATCCTGAGCACGACGTCCAAAGGCCATACGTAAAGCAGCAGGGATCGTTCGCAGACGATGTGCAGGGAAGCTGGCTACAACGGCAGCGATGGTGCCGCCGAACACGATTAGAGCAGCCGTTTTTTGTAACAGGCCGGACATATGGCCGCCTTCCCACAAAAAACCGCTGATAACTGCGGCAATTCCGGCAATTATACCGATAAGTGTCGCAATATCCATAAATTAACCCACTCCTATCTTCATTTCACGTTTGCATCACTAAAACGAACAAGGTATAATTGAACGGGAACAAATATTCCTATTACTATAAGTTTTCCCAACTGGAAATTCGGGGAACTTCGACAATATATAGTGACTATTATTTTAGACGATAGGGTGAGATACGGCAATGAGCGATATTATTATGAGCGACAAAACGTTCGAAATCGAGTCAGAGTTTTCTCCCCAAGGTGATCAGCCAGCAGCCATTCTGGAATTGGTGAAGGGTGTTCAGGAAGGGAAGAGATACCAGACGCTTTTGGGTGCAACGGGTACGGGTAAGACGTTTACCATTGCACAGACTATTGCCAAGCTACAGCGACCCACGTTGATTATTGCACACAATAAGACACTGGCGGCACAGTTGGCGAGTGAGTTCAAAGAATTTTTTCCAAATAACATGGTTGAGTATTTTGTCAGTTATTACGACTACTACCAACCAGAAGCCTATATTCCTTCCTCAGATACGTATATCGAGAAGGATTCGAGTATTAATGAAGAGATTGATAAGTTGCGACATGCCGCGACCAGTTCCTTGTTCGAACGTCGTGATGTCATTATCGTAGCAAGTGTATCCTGTATATATGGTTTGGGATCACCTCATGACTACTCCAGTATGTTGTTGTCTCTGCGGGTTGGAATGGAGAAACCACGTAATCAGATTCTGTCCCGTCTTGTAGAGATACAGTATCAGCGGAATGATATTAACTTTGTCCGTGGCACGTTCCGTGTCCGTGGCGATGTTATTGAGATTTTCCCGGCTTCCAAGGGTGAACATGCCATTCGAGTGGAGTTGTTCGGGGATGAGATCGAGAAAATTACCGAGATTGACGTCTTAACCGGAGAATTAATCGGTGAGCGCGAGCATATTGCTATTTTCCCGGCATCTCACTTCGTAACCCAAGAAGAAACGATGCGTGTGGCACTGGTGAACATCGAACGTGAATTGGAAGAACGGCTTGAAGTATTGCGTGAGCAAGGCAAGTTGCTGGAAGCACAGCGACTGGAGCAGCGTACACGTTACGATATCGAGATGATGAAGGAAGTCGGGTTCTGCTCAGGGATCGAGAACTACTCCGGGCCGCTGACCTTCCGTGAACGCGGGGATACGCCATACACCCTGATGGACTACTTCCCGGATGATATGTTGATCGTGGTGGATGAGTCACACGTTACATTGCCGCAGATCCGTGCGATGTACAATGGTGACCAAGCGAGGAAGACGGTGTTGGTGGATCACGGTTTCCGTTTGCCTTCTGCACTGGATAACCGTCCGCTGAAGTTTGAAGAGTTTGAAGAAAAGATGAACCAGATCATCTATGTATCGGCGACGCCAGGACCTTACGAAATTGAGCATACCGATACGATGGTGCAACAGATCATTCGTCCGACTGGCCTGCTTGATCCTGTTATTGAGCTGCGTCCAACAAAAGGACAGATTGATGATCTGATTGCAGAGATTAACGACCGGATTGCCAAAGACGAGCGTGTGCTGATCACTACGCTGACCAAGAAGATGTCGGAAGACCTGACGGATTACCTGAAGGAAGTTGGCATTAAGGTTAGATATCTGCACTCGGAGATCAAAACATTGGAACGGATGTCCATTCTGCGTGATCTGAGGCTGGGTACCTTCCATGTATTGATTGGTATTAACTTGCTACGGGAAGGTCTGGATTTGCCGGAGGTTTCATTGGTAGCTATTCTGGATGCGGATAAGGAAGGTTTCCTGCGTTCCGAGCGTTCCCTGATTCAGACAATCGGGCGTGCCGCAAGGAACAGTGAGGGTAAAGTTATTTTGTATGGTGACAAAGTAACGGATTCCATGGATAAAGCGATAAAAGAGACCGAGAGACGCCGTACCATTCAGATGGAGTACAATGAAAAACACGGCATTACACCGCAGACCATTCGCAAAAAAGTGCGTGATGTCATTGAGGCAACGAAGGTTGCTGAATCCAAAAACGAGTATCTGACTGGCGCCGCCGAGAAGATGTCGAAGAAGGAGCGCCAGTCGCTTATTCAGCGTCTGGAAGCGGAGATGAAAGATGCAGCCAAAAACTTGCAGTTTGAGCGTGCCGCCGAGCTTCGTGATGCATTGCTGGAATTGCGAGCAGAATAGATGTAAATCGATAGAGGAAGCTTCATTGATTGAACATGGATGATAAGAGAACGGCCAGTCTGGCCGTTCTCTTATTGAGTAAATCGAAGTAAATAAATGTATCCATTGACCCGATAATAAGACATGTTGAAATCGCAAAATCAGGTCTATACTGATAAAAATGACGAATTTGGTTAAGAGGTTTATAGAAAAGCAATGAGAGGATGAATACCATTGGCGAGCGAGAACATTGTCATCAAAGGCGCACGAGCGCATAACTTAAAAAACATCGATATTACTATTCCGCGTGACCGCTTTGTCGTATTGACCGGTTTGAGCGGATCAGGCAAGTCCTCGCTGGCGTTTGATACGATATATGCCGAAGGACAACGGCGTTATGTAGAATCATTGTCTGCCTATGCACGTCAGTTTTTAGGTCAGATGGAGAAACCGGATGTCGATTCGATTGAGGGGCTATCGCCTGCGATCTCCATTGATCAGAAAACAACAAGTCGTAACCCGCGTTCCACAGTAGGAACCGTTACTGAAATTTATGATTATCTGCGTCTCCTGTTTGCTCGTGTGGGTCATCCGCATTGTCCGGATCACGGGATCGAAATTACATCCCAAACCGTAGAACAAATGGTGGATCGTATCATGCAATACCCTGAACGTACCCGGTTGCAGATTTTGGCTCCCATTGTTGCGGGACGCAAAGGAGAGCACAAAAGTGTTTTTGCCGATGTATCTAAACAAGGGTTTGTCCGTGTACGGGTTAATGGGGAATTACGAGACCTGTCAGAGGACATCCAGCTAGAGAAAAATAAAAAACATACCATCGATGTTGTCGTTGACCGGATCGTTGTGAAGGATGATGTTCAAGCTCGATTGGCAGATTCCATTGAAACGGCACTTAATCTGTCTGGTGGGCAGCTGCTCGTGGATATTATCGGTGAAGAAGAACTGCGCTTCAGTTCCAACTTTGCTTGTCCGGTGTGTGGATTCAGTATTGATGAGCTGGCGCCTCGGATGTTCTCTTTTAATAGTCCATTTGGTGCATGTCCGGATTGTGACGGTTTGGGTGTCAAAATGATTGTTGATCCGGATCTGCTTGTGCCGGATCGCAGTAAATCGATTGAAGAAGGAGCGTTTGATGCCTGGACAGGAGGAACGTCCACGTATTATCCGCAGTTTCTCAAATCCGTATGCGAACATTTCAACATTCCGCAAGATGTTCCTGTAGAGGATCTTCCTGCTGAACAGATGAACAAGCTGCTGCAAGGAACAGGGTCTGAGAAAATTCGTTTCCGTTATGAAAATGACTTCGGACAGCGTAAAGAAGCATTAGTTACGTTCGAAGGGATCGTTAATAATCTGGAGCGTCGATATCGCGAAACAGGTTCAGAAGGTATCCGTGAGTTCATTGAAGGATACATGAGTGCCAAGCCTTGTGGTACATGTAAAGGGCAACGTCTGAAACGAGAGAGTCTTGCTGTAACCATTAATGACCACAACATGGCTTATGTGACTAGTTTGTCCATCGGTGAAGCGGGACGTTTCTTTGAGTCACTTCAACTGACCGAAAAAGAACAGACCATTGCCAAACTGATTTTAAAAGAAATTAACAGCCGTTTGGGTTTTCTCGTTAACGTAGGTCTGGATTACCTGACGCTAAGCCGTGCTGCGGGAACGTTGTCCGGTGGTGAAGCACAACGGATCAGACTAGCGACTCAAATCGGTTCCAGCCTGATGGGAGTGCTCTACATTCTGGACGAGCCAAGTATCGGACTGCATCAACGGGATAATGATCGTTTGATCTCCACGCTCGCACATATGCGGGATATCGGGAACACGTTGATCGTTGTCGAACATGATGAAGATACGATGATGGCAGCGGACTATATTATCGACATTGGCCCAGGTGCAGGTATTCACGGCGGGACAGTAATGTCACAAGGTACACCTGAAGAGATTATGAATGACGAGAATTCGTTGACAGGTCAGTACCTCAGTGGCAAGAAGTTTATCCCGATTCGTACCGAACGCCGAAGTGTTGGCGATCGCTGGTTGGAAGTGCGCGGAGCCAAAGAGAACAACTTGAAGAATCTGAATGTAAAGATTCCGGTGGGTGTGTTTACCGCTGTAACGGGAGTGTCCGGTTCAGGTAAATCTACACTGATCAACGAAATTTTGTACAAAACGCTGGCACGTGATTTGAATCGTGCACGAGTACGTCCAGGGCAACACAAGGAGATTCGTGGTCTGGAGCATATCGATAAAGTTATTGATATCGATCAGTCCCCGATCGGACGAACTCCACGTTCCAATCCGGCAACCTATACCGGTGTATTTGACGACATTCGTGACCTGTTTGCACAGACCAATGAAGCAAAAGTACGCGGATATAAAAAAGGCCGGTTTAGCTTTAATATCAAAGGTGGACGCTGTGAAGCCTGCCGTGGAGATGGAATTATAAAAATCGAGATGCACTTCTTGCCGGATGTATATGTGCCGTGTGAGGTTTGCAAAGGCAAACGTTACAACCGCGAAACACTTGAAGTGAAGTACAAAAACAAAAATATTGCAGATGTGCTTGAAATGACCGTAGAGGATGCAACTCAGTTTTTCGAGAACATTCCGAAAATTCATCGCAAAATGCAAACGTTGCTTGATGTAGGCCTTGGTTACATCAATCTCGGTCAACCTGCAACAACACTGTCCGGTGGTGAAGCACAGCGTGTGAAGCTTGCTTCCGAGCTGTATCGACGTAGTACTGGCAAGACGATCTATATTCTGGATGAGCCTACGACTGGTCTGCACGTCGATGATATCGACCGACTGCTGAACGTCTTGCATCGCCTCGTCGATTCAGGAGAGTCTGTGCTTGTCATTGAGCATAATCTGGATGTCATCAAAACAGCCGATTATATTGTTGACCTGGGTCCAGAAGGTGGAAGCGGCGGCGGTACAATTGTAGCAACAGGAACACCAGAGGATATTATTAAAGTGCAGGAATCCTATACGGGTAAGTATCTAAAACCTGTACTGGAGCGCGATACAGAGCGGAGCAGAGCTCTGCAACTGGCGGAGTAGTCAGCGTAAGAGTAAGAGCGTAGCAAATCTGTAAATTGAATTACTTATAGTCAATTACGCAGATGCTCTATGGCGTGTGTGACACTCTAGACCGTGGAGTTGTGAGATTTTTTGCACGGCACGCGACACCAGAGCGCGGTGCTGTGCTTTAGGACTGCTTAATTAGATACTGAGTTGGAATAAAAATGTAAGCCTTCTTTACCTGGCAAATAGGCTGTGGATGATAGTCCACCACCTTTTCTAGGGTAGGAAGGTTTTTTTGATGTTAAAGAAGAGGATAGTTTGAGGGAAATTGCAATGTGTGTTTAAAAAAATGAAATGATTCCACGAAGTTGTAACTTTATTGGGGAGAAGTGAGAGGCGTTATAAAAATTAAGGGAATTTTGAGAAGTGTTAAGAATCGTTGAGAAGCATTAAGGAGCATTAAGGAGTAAGTTGGTGTATTAATTGTATGAATTATTGCGCTAAGTATCTAACGATCACAGGTGAGCTTATTTGAGCAAAATAAGGTGAATCAGAATTCTAACGATCACCAGCGACGTTATTTCATCGAAAAAGCGAGAAATAGGCTGTTTTTCGACGATTGTGAGTGAAATAGCGTTTCTCACGGTTCAACCCCTTAATATTGGACACTAGCTAGCTTTTTCTCAGATTGACGCATCATAACGCAATGGATTTGGGTTCTATGGTTCCTTCGTTGA